>CAMAQD010000022.1 GCA_945860385.1 Flavobacterium psychrophilum
TAATTTTAAAATTTAATTTGTTGGCAAAAATAAAAAACTTTATTTTAAAACAACTATTTAGTTAATAAATGTGACAGCTAATTTATAAAATAAATTTAACAAAGACTTCATAATGTTATTTATTATCACTTTTTATTCTTTTTTTTGCAGAATTGAAATCACTTTTGACATGAAGAAAATTGTAATATTCGCCTCCGGATCGGGTACTAATGCTGAAAACATTATAAAACACTTTAAAAGTACCAACTCAGGAACCGTCGTTTCTGTGTTTACAAATAACCCAAATGCAAAGGTGATTGAAAGAGCCAAAAACTTTCAGATTCCGACAGAGATTTTCTCTAAAGAAGAATTAGTAGACGGTAAAGTCTTACAGAAGTTACTTGATATTTCCCCAGATTTGATAGTTCTTGCCGGATTTTTATTAAAATTGCCCATAAAAATTATTGAATCGTATCCTAATGCAATCATAAACATTCATCCCGCTTTGCTGCCAAATTACGGCGGAAAAGGTATGTACGGAATGAATGTTCATAGAGCCATTGTCGAAAACAAGGAGAAGGAAACCGGAATTACCATTCATTATGTCAATGAAAATTACGACGAAGGAAACATTATTTTTCAAAAAAAAGTAACCCTATTAGTTACAGATACTCCAGAAGTGGTGGCTGAAAAAATACACGAACTTGAACAAAAATATTTTCCATTAGTAATAGAGGAACTTCTGATTTCTAATTTTTAACTTCTAACCTCTAACTTCACACTTTGAATCACGACGTTCATATATATACTGATGGCGCTGCGAAGGGAAATCCCGGTCGTGGCGGTTATGGTGTTGTGATGGAATTGGTGGGAACGCCCCATAAAAAAGAATTCTATGAAGGGTTTCGTCATACTACTAATAATAGAATGGAATTATTGGCTGTGATTGTAGGTCTCGAAAAACTGAAAAACCCAAATATGAAAGTTTTAATTGTTTCGGATTCTAAATATGTAGTGGATTCTGTTTTGAAAAAATGGGTTTTTGGTTGGGAGAAAAAAGGGTTTACAGGCAAGAAAAATCCCGATTTGTGGAAACGGTTTCTTGTGGTTTACAGAAAACACCAAGTCGATTTCAAATGGATTAAAGGGCATAACAACCATCCTCAAAACGAACGTTGTGATGAATTAGCGGTTTTTGCATCGAGTCAAAAAGAACTTTCTGTGGATGTTTTTTACGAGAAGGAAGAAGCCAAACTTTTATAACAACTTCTAATTTTATATGTTTCAAACATATAAAGCACCTTTTGTTTTCATTTCAAATACATTTACATTGATTTATAAGCTGATTAAGCGGCATTTGTTCCCCTTAAGATTACCTTAAAGGTTTCTTTTACAGACTGTTTAATGTTTCAATCACACCTAACTTTGTATTATAAAATTTTAATACAATGAAAAAAGTAGTTTTAGTAATGCTGGGGTTGGCATTGTTTAGTTGCAAAAAAGAAGTTAAAGAAGATTTCTCTGTAAAACCCGTTTCCGAGAAATCAGAACTTCAGAAGAAAGCCGATAATTTCTTTAAATCCATTTCAACTGCAGAAACCACAACGATTCCACAGATTAAAATCGATTTAGGAAAAAAATTGTATTTTGATAAAGCCTTGTCAAAAAACGGAACCGTAAGTTGTAATTCGTGTCACAATTTAGCGACTTTTGGCGTGGACAACAGATCGTTTTCTGTTGGAGATACTAAAGAATTAGGAGGAAGAAATTCTCCATCGTCAATTTATGCATATTTGCATGGAATGCAGTTTTGGGATGGTCGCGCCAAAGATGTCGAAGAACAAGCTGGCGGTCCACTTTTGAATCCAGTAGAACACGGAATTCCTAACGAAGCATTTTTAGAAAAAAAATTAAGAGCAATTCCGGAATATCAAGCAGCTTTTAAAAGTGTGTTTCCAAATGACAAAGAACCTATAACTTTTACCAATCTAACCAATGCTATTGGGGCTTTCGAACGCCAATTGGCACCAAAAAGTAAGTTCGACAACTATTTAGACGGCGATGAAACTGTGCTAAACGATCAAGAAAAGAAGGGCTTGACAGCTTTTATCGATAATGGTTGCATTACTTGTCATAGCGGTGTCGTATTAGGAGGTCAATTGATGCAAAAATTTGGTTTATATGGCGATTATGCAAAATTGACACACAGCAAAAAAATAGATATGGGCGTTTATGACCGGACAAAAAAAGAAGGAGATCAATTTATGTTTAAAACACCAAGTCTAAGAAATGTCGAAAAAACATATCCTTATTTTCACGACGGTTCCGTTGCTTCACTCAAAGAGGCCATAAAAATAATGGGTAAATTACAGATGAACAAGGATTTGTCTGATGCTGATATTTCTGATATGGAAGCTTTTTTGAAAACATTAACTGCTGATGTGGATGCCAAGTACAAAGAATAAATAAATTTTTGGTTTTAATTAATTGAAACTTTTAAAAGGTCTGACATTTGTTTGTTAGGCCTTTTTTTAGGAGTAGTAAATTGAAAAACTTTTGTGAAAACTTTGAGACTTCCAAACTTTGCAACTCTAAAACTTATAAACTATCTTTGCCGCTTAATTCGAAACTCTTCAGATGAATAAATTACTGATTGTTGGTACCGTTGCTTTCGACGCTATTGAAACGCCTTTTGGCAAAACAGACAAAATCTTAGGTGGTGCAGGGACCTATATAGGACTTTCAGCTTCGCATTTTAATCTTCAATCAGCTATTGTTTCGGTGGTTGGCGATGATTTTCCGCAAGAATATTTAGAATTATTGACTGATAAAAACATCGACATTTCTGGTCTTGAAGTAGTTAAAGGTGGAAAAACCTTCTTTTGGAGCGGTCGTTATCATAACGATTTGAATTCAAGAGACACATTGGATACACAATTAAATGTTTTGGCCGATTTTCAGCCAAAAGTGCCACAAAATTTCAAAACTGCTGATGTGGTAATGTTAGGAAACTTGCATCCATTGGTGCAAAGCAGTGTTTTAGACCAAATGGATGTTAAGCCTAAATTAGTAGTTCTTGACACTATGAATTTTTGGATGGATTGTGCTTTGCCAGAATTATTAGATGTGATTAAGCGTGTAGATGTAATCACGATTAATGATGAAGAGGCAAGACAACTATCGGGTGAATATTCTTTGGTGAAAGCAGCCGTTAAAATTCACGCAATGGGACCAGAATATGTGGTTATCAAAAAAGGGGAACACGGAGCGTTATTGTTTCACGATCATCAAATTTTCTTTGCACCAGCTTTGCCATTAGAAGAAGTTTTTGATCCAACAGGTGCTGGAGATACATTTGCAGGAGGATTTGCTGGATATATTACGCAAAGCGAGAACATATCTTTCGAGAATATGAAAAACGCTATAATTTATGGATCTAATCTTGCTTCCTTTTGTGTAGAAAGATTTGGAACTGAAAGGATGGTTCATCTGGAGAAGGATGAAGTGATTGCGAGATTGCAACAATTCAAGTCTTTAACCCAATTTGATATAGAAATATAGCTTTATACAGAAGCCTCGGAAACGGGGCTTTTTTGTTCAATAATAATGAGTAAATTTTTATAAAATATCCATATAAAAATTTAATGAAATTATTATTTTTATGGATTTAAGAAGACAATTTTATTGTCAAACAATACAACAAACTACAAACTACAAAACAATGAGCGACGCAATTAAACACGAATGTGGCATTGCCCTTTTAAGATTAAAAAAACCGTTAGAATTCTACAAAGAAAAATACGGAACTGCTTTCTACGGGATAAAAAAAATGTATCTCTTAATGGAAAAGCAGCACAATCGAGGTCAGGATGGTGCAGGTTTTGCAAGCATCAAACTCGATGTAGAGCCTGGTGAGCGATATATAAGTCGAGTTCGATCTAATGCTGCTCAGCCCATTCAAGATGTTTTCGCCCAAATAAATGAAAGGATAAATGATGAATTGGCTGCAAATCCTGACTATGCTGATAATGTAGCTTTACAAAAAAAGAAAATTCCTTACCTAGGTGAATTGTTCTTGGGACACGTTCGTTACGGAACTTTTGGAAAGAATAGTATCGAAAGTGTTCATCCTTTTTTACGTCAAAATAACTGGATGCACCGAAATTTAATTTTGGCTGGAAATTTTAATATGACCAATGTGACCGAGCTTTTTCAAAGCCTAATTGAATTGGGTCAACATCCAAAAGAAATGGCGGATACCGTTACGATAATGGAAAAAATTGGACATTTCTTAGACAATGCTGTTACTGATTTGTATCAGGA
This sequence comes from Flavobacterium psychrophilum, assembly GCA_945860385.1. GTDB lineage: Bacteria > Bacteroidota > Bacteroidia > Flavobacteriales > Flavobacteriaceae > Flavobacterium > Flavobacterium psychrophilum_K. The sequence continues at coordinate 4,303 of CAMAQD010000022.1, forward strand.
ATGCAAAAATAACGGATTGAATAAAAGAGAAGCTTCGCCCGTAATTGCCGAAAAATTAGATATTGCCAGAATTTTAAAGAGAGCTTCTAAGAATTTAGACGGGGGTTATGCTATGGCAGGACTTTTAGGTCACGGAGATGCCTTTGTTTTTAGGGATCCGGCAGGAATTCGCCCTGCTTATTTTTATGAGGACGATGAAATTGTAGTGGTTGCTTCTGAAAGGCCAGTTATTCAAACCGTTTTCAATGTAGATTTTGATAAAGTACAGGAACTTCAGCCTGGAAACGCTCTAATCATTAAGAAAAACGGAACAGTTACCGAAGAAGAAATTCTTCCACCAACTATTAAAAAAGCCTGTTCTTTCGAAAGAATTTATTTCTCTCGAGGTAGCGATGCCGAAATATATCAGGAGCGAAAAAACCTAGGAAAGCTAATACTTCCTGCAGTTCTAGAAGCCATTGATGACGATACAGACAACACCGTTTTCTCGTATATTCCAAATACAGCAGAGACTTCTTTCTACGGAATGGTCGAAGCCGCTCAGGATTTTTTGAACCAAAGAAAAAACAATTACATTCTTGAAAACAGAAAAAAATTAACAAGAGAAAAACTAGAGGAAATACTTTCTGTTAAAATTCGTACCGAAAAAGTGGCTATCAAAGACGCAAAACTGCGAACTTTTATAACTGAAGACAGCAGTCGTGATGATTTAGTTGCCCACGTTTACGATGTGACTTATGGAGTGATTAAACCAACGGATAATTTGGTGATTATTGATGACAGTATTGTTCGAGGAACTACACTCAAAATGAGTATCATCAAAATGATGGATCGTTTGAAACCTAAAAGTATTGTTGTAGTTTCATCGGCACCACAAATTCGGTATCCAGATTGTTACGGAATTGACATGGCAAAATTAGAAGGATTGGTTGCTTTTAGAGCAGCATTAGAACTTCTAAAAGACAGAAATTTATACCATATCGTTGACGAAGTTTATGTCAAATGCAAAAAACAAGAAGATTTACACGACAACGATGTTGTAAATTTTGTCACTGAAATCTATGCGCCATTTCAACCGCAAGAAATTTCTAATAAGATTGCTGAACTTTTAAGTTCACCAGAAATCAATGCCGAAGTGAAAATTATTTTCCAAACGGTTGAGAATTTGCATATCGCTTGTCCAAAGAATTTAGGAGATTGGTACTTTACTGGAGATTACCCAACTCCTGGAGGGAATCGTGTTGTAAATAAGGCATTTATGAATTTTTATGAGGGAAAAGACGCAAGAGCTTATTAATAAGTTAATATTGAAGTATTTCATCGAGTATTTTAGTATTTCATCTAAAAAATTTGTTTGAGACGGTATTTGAATATATCTTTGGAGAACCATAATATTAGTAGGTTAAGTTTATGGTAGATTTGGGGCAAAAAGGGTGAAAGAAATTTCACCTTTTTTATTGGAATAAAGTCAAGAAACTTAATGTCTTTATTCGAAGCAAATTTTGAGATTCAGATTTACTTCTTATACAAATTATTGTGATCAATATATTCCCAGACTTTTTCAGGTAAAAGCGGACGAATATTTTTATTTTTTTTGATGTTTTCCCGAATAAAAGTCGATGATATTTCTACAATTGGAGCATCAATAATGTGTATTTTGGGATTGTTTTTGAACGTTAAATATTGGTTTGGGTCTGTTTCCGATGAAATGCGAGGATACACGTAAATATTATGGTTTTCTAAAATAACCTCGTGATTTTTCCATTTGTGCAAGGATTTCAAATTGTCTTCGCCCATAATCAAGGAAAAAATGTGCTGAGGATATTTTTCCTGCAAATGTGCTAAAGTATTTACGGTATAATTGGGCTGCGGCAACTTGAACTCAATGTCCGAAGGTTTGATTTTTGGATAATCTTCAGTAGCCAAGAAAACCAGTTGAAGCCTTTGATAATCATCAAGCAAAGTCTGTTTGTTTTTAAATGGATTGTGAGGCGTTACCACCATCCAAATTTGGTCTAAATCAGAATTTTCAGCGATATGATTTCCAATAATCATATGCCCAATATGAATGGGGTTGAATGTTCCGAAATACAATCCTATTTTCATATTTATTTTGTTTCACCAAGTTTTTTTGCGTGTCTTTGGGTCTTTCTCTTTGTGAATCTTAGTGTAATAGTTTTAGTCTTTCACAAAATCCTTTACCAGTTGATAAGCATCTTCTTTGGCGGTATCCAAATCATAATTCTTGATGATTTTATCAAATTGCGGAGCGGTTGCCAATTCTACGTGGGCTTTTGCAATACGCATATTGATTTTTTCATCGCTTTCGGTCGAGCGTTCTTTAAGTCTTCTTTTGAGTTCGTCTACACTTGGTGGTTTCACGAAAACAGCTAAAGTTTCCTCTGGAAATTTATGTTTTATTCTCAAACCACCGGACACGTCTATATCAAAAATTACGTTTTTCCCTTGAGCCCAAATGCGTTCTACTTCACTTTTCAGCGTACCGTAAAAATTATCGCGATACACTTCTTCCCATTCTACAAAATCTTCGTTTTTGATGTGCTTTTTAAACTCCTCCAAAGACATAAAGTAATAATCTTTTCCGTTTACTTCTTCGCCACGAGCTTCACGAGTTGCAGCCGAAATCGAAAACTCCAAATTCAAGTCTTCTTTTCCTAATAAATGTCTTACGATGGTGGTTTTCCCAGAACCTGATGGTGCCGAAAACACTATTAATTTTCCTTTTTTCATTGGTGCGTTATTTTTTTATAATGCTTTTGACAATCTGTGCAAATCCCAATTTCATCAACTTCTAAAACATTATAAAAGCGTCTAATATTATCAGCTAAAATACCTGGATAAATTTTGTCTGGTAAATTTGGTTTATAGCCTTGTGTTTGACAAATAATACATTGATTTAGCCATTTGTTGATTTCGGGATATTGTTTTATATAATTTTCCTTATTATCTTTATTTGACATATCAATAGTATTTTACAACACATTCAAAACCTGTTCCTTGATTTTTTCCAATTCGTCCTTCATCATCACGACCAGTTTTTGCATTTGTGCGTGATTAGATTTAGAACCCATTGTGTTGATTTCACGTCCCATTTCTTGGGTGATGAAACCAAGTTTTCTACCATTAGCTTCCGTTCCGTTGATGGTTTCCAAGAAATAATCCAAGTGATTGGTCAAACGAACTTTTTCTTCAGTGATGTCTAATTTTTCTAGGTAATAAATCAATTCTTGTTCAAAACGGTTTTCGTCAACGTTGACTTTTAATTCAGAAATAGCAGTTTGCAAACGGTCTTTTATCGCCTGAACACGTTCAGGATCCAATGCTAAAGCGTCGTTCATATATTGCCGAATATTGCCAATGCGTAAATTGAATTCTTTTTCCAAGGAAGCACCTTCGTCTTTGCGGAAATTTCCAATATAATCCAAGGCTTCCAGAATTACTTTTTGAATTTCGGACCAATCATTTTCGTCGATTTCTTCTCGTTCTGTTTTCATTGTGTCTGGCATTCTCACGGCCATTTTCATCAATTCGGTTTCATCCGCAGCTGGATAAACTTCGCGCAATTGATTGATGTAAGCTTTCACAATAGGCACATTCACTTTCGTGGATGTTTGCTCGGCGGTACTTTCGATAAAAATTGAAAAATCTATTTTTCCTCGTTCCAGTTTTAAGGCGATTTGGTTGCGTAAACCCAGTTCCATTTCACGGTAAGAAGAAGGCATTCGCACGCTTAAATCCAAACCTTTGCTGTTCAGGGATTTTACTTCTACTGTAATTTTTTTGGTTGGTAATTGCAAGCTTGCTTTACCAAATCCAGTCATTGATTGTATCATATAATTTTCTAAAAGAATTCAAAGATAAGAAAAAAGTGTTCAGTGTTCAGTCTCAGTTTGATAGTGAACCAATAATTTGTAAATATTAACCTTTCTTTTGTGTTACCAAATATACGCCTGTAAATATCATAATTGCGGAAATTATTTTCACCAAAGTCAGTTCGTCCTTTCCTAAACTAATGGCAAAAACAGTAGCGAAAAATGGTTGCAAATACACAAAAACAGCAACAGTAGTGGGCTTTAATTCTCGCATCGAAAGCAAATTCAGCATATAAGTTCCGAAGGTCGAAAAAACCACCACAAAACCTATTTTCCAATAAATATCCATTGGCATCGAAGTCCAATCAACGACTTGAAATTGGCTCCACCCAAAAGGCAAAACCATTATAAAACCAATCAGATAAATCCATTTGGCAAAGTTGAAAGGGTTGTATTTTTGCATCAATTTTTTAACGATGACCAAGTACAATCCATAAGAAGTGGCATTGACAAAAACCAGAAAGTTACCCAAATTAGGATTGCTGGCATTTGCCGAAGATTTTCCGTAAAGAATAAGAAATGCGGTGCCAATTAATCCTAAAATAATCCCAAACATCATTCGTTTTTGCATTCGTTCTTTTAGGATTATAGCCGAAAGAATGAGCACAATTATGGGTGTAGAAACCATAAGCACCGATGCTGAAATAGGTGATGTTAGGCTCAATCCTTTGAAGAAAGAAAGCATATTTAAAGCCACGCCAAAAAAGGCAGCCCAAATTATTCTGGGAAAATCTGCTCGGTCAATTTTTTCTTCCCGAATTGCTGCCGAATTTCTGCTGAAAAGCCAAGACATCCAAAACAAAATGGTGGCTCCGCCCACTCGCATTATGATAAATCCGTAGGCATCGACATATTTTGGCATCACGTCTTTGGCAATCGTAAATGTCACGCCGTATATGATGGAAACGATTGTGGCGCCAATAATTGCGATTGTTCTTTTAGACATTCGATAGTGCTTTCATTACTTGGAGCATATTTTGCTGCGTGTTGCCAATGTAGATTTTGCCGTTAATGATAAAAACAGGACGACTCAGAAACGTGTAATGTTCCAAAATGTATTTTTTAAAATCATCTTCAGTCAAGGATTTATTTTTTAAATCCATTGATTTGTAAAGTTGTGCTTTTTTGCTGAAAAGCGCTTCGTAACTGCCGGAAAGTTGGTACATTTCTTCCAATTCTTTCTCCGTAATTGGATCTTGTTTGATATCGTGAAACGTCAAATTATGGTTTTGTGGCAGCGATTTGATAATTTTTCGACAGGTATCGCAGGAAGCGAGATAGTATATTTTGTTCATAATAATAAATGCAATTTCTTGGTGCAAAGAAAATTCATTTACCACGGAAAATGATTATTTTTATCGAAAATTTAAAAAAATGCAACGAACTTTCGAAATCACCAGAACGAGCAGAAAAATAGTATCCCAGTTTTTAGACAGCTACCCTTTAGAACAACTCAACAAAATTCCAGAAGGCTTTAAAAACAATCTTATTTGGAATATTGCTCATATAGTTGTGACACAACAATTGTTGGTTTACAAATTCTCGGGTTTACCTATGCTAGTTTCGGACGAATTGGTGCAAAAATATATGAAAGGAACCAAGCCGGAACTTGATGCAACCCAAGCCGATGTTGAGGAAATCAAGGCTTTGTTGTCTAAAACTATTGACCAAACCGAGGAAGATTATGACAATGGAATTTTCAAAAACTATCAAGAATATCCCACTTCAACAGGTTTCGTTTTAAGAAATGTAGAAGATGCAATGGTTTTTAGTAATTTTCACGAAGGACTTCACATTGGGATTATGATGAGTTTGAGAAAGTTTGTTTAGGTAATTCTTATTCAAACAAAAATCCCAATATTGAGAATTTTCAGCATTGGGATTTTTAGTTTTAGTTGGGTTTTGGCTTATTGTAAGTAATAAATGTAACCCACATTGAACCAAACCAACCAATCATTGGCTTTGTTTTCTTTATAAAATTCAGGATTAGGGTTTAGCCCATCAACCCAATCAGAAAAATAATATTGCCATCTTAAATCGACCATCAAATCAGATAAAGGTGATAATTTATATCGGGTTCCCACACTTGTAACTACAGACCAAACCGAACTAGATTCAGTAGAAAATCCATAAGAACGATCATCAGTAGGTGTTAAGTATTTTGGAAAAGTAGTCAATGGTGTTCCTAACGGGCCCATTGTCGACCAAGCTTTTGTGTTATAAAAACTATATTGTCCCCCAAGACTGATAAAAGGTCCATAGCTTCCGATAGTTTCCGTAAAATCGCGAATACTCAATGGAAAAAATTCTAATTGCATACCTACATTGGTCACAGCAGTACTTCCATTCATTGCTTTTAATTGTTCCTTTCCGAGTGAGGGCTTACCTTCGACCCATTGTCCAAAATGTTCTAATTCGGTTTTATTATAAGATAATTCACTTCTTAATTTGAAGTGATCATTAAAATAAGTTTCGGGAGTATAACAGTTACACTCTGCAGTATAGGAGAAATTCATATAATGAATTATTCCAATACCATATCCAGTGTTGCCCGCATTTGTTGACAAATCGTATCGTTCGCCATAGTCAGACTGAAAGGCTACAGGGCCTGCAATTGCTCCAATTTCGTGTGAAAATCCAAATTGAGCCTGAGCTATATTTGAAATACTTAAAAGAAGGAATAAGTAGAAAAATGTAATAGATTTTGGGATCATTATTATAAATTACTTTTTTACAAATATATAAAAACATCATTCAATCCTTATAGGAACGAAGTAAATATACTAAAACCATAAACATTATAAAAATAAGATAAACAAAATATACGATTTTTTGTATTTTTATAGCAATAGTTTTGTTTTTAAATAAAATCATTCCAACATCAATAAAAAGAACTTCAAGGTGTTAAGAATTTATAAATAAGACTGAAAATATTCTTATAAAATGTATATTTGTCACTGCTAACGAAAACGTTTTCTTAAAACGTTATTAATTTAAAAATTATGTCACAAAGTATTGCTACATTCGTTGAATCGGTTGCAAAAAAGAACCCAAACGAGCCAGAATTTTTACAGGCTGTTATGGAGGTTGCTGAAACTGTTATTCCATTTATTGAAGAAAATAAAAAATACCAAAACAAAATGCTTTTGGAAAGAATGGTCGAGTCCGATCGAATCATTATTTTTAGAGTGGTTTGGATTGATGACAAAGGGGAAACTCAAGTTAACAGGGGATATAGAATTCAAATGAATTCAGCCATTGGACCTTATAAAGGCGGAATTCGATTTCATCCATCTGTAAATTTAAGTATTTTAAAATTTCTTGCTTTCGAACAAACTTTTAAAAATAGTTTAACCACATTGCCTATGGGCGGCGGAAAAGGTGGGGCAGATTTTGATCCAAAAGGGAAATCTGATAATGAGGTGATGCGTTTTTGTCAAGCTTTTATGACGGAATTGTCCAAACACATTGGTTCAAATACGGATGTTCCAGCTGGAGATATTGGTGTTGGAGGAAGAGAAGTAGGATATATGTTTGGTCAATACAAAAGACTTAGAAATGAATTTACAGGAGTTTTAACTGGAAAAGGAATTTCATTTGGGGGCTCTTTAGTAAGACCTGAAGCAACCGGATACGGAAATGTATATTTTGCTAATAGTATGTTGGTAACCAAAGGAGATAGTTTTTCAGGCAAAATAGTTGTTGTTTCTGGTTCTGGAAACGTAGCACAATATGCTGTAGAAAAAGCAACTCAACTTGGAGGTAAAGTAGTTACAATGTCAGACTCCGCTGGGTATATTTATGATGCCGCTGGAATTGATGCCGCTAAATTGGCCCACATAATGGAAATTAAAAATGAGTCAAGAGGAAGAATTAGTGATTATTTAAATAAATATCCTAATGCTAAATACTTTGCAGCAAAACGTCCTTGGGAAGTGAAATGTGATATTGCTTTGCCTTGTGCCACTCAAAATGAATTAAACGAAGAGGAAGCTAAAATGCTTGTAGCCAATGGTTGTATATGTGTTTCGGAAGGAGCAAATATGCCGACAACACCAGAAGCAATGCACGTTTTCCAAAAAGCTAAGATATTATTTGCGCCAGGAAAAGCATCTAATGCTGGTGGAGTTGCCACTTCAGGACTCGAAATGTCTCAGAATTCTTTAAGATTAAGTTGGTCCTCGGAAGAAGTTGACGAGAGATTAAAAGGAATTATGTTGGCAATACACGCCTCTTGCGTGAAATATGGCACAGACCAATCGGGCTATGTTGATTACGTAAAAGGAGCCAATATTGCTGGATTTGTAAAAGTTGCTGATGCAATGCTCGCTCAAGGAGTTGTTTAGACTTTTTATAAATTTAAAAAGACCTTCATTCATTCTGAAATTCAGATTAGAAATGAAGGTCTTTTTTTGTGTAACAAAATCCTTTTACTTTCGTTTGTATTATATTTGTGAACGAAATATGTATTCAAATGATAAAAAACGGGTTTCGATATCTTCTATTTCTCCTTTTTTTGCAATTAGGTTATGCACAAAACGCTATGTTATGGCAGGGCTATTTTTCCTATAATGACATCAAAGACTTGTCTCAATCCTCAACAACTATTTTTGCAGCATCCGAAAACGCTTTGTTTTCAAAAAACATCAGCACAAGTCAAATCAAAACCACAAATACCATTGATGGGCTTTCGGGCGAGACTATTACTTCTTTATATTATAGCTCAACCACCAATAAAACTCTTGTAGGTTATAATAACGGCCTGATGGTAGTTATCAACGAAGTCGATGGCAGTATGCTCAACATTGTCGATATCATCAACAAACAGCTTCCGGCGAACGTAAAAAAAATCAATCATTTTATGGAATACAACGGGATTGTTTATGTTTCTTGTGATTTTGGAATTGTACAATTCAACTTAGCAACAATGCTCTTTGGCGATACTTATTTTATTGGCAACAACGGAGCTGAAATAAGCGTTTCTCAAACAGCAGTATTTAATGGTTTTATCTATGCAGCAACAATTGATGGTATTAGAAAAGCCGATATTGCAAATAAAAATCTGATTGATTTCAACCAGTGGACGCAAATTGCCTCAGGTAGTTGGTCAAGTGTAGAAACTTTTGACACTATATTAATAGCCATAAATGCTACTGGTAATGTTCATCAATACAATTCGGGTTCAAGTTCATTTACAGCGTATCTTCAACTTTCACAAGCCGCTGTCGATATGAGGACTTCGGGGAATTATTTAATAATTACCGCACCAAATAGTGTTTATATTTACAATAAACAATTGATTCTTGTTCGCCAAATAAACAATAGTCAAATTACAGATACTGCGGTAAATTTTAATTGTGCTACCAGTATTGATGATAAAATTTATATTGGAACGAAAGAAAACGGAATTTATTCAACTACAATTTCAGTCTCATCTGCCTTTGAAAACACAATGCCATCAGGACCTAGTCGTAACAATATTTTTGCACTTCAAACCACGGCTACATCATTCTGGGCAGTTTATGGCGATTATGATTTATTTTATAATCCGTTTCCAAAAGACAGTTACGGAATAAGTAAATTTAGTGAAAAGGGTTGGTTAAACATTCCGTATTCGAAAGTACTTGGGGCTAAATCTTTGATCAGAGTCGGCATTAATCCAAATAATGAAAATGAAGTTTATATTGGTTCTTTTGATGCAGGGATGTTAAAAATTAAAGAGGATATTCCTAGCATTTTATATAATAGAACAAATAGTCCGATAGAAGCAATTTCCAATACCAATGATTTATGGATAAATGGATTAGCATTTGATAAATCGGGAAATTTATGGATGAACAATAGTCAAGTGGATAATGCAATAAAAGTTCTTAAAACTGATGGAACATGGCAAAGTTTTTCGACGAAATCAATTATAGGCAACCCTACAAGTACCACTTATGGGAGAATGTCCATAGATAAAAATGGAACAAAATGGACAGTTACGATTAATAATGGTCTTGTAGGATTTAATGAAAAAGGGAATATTTTTAAAAAAATAACTATGGGAATAGAGGCAGGAAACTTGCCTGTTGAAGATGCTCGTGTGGCTGCGGTTGACAATAATAACCAACTTTGGATAGGAACTTCAAAAGGGTTGAGAATTTTGTCTAATGTAAATAGTTTTTTAACTGAAGATCAGCTAACAACTAAGCCCATAATCATCTTGGAAGATAATCTTGCTCAGGAGTTAATGTTTGAACAATTTATTACTGATATTGTGGTTGATGGAGCTAATAACAAATGGATTGGCACTGGTGATTCAGGAGTTTTTTTAGTGTCTCCGAACGGACAAGAAACCAAATATCATTTTACAGTTAATAATTCGCCGTTGCCTAGTAATACCATAAATGATATTGATGTCAATAAAGCTACTGGAGAAGTTTTCTTTGCCACAACCAAAGGAATGGTTTCTTTTAAAGGTACCGCAACTTCTGCCAACGAAGATTTAAGTAATGTATATGTTTATCCAAATCCAGTACGACCAGAATTCGAAGGAACCGTAAAAATAGCAGGTTTATTAGACAAAGCAACCGTGAAAATTACCGATATTGAAGGAAATTTAGTGTACGAAACCACCTCTTCTGGAGGGACAATAGAATGGGATACAACAGCTTTCGGAAAACATAAAGTGGCCTCTGGTGTGTACATGATTTTTATTTCGGCACAAGATGGTATCGAAACCAAAGTAAAAAAAGTAATGATAATTCGGTAATTTTAAATACGAAAATTCTCTATCAGCTCATCTCAGTTAAACTATGAACAACAAAAATTGTTTTGATTTTTTAAGATTTTTCTTCGCTGCAAATATACTTTTAGCCCATCTTTGCGAACTTTCTCAAAATAAAAGTCTGGAATTTTTATCTAATTTTTCTGATGCTATTATTGCAATCAAAGGGTTTTTTATTATAAGTGGGTTTTTAGTAGCAAAAAGCTTCACCAATACGCCTTCTTTAAAATACTATTTTATCAAAAGAGCCAAAAGAATTTTGCCGGCCTACATTTTTGTTTTACTGTTTTCAGCTATAACTTTATCATTTTTCAGCAGCTATAGTTTTTCGGACTATTTTTCGGACATCAACGTCTATAAATATTTAGGATGGAATTCTATTTTTTTAAATTTCGTGCATCCTTGTTTGCCTGGCCTTTTCGAAAACAATTTAATGTGCGCAGTAAATGGGGCACTATGGACTTTAAAAGTGGAGGAAGGTTTTTACATAGTTTTACCCTTTATTTTTTATGCGATTAATAAATCAAAGAAGCCTTTTTTAATATTAGGAAGCCTATATGTTTTGTCTCTGTTGTATTGGTTTGCGATGGATTCTTATCTAAATCAACCTTTATTGGCTAAACAATTGCCTGGATATTTGGCTTATTTTGCAACAGGAATTTTTCTGTTTTTGAATTTTGACTTCGTTTTGCAGCATAAAAGCAAACTTTTTTTTGTATCACTTTTGGTGTTAATTATTTCAATATTTTCCGGTTTTCAAATAGACGTTTTTTACCCAGCAGCATTTGGCACCATTATCATAATTGCCGCATACAGTTTGCCATTTCTTAATAATTTCGGCAAATATGGAGATTTTACTTATGGACTTTATATTTATCATTTTCCAATAATTCAGCTTTTTAGACAATATTATTTATTCGAAAAATACAATCCAATTCTAATGGCATTTTGCGTCATTTCACTTTCGTTGTTTTTTGCAGTTCTTTCTTGGTTTTTAATTGAAAAAAGATTTTTGGACAGATACAAAAACACTGATGTTAGACAAACTCCGCTGGTATGTTAGTAAAAACCAAAGCCATCGTCATTTCCTCCCTCAAATACCAAGAGAAAAGCTTGATTGTAAAATGCTTTACGGAATCCCACGGTTTAAAAACCTACTTTGTTCGAGACGCTTTTTCCTCCCGAAAATCAAACCAAAAAATTGCTTATTTCCAGCCACTGACTATTCTCGAAATCGAAGCTGTTCACAAAAACAAAGGCACTTTAGAAAACTTCAAGGAAATCAAAATTGCGATTCCCTTTCAAACCATTCATTCCGATATTTTCAAGAGCACGATCGTGATGTTTATTTCCGAAATTCTGCATCATTCCATTCACGAAGAGGAGAAAAACGAACACCTTTTTGCTTTTTTGGAAACCGCTTTATTTTGGCTCGACAATCACGATGAAACCGCTAATTTTCACTTGATTTTAATGCTTGAAATAACCAAATATCTTGGTTTTTATCCCGACATTTCTGAAATGGAATTTCCTTTTTTCGATAGTAACGAAGGTGTTTTTACCCCATTTCACGGTCTCGGTTCACTGACGGAACACGAAACCAATCTTTTCAAAAAACTCATTCATTTGAAATTCGACAACGACCAAAAAACCTTCCACGTCATCGAAAGGCAAATCATTTTAAAAATCCTCATTGACTACTACGCTTTCCATCTCGATGGTTTCAGAAAACCAAAATCTTTAGAGGTTTTGAAGGAGATTTTTTCTTGAAAATTCCAGCCACAAAGTCACGAAGCCACAAAGATTTAATTTAAAATTCTACGCAGTGGTAAAATCAGACATAATCTCTTCAAAATTTGTGCCTTTGCGCCTTTGTGGCAAACAAAAACTCACAACTCATAACTCATAATTCATAACTATTTATTACTTTCGCACCACGATTTAAGAAATGGATAAAATGAGCATAAAATTTACTGAATACAAAGGACTTAACTTGCCAACAGTTGCATCGGAAGTGCTTGATTTTTGGAAAAAAGAGAACATATTTGAGAAGAGCGTAACCACTCGTGAAGGCAACCCACCATACGTATTTTTTGAAGGGCCACCTTCAGCAAATGGATTGCCGGGAATTCACCACGTGATGGCGCGTGCGATTAAAGATATATTTTGCCGTTATAAAACCCAAAAAGGATTCCAAGTAAAGCGTAAAGCGGGTTGGGATACTCACGGTTTGCCGGTAGAATTAGGTACCGAAGCTTCATTAGGAATCACCAAAGAAGATATTGGAAAAACTATTTCCGTAGCTGAATATAACGAAGCCTGTAAAAAAACCGTGATGCGTTACACCGATGTGTGGAACGATTTGACCGAAAAAATGGGTTATTGGGTAGATATGGAAGATCCGTATGTGACCTACAAATCCAAGTATATGGAAACCGTTTGGTGGATTTTGAAGCAAATCTACAACAAGGATTTGATGTACAAGGGCTACACCATTCAACCCTATTCGCCTAAAGCAGGAACAGGATTGTCTTCGCACGAAGTGAACCAACCAGGAAGTTATAGAGATGTTACTGATACCACTGTTGTGGCACAATTCAAAACAGTAAAGGAAACTTTGCCAAATTTCCTTCAGGGATTTGGTGATGTTTATATCTTAGCTTGGACGACAACACCTTGGACTTTGCCTTCAAACACAGCTTTGACAGTTGGACCAAAAATCGATTATGTTTTAGTCGAAACTTTCAATCAATATACTTTCCGACCTACCAAAGTAATCTTGGCTAAAAACTTAGTTGCAAAACAATTTTCGAAAGGCTTTTTTGCAAGCACCGAAGCCGCCGATTTTGAAAATTTCAAAGAAGGTGATAAGAAAATTCCTTACCAAATTATTACCGAATGCAAAGGCGCTGATTTAGTTGGAATTCGTTACGAACAATTGATGAAATTCACTTTGCCATACCAAAATCCGGAAAATGCTTTCCGAGTAATTTCAGGAGATTTTGTTACAACCGAAGATGGAACGGGAATTGTACACACCGCGCCAACTTTTGGAGCTGATGATGCAAAAGTAGCCAAGGAAGCTGTTCCAGAAGTGCCGCCAATGTTGGTTTTGGATGAAAACGGAAACCCAGTTCCATTAGTGAATTTGCAAGGAAAATTCATCGATGGTCTAGGAAATTATTCTGGAAAATATGTTAAAAACGAATATTATACCGAAGCCGATGCGCCAGAACGCTCTATAGATGTAGAAATTGCCATTCAGTTAAAAGAGGAAAATAAAGCTTTCAAAGTTGAGAAATACGTGCACAGTTACCCACATTGCTGGAGAACTGACACACCAATTTTATATTATCCGTTAGATTCCTGGTTTATAGAAATCACCAAAGTTCGAGACCGAATGTTTGAATTGAATGAAACTATCAATTGGAAACCAAAATCAACCGGAGAAGGGCGTTTTGGGAATTGGTTAAAAAACGCCAATGACTGGAACTTATCACGTTCTCGTTTTTGGGGAATTCCATTGCCAATTTGGAGAAACGAAGAAGGAACAGAAGAAATTTTAGTTGGTTCTGTGGAAGAATTATACAATGAAATCGAAAAATCAATTGCTGCAGGTTTCCAAAAAGAAAACCCTTTCAAAGGCTTCGAAATTGGAAATATGGACGAAGCAAATTATGATTTGGTTGACTTGCACAAAAATGTGGTCGATGAAATCACTTTAGTTTCTGCTTCTGGAAAACCGATGAAACGTGAATCCGATTTGATTGATGTTTGGTTTGATTCGGGTTCAATGCCTTATGCACAATGGCATTATCCATTCGAAAACAAGGACAAAATTGATGGTAACAAAGATTTTCCAGCTGATTTTATTGCCGAAGGCGTAGATCAAACACGCGGTTGGTTTTATACTTTGCACGCAATTGCAACCTTGGTTTTTGACAAAGTAGCTTATAAAAATGTAGTTTCAAACGGTTTGGTGTTGGACAAAAACGGACAAAAAATGTCCAAACGTCTAGGAAATGCAGCAGATCCCTTCGAAACATTAAATGAGTACGGACCTGATGCCACACGTTGGTACATGATTTCTAATGCGAATCCTTGGGATAATTTGAAATTTGACTTAGAAGGAATTGCTGAGGTTCGTCGCAAATTCTTTGGAACACTGTACAACACTTATTCTTTCTTTGCGTTGTATGCTAACATTGATAAATTCACCTATGCCGAAGCTGAGGTTCCGTTAAGCGAAAGACCGGAAATCGATCAGTGGATTATTTCGGAATTGAACACATTGGTGAAAGTGGTGGACGAAGCTTATGCGGATTATGAACCAACAAAAGCGGCGCGTTCGATTTCCGAATTTGTGGGGGAAAATTTAAGTAACTGGTACGTTCGTTTGTGTCGTCGTCGCTTCTGGAAAGGCGAATATGCCACTGATAAAATTGCAGCATATCAAACTCTATATACGTGTTTGTTAACGATTAGTAAACTGGGTGCTCCAATCGCTCCGTTCTTTATGGACAAGCTTTACAGAGATTTAACGTTGGCAACACAATCGGAAAAATTTGACTCTGTACATTTGGCAGAATTTCCAAAATATGTTGGAAACTTTGTTGATAAATTGTTGGAGAGTAAAATGCAGAAAGCACAGACCATCTCGTCACTCGTTTTATCCCTTCGAAAGAAGGAAATGATTAAGGTGCGTCAGCCGTTGCAAAAGATAATGATTCCAGTACTTGACGAAGGTTTTAGAGCTGAAATTGAAGCGGTTTCTGACCTGATAAAGGCCGAAGTTAACGTGAAAGAAATCGTGCTTTTGGATGATGCTTCGGGGATTTTGGTAAAACAAATTAAACCCAATTTCAAAGCACTTGGACCACGTTTCGGAAAAGATATGGGATTGATTGCCAAAGAGATACAAAGTTTTTCAGCTCAGCAAATCAGTCAATTGGATAAGGAAGGAAGCATAGATATTGTTATTGCAGGAAATAGTATAATTTTATCACTAGAAGAAGTGGAGATTTCTTCTCAGGATATCGAGGGCTGGCTGGTTGCCAACTCAAACGGAATAACGGTGGCACTTGACATAACGATTTCTCCAGAATTAAAACAAGAAGGAATTGCTAGAGAGTTGGTCAACCGAATTCAAAACATAAGAAAAGATTCTGGTTTTGAGGTTACTGACAAAATTAAAGTACATTTGCAAAAAAATTCAGAATTAGAAAATGCAGTAAAAGCAAACGAAGCCTATATCAAATCAGAAACATTAACAGAAACATTGGTTTTTGAAGAAAATATAGACAACGGAACAGAGATAGAATTCGACGAGATAAAAACCAAAATATCAATTACAAAATAATTAGAAAATGATAGATGAAATTGCAAGATACTCAGACGCAGACTTAGCTGAGTTTAAAGAACTTATTATTAAAAAAATACACAAAGCACAAGCCGATTTAGACTTAATAAAAAGTGCTTATATGAACGATTTAAATAACGGAACTGACGATACTTCGCCTACGTTCAAAGCCTTTGAAGAAGGTAGCGAAACAATGTCGAAAGAAGCGAATTCACAGTTGGCAATCCGTCAGGAGAAATTCATTCGTGACTTGAAAAACGCACTTTTCCGTGTTGAAAACAAAACTTACGGAACTTGTAAAGTAACAGGAAAACTAATCAGCAAAGAAAGATTATTGATTGTTCCTCACGCAACAATGAGTATCGAAGCCAAAAACATGCAACGATAAACAATTGAAATTTTAATTCTAAAATTCCAAATTCCAACAATAACTTATTAAATTATTGGGATTTGGAATTTAATTTTTAGATTTTACTTATTTTTGCGCCATTAAAATTCACAAAATGTCTTTACGAAAAGCTTACCTGATCGTTTTTATCATCTTACTGGTTGATCAACTTTCTAAAATATACATCAAAACTAATTTTATTTACGGCGAAAGCGGACAAATAGACGTTACAGGTTGGTTCAAAATCTTATTGATAGAAAACGAAGGAATGGCTTGGGGAACTGTAATTCCCGGTACTTATGGAAAATTGTTTCTTACTGTTTTTCGTTTAGTTGCGGTTACGGGAATTGGCTATTGGTTGTGGGATTCTGTCGAAAGAAAACATAGTTCAAATTATTTAATTGTGGCTATTGCATTGATTCTTGCAGGAGCTTTTGGTAATATTATCGACTCCGTTTTTTACGGTGTAATTTTCGATGACAGTTACGGACATTTAGCTACTTTATTCACCGACAAACCTTATGGAACCTGGTTTCACGGAAGGGTAGTCGATATGTTGTACTTTCCATTATTCGAAGGAAATTGGCCAGAGTGGATGCCAGTTATTGGTGGACAACACTTTAAATTCTTCAATGCGATTTTCAACATTGCCGATATGGCGATTTCTACAGGTGTTGGGATTTTGATAGTTTTCAACAAAAAAGCATTTCATCACCAACATTAGGATTTTTAGTTTCAAACAAAAATCTACAATAAAATAAAAGGCAAGAGAAAAGAATAATTCTTTCTTCTTGCCTTTTTACAAATTCCAGTTTTGGAATTAAGAATTATTTCGCAGCAGCATATCTTTTTGCCACTTCATCCCAGTTAATTACATTAAAGAAAGCTTCAATATAATCAGGTCTTCTGTTTTGGTAGTTCAAGTAATAAGCGTGTTCCCAAACATCCATTCCTAAGATTGGAGTTCCACCACAACCTACACCAGGCATCAAAGTATTGTCTTGATTTGGTGTTCCGCAAACTTCTAGTTTTCCATCTTTCACACACAACCAAGCCCATCCTGAACCAAATTGAGTCGCTCCAGCTTTGGCAAAAGCCGCTTTAAAAGTATCAAAAGAACCAAAAGCACTATCAATCGCAGTAGCTAATTCTCCTGTTGGCAATCCGCCACCGTTTGGAGACATAATCGTCCAAAACAAACTGTGATTGAAATGTCCACCGCCGTTATTACGAACAGGCATATTTTTCATATCCAAATTTTTCAAAATATCTTCAATGCTTTTACCTTCCAACTCAGTTCCTGCGATAGCAGCATTTACATTGGTAATGTAAGCATTATGATGTTTCGTGTGATGGATTTCCATCGTGCGCGCATCAATATGAGGTTCTAATGCATCATACGCATAAGGTAATTGTGGTAATTCAAAAGCCATAATATAGTTGTTTAAATGATTTATAAATATTTTATTCAAAATTAAACAATTAACTTTGGAATTGGTAATTCTATTTCGTTATAGTTTTATTAAATTAATTGATGTTGGCTTTTTTTGGAGCTATTTCCTGCTTTCCACTTTATCTTTTCTTGCTTAAAGGAAGCAAGAAAAGGATGCCGTTGCAATCAGGGCTAGGGCATTCGGGATAAGAAGAAATTTAGATTTATCAACAACAAAATACAAATAAATGAAAAACCCTTTTTTGAAAATCTTAAGCTTAATCTTTATTGTTTTTATTGCTATAATGTATTTAAACTTTTTTTCAAATATAGTTTTTCCTTGGAAAAAAGAGGAGGCAATTAGCACAACATTAAATTGGGGTGGATTATCTAAACTGCCTGATAGTATTAAAAAACTTGAAATTGAACAACGTGGAAGTACGTTTACCCGACAATTTATAATTAAATTTAATGCTGACCAAAAAGAAATTAAAAAATGGATTTTGAATAGTAAAAGACTAAAAAATAACGTTCCAAAGATTAATTATAAAACTAAAATTTATGAAATTTATCCAGGAGAAAATGGAGCTATGGGAGGAAAAGTCGAAATAGAAGGAATGAAAGTTTTAATAAATATCAGTTGGAGATAGAATAAATAAAATCATTATGCAAAGACCATCATTTTCCATATACGACGCATCGGCTGGTTCCGGAAAAACCTATGCGTTGGTCAAAGAATACCTGAAAATCATTCTCGTTGCAAAGAAAAATGATGCGTATCGCAATATTCTCGCTATTACGTTTACCAATAAAGCGGTTCACGAAATGAAAAGCAGAATTGTGGGCAATTTATCTGAATTTGCCAAAGACGAACCGAGCCAAAAAGCGCAGGATTTAATTGCTGATTTGGTAAATGGTAGGCGAAAAGAAAATAATCCAGAAGAATGGGCGGAGGAGCCGATAGGGCTTTCCATCATTCAAATCAAAACGAAATCACAGCAAATTATCAAGCATATTATCCACAATTATGCTGCTTTTGATATTTCGACAATCGATAAATTCACGCACAAAGTCATTCGTGCTTTTGCCCACGATTTGGGTTTGCCAATGACTTTTGAAGTGACTTTGGATACCGAAAATTTGCTCATTGAAGCCGTAGATGCCATAATTGCCCAAGCTGGCGAGGACGAAACTTTGACCAAATTGCTGATTGATTTCACGATGGAAAAAACCGATGACGACAAATCTTGGGACATTTCGCGTGAAATTCTCGACACCGGTCGTTTGGTTCTCAATGAAAACAATCGGAATGAAATCACTCATTTTCAAGATAAATCCATTGCTGAATTTGTCGAAATAAAAAACAAACTTGCTGAAGCCTGCAAAGTTTTGGAAAAAGAAAACACAGCCTTTGCCGAAAGCGCTTTGCTGTTAATTGAGAAAAATGGAATTGATTTAAAATCCTTTTCAAGAGGAACTTTTCCCAATCATCTTCAAAGTATTATGGATGGAAAATTCAATCCAAAAAATAAAATGTTCCGGGAATTTGAGGATATTTCCATCAATAAAACCGCGAAGGATTCAGCAGTAATCGAAAATATAATTCCTGAATTATTACAAATTCTAGACAGTGTTTATAAAAATTTAAAAAAGCGGGATTTCTATAAAGCCTTCCTGAAAAACATTACACCTTTATCTCTGTTAAATACCATTAGCAATGAATTGGATAAAATTCAGGAAGACCAAAATGTGCTTTCTATTTCCGAATTCAACGCCATTATTCATCGGGAAATTCAAAACCAGCCGGCGCCTTTTATTTATGAACGATTGGGCGAGCGTTATCGTCATTTTTTTATCGATGAATTCCAAGACACTTCCGAAATGCAATGGCAAAATTTGATTCCATTGATTGACAATGCCACCTCTAGTGAAATTGATGGCGAAAAAGGAACTTTGATGATTGTAGGCGACCCCAAACAATCCATTTATCGCTGGCGTGGTGGAAAAGCCGAACAGTTTATTGAGTTGAGCAAAGAGCACAATCCGTTCAACAATCCCGATAAAGTTTTAGAACATTTAGACAAAAATTACCGTTCTTATTCTCAAATAATCGAATTCAACAATGATTTTTTTAAATTGTTGTCCAACGAATTCGTGCACAAAGATTACAAAGATTTATACGAAAATCACAGCCATCAAAAAAGCAATGCTAAAACTGGTGGTTATGTAAATATTTCCTTCATTCCAAAAATTGAGGAAAGCGAAGACGAAGAAGAAGTTTTGGACAAAACCGAATTGTATTTATTGGCGACTTTAAACACCATTCTGAAAGTTCAAAAGCAAGGTTTTGAATACAAGGATATTGTTATTTTGACACGGAAGCGCAGTCACGGAATTGCTGTTGCCAATTATTTGACCGAGCAAGGAATTCCACTTTTGTCATCTGAAACCTTGATGATTCAAAATGCCACCGAAGTTCGATTTATAATTCATGTGTTGAAATACTTGAAAAACAGCTCCAACTTGGAAGCCAAAGCTCATTTTCTTCATTATGTTGCCGAAAACAGTCAGGATAAATTGCCCGTTCACGATTTCATCGCCAATGGAATGCAAGAAAAAAAGGAAGTTGAATTCGAAAACTGGTTAATGAGTTTTGATATTTCACTTTCCTTTCAAGACATTCGAAAAAAGTCGCTTTATGAATCGGTGGAAACTATTATAAGTAAATTTCTTCACTCCCATAATGGTAATGCCTATGTCCAATATTTCTTAGATATCGTTTTAGAACGCGATGTTCGAAACCAAGCAGGAATTTCGGATTTTTTGAATTATTGGGACAAAAATGCGGAGAAATTCAGCATTCCGTCGCCAGAGGGCAATAATGCGGTTCGAATTATGACCATTCACAAATCGAAAGGATTGGAGTTTCCAGTTGTGATTATGCCTTTCGCTGAAGAAGATTACTCTAGAAGTCCGAAAGACAAATTATGGATTACTGCAGAAGCAGATGATTTTGGCTTGTCGAAAGTTTTAATTGACAATAGCAAAGCTGTCGAAGGTTTTGGCGAGCAAGCAAAACTGGTTTATGACCAGAAATCGCAAGAAGAGTTATTGGATAATATCAATGTTTTGTATGTGGCATTAACACGTGCTGAAGAACAGTTATATATTATTTCACAATGTTTGAAACCAAGAAAGGGCGGAGAATATCCAAGCAATATGACTTCATTTTTTATTAAATATTTAGTAAGTAATCACGTTTTTGAAGAAGACAAATTGGAATATGAATTTGGAAATTCTATTAAATTATCAACAGAAAAGAAACACGTTGACACAACTAAAACCATTCCGTTAGTAAGTGAAATTTTGAACCCAAAAAACATTAAAATTGCCCAAAGAGAATCATTAATGTGGGGAACGCATCAGCAGGAAGCTATAGAATATGGGAATGTAGTTCACGAGATTTTATCTTTCGTAAAAACAAAAGCAGATGTCGATTTGGCCATTACAAAAGCTGTCGAAAGCGGATTAATTAATTTTAATCAAAAGGATTTAGTTTACAAAACGATTCAGGAAATTGTCAATCATACGGAACTTTCAACTTGTTTTATTGAAGGAAATGAAGTTTTAAACGAGCAAACGATTATTCAAAAGCAGGGAAAAACCATCAAACCAGATCGAATGGTTTTGACCAAAGATAAGGAAGTTTATTTATTGGATTATAAAACGGGATTTCACAATCCAAAATATCAATTACAATTAGAAACTTACCAAAACGCCATTGAATTGATGGGTTTTAAAGTGGTAAAAAAATCGCTGATATATATAGGAGAACAAATCAATGTGGTAAATTTGTAAAAAATTGGAGATTTAAACAAGAAATATAATATGTACGGAAAAATAAAAGAATACCTGCAAACGGAACTTCAAACTATTGAAGACAACGGAATTTTTAAAAAAGAAAGAATCATTACCTCACCGCAAGGAGCCGAAATTATGGTTAACGGGGAAAAGGTTCTAAATTTTTGTTCCAATAATTATTTAGGACTTTCATCGCATCCCGAGGTAATTCAGGCTGCAAAGGATACATTGGACACGCACGGATTTGGAATGTCGTCCGTTCGATTTATTTGTGGAACGCAAGATATTCACAAAACATTGGAAAAAAAGATTTCGGAATTCTACGGAACTGAAGATACGATTTTGTATGCGGCGGCTTTTGATGCCAATGGAGGAGTTTTTGAACCATTATTAAATGAAAATGATGCTGTAATTTCGGATAGTTTGAACCACGCTTCTATTATTGACGGAGTTCGTTTGTGTAAAGCAGCTCGTTATCGTTATGAAAACAGCAATATGGAGGATTTGGAACAACAATTAATTAAAGCAAATGAAGCTGGAGCACGTTTCAAACTAATTGTTACCGATGGTGTTTTCTCTATGGATGGTGTGGTCGCTCCATTAGACAAAATTTGCGATTTAGCCGATAAATATGACGCAATGGTTATGGTGGATGAATGTCACGCCGCAGGATTTATAGGTGCAACCGGCAAAGGAACACTCGAAGCAAAAGGTGTTATGGGAAGAGTTGACATAATTACAGGAACTCTAGGAAAAGCGCTTGGCGGTGCAATGGGTGGTTATACAACTGCCAAAAAAGAAATTATTGAATTATTGCGTCAACGTTCCAGACCTTATTTATTCTCTAATTCATTGGCACCAGCAATCGTTGGGGCTTCCATTAAGGTTTTCGAATTATTAGAAAAAGATACCACGCTTAGGGATAAATTAGAATGGAATACCAATTATTTCAAGGCAGGAATGAAAAAAGCTGGGTTTGATATCGTAAATGGTGACTCTGCAATAGTTCCCGTTATGCTTTATGACGCTAAATTGGCTCAGAATATGGCAAATGAGCTTTTAAAGAAAGGTATTTATGTTATTGGATTCTTTTTTCCAGTAGTTCCAAAAGATAAGGCAAGAATTAGAGTACAATTATCGGCTTCTCACTCAAAAAACAATCTTGATAAGGCAATACAAGCTTTTATAGAGGTTGGAATGAGTCTAAATGTCCTCTAAATAAAGTTTTTATTGACTTTTATTGTATTTTTTTTAACTTTTTATTTTGTAGTTAAAAAATTACGTACTACTTTTGTTTAAAAATTAACTAAATTGTAATTAAACTTAATTAAGTATGAAACATCTTAACAAACTTTTACTTGCTGTAATGATGGTGTTAGCTATGAGCTCTCACGCACAAAATAGTAACAATCCTTGGGCACTTTCGTTTGGTGTAAACGCAGTAGACACTAGATCTAGTGCTGGTGGAGGAAAAAATTGGCTAGACTCACATGTCTCTCAAGCATTTAATGTTAGTGAAAACTGGAATATTCTTCCTTCAGTATCTTATCTTAGCTTAGCTAGATCAGTTGGAAATAATTTTTCTGTTGGGATTCAAGGGTCTGTAAATAAAATAGACAAATTCGTTGTTTTTGATCCAAGTAACCCAAATCATAACTCTACGGGATATGTTGTAAAAAATCCAGGAGATTTAATGTATTACAGTGTTGACGCAAACGTAAGATACAGTTTTATGTCTTTAATTAAATCTAAAGTAATTGATCCTTCACTTAGTTTAGGCGGTGGTTATACTTGGTTAGGAGATAATAGTTTTGGAACTGTTAACCCAGGAGCAGGATTAACTTTCTGGTTCTCTGAAAATGTTGGTTTGCAATTAGCAACTGTTTATAAAGTATCTCAAGCTATTGGTGCTGATCGTAATGCAACTGGAGATATTTATGCTCCTGATGCTCCTTCTCATTTCCAACATACTGCTGGTATTACTTTCCAATTTGGAGGTAAAGATACTGACGGTGATGGAATTTATGATAAAGATGATGCTTGTCCTGAAGTTGCTGGTTTAAAACAATTCAACGGTTGTCCTGATACTGACGGAGATGGAATCATCGACGGAAGTGATGCTTGTCCAACTGAATTTGGTTTAGCTGCTTTGAATGGTTGTCCAGATAGAGACGGAGATGGTATTGCTGATAAAGATGATGCTTGTCCTGATACTGCTGGTTTAGCTTCTTTCCAAGGTTGTCCTGATACCGATAAAGATGGTATTGCTGATAAAGATGACAAATGTCCTACTGTAGCTGGTCCTAAATCTAATGGTGGATGTCCAATATTGGATGCTGACAAAGATGGTGTTCCAGATTTAGAAGATGATTGTCCTACTGTTGCTGGTCCTATCAGTAATAAAGGATGTCCTGAAGTAACTACTGAAGTTATCGAAAGTCTTAAAATTCAAGCAAGATCAGTTTTCTTTAACACTGGTAAATCTACTTTCAAAGCAGGAGATGCTGCAACAATTGCTAGTTTAGATGCTATGAGAGAAATTCTTAGAAACTATCCAAATGCTAAATTTAGCATAGAAGGACATACAGATAGCGACGGATCTAACGCATTCAACCAAAAACTTTCTGAAGACAGAGCTAACGCTGTTAGAAATGCATTAATAGAAAAAGGTGTTAAATCTGACAACTTAACTGCTGTAGGTTTTGGTGAAACTAAACCAGTTGCATCAAACAAAACTAAAACTGGTAAAGCTCAAAATAGAAGAACTGAAGTTAGACACATAGGTTCTATATACGAAGGTAAATTATAATTTACTTTTTAAAATAATTTTAAAAAGCCATTCTTAATTGAATGGCTTTTTTTATATTTATAGAATGACAGACACTTCCTTTTTAGATAAAATTGCAAAAGGTTTAATTGAAAACTATTTAGATAAACTCTCCAATACTATTGTGGTTCTGCCAAACAAGCGAGCCAAAATATTTCTAATAGAAGCGCTAAAAAACCAGGTTTCATCTAATATTCTTTCTCCGGATATCATTAGTATTGAGGAATTTATTCAGGATATTGCCAGTATTCGTACTATTGATCCCATAGAATTATTGTTTGAATTTTACGAAGTTTATTTGTCTGTTACCGATAAACCGAATCAACAATCTTTTGAGCTTTTTGCCAATTGGGCGAAGACATTGTTGCAGGATTTCAATGAGATAGATCGCTATTTATTAGATCCATCTCACGTATTATCTTACCTAAAAGATATTGAAGATATTAAGAAATGGGGAATCGAAGTTGAAAACAAAACTCAATTATTGGAAAAATACATTGATTTTTGGAAATTACTACCCAATTACTACCAATCACTTTACAATCATTTGCTGAATAAGGGAATCGGTTACCAAGGATTAATTTATCGTGAAGCAGTAAATAATCTTAATCATTTTTCTGATTCCATAATTGAAAAAAAATTCGTCTTTGCAGGCTTCAATGCCTTGAATGCTGCCGAAGAAAGAATAATCCAGCATTTAATAGCTTCTGATCAAGCCAAAATATATTGGGATGTAGATCAAACTTTTTTAAACGATCCGTTTCACGATGCAGGATTGTTTGTAAGACGTTTCAAGTCGAGTTGGAAATACTATAAATCCAATCCCTTTGAATGGATTGTAGATGATTTTTCGCAGTCGAAAAATATTCAGGTAATTGGTACGCCAAAAACTATTGGTCAAGCCAAAATCGCTGGAAGTATCATTGAAAATATCATTATTGAAAATCCAAATTCAACATTGGACAAAGTTGCTGTAGTTCTTGGAGAGGAAAATTTGTTGGTACCACTTTTATATTCCTTGCCATCAACAGTCGGTGCTTTGAATATTACGATGGGTTATTCGAGCAAGAACAATCCAGCGCAGATTTTGATTGCCAAATTGTTCAAAATGCACACGAATGCTTTGTCTCGGAATGCCAAAAGCTATGTGTTGTACTACAAAGATGTCTTGGATATCTTGACGCATCCTTTGGTGGAACCATATGCAAAAGCCAATGAGTTGGTAAATGTTATTAATCAAAACAATTACACGTTTATAACCCATCAGAAATTGATGGAGTTGAATTCAAATCCAAGTGATTTGTTTCTTTTGTTGTTCCAAAAATGGGAGAAGGGTTCGATGGCGGTGTTGGAAACCATTTCCAATTTATTGCAAACAATTAAATCTAATTTAAACAACGACAATGAAGAAGAAAAAATCACCAAAGCTTTTGTTTATGCTATTTTCAAGACCATCAACAAACTGATTAATTATTATTCTCAACATTCGCATATCGATAAAATAGAAACACTTTATGCCATTTACAAACAAGTAATTGATTTAGCCGAAGTCTCTTTTGAAGGAGAGCCTTTGAATGGTTTGCAAATAATGGGCGTTTTAGAAAGTCGTGTTTTGGATTTCGAAACCGTGATTGTCACTTCCATGAATGAAGGGAAATTTCCAGCAGGAAAATCGCAGAATTCGTTTATTCCTTATGATGTAAAAAGGGAATTGGGTTTGCCTACTTTCAAGGAAAAAGATGCTATCTATACCTATCATTTCTATCATTTGTTACAAAGAGCCAAGAATATTTACTTGATTTACAACACCGAAAGTGAAGGTTTGGATGCTGGTGAAAAAAGCCGTTTTATTACCCAATTGGAAGTCGAAAAACAGTACAAGCATACGTTAACTCACGAAATTTACAATGCTGTTTTACCCGAAACAGCTTACCAACCTATTGTGGTTCCAAAGTCGGAATCGGTGATGTTACGATTAAAGGAAATTGCAGATAAAGGATTTTCCCCATCCGCATTAACTAGTTACATCCGAAATCCGATTGATTTTTATTTCCAAAAGATTCTTCGCATTAGTGAAGCAGAGGAAGTCGAAGAAAACATTGCTTTGAATACTTTGGGAACGATTATTCACGAAACGTTGGAGGCTTTATACACTCCATTTATTGGAAAGTTTTTGTCCGAAAATGATATTTTGGGGTGCTTCAAATTGTTGGAAACCGAAGTTTTGAAACAATTCAAATTGGTTTATAAAGAAGGTGAAATCAAAAAAGGAAGAAATCTATTAGCTTTTGAAGTGGCCAAACGCAATGTTTCGAATTTCCTGAAAGTCGAATTAGAATGCATTAAAAGCGGCGAAGCGATAAAAATACTTCATTTAGAGAAAGGGTGCGAAAGAATTTTAGAACATCCGAGTTTGCCGTTTCCGATAAAAATTGCGGGAAAAGTGGATCGTATTGAAGAACGCAATGGAGTTATCCGAATTATAGATTACAAAACTGGTAAAGTCGAAAAGACGAACGTAACGCTGAAATCTTGGAAAGGATTAACGGAAGAAATCAAAAACGATAAAATTATTCAGGTTTTGGCGTATGCTTTTATGTATGAAAATGAAGCAAACGGCAAACCAATTGAAGCCGGAATCATTTCGTTCAAGAATTTAAAATCGGGATTTTTGCCTTTCAGTTTTAAAGAAGGAAAAGAAGAAACTACCATAATTAATGAAAGAATTTTAAATGATTATTTGGAACAAATGGTTGTGTTATTGAATGAAATTCTAGATAAAGAAATTCCTTTTGAAGAAAAGATTTAAATTCCTTTAAAAAACCCCAATAAAACATCCTTCAATTCTTCTCGATTTTCAATATGACTCATATGTCCGTCGGGAAAAGTGACAAGTTTGACAGCAGTGTCTTCTATTTGTTCTAATGTGGATTCGTAAATTAACACAGGATCTTTTTTGCCGAGAATCAGCATTTTTGGATAAGGCGTAAGGTGCAATAAAACTTCTCGGTCTTTGCGAATTTTCATTCCTTCGAGCGAGGCTACGACTCCTTGTAACGGTGTTTTTAAAGCTTCTTTTTTTACCTTTTCGATTTCATCAACCAACAGTTCTCTATTATCTGGACTAAAAAGATTGGTAATCGAAAGTCTGATAAAAGTGGTGTAATCTTTCTTTACTGCTTTGATGGCGCGATTCCGATTGGCTTTTCGTTCCTCGCTATCGGCTTTGGAAGTTGAATTTAATAAAACTAATCCCCTAATTTTTTCAGGATACAATTCGGCGTAAGCCAAAGCCACATAACCGCCCATAGAATGTCCGATGAAAACGGCTTTCCGAATTCGTAATTTTGATAAAACTGCTTGAACAACATCGGCGTTATCTTCCATAGAATGGACGTAACCCAAACATTCCGTTTCGCCGTGACCCAATAAATCTACGGTTATAACACGGTGTTTTTTGCTTATTTCTGGAATTAAATCCTGCCACATCGTTTTATTCTCCAAAAAACCGTGAAGCAACACAACGGCATTGCCCTTCCCAGTATCGGAATAGGAGATTTTCGTGTTTTTGTAGAGAATTTGATTCATTGGTTTAAACTTGGAGCAAAAATAAGGCTAAAATTTTTAAACCATATAAGTCATTTAAGTTTTTATAAGAAAATCTTAAAGCGAGTTGAATTCTAATATGTTAAAGAAAACAACTACATTTGATAAAAGCATTTTTAGATATGAACAGACTTGTAATTATTGGAAACGGATTTGATTTGGCTCACAGATTACCGACTAGTTATAAACATTTTATTGATGATTATTGGAAAACAATATGTGAAACTAATGGAACAAAAAGGATAAAATATAAAGATGATTTAGTTGAAATAAATTGTGAGTTTGGGATGTTAATTAATGATGCTGAAATATTAGCAATTGGTAATATCAATAATTTCCAGGATATAATTCAATTTGTTAATAGGAATAACAATAATAGAGATGGAGTTTTTGAAATTGCTATTTTTAATAATTTTTTTAAAATTATTTGTGACACATCAACTGAGAACTGGGTTGATATTGAAAATTTCTATTATGATATTTTAAAAAGTATTTCAAAGGGTAATTTTAATAAACATAGTTACCCTTGGGGCATATCTCAATTAAATAAGGAATTTGAACAAGTCAAAAATTTACTTGAAAAATATTTAGTAGAAAAAGTAGTGAATAAATTTGATTTTGCTAAAGTACTACATATCGACAGTAAAAAGATTTGGGTTGTTCTAAAGCCAATTTCTTCATCAAGTAATGAAGGTAATATTTTAAAGGAATTTATTAATGCGGAAGATGTCAAGGAAATAAAAGAACATTTTTATAAAGAAAAAAATGAGGAATTAGTAAATCATTTGTATTTTTTAAATTTTAATTATACTCCATTAGCAAGTATATATTGTGAGGCATTAGATAAAGATGATAGAATTGAAAGTAGGATGAATTTTATTCACGGAAGTCTAGGAAATGTTTTAGAAAATACAATCAATTTTGGTTTTGGAGATGAAATGGACGATGATTACAAGTCTATTGAAAATTTGAATGACAATGAATATTTGAAAAATTTTAAATCTTTTCAATATTTACAAAATTCAAATTATAAAGATTTACTTGATTATGTTGATAGTGATAAATTCCAAATCCTAATAATTGGACATTCTTGCGGTTTGTCGGATAGGACATTGTTAAATACTATTTTTGAACATAATAATTGCCGTTCAATTAAAGTGTTTTATCATCAAAGAGAAGATGGAACCGACAATTATACTGAAATCATTCAAAATATATCCAGACATTTCAATAAGAAGAAATTAATGAGAGAGAAAATCGTAAACAAAACGCTTTGTCAATCTTTGCCTCAAATTCAACTTCCTTTAAAATAAAAAAAAGGGCTCACATTTCTGCAAGCCGTTTATAATTATCTTTGAAAAAGGGTTAAAATTTATTATCCCCATCCAATAAATTACCTAATCCGCCAAGCATACTGCCTTCCTCACGACTATTTCCTCCTGCTCTGGGTGCTGAAGCAATAATTCGATCTGCAAGACGACTGAAAGGTAAGGATTGTATATAGACCGTTCCAGGACCATGCAGCGTTGCATAAAATAAACCTTCGCCTCCAAAAATAGAATTTTTAATTCCGCCAATAAATTCAATATCATAATCGACATCCTTGGTGAATCCTACGAGGCAACCCGTATCTACTTTTAGAATTTCGCCCTCTCTAAGTTCTTTTTTCGCCAAAGTCCCTCCTGAATGAACAAATGCCATCCCGTCTCCTTCAATTTTTTGCATAATGAAACCTTCTCCGCCAAAGAAACCGCGACCTAATTTTTTAGAAAATTCGATTCCCACTGATACGCCTTTGGCCGCACATAAAAAGGAGCTTTTTTGACAGATGAATTTCCCTTGGAATTGTGTCAAATTAATAGGAAGAATTTTTCCGGGATAAGGAGAAGCAAATGAAACTTTGCTTTTATAATTATTTTGATTGATAAATGCGGTCATAAACATGCTTTCGCCAGTAAGGACGCGTTTTCCAGCGCTGAGAAGTTTGTCGAAAATCCCGGTTTGTTGTTGAGAGCCATCGCCAAAAATGGTTTCCATTTGGATATTATTGTCCATCATCATAAAGCTTCCTGCTTCGGCAATAACAATTTCTTGTGGGTCTAATTCGATTTCAACATATTGCATTTCTTCTCCAAAAATTTGGAAATCTATTTCGTGTGCTTTCATTTGTATCTTTTTTTGAATTAAACAATAGGTCTAAAAAAGGATGTAAAAGTTACTGTTTTTTTGTGGATTTTGAAAATGATTGAGTAGATGCAATAAATTATAAAGAGATAAAAAAAACGGCTCACATTGCTGTAAACCGTTTTAAATATAAATTCTGAACTCTAAAATTAATTCATCAAACTTTCAATTTCCTCAATTTCAATTGGAATATTTCGCATTAAGTTAAATGGTTCTCCAGTTTTCTGAACGACTACATTGTCTTCTAATCGAATTCCGAAACCTTCGGCAGGAATATAGATTCCGGGTTCTACGGTGAAAACCATATTGGCTTGCATTGGTTCAGTTAGTTTTCCGTAATCGTGGGTGTCCAATCCCATATGGTGTGATGTTCCGTGCATAAAATATTTTTTGTACGCTGGCCATTCTGGGTTTTCATTTTGCACATCGGCTTTGTCAATAAGTCC
The DNA here is from genome assembly GCA_945860385.1 of Flavobacterium psychrophilum. Lineage (GTDB taxonomy): Bacteria > Bacteroidota > Bacteroidia > Flavobacteriales > Flavobacteriaceae > Flavobacterium > Flavobacterium psychrophilum_K. The sequence goes on from CAMAQD010000022.1 coordinate 35,068, forward strand.
TAAACCAAGCAATTCTGAACTCATTATTTTGCCCACTTCAAATTGATATTCTTTCCAAAGTGTTCCTGGAGTCAGCATTTTGGTTGCTTCATTTTTTACGCGAAGAACAGCATTGTAAACTGCTTTTTGCCTTTCGTTATAACGACCAGAAACTGGAATGGTTCGGGTTAAATCACTGGAATAATTGGCGTATTCGGCAGCAACGTCTAGTAAAATTAAGTCTCCCGCTTTGCATTGTTGGTTGTTTTCGATGTAATGTAAGACATTGGCATTGTTGCCCGAAGCGATAATGGGTGTGTAGGCAAAACCTTTTGAACGATTGCGGATGAATTCGTGAATTAATTCGGCTTCGATTTCGTATTCCATTACATTTGGTTTCACAAAAGAAAGTAATCTTCGAAATCCTTTTTCGGTAATGTCACAGGCATTTTGGATCAAATCCAATTCTTCGGTTTCTTTAACAGAACGAATGCGTTGTAAAATTGGATTACTTTTGGCCACCGTGTGTGCTGGATATTTTGCTTTCCACCATTTGATGAATCGCGCTTCTCGGGTTTCTGTTTCTACAGTAGCGCGATAATGTTCGTTAGTATTGATATAAATCGTGTCGCAATGTGTCATCATTTCGAATAGTACTTTCTCGAAATCTTGCAACCAATGCACGGTTTTGATGCCTGAAACTTCAAAAGCGCGGTCTTTGCTTAGTTTTTCGCCTTCCCAAATCGCAATATGTTCGCTTGTTTCTTTCAGGAACAACATTTCTCGTTGGTTTTCATAAGGAGCGTCAGGAAAAAGCAACAAAATGCTTTCTTCTTGGTCAACTCCAGACAAATATAAAATATCTCGGTGTTGTGCAAAAGGCAAAGTACTGTCGGCAGAAACGGGATAAATGTCGTTGGAATTGAAAACGGCTACGCTATTTGGTTTCATTTGAGCCGTGAATTTGGCGCGATTTTTTATATAAAGTTGTCGGTCAATTTGATGGTATTTCATAACATTCATTTTTAAATTTTGATTACTCAAAAGTAGAAACTTTGAAAACAAAAAAGGATGTTTAAGCAAATAATTTTGAGCTTTTGGTATGAGATTGTAATAAAAAAAACTAGAATTTGAAAATGGATTGTTTTTAGCAAAATAAAAGGAAATATCAGAAAAAAAAAGGGTCTTAAACAGGTCTAAAATTAGTGTTAAATCTCAAAAAAGAATAAATATAAATAGTAAAAAAGGTTGTGGTTGACCTCTATTTACTTTATTTTTGCTTAAATTTTTATAAATTATATTCAAATTACTTATGGCAAAATCTGCAATATTGAAGTCGTCAATTGCTAAAAAAGTGGCAATGGCGCTTTCAGGACTTTTTTTGATTTCGTTTCTATCGCTTCACTTTTTTATTAATATGGTATCGGTTTTTAGTGCCGATGCGTTTAATGCGATGTCACATTTTATGGGTTACAATCCGCTAATTCAATTTGTAATGCAACCCGTTTTAATTGCTGGAGTTGTTTTTCACTTCGTTATGGGTTTTGTTCTGGAGTTGAAAAACAGAAGCGCCAGACCTATTAGTTATGTAAAATATAATGGAGCAGCAAATGCTTCTTGGGCTTCAAGAAACATGATTATTTCTGGAGTGGTAGTGTTGGCTTTTTTAGGCTTGCATATGTATGATTTTTGGTTTGCTGAAATGAACTATAAATATATTGCTGTAAACGCCATCAATGAAACGAGATATTATGAAGAATTAGTTCATAAATTCGAAACCCCAGTTCGTACTGGTCTGTATTGTATTGCATTTTTGCTTTTGTCATTACACTTATGGCACGGTTTCAATTCTTCATTTCAATCTGTTGGATTTGCTAATAAATACGCAAAAGCGCTGCACAAACTAGGATATACTTTTGCAATTGTAGTTCCTTTTGGATTTATTTTTATTGCTTTATTTCATCATTTTAATCATATTTAATATTCAATTATAATGGCATTAGACTCAAAAGTTCCTAGTGGTTCAATTTCGGACAAATGGACAAATTATAAAGATCATATTAATTTAGTAAATCCTGCTAACAAACGAAATATTGATATTATCGTTGTTGGTACCGGACTAGCTGGAGGTTCTGCTGCGGCAACATTGGCAGAATTAGGATATAATGTAAAAACATTTTGCTTTCAAGATTCTCCACGTCGTGCGCATTCGATTGCTGCTCAAGGAGGAATCAACGCAGCAAAAAATTATCAAGGCGATGGAGATTCTACTTTCCGTTTGTTTTATGATACTATAAAAGGAGGCGATTATCGTTCTCGCGAAGCAAATGTTCACCGTTTGGCCGAAGTTTCTACAAATATTATTGACCAATGTGTAATGCAAGGCGTTCCATTGGCACGTGAATATGGGGGATTATTAGACAACCGTTCTTTTGGTGGAACTTTGGTTGCTAGAACTTTTTATGCCAAAGGGCAAACCGGACAACAATTATTGTTAGGTGCTTATTCTGCGATGAATCGTCAAATTGGTCGTGGAAAAATAAAACCTCACAACCGTCACGAAATGCTGGATTTAGTATTGGTTGATGGAAAAGCTAGAGGAATTATTGCTCGTGATCTAGTTACAGGAGAAATTGAAAGACATTCTGCTCACGCTGTAGTTATTGCATCTGGAGGATACGGAAATGTATTTTTCCTTTCGACTTATGCTATGGGAAGTAATGCCACTGCAGCTTGGAAAATACATAAAAAAGGAGCTTATATGGCTAACCTTTGTTACACACAAATTCACCCAACTTGTATTCCTGTTTCAGGAGATCACCAATCGAAATTGACTTTGATGTCAGAATCGTTGCGAAATGACGGTCGTATTTGGGTTCCTGCAAAACTTGAAGATGCTCAAGCCATTCGTGAAGGAAAGAAAAAACCAACAGATTTATCAGAAGCAGATAGAGATTATTATTTAGAAAGACGTTATCCTGCTTTTGGAAATTTAGTTCCAAGAGATATCGCCTCTCGTGCTGCCAAAGAACGATGTGATGCTGGTTTTGGAGTAAACAAAACTGGAGAAGCTGTTTATCTTGATTTTGCAGCAGCTATAGAGCGTTATGGCAAAGAACAAGCTTATGTTAAAGGGTTAGATGCAACGGATACCAAATTAATTACAAAATTAGGAGCAGCTGTTGTAGCCAATAAATATGGTAACTTGTTCCAAATGTATGAAAAGATAGTTGATGAAAATCCATATGTTACTCCGATGATGATTTATCCTGCGGTGCATTATACAATGGGTGGAACTTGGGTTGATTATAATTTGCAAACTACCATTCCGGGTTGTTTCTCTATCGGAGAATCAAACTTCTCGGATCACGGAGCCAATAGATTAGGAGCTTCGGCATTAATGCAAGGTTTAGCCGATGGTTATTTTGTGTTGCCTTACACCATTGGAGATTATTTAGCACCGGACATCAAAACAGGTACAATTTCTACAGATTTGCCAGAATTTGTTGAAGCGGAGAAAAAAGTGAAAGATCAAATCGAAAAATTCATAAACAATAACGGAACTCATTCTGTAGATTATTTCCATAAGAAATTAGGAAAAATTATGTGGAACAAAGTAGGTATGGCCCGAAATGCTAAAGGATTGACGGAAGCAATCGAAGAAATTGCTGCTTTGCGTGAGGAGTTTTACAAAGATGTAAAAGTTCCTGGAACTGCCGATAGTTTCAACCAAGAACTAGAAAAAGCGGGTCGTGTTGCCGATTTTCTTGAATTAGGTGAATTGTTTGCCAAAGACGCTTTGCACCGAAATGAATCTTGTGGAGGTCACTTCCGTGAAGAATATCAATCTGAAGATGGAGAAGCACAACGTGACGATGAAAACTTTGCTTATGTTGCTGCTTGGGAATACAAAGGAAAACCTAGCGAAGCAGTTTTACACAAAGAGCCGTTGGTATTTGAAAACATTAAATTAGTAACTCGTAGTTATAAATAGTAGGTTGAATAAGTCTTAAATACTTAATTCATACTACTTAATACATTCTAAAAATGAAACTTACATTACAAATATGGCGTCAGAAAAATGCCAAAGCAGAAGGAAAAATTGTTGAATATCCTATTGATGGAATCGAAGAAGATATGTCTTTTCTTGAAATGTTGGATGTTCTTAACGAGAAATTAATTAACAAAGGAGATGAACCAGTATCATTTGACCATGATTGTCGCGAAGGTATTTGTGGTTCTTGTTCTCTTTTTATAAACGGAGAAGCACACGGACCAGACAGAGGAATTCCAACCTGTCAGTTGCACATGCGTATGTTCAAAGATGGTGATACTATTTTCATTGAGCCTTTTAGAGCAGTAGCTTTTCCAGTAATCAAAGATTTAGTGGTAGATAGAAGTGCTTTTGACAGAATACAACACGCAGGTGGATTTATATCCGTAAATACTTCTGGAAATCCGGTAGATGCCAATACGATTCCAATTCCAAAACACGATGCCGACAGAGCTTTTGATGCAGCTACTTGCATTGGTTGTGGAGCTTGTGTGGCGACTTGTAAAAACTCATCGGCAATGTTGTTTGTTGCTGCCAAAGTTTCTCAATTTGCTTTATTGCCACAAGGTAGAGTAGAAGCAACTGATCGTGTTTTAAATATGGTGGCACAAATGGACGCTGAAGGTTTTGGTAACTGTACTAATACCGGAGCTTGCGAAGTGGAATGTCCTAAAGGGATTTCATTAGATTATATCGCACAAATGAACAGAGAATATTTATCGGCAAGTTTGAAAGGATAAAATATTTTTCAGAATATAGTATAAACGTCCCGAGAAATTGGGGCGTTTTTTTTACACTAAACCTTTTTCAAAAGCCACTCTTACTAATCCTGCGCTGTTTTTCACGCCTAATTTTTGAATGAGATTACTTCGATGCGATTCGACAGTTTTTGTGCTGACAAAAATTTTTGCTGCTATTTCTTCGGTTGTAAATTCTTGGATAATTAGATTTAAAATTTCTTTTTCACGAACGGTCAGTTTTGGAATAAAATAAGTTGAGTTACTGATGCCAATGGAATCATTAAGTAAAATGTCACTAATCTTTTTGGGAAGGTATCTTTTTCCTTCAATGACGGATTTTATGGCTTCGGTTATTTCTTTTTTATCTGTGTTTTTCAACAAATAACCCATAGCTCCATTTTTGATGATTTGTTTAATGAAAACAGTATCTTCAAAATTGGTTAACGCAATTATTTTTAAATCTGGATGTTTTTCTAAAAGTTCTTTGCAAGCATTGATGCCATTTCCGTCAGGTAAATTAATGTCTAGCAGTAATACTTTGACAGCTGAATTCAAATTTTCAAAAGTGTCTTTCAGGTTTTCAAAAGACTGTAAAACTTCAATTTCTTTGTTCAATTTAAGCATTGTTTTTATGCCTTCAATAACAATGGTGTGGTCGTCTGTAATGGCTATTGGAATCATTTTACGTTATTTAAATCAATAGAAATGGTGAAAGAAGTTCCGGCAGAAGAGCTTTCGACATCTAATTGGGCGTTGAGAAATTCTATTCTGGTTTTAATGTTTTTATGACCAATTCCAGAAGAAAAAGATTTTTTGTCAAAACCGATTCCGTTATCTTCAACGGTTATAAAAAGTTCGTCTTCTCTGTAATTGAACTGAATCATCGCTTCAGTCGCTTTAGAATGTTTTAAAATATTGGTCACTAATTCTTGAATGATTCTGTAAATAACCGTTTCCGATTTTTTAGAAAGTGCAATGTAATTTCCAAAAAACTGAAAATCAATTTTGAAAGTATCCGAGCTATTTATTTTAATACAATATTCTTTGACAGTTTCGATAAGTCCATAATCTATAATTGAATTTGGCATCAAATTATGCGAAATACTTCGGACTTGCGCACACGATTCGTCGAGCATAGAGATGACTTTAGTTAAATTTTTAGTATCTATTTTGCTTGAGAGCGACTCTTCCAAAGATGATAATCGATATTTTATAGCCGATAAATCTCCGTTTAAACCATCGTGAAGTTCTTGAGCAATTCGACGTCGTTCCTTTTCTTCGCCATCAATCAGTGCTTCTAATTTGGCGATTTCTCGGTTTTGTTTTTCTAACAAAATAGCAGCCTTAGTTTTTTGATTTTCTTCATTTACTAATTTTATTTTATACGCTAAGCCTGTTACAAAGCAAAAATTTTCGATAATAATGCCACTAAGAAAATATCGCAAAGGATTTTTGAAATCAGTGTAAATTGTCAAAACAAAACTCAAAAGTGCAAATAGAATGTAAAAAGATAAACCCGTTAAGAAAAAATACTTGTGATTACCTGAATATTTTATTGCTTTTGGTAATAGATACACAAATAATAACAATACTGAGGGCAGATATAAAAATTGAAATAAATAAAAAAACAGTTCAAATTTTTCAAAATAAAATGTCACGATGAATAAAATACTGAAAAACACAAACAGCACCATCAAAGTTTTTTGAATTCTATCTGTTGCTACTTTCGCTAATTTTTCCAAATCAAGAAAATAGATAGAAAAAATGAAATAAAAATTATAGAATACAACTTGGATGTACCAGTTGCCTTGTTTTAACAACAAATCAGCATCGGTAGGATTAAAAAAAATTGAAATAATATTGTCTATTGCGAACTTATATAAGTAATTGCTTTTTGATAAAATATACAGCAGTAATGCAACATTATAAAAGGCATAATATTTAAAACTTTTCTCTTTGGTATAAGAATACAAACTAACGCTTAGCACTAAAAAAAGCGTTAAATAGGCAATTACAATATTCCATGTAAAATCAATCATAATTGAAGAGCAACTTATTGCTGCACGTTTTCTCTTTTTTCTATCTCACAAATCGATATAAAAAATTTAAAAAAATGTTTTTTGTTTACTATTTTGAAATCAATCCCGCATTTAGATAAAAATACTGTAATTGCAAAAAACCAAAACGGATAGATAAAATACAACCCGTTTTTAAGAGAGAAATATAGTGAATAAATAGATTGCTTCTACTCTTTTGGCAAAAAAAGAGTAGAGAACAATCGTTAACAAACTAAAAAACTACTTATTGTTTCATTATTTTCTTCTGAAAAACACTTTCTCCAGAATGTATTTTTAAAATATAAACCCCATTAGAAAATTCGCTAATATCGATTTGAGAAGTATTTTCAGTTTTTACCGAAACTATTTGTCCTAAAACATCTACTATTTCAATTTTATCAATAGAAATATTTTCAACTGATGCAATTGTTATTATCCCTTTTGTTGGGTTGGGATAAACGGTAAATGCATTGTTCAAATTTTCGAAATCAACAATTTTTAAATTTGAAATAGTAGTTATCGGCGAAGTTGAAACACAAGCGTTATAATCTGGCAAAACATACGTAACGGTATAATTACCATTCTGAGGAATAGTGAAAGTTTGAGTATTTGCTCCAGGAATAGCCGCACCAGACAAATTCCATTGAATAGTTCCAGAAAAATCTGGCGTTGCTGTTAGTGTATTTCCGCTAACGATTATAGACGGTGTTGGAGCTCTATCTGGCTGTTCGGTAAATTTTGCTAAATACAATCCTGCACGTCCTTCACGAGCAATGCAACTAAATGTTACAGGAGTAGCACTAGACGTTCTTCCACCCACATAAAACACCCCTTGATTGTTTGTTGCTAATGATTTTGCAAAAGATCCAGGTCCACTCCCAAAAGCGAACGAATTTTGAAAAACACCACTGTAATCTATTTTAGTAATAAAAGAATTTCCGTTTATAGGATTTACAGTTGTACTGCCAAAAGACAAAGCTGAAAACCCCCAAATTTGACCAGCACATAAAATGCCACTTCCATCAGGATTGTTCAACATAGCCCAAGGATGCGCACTACCCGTTGTTGATTTTAACCAAATTTTATTTCCGTCAGCATCCATTTTTAAAATACCGCCTATACCTAAACCACTTGCGCCATCACCTGTATCTGTAAGCGTATCTGAACCAGCAGTTAATGGATTTATTATCTGAAGTCCCAAATATATTCCGTCATCATTGCCTACTGCCATTGGAATATGAGTTTGGTCGGGTGAGCGTAACCCATTAGTATAATTTGCCCAAACAAGACTCAAATTTTCGGTTGCTCTAATGGTTAAAACCGTACTTACAAGGAATTGGTTGCCAATTGGCGTCAATATAGTTGTTCCGTATGTTAATGTTCCTCTTGACTCTGCCGAAAAAACCAAATCACCGTTAGATAAAATGCCAGAACCTTTAAAAAATATTGCAGTCACAGCACCCACTCCAACAAATGAGTTAGCTGTTAAAGTCGCTACAACAAGACCATCAGTATTTAATTTACTAATAGATAAATTACCCGATTGACAATAAATATGATTGTTGGCAAATTGCAACAATGGAGATTGTGAAAGTGGTCCATTGTTAAAAGTTTTCCACAACAAAGTACCAGATGGATCAAACTTTATAATATAATTTCGGTCTTGAACTCCCACAAATGTTTCCGTTCCAATTATTAAAGAATTTGTTCCCCTTAACGAACCTAATATATACAAATTATCATTTTCTCCAATTTGGATATTCATAGGATCAAAGCTAGACCCTATAACTTTGGTGTATTGCCGCACTCCAGCAGCATTGAATTTATACAAGAAAGTTGAACTTCCAATTGCGTCTGCAGTTATACCTTGACAGATTTGTTGTCCATTCGCACTATTCAAAGTGTATATATTTCCTTGTGAATCTCGTGCAATGGCAATTGCTCCTTGAATACTGTTGGCAACGCCTGAATATCCTGCAGTAGAAACCCAATCAAACCGTTGTGCTTGTGTAAAGACACTTATAAACAAAAGTAGTAGCGTAAATTTTTTCATAATAAATGGAGTTTTTTTAGTTTTTAAATAATTATTATCGCAAGCTACTCACACATAATTATTTAATTATCAGGGTATTTATTGATTTTTGAAACTAAGGGTTTTCCCTGATTAAAAAAGTTATCTATTGTGCATAATCCTATTTTATGTAACTTTGATATTATTTCACAAAAAATGAAAGTCGCCTTAATCCAATCTTCCTTATTCTGGGAAAATCCAAAAGCCAACCGAAACCATTTCGAAGAAAAGATTAATGCTATTACTGAAAAAGTAGATTTGATTGTGCTTCCAGAAATGTTCTCGACGGGTTTTACGATGAATCCTGGACTAGTTTTTGAAATCATGCAAGGAGAAACAATTCAGTGGTTACAAACTTTGGCGAAAGCTAAAAACAGCTCCATCATGGGGAGTTTGGTCATAAGAGAAAATGGTAATTTCTATAATAGATTGGTATTTGTTTTTCCGTCAGGAGAAATTAAGGCATTCGATAAACGACATTTGTTTACTCTTGCTTTTGAAGATGAATTTTATACCTCGGGTAACGAAAAATTGATTGTGGAATATCTAGGCTGGAAAATTTGTCCCCTGATTTGTTATGATTTACGCTTCCCTGTTTTTTCCCGAAATACCGAAAATTATGATTTACTAATTTATGTAGCCAATTGGCCAAAAACAAGAATCAATGCTTGGGATATATTGCTCAAAGCCCGTTCGGTAGAGAATTTGTGTTATACGATTGGTGTAAACAGAATTGGTTTTGACGACAACAATTTCGAATACAATGGATATTCACAAGCTGTTGATTTTCTGGGGAATTACATTTTAGAACCACAAGAAACAGAAGGTGTTTTCGTTGTGGAATTAAATAAAGAAAAGTTGGTTGAAACCAGAAACAAATTAGGTTTTCTCAATGACAGAGATGCTTTTGATCTAAAACCCTGAACTAGCTTTTTTCTTTTTTTCTACTTTTTTTTTGGGTTCTGGTGTGTAAGGAATACTTAAATCAAAAACTTGCTCAATATCCCAATTGGCACGAACGTCAATTTCCTTCGAAAAATAAATTACTTCTTCGGCTTGACGTTTTTCCAGATAATTTCCAGTGTCCCATTCCTTGTTTTTATTGTCGTCATAAATCGCTCTAAGTGAAAAAAGGGAAGGATCGATAAAATTGAATTCAACTTTTGTTTTGCTTTCGCAATATTCTGTTGCCAAAACAAGTCCAGCTTTGTTTGTTAGTTGAACTAGCACAGGGAACCGTTTTACGTTTAGTAAACTCACTTTCAGATTGCCATAATCTTCTAGATTTTTTGTGCTCAATTTAAAAAGTAGATTTTTATTTGATTGTTCTAAATAATCTGTCAATGCACCTGGCATAATTGTAAAAGTGTAGTTTTCGGAAAGTTCCTTTTTAAAATTAAAGGCTATTTGTTGGGTAAAATCATCATATTTTGTAGTAAAAGCCACAGCAACAGAATCTTTGTTGATCAATTTTATTTTTGAAGCATCAATTTTTAAAATAGGAGTGGCACTTTCTAATACAAATGAATCTCTAAAACTATTCGTATTATTTTCTAAGGTTGCGATGTTTAGGCTGTCTTTTTTCTGTTCTTTAATTTTAAAAGTAAAATTCTTGTTGTATTTTCCTTTTGAAACTGCGAGAGAAAGCGAATCGACTTTAAAGGGTTTAAACCAAATCTGAAGCGAATCCTTTTTTGGGAATTTGGTTATGATAATAGGTAAATCGGTTTCATTATTTTTTAATGTCAATTTTGTTGCATCTGTTTTCCCTTCATACGGAAAAATCAATCGGTTTCCTGATGATTGAAAGGGCTTAAACGCTTTAAAAGGAAGTACTTCTTTGAATAATTTGAGTTCAAAAACAGTGTCATTCGGAATGGTAATAAACTCTTTTTTAAATGCAATTTTATCCTTATTGGAGTTGAATTTATTATTAGAACCATAATCTTTCATTGCCACAAGCAAATATTTTCCAGCTTTTAAATTTTCTAATTTGAAAGTTTTCAAACTATCTAAGGTGTTCGTCACGTATCTTGGAGTTTCTTTGTAAACTACAGAATCATTGAATTTGTCATTTACCTCATAAAGCATAACCGAAACAAATGATTCAACTTCTTTCTCATAAGCATCTTTCACAGTACCCGAAATCGATAATGAATCGATAATGGCGCCAGTAGAAAAAACATATTTAAACTGATTAAGAGGATTTCCCTCATTATTATCGGCGATACTTTGCCCAAAATTGAAACTATATGTCGTGTTGGGTTGCAAAGTGTCATTTATTTTTATGGTAATAAATTTACCCACACTTGTAGGTAAAATTAAGGGTTCGTTTTTCATTGGTGGCGAAATAATCAGTTGCTTTTTCAAGTCTTTAAGCTTGATAAATTCGTCAAAAGTCAATTTGACTTCAGTTCCTTTAAAATCGGTGCTAAAGTTTTTCGGGTAACTCGATTTCAAAACAGGTGCAAGTGTGTCTTTCAATCCGCCAGTAATGCTGCCTCTTTTGGCGCAACTAGCCATTATTAAAACTAATAAAATCAGAAAATATTTAGAGTTGTTTTTCAACATAGGAAATCAGAATTAAGAAGACACAAAATAACAATTATATTCGCTGTAAATGAAATGTTTTAATTTTTTATTGGGAGCTATTTCCTGCTATTCGCTGTATCCACGGAAAAAAACCGTGGGATGCCACTACTATCAGGGCTATAACCGTCCGCATTTTGGAATCAGTTCATCTTTAACCAACAAATCAAGAATGTGCCATCGCCATACACACAATGCTGATTTTCGCCCCTGGAATTTTCAATAATGCGTGAGAACAAGCTTCTAAAGTTGAGCCTGTTGTGATGACATCATCAATTAGCAAAAAATGTTTGTTATGGTCTTTATCAGTGAATGAAACATCAAAAATAGTATCAATCCCGTCGCTTCTATTTACTAAGGTTTTCTTGGATTGAGTTTTGGAGTAAATGTTTCTGACCAAAATCTTTGGATTATATGGAATATTCAAACCCTTTGAAAGAGCATTTCCAAAATTAGTCACCTGATTATAACCTCTTTCTCTAAGTTTTCTTTTATGCAAAGGCACTGGTATAATCTCGTCGACGGATTCTAAAATTGTAGCAGTTTTTAGCTCTTCAGCATACCATTCACCAAGAACAGTTCCAATTTGTTCCTGCCCTTTGTATTTCAGGTTATGAATTAATTCCTGAACGATGCCTTTTTTATGAAAATACAACAAGGCCGAGGTGTATTCGACAGGAATTCGACCGTAAAACTTTTTGAAAGCCTCATTTTCAGGATTCAAATGGTGATTCGTCAGTGGAATATTGTGTCGGCAAAGGGTGCAAATCACGTTTTCATTGGATATTAAAAACGAATGACAACCAGCGCAAACAGGTGGAAAAAATAGATTGATAATGTTTTTGAACATAAAAAGTCAATTTATTTATAAAAATAGGGAATTCAATGATTCAAACTTTAAGAATTTCCTTTTTTTTAAGTTCACTTTTTATATTTTTGCATTATTATGGCAAAACAAGAAGATTTATTCAAAAATGTAGTTTCGCACGCAAAAGAATACGGATTTATTTTTCCGTCAAGCGAAATATACGATGGTTTAAGTGCAGTCTATGATTATGCACAAAACGGGGTCGAATTAAAAAAGAACATACGCGAATATTGGTGGAAAGCGATGGTTCAAATGAACGATAATATCGTTGGATTAGATGCAGCAATATTGATGCACCCAACTACTTGGAAAGCATCAGGTCACGTTGATGCTTTCAACGATCCGTTGATTGACAACAAAGATTCGAAAAGAAGATACAGAGCCGATGTTTTGATTGAAGATTACGCCGAAAAGCTAAATCTAAAAGCTAAAAAAGAAATCGAAAAAGCCAAAGCGCGTTTTGGAGACGCTTTCAACGAACAAGAATTTATCACAACTAACACAAGAGTGGTTGAATATCTAGCAAAAGAAAGAGAAATTCTAGAGAGAATGGGACGTTCTTTAGGCGCTGGAGATTTAGAAGATGTGAAAGCTTTAATTGAAGAATTAGAAATTGCTTGTCCAGAATCAGGTTCCAGAAACTGGACCGAAGTTCGTCAATTTAACTTGATGTTTGGTACCAAATTAGGAGCTTCTGCAGATACAGCAATGGATTTATATTTGCGTCCCGAAACGGCTCAAGGTATTTTTGTAAATTTCTTGAACGTTCAAAAATCGGGTCGAATGAAAATTCCTTTCGGAATTGCACAAACCGGAAAAGCTTTTAGAAACGAAATCGTCGCCAGACAATTCATTTTCCGTATGAGGGAATTCGAACAAATGGAAATGCAGTTTTTCGTAAAACCAGGTGAAGAAATGCAATGGTACGAACATTGGAAAACAGCTCGTTTAAACTGGCATTTATCGTTAGGTTTGGGAAGAGAAAATTACCGTTTTCACGATCACGAAAAACTAGCGCATTATGCCAATGCTGCAGCTGATATTGAGTTTAATTTCCCTTTTGGATTCAAAGAATTAGAGGGAATTCACTCTCGCACTGATTTCGATTTGAAAGCACACGAACAATTCTCAGGAAGAAAATTACAGTATTTTGATACGGAGACAAATTCAAATTACACGCCTTTTGTGGTAGAAACTTCAGTTGGATTAGACAGAATGTTCTTGGCTGTTTTCGCGACTTCCTTGAAAGAAGAAACATTAGAAGATGGTTCGATAAGAACGGTATTACAATTGCCATCGGTTTTAGCACCAACAAAAGCAGCGATTTTACCATTAGTAAAAAAAGATGGATTGCCAGATATTGCCCACCAAATTATCGAAGATTTACGTTGGGACTTCAATGTAGCCTATGATGAAAAAGATGCAGTAGGAAGACGCTATAGAAGACAAGATGCGCTTGGAACGCCTTTTTGTATCACAGTAGATCATCAAACTATCGAAGACCAAACCGTAACGATTCGTCACAGAGATACGATGAAACAAGATCGTGTTAAAATTGCAGATCTGAAATCAATTATAGAGAATGAAGTTTCGATGAAAAATTGGTTGATGAAAATGTAATCACACATTCATTTATATAAAAAAGGCTTCTCGATTGAGAAGCCTTTTTTGTGATTTACACTATAGTTTAAAATCTGTAACCTATGTTTAAATCGCCTCTGAAAACACCATCAGGGGTATTGTCTCCTCCTCCGAGAACTCTGCCCGCTCCGACTAAAAGTTCAAAAAACAAATCCTGATGAATTAATCCATTTTTTACCAAGAGATATTCCTAATGCTGCTGCAGAGTATTTATTTTCCTCCGAGCTAAACAGGTCATTATTCCACTTGCCTGTTGTGTATTTTCCAAAACCTTCGACAAAAAAACCATTAGCTCCATATTCCTTTGTTTCTTGAAAATAAAACCTTGCAAAAGGCGTAATCGAAAAGTCTTCTGGATAATCACTGTTTTTTTCTAGACCTATTAAAATAGAACTTCCGTACGTAAAGTTTTTGGAGTGAATGTATTCATAAGTTGCTTCGAATATTGGCCCAGCCAAAAGTTTGACGGCTCCAACTTTTAATTCATGCTTTCTTTCAAAAATTGATGATTCTTTGGGTTTTTCAATAGTTATTTCTTGACAAAAACTGGAAACCGAAAAACTAAAACAAAATAGTAGCAGTAATTTTTTCATTTGATTTTTTTATCAAATATATAAATAGTTTCTGATATTTTATTAGTTGTTAAAAATAATAATTAATAAACAAAATCCCAATTTGTTGCGCTTTATCAGATTTATTTGCACTTTATCAAAATGTGTTAACATTTGTTAATTAAATATTAACAACTTTAACGAAAAATGGTGTAAATGTTTATTTTTAGCCTGTTAAATACACTTTTTCTTAAGAAATAAAAGATTTGTTTAACTAGTTTCCCCAAAACTACAAGAAAACTTAACATTTTGAAGTATTTACTTTGAACGTCTGATGTTATGCCTAACAAATTAGGACAAAACATTGATGAATTACCCGTACATTATTATTGACGACAATCAAGAAAGTGTTTTGAAAACTAAGGCTATTGCTGACGGTTTTTCGGAGCTTGTCTTTGTAGCTTCGGCAAATAACTACGCGGACGGTTTAAATTCAATTCTCGAACATTCTCCAAAACTAATTTTTTTAGAAATTGATCCAGCCGATATAACGAGCAATTTGTCATTGGCACTCATCAATGAATTGTATAGGTACTTAAAAGTTATTCCCAAGATAATCATTACTACTTCAAAAAAAGATTTAGCGTTTGATGCTATACAATATGAAGTAGCTGAATATATAATTAAACCAGTTCAGCGAATTGATTTAATAAAATCGATTCTTAAAATAAAGAAATCAATTGCTGAGGATGAAGTTTCTATAGTTAAAAATCAACTTACCAAAACGCCTCAAGAACCCGAAGTAGAACAAGCACAATCTCCTGATAATTTTCAAGAATCTGCAGAAGAAGAAACTCTAATTCTAGATGAAATCACCCAAGAACCTATTGCAGAAGAACCACAATCGAAAGATGATTTTCAAGATACAATAGAAGAAGAAATTCTAGTTCTGGATGAAACCCCAGAACTTTTAGAAATAGAAATTCCAGATTCTTTCGTACAGCAACTAAATCCAAATATTGAACAACCTCTAGTATTATGCATTAAATCGTATGGTGATTATCGATACATTGACGCCAGTGATATTTGCTATTTTCAGGCCGATAATAATTCGACCGACATTCACTTAAACAACGGTGAAATGGTTACTGCTTTCAAAACATTGAAGCATTTTGAGGGTGTTTTGCCTTTTCCATTTGCCAGAATTCACAACAGTTATATTGTGAACCGCAATTATATTTCCAGAATTCACACCGGAAATGCGGTATGTTACATTAAAAATACCACTACAAAACTTCCATTTTCTAAATCTTATAAAGAAAATGTTGATTTAATTATCTCTGAATTTGCCAATGGCAATTATTTAGAAATATAAAAATATCCATCCACCATAATTTGAGGGTCATTCACTATCAAACGACCACATTCTACCACAAACGCCCTATTTTACTGCTAAAATTGAGAGATGCTATATACTTTTACATCGTGAATCAGTGATATCTACTGTTCATATAACTAACGTAAAAACGAAATAACAATATAAAAAACCCCACATTATGAAAAAATCAATTTTAGCAATCGGTTTATTATCTTTAGTAATGATATTAACTTCTTTCACCACACCTGAAAGTAAAGTAACTGTAAAAAACACAACAACTCTTCAAGCCTCAGGACAAGGAGCAGCTGGAGGAACTGTAAGATTAGATGCTTCAGGACAAGGAGCAGCTGGAGGAACTGTAAGATTAGATTAAATATATATTTAAAAAGTATTTATATTTATTAATAAATATAGGCTATCAAATTTTGATAGCCTTTTTTTATGTCAATAGTTTTATTTTAGTATTTTTGGAGAAATTCAAAAACAACTATTGAAAAATATTTTCTACATAGAACTTCTATTGGTGTTACTTTTCTTCGGATGTTCCA
Organism: Flavobacterium psychrophilum; assembly: GCA_945860385.1. Taxonomy (GTDB): domain Bacteria; phylum Bacteroidota; class Bacteroidia; order Flavobacteriales; family Flavobacteriaceae; genus Flavobacterium; species Flavobacterium psychrophilum_K. The sequence continues at coordinate 51,544 of CAMAQD010000022.1, forward strand.
AGAAGAGTTCAGACAATCAAGTGACTACTTCCTCTGATGATAGTCTTACTACTTATATGTCCAAAGCTAATGATTTTGGTTCTACCACTAAAGCGAGACAAGAATATATCCAGAAAGCTTTTTCAATTGTCATCAATCAAGAAAATGATTCTTTGCAAAGAGTGAATCTTTTTCGGGTAGCCAACCGATATTATAATTTAAACGATTGGAAAAAATACCAAGAAATTACAAAGATTGTTTTAGAAAAATCTTTAAGTAGCAAGGACACTTTGAGTACAGCCAAAGCGTATTCGTATTTAGGCGATTATTATGGTGCACAAGGCGTTTCGGACACTGCTTTTTTAAGCTATTTCAAAGCTGAAAAAATATACCTTCAACGGAATGATAATTATAATCTTGCCAGAACTAGATTAAACAAAGCTTTATTGCAATATAAGAAAGTGATTATTTTGGGTGCGAAATATCTGTTATTAAAGCTTTGCGGGTGTTAAAAGGAGAAAAGGCTGACGACATTTTATATGAACTATATAATCTTTTGGGCTTGGTTTATAATGAACTTGGAGATTTCAATAAAGCCATAGAGTTTCATACCAAAGCTTTAGCAACAATAAATGACGAAACAACGCCAGTTGAATTCCAGTTTAGATCAACTTCATTAAATAATTTGGGTTTAGTTTATCTGAATATGACTCAATATCAAAAAGCAATACCTTATTTTCAAAAAGGCTTAGAACAGAAAAACGAGTTGCTTTTATACAAACCGTTCGTTTATGCCTTACTTTTAGAGAATTTGGGCTATTCTCGATTCAAAGTAAATATATCTACTGGACTTCCCGATTTGTTTTATGAATCATTGAAATTAAGAGACAGTTTGCAATTGACAACAGGAGTTATAGTTAGTCAACTCCATTTATCTGAATATTTTGCTTCCAAAGGAGATATGGCTAAAGCGTTACAATATTCAAAAGAAGCTTTTGAAACTGCTCAAAAATCAAATAATAAGAGGAATCTTTTGTTGCCCTTGAAACAATTAGCTGTAATCGAACCGCAAAAAGCAGCCGAGTACAACAAAGATTACATTCATATCAATGACAGTTTACAAAAAGCAGATCGAAATATAGCCGATAAATTCAGCCGTATTGAGTATGAAACAGATGAAATTAAACAAGAAAATACCGATTTAACGGTTCAAAATAGGAATTTAGTTTACATTTTCGGATCTGTCTTGATTTTGGGGTTGTTTTTGTATATCATTAAAGCACAAAAAGCCAAAAACAGAGAACTCTTATACAAACAGGAGCAGCAAAAAGCCAATGAGGAAATCTACAATTTGATGATTTCACAACAAAATGATGTAGAAACCATTAGAGTGATAGAAAAAAAACGTGTAGCTCAAGAATTGCATGACGGTGTTTTGGGTAGAATGTTTGGAGTGCGAATGAATTTGGATAGCTTAAATAAATTTAATGATGAGCTTGCCTCCAAACAGCGAAACAGCTATATCGTAGAATTGAAAAACATTGAACAGGATATTCGTGAAATTTCGCATGATTTGAGTAGGGAAAAATCAGAATTAATTAATAACTTCGTCGCCATTGTTGACAATCTTTTTGAAGAGCAGAAAAAGACGTACAATTCAAAATTGGTTTCTTCCATAGATTCAAGTATTAAATGGGATATACTGACTAATGCGGTTAAAATAAATTTATTTAGAGTTGTTCAGGAGTCCCTTCAAAATATCAATAAGTATGCAAATGCTAAAACTATTAAAGTAGAATTCAAAAAAGGCATAGACAATTTATTACTGCAAATTAGCGATGACGGAGTTGGTTTTAATGTAAAAAAGGCAAAAAAGGGAATTGGGTTGCAAAATATGCTTTCTAGAATTAATGAATGCGATGGAGTTTTTGAAATACAATCAAAAAAAGGAGAAGGAACAATAATTACAGTTACAATACCAATATAAAAAAAGTAAAAGAAATGACATTTGAAACAACAACCGAAATAACAATTAAGAATAATGTATTAATTGTAGATGATCATCCATTTATCATTCAAGGTTATAAAAATGCCATCACCAGGTACAATCCAAAACAATTTGAGTTTTTTATTACTGAAGCAAAAGACTGTGAGTCAGGATACAATATCATTACAAATCCAGAGACTCCGCCTTTTGACGTTGCATTTTTAGACATTAGTATGCCTTCTTATGATGAAAAAGGAATTTTTTCAGGAGAAGATTTAGCAAAATTGTTGAATGAATACATGCCAAACTGCAAAATCATTTTGCTTACTATGTATACTGAGTTATTGAAAATTAGAACCATAATCGATGCTATTAACCCATTAGGACTAGTTATAAAAAACGACTTAACATTCGACGAGTTGCTTTTTGGCTTTAATAAAGTCATAAATAATGAAACCTATTACAGCCAATCTATTCAAAAAATGTTAGATCAGTCCGAAATGGAAGCGATTGAAATAGACCTTTTTGACAAACAAATTCTTTTTCACATCTCAAAAGGAACCAAAACAAAAGACATTCCACAATATGTTCCCATTTCTTTAAGTGCTATCGAAAAAAGAAAACTGAATCTAAAAAAAATATTGAATATAAATGATGAAACCGATATTGAATTAGTCAGAGAAGCTAAGAATAGAGGGTTATTATTTTAATATCGAAAATCATAAACTAAAAAACGGCACTTTAAAATGCCGTTTTTTTTTATAATTTTATTCTTCGCTCAGGGCATTCCAGCCACGAGCTTTGAGAGGAATTCGAGTATTGGCTCGAGTTACTAGATGTATTCCTTCACTTTCCTGAGTCATATGTCCAATGATTGTAAAGTTTGGATTTCCTTTTATTTTGTCAAAATCTTCCATTTTAATCGTGAAAAGCAATTCATAATCTTCTCCTCCATTAATAGCTACTGTGGTTGCGTCTAAGTCAAATTCTTCGCATGTATTAATAAACTGAGGATCAAGCGGCAGTTTGTCTTCATACAAATTACAACCCACTTTCGATTGTTTGCAGATATGCATAATTTCTGATGACAATCCATCCGAAATATCAATCATTGCTGTTGGTTTTATTTCCAAAGCGTGTAACAAAGTACGAACGTCTTTACGAGCTTCGGGCTTCAATTGGCGTTCAATTAGGTAGGTATAAGCATCCAAATCAGGTTGTGAATTGGGATTTACCTGGAAAACTTGTTTCTCTCTTTCGAGAACTTGCAAGCCCATATAAGCTGCACCAATATCACCAGTTACGACTAATAAATCCGTTTCGCCAGCACCATTTCTATAAACAATTTCATTCTCCTCTGCTTCGCCAATAGCAGTAATGCTGATAATCATTCCTTTTTGAGAAGAAGTGGTGTCGCCACCAATAACATCTACTTTATATTCATTGGCGGCAAGCGTAATTCCGTCGAATAACTCTTCTAAAGCTTCTAAAGGAAAACGATTAGAAACCGCTATCGAAACTAAAATTTGTGTAGCCTTGGCATTCATCGCACAAATATCGGAAACATTTGTTACGACGGCTTTGTAACCCAAATGTCTCAAAGGCATATAGCCCAAATCAAAATGAACACCTTCAACCAAAATATCTGTAGAAACAACTACTTTCTTGTCTTTGAAATCCAAAACCGCCGCATCATCGCCAATTCCTTTTAAGGTAGAAGCTTGGTTAATTTCAAAGTTTTTGGTCAAATGGTCAATCAATCCAAATTCGCCCAATTGAGCAATACTGGTTCTTTGTGGGGATTTATCTTCAATCATAATTATAGTGAGGAATGAAGCAATCTTCATTCACTTGTTTTAAGTTTAATTTTTTTGTGATGCAAAGGTACAAAGTTTTTAAGCCATACATTATAAGGATTTTCTTGAATATTTAGTAAACAAAAAAACCTGATAATTTGCATCATCAGATTTCTATCTTAATACTTTTATCTTAATACTTCTTAATCATTCAACTTCAAAACAGCCATAAATGCTTCTTGAGGAATCTCAACATTTCCAACCAATCTCATCCTTTTTTTACCTTTTTTCTGTTTTTCCAATAATTTACGTTTACGTGAAATATCTCCACCATAACATTTGGCAGTAACATCTTTACGTAAAGCTTTTATCGTTTCACGGGCAATGATTTTAGCACCAATGGCAGCCTGAATCGGAATATCAAATTGTTGTCTCGGAATTAATTGTCGCAATTTCTCGCACATTTTTTTCCCGATATCATAAGCATTACTTTCGTGAATCAAGGCCGAAAGAGCATCGACAGATTGGGAATTTAACAAAACATCTAATTTTACCAATTTAGAAGTTCGCAGCCCAATTGGTGAATAATCAAACGACGCATATCCTTTAGAAACTGTTTTCAAACGATCATAAAAATCAAAAACGATTTCTGCCAAAGGCATATCAAAATTCAATTCTACTCTTTCCGTTGTCAAATAGGTTTGATTGGTTATTACGCCACGTTTTTCGATACACAAGCTCATTACATTACCCACAAAATCAGCTTTGGTAATGACAGTTGCTTTTATATAAGGCTCTTCTACTCTATCTAAACGAGAGGGTTCTGGCAAATCTGATGGATTGTTAACAACGAAGGGAGTTTCAGGATCTTTTTTGGTGTAAGCCAAATATGAAACGTTAGGAACCGTAGTAATCACAGTCATATCGAACTCGCGTTCTAGTCGTTCCTGAATGATTTCCATATGCAGCATTCCTAGGAATCCGCAACGGAAACCAAAACCTAATGCTGCTGAACTTTCGGGCAAAAACACTAACGAAGCATCATTCAATTGTAGTTTTTCCATTGAGTTTCGCAATTCTTCATAATCGTCGGTGTCCACAGGATAAATTCCAGCAAAAACCATTGGTTTTACATCTTCGAAACCTTTAATCATATTCGTGGTTGGCGTTTTGGCATCTGTGAGTGTGTCACCCACTTTTACTTCTTTCGCCTCTTTAATTCCCGAAATTAAATACCCAACATCTCCTGTTGAAATCACACTTTTTGGAACTTGATTCAATTTCAAAGTTCCTACTTCATCGGCAAAATATTCATTGCCCGTAGCCATAAATTTAATCTTCTGACCTTTTCTGATTTCTCCATTTTTCACACGGAAAATAACTTCAATTCCCCGAAAAGGATTATAATGGGAGTCAAAAATCAAGGCTTGTAAAGGTTCGTCAACATTTCCTTTTGGAGGAGGAATTTTTTCAATAATTGCTGCCAAAATATTTTCGACTCCAAAACCAGTTTTCCCCGAAGCGTGAATAATATCTTCTAATTTACATCCCAACAAATCAATAATATCGTCGCTAACTTCTTCAGGATTTGCAGATGGTAAATCCACTTTATTCAAAACCGGGATAATTTCTAAGTCGTTTTCCAGTGCCAAATATAAATTCGAAATGGTTTGTGCCTGAATACTTTGCGCTGCATCTACAATCAAAAGTGCGCCTTCACAAGCAGCAATCGATCGAGAAACTTCATACGAAAAATCCACGTGTCCCGGAGTATCAATCAAATTCAGGATATAATCTTCTCCTTTATAAGTATATTCCATCTGAATGGCGTGACTTTTTATGGTAATCCCACGTTCGCGTTCCAAGTCCATATTGTCCAGTAATTGAGCCTTTTCCTCACGAGCTGTAACGGTTTGTGTAGCGCCAAGAAGTCTGTCGGCAAGTGTACTTTTACCGTGATCAATGTGTGCAATAATGCAAAAGTTTCGTATATGTTTCATTCTTTGTTTGTGTCAATTTATTTCCAACTGAGCGCAGTCGAAGTTTGGGCGTGACCACAAGGGTCGGGCTTTTCGTTACAAGTCCTCGCAAAGTTCCGCTATCGCTACACTTTACTGTGGGCTTTCCTCTTCAATCCCTCACGCAATTAATCTGCAAATATAGTTTAAATTCAACAGTTTCAAAGTCCTGAGATGATAAACTACTTGGTTTAAGGTTGTGGTAACATCTTTTCATCTAAAAAATCTATCTTTGCAAAAAAAAATCACTCTTGATAAAAATTGGCAACATAGAATTACCTGATTTCCCTCTTCTTTTAGCTCCTATGGAAGATGTGAGTGATCCGCCATTTCGCAGATTGTGCAAACAACATGGAGCAGATTTGATGTATTCCGAGTTTATTTCTTCCGAAGGATTAATTCGAGACGCCATCAAAAGCCGAATGAAATTAGACATTTTCGATTATGAAAGACCAGTTGGAATCCAAATTTTTGGAGGAGATGAAGAAGCAATGGCGTTATCTTCCAAAATTGTTTCCACTGTAAATCCAGATATAATTGATATTAATTTTGGTTGTCCGGTAAAGAAAGTAGTTTGCAAAGGAGCCGGAGCCGGAGTCTTAAAAGATGTCGATTTAATGATTCGCTTAACGCAAGCCGTTATTGATAGTACACATTTGCCGGTTACCGTAAAAACCCGTTTGGGTTGGGACGATAATTCCATCAATATAGATGAAGTTGCAGAGCGCTTGCAAGACATTGGAGTTGCTGCTTTGAGCATTCATGCCAGAACTCGTGCCCAAATGTATAAAGGTCATTCGGATTGGTCGCATATCGCCCGAGTGAAAAACAATCCTAGAATCACAATGCCTATTTTTGGGAATGGTGATATTGATTCACCCGAAAAAGCTTTAGAATATAAAAATAAATACGGTATCGACGGTATTATGATAGGTCGCGCTGCTATTGGTTATCCTTGGATTTTCAACGAAATCAAACATTACTTTCAAACAGGAGAGCATTTGGCAAAACCAACCGTTGCTAATAGAGTAGAGGCAGTTCGCAATCACTTAACCTGGGCAATGGAATGGAAAGGACAAAGACTCGGTATCGTAGAAACGCGTCCTCATTATTCAAATTATTTCAAAGGAATTCATTCTTTTAAAGAATACCGACAAAAGTTAGTTACCCTTGACACTCCAGAAGGTTTATTTGCTGTTTTGAATGAAATCGAGGAAGCTTATTCGGGTTATGAAGTGGTGTAAAACTATAAAGTAGATAATTTTTGCCAAGTGAATAGGTGGCTGAATTTTTTACAGTTAATCTAACAACTTTTTAGTTACTCTACTACTTGCAATTAACGAAGCGATAAAGCCAAGCGTTACGATGGTCGCCAGAACAATCAATACATTTTCTATAGAAAAAACTACAGGATAAGCAAGTGTTGGTGTAATCATTACAAGTTCAAAATGTTGCTGTAATAACACAATTGCTATTCCTAAAGTCAAACCAATTATTCCGCCAAAAACACTCAATAACGTGCCTTGAAGCAGGAATATTTTTCGTAAATCCTTGATTTCTGTTCCAAGGCTCAACAACGTTTTTAGGTTCGCTTTTTTATCTAAAATCATCATAATTAATGCGCCAATCAGGTTGAAAAGAGCGACCACTATAACTAAAGTAAATATAAGATACACAGCAAGATTTTCGGTATTCAGCATTTTGTATAAGGATTCGTTAAGTTGCGCCCTGTTTTTGACTGTAATTTTATTGTTGAAAATGGTATGAAGCTTATTGATGATGACGTTTTCATCTGCATCTTTTTTCATTTTCACTTCAATTCCTGAAATTTGATTGGGTTTGTAATCCATTAATTCCTGAGCCAAACCTAAATCGGCAAAAACATATTTAGAATCCAAGTCCTCACTGATGGCATAAATCCCGACAGGCGTAAGAGTCATTTTATTGAATGCTTGTTCAGGATTTTCGATGTTTCCTTTTCCTGGCTTTGGAGCTAAAACCCCTAAATAACTATTGTAATCTAATAAACCCATTGAGAATTTTTGGGCAATTCCATAGCCTACAACCACTTGGTAGGTGTCTTTTTTTAACCAATCACCGTTGTAAATGGTTTTTTTCAGAGCATTCACTTTGTTGAAATTTGCGTCAACACCTTTCAAATAAGTTACCATTTGTTTTCCGTCAAAAGTAAATAAAACCCGTTCTTCCAGTATTTTACTGTACGAAACAATACTTTCAATTTGATTAATTTGATTTTCTTGTGAAGGGGAAGCCAAAAATGATTTTCCTAAAGTACTGCTTATTTTTAAATCGGGATCAATATCATTAGAGAAGGAGAGGCTGAAAATTTTCAATCCACTAAAAACAGATAAAACCACGAACAAGGCCATTGCGCCAACGATCATTGCCATACTAGCAATGCGATTGATGATATTAATAGCATTGTTTTTGCTGTTGCTAAAAAGATATCGTTTGGCTATATAAAGAGGAAAGTTCAAATTTTATTGAAATCTACGTTTTTCTAAAAGCTCACGGTTTTCAATAGGATTGTCTTTATTAGACAAAGCATTATCAATTTTTTCGATATAGTCTAATGAATCGTCAATGAAGAAAACTAAATTAGGAACTTTTCGCAATTGCAAGCGAACGCGTTGCGACAAATCGTGTTTGATCAACTTAGAATTTGTTTTAATAGCTACTAAAGTTTCTTGAGCTTTATCTTGAGGGAATATGCTTAAATGCACGGTTGCCACCGATAAATCTGTAGTTACACTAACTTTGGATACTGAAATTATTAAATTACTAACTCCGTTTTTTCTCACTTCACCTTGTAGAATGTCAACCAAATCTTTTTGGATAACGCCACCTATTTTTTTCTGTCTATTTGTTTCCATTGTGCAAAAATACTAATTTTTTGAGAGACACCATTATAAAGTAGCTAACACATAAATTATTTTAATTGTATTTTAGGATAGTTTTTTTTGAAAAACCCTAAAAATTCCTTATTTTTAGTGTGGTAAAATTTAATTTAACTATGAATAAAATAGAACACATAGGAATTGCAGTGGTTAATTTAGAGGAATCTTCAATTATTTACGAAAAACTCTTTGGTGCACCATCTTATAAACAAGAAGAAGTTTCCAGTGAAGGTGTGAAAACGGCTTTTTTCTTGAGTGGACCAAACAAAATTGAACTCTTAGAAGCAACAAGTCCGGATAGTCCTATAGCAAAATTTATTGCCAAAAAAGGAGAAGGAATCCATCATATCGCTTTCGATGTTAATGATATTGTTGTTGAAATTGAACGATTGAAAAACGAAGGATTTATTGTTTTGAATGAAACCCCGAAAAAGGGTGCGGATAATAAATTAGTTGCTTTCTTGCATCCAAAAAGCACTAATGGTGTTTTGATAGAATTGTGTCAGGAGATTCGATAAATTTAGAGTAATTTTATACTGTTGAAGGAATCTTATAGTCAATTGATTCTGATTCGAGTGTAGTATTAATGCGGCGTAATAAAAATCTATTTAAAAAATAGTTGCAAAAAATATAAAATAGTAGTAGTTTTGCAACCGCAATATTGGTCCTATAGCTCATTCGGTTAGAGCAACTGACTCATAATCAGTAGGTGCTTGGTTCGATTCCAAGTGGGACCACA
>CAMAQD010000023.1 GCA_945860385.1 Flavobacterium psychrophilum
GGCGTAATAAAAATCTATTTAAAAAATAGTTGCAAAAAATATAAAATAGTAGTAGTTTTGCAACCGCAATATTGGTCCTATAGCTCATTCGGTTAGAGCAACTGACTCATAATCAGTAGGTGCTTGGTTCGATTCCAAGTGGGACCACAATAACCCTTCAGAATCGATGATTATGTAGGGTTTTTTTTATTTAGTAGTTAAATGACTGCGTTTTAACGTTATAAAACACGTTTTTATCGATATTCGTGTTGTTTTGTTATTAAATAAAAATAACTTTGTAAACACTATTTTATAAAATTTTGAGTTATATAACTAGGCCGATATGAAATTATTCTTAAAAAGTGTTTTATTTTAATAAACATGAAAATTATTGCAAACAAGTTTTTTATTATAACGATATACCTTTTAGGTGTTTCTAATGCTTTTGCAGTACCACATCCGCCGCCTCCAACCGGCAAAAAACCGCCACCTCCGCCTGGTTTACCTCTTGATGAAAACATCATGATTTTATTAATGATTGCATTGCTTTTTGGAATTTATATCATTTACAATCACAGCATAAAAACAAAAACTCCAATGTGATTTGGAGTTTTTATTTTTTTTATATAATCTCAATATCACTTGTTAGAATATAATTTTGAAATGTACTTGCCAATTAAGTCGAATTCAAGATTTACTTTCGTGCCAATCTCAAAGGACTTAAAATTAGTGTTTTCAAAAGTATAAGGAATAATGGCAACGCTAAACTCGTTTTTTCTTGAATCTATAACCGTTAAGCTTACACCGTTTACCGTAATCGAACCTTTTTCGATAGTGATGTTGCCAATAGTTTCATCGTATTGAAAAGTATAGTACCAACTTCCGTTTGTTTCATTGGCGACAGTACAAGTGGCTATTTGATCTACGTGGCCTTGTACAATATGACCGTCTAATCTATCGCCTAATTTCATCGCTCTTTCTAGATTGATGATGTCACCAATTTTTAAATTGGATAAATTTGTTTTTTTTATGGTTTCGCCAATTGCAGTTACTGTATAAAGGCTTTTGTCGATGGAAACCACCGTCATACAGATTCCATTGTGAGCAACACTTTGGTCTATTTTAAGTTCATCTGTGATAGTCGAGTCAATTGTAATATGAACGTTATCCTTATCTTTTTTGATTTCTTGGACTGTGCCAAGGGATTCTATAATTCCTGTAAACATTTCTTATTTTATTTTACTAAATTTGCACTTCAAAATTAGCAATAAATAACGTGATGTCATGATAAAAAAAGCAGAAAATATAATCGTCGGAATTTCAATTGGAGATTTAAACGGTATTGGAAGCGAAGTTATTTTAAAAACCTTCGAAGATTCTCGAATGTTGGAATTATGCACACCAGTAATTTTTGCTAATGTAAAAGTTCTCTCGTTTGTAAAAAAAAGCTTCGAATCAGCAGCAATGCTTCACGGAATCGATCGATTGGATCAAATAGTTCTAGGAAAAATTAATGTTTTGAATGTTTGGCAAGAAGGTGTAGAAATTAATTTTGGAGTAAATGATGAAAAAGCTGGTAAATATGCCATAAAATCATTTGTTGCCGCTACTAAAGCTTTGAAGGAAGGTGTTATAGATGTTTTGGTGACTGCACCAATAAACAAGTACAACATTCAATCAGAGGATTTTAAATTCCCCGGACATACCGATTATTTAGACCAAGAACTAGATGGTAATGCTTTAATGTTGATGGTACAAGATAATTTAAGAGTAGGATTGTTAACAGATCATATTCCTTTAAACGAAGTTGCATCTCATCTTACAGAAGAATTGATTATCAGGAAAATTGAAACAGTAAAGCAAACAATTATTCAGGATTTCAGTATCAACAAGCCAAAAATAGCAGTGTTGGGATTAAATCCACATTGTGGCGATGGTGGTGTTATTGGAAAAGAAGATGATGAGGTTTTAAAACCAGCTTTAAAAAAATTATTTGAAAAAGGAACATTGGTTTTTGGACCTTTTGCCGCTGATGGTTTTTTTGGAAGCAATCAATATGATAAATATGATGCAGTTATTGCAACCTATCACGATCAAGGATTAATTCCGTTCAAAACGTTGTCATTTGGGAATGGCGTAAATTATACTGCAGGCTTAAATAAAATTAGAACATCGCCCGATCACGGCACAGCTTATGACATCGCTGGAAAAGGAATTGCGGATTTTAATTCCTTCAAAGAAGCAGTTTATTTAGCAATTGACGTCTATAATTCCAGAAATCAATATGCAGAAATCAGCCAAAAACCGCTAAAAACAAAAGAAAAACAGATATAAACAAAAAAAGATAAATAAGATTATTAGATTTCCAATAATTTTATATCTTTGCACTCCCGAAGTTTAGGGCAAATTGTTGTTGAAATGAACAAGACGAAAGAATATTTAATTCCATTTATAGGATTAAAGCTAGGGAAACATCATTTTGAATATCAAGTAAGTAATGCGTTCTTTGAAATCTTTGATTATCATGAATTTAATAATTCAAATATCAAAGTAAATGTAGTTTTAGAGAAAAAAAGTACACTGATAGAGTTGGCTTTCAAGCATAAAGGAACAGTTAATGTGCCTTGCGATATGACAAACGAAGAATTTGATTTGCCAATAAAAGGTACAATGAAATTAATAGTGCGTTTTGGAGATGCTTTTAATAATGACAATGAAGAGTTGCTTATTTTGCCACACGGAGAATTTCAGATAGATATTGCACAATATATATATGAAATGATAGTGCTTTCAGTTCCTCTAAGACGAATTCATCCAGGGATTAAAGACGGAAGTTTAAACACGGAAGCTCTGATAAAACTCAAAGAATTGACCATTAAAGAACTGAAAAAAGAGAATAAAAAAGAACAATCACAAGAAAATATTGACCCGCGTTGGGACAAATTAAAGCAACTATTAACGGATAAATAATATAGTAAAATGGCACATCCTAAGAGAAAAATCTCCAAAACAAGAAGAGATAAAAGAAGAACACATTACAAAGCTACCGTAGCACAAATCGCTACCTGTCCAATCACTGGAGAAGCACATTTATACCATAGAGCCTACTGGCATGAAGGTAAAATGTACTACAGAGGGCAAGTTGTTATAGATAAATCTGTAGCTGTTGCTTAATACATTTTTCTAAATGATATCTGAACTCTCACTATGTGGGAGTTTTTTTGTTGTTTATAATTTCTGTTAAATAAGAACTAGTAAAACAATAAGGATTAAAAAAAAATTTGTATTTTTCGACTCCTTTAGAATTTTTTTTAAATTATAGCATTTGGCTAGAAAAAATAGAATACAATGAATAAAATCACAGCCGCAATCACAGCTGTAGGAGCCTACGTTCCTGACTACGTGCTTACAAATAAAATTCTGGAAACATTAGTGGATACAAATGATGAGTGGATTACTTCACGAACTGGAATAAAAGAAAGACGAATTTTAAAAGATGACACTAAAGGAACCTCTTTTTTAGCTATAAATGCAGCACTTGACTTAATAAAAAAAGCAAATATTGACCCATTAGAAATAGATTTAGTGCTTTTGGCAACTGCAACAGCAGATATGCCAGTTGCCTCTACAGGAGCTTATGTTGCTACCGAAATCGGAGCTACAAACGCTTTTTCTTATGACTTACAATCTGCTTGTTCCAGTTTTTTGTTTGGAATGTCAACAGCAGCAGCCTACATAGAATCAGGAAGATATAAAAAAGTATTATTGATAGGAGCCGACAAAATGTCCTCGATTGTAGATTATACCGATAGAACAACCTGTATCATTTTTGGTGATGGAGCTGGAGCCGTTTTATTCGAGCCAAATTTCGAAGGATTAGGTTTACAAGACGAATACCTAAGAACTGACGGAGACGGAAGAGATTTTTTAAAAATGACAGCCGGAGGCTCACTTTTGCCAGCTTCAGAACAAACAGTTGTTGATAATTTGCATAATATTATTCAAGACGGAAAATCAGTTTTTAAATATGCTGTTACTTATATGGCCGATGCTTGCGAGACGATTATGAAGAGAAATAATCTGACACACGATGATATTGCTTGGTTAGTTCCTCATCAGGCTAATAAAAGAATCGTTGATGCAACCGCTAATAGAATGGATTTAGAAGATTCAAAAGTATTAATGAACATTGAAAGATACGGAAACACCACTTCGGCAACACTTCCTTTGGTGCTTAGTGATTTTGAACATTTATTTAAAAAAGGAGATACTATTATATTTGCCGCGTTTGGAGGAGGATTTTCTTGGGGATCTATTTATCTAAAGTGGGCTTACAACAAAAATTAAAATTAAATTAAAAACAAGTAATTATGGATTTAAAAGAAATTCAAAATCTAATCAAATTTGTAGCAAATTCTGGTGTTGCCGAAGTTAAATTAGAGATGGATGATGTGAAAATCACCATTAGAACTACACTAGAAGGAAATGTATCCGAAGCCACTTATGTACAAATGCCAGTTCAGCCAGCGCTACAGCCAGCTGTCATTCCTCAACAAATTTCACCAGCAGTAGCAGCTCCTGTAGCAGAAAATGCTAATTATATCACTATTAAATCTCCCATGATTGGTACTTTCTATAGAAAACCATCTCCAGACAAACCTTTATTTGTAGAAGTAGGAAGCGTAGTTTCAAAAGGAAATGTACTTTGTGTTATTGAAGCAATGAAATTATTCAATGAAATAGAATCAGAAGTTTCCGGAAAAATCGTTAAGATTTTAGTGGATGATATGTCTCCTGTAGAATACGACCAACCTTTATTTTTAGTAGATCCATCATAAAAAGTTAGAAGTTAGAAGTTAGAAGTCAGAAGTTTTGTACTTACTTTATAATTTAATGTCTAATGGACCTTTGTCTAATTATCTAATTAAAAGATTATGTTTAAAAAAATACTAATAGCCAATAGAGGAGAAATTGCACTTCGTATCATTAGAACTTGCAAGGAAATGGGCATCAAAACAGTTGCCGTTTACTCTACCGCAGATGCAGATAGTTTGCATGTAAAGTTTGCCGATGAAGCAGTATGTATCGGCCCTCCTCCAAGCAGCTTGTCCTATCTTAAAATGTCAAATATCATTGCTGCTGCCGAAATTACAAATGCAGATGCAATACATCCGGGATATGGATTTCTTTCTGAAAATTCAAAATTTTCTAAAATATGTCAAGAGCATCATGTAAAATTCATTGGAGCTTCACCTGAAATGATTGACAGAATGGGCGACAAAGCTTCTGCTAAAGCTACTATGAAAGCAGCAGGTGTACCATGTGTACCAGGTTCTGAAGGATTATTAGAATCTTTCGAACAAGCACAATCACTTTCAAAAGAAATGGGTTATCCAGTAATGTTAAAAGCAACTGCTGGTGGAGGTGGAAAGGGAATGCGTGCGGTTTGGAAAGAAGAAGAGTTACTAAAAGCTTGGGAAAGTGCACGTCAGGAATCAGCTGCAGCTTTTGGAAATGACGGAATGTATTTAGAAAAACTCATTGAAGAACCAAGACACATTGAAATTCAAATTGTAGGTGATTCTTATGGAAAAGCCTGTCACCTTTCAGAAAGAGATTGTTCTGTACAAAGACGTCATCAAAAATTGACCGAAGAAACTCCTTCGCCATTTATGACGGATGATTTGCGAAAAAAAATGGGTGCAGCAGCTGTAAAAGCAGCTGAATACATTAAATATGAAGGTGCTGGAACGGTAGAATTTTTGGTCGACAAACACCGTAATTTCTACTTTATGGAAATGAATACTCGTATTCAAGTAGAACATCCAATCACTGAACAAGTTATTGATTATGATTTAATTCGCGAGCAAATTTTAGTTGCTGCAGGTGTGCCAATTTCTGGTAAAAATTATTTACCACAACTTCACGCTATCGAATGTCGTATCAATGCCGAAGATCCTTATAATGATTTCAGACCTTCACCAGGAAAAATAACCACGCTTCATATGCCTGGAGGTCACGGTGTTCGACTAGACACCCACGTGTATTCTGGCTACACTATTCCGCCTAATTATGATTCGATGATTGCTAAGTTAATTACGACAGCACAAACCCGTGAAGAGGCAATCAGCAAAATGAGAAGAGCATTAGACGAATTTGTTATCGAAGGAATAAAAACAACTATTCCATTCCACAGACAGTTGATGGATGATCCAAGATATATTTCTGGAGATTATACCACCGCTTTTATGGACACTTTTTTAATGAATGATCCAGAATAAAAATCAGATTTGTATTTATAAAAAAAACCATTTTCTCATGAAAATGGTTTTTTTATGTCTAAAATTGGGAAAAAATCACAGGGTTTCTTTCAACCATTTGTAAAATTCTCTATGCCAAACTAACGCATTTTGAGGTTTTAAAACCCAATGATTTTCTTCGGGAAAATACAACAATCTGCTTTTTATTCCCAGCATTTGCGCCGCTTGAAAAGCTTCTTGCCCTTGCCCAATAGGAACTCTAAAATCATTTCCGCCTTGGATGATTAATATTGGAGTATTCCATTTTTCGACAAAATTGATAGGATTAAATTTAGTGTAGGCTTTTTGCGCAATTGCATTGTCTTTTTCCCAATAAGCTCCGCCAAAATCCCAATAGTTAAAGAACACTTCTTCGGTGGTGCCAAACATACTTTGGGTATTGAAAACCCCATCGTGAGCAATAAAAGTTTTGAATCTATTGTTGTGTATTCCAGCCAAATAAAACACTGAATATCCGCCGTAACTTGCACCGATACAACCCAAACGTGTTTTGTCAACATATTTTTCTGTGGCCACATCATCAATCGCCGACAAATAGTCATCCATAACTTGTCCGCCCCAATCTTTGCTAATTTGTTCGTTCCATTCCACACCGTGACCGTGCATTCCACGACGATTTGGGGCGACAATAATATAACCTTGAGCTGCCATTAATTGCAAATTCCAACGGAAAGAATAAAATTGTGTCAGCGGAGATTGCGGGCCACCTTGACAATAAAGTAAGGTTGGGTATTTTTTTGATGCATCAAAATTGGGCGGTAAAACAACCCAAACCAACATTTTTTTGCCGTCGGTTGTTGTTACATATCGTCTTTCGGTTTTGCTTAACGCTAGTGAATTGTATGTTGCCGTATTGACATTAGACAATTGAAGCCAAGTTTTTTTCTTTAGATTATACGAATAAATTTCGGCTGCGTGGTTCATATCGGTTCTGGTGACAATCATATTTTCTCCAGAAAGACAGACTAAACTTGCTACATCAAAATCGCCATTGGTCAATTGAATTACTTGCGGTAATTTCTTAGTTAAACCCGGAAAGTCAACTTCAAATAACTGAATTGTTCCGTCAATTGGCGCTTGAAAATATACTTTTTTGCCATCGGCATTCCAAAGAAAACTTTCGACAGTTCCGTCCCAATTTGCCGTTAAATTGATATTCATTCCTTTGAAACTAACAATAATATCGTTTTTATCGGCTTCATAACCGTCGCGTTTCATTTGTAACCAAGTCAAATTTCCTGTTGGTGAAAAAGCAGGATTAGTGTCATAACCCATGTTGCCTTCGGTTCTATTGATGGTTTTTCCAGTTTCTAAATTATATTCGTAAATATCGGTATTGGTGCTAATAGCATAAGCTGTTCCTGCTTTTTTCTTGCAAACGTATAAAATGCTTTTGCTGTCTGGCGACCAAATATAATCTTCGTCTCCGCCAAAAGGTTTTTGAGGACTATCAAAATTTTCGCCTTTCAAAATGTCAATTCCAACAGCACCTTCCTTGTTTTCTTTATAAAAAACGTGATTGAATTTGCCTTCGTTCCATTTGTCCCAATGGCGATAATCTAGTCCGTTGTAGATTTGAACATTCGATTTTTCGAGTTCAGGATAATAATCTTTTCCGTGAACTTTGTCGATTTTTACTTCTTCATCGTAAACTAAATATTTCCCGTCTGGAGAAATGTTTTTGTCATTTAATAATTCTTTAGTCGAGGCAATTTCGGTTGGATTTCCTCCGTTTATTGGTAAAGTATAAAGCTTAGAATTCGATTTGTTTTCTTCAGCAGAAGGAATAGCAACTTTGTAAACAATGTTTTTTCCATCTTTTGAAAGCCCTAAAGTGGTTACTCTCCCAAGTTTTAAAAGTAATTCTGGGGACATTGTGTTTTGTGCCATCGCATTTAAGTTCATCATTATCAGTGTTATAAATACTATTTTTTTCATTGTAAATTTTGTTTGTTGTAGGAGCTAAAAATACAAATTCTATTAAGAATATTAAGATGATATTTCAATCTAATTTTATAAAACAGAAGCATTTTTTTTTACTTTTATAAAAAATTCTGAAATAATACAATGGCTACCAAAATAACAGCAAAAAAACCTAAACCTTCATCCCAAAAAAGTACAGGTACTTTCATGAACAAAGTGACACGTTTTCTATTTAAAGCGTTGCTATGGTTTTTTGGACTGTCTATTTTTTTTGTAATTCTATATAAATTTGTCCCAGTTCCATTTACCCCTTTGATGGTTTTTCGGGTTGTAGAAAATAAATTAGCAGGAAAGGAAAATTATTATAGCCACGATTGGGAACCTTTAGAAAATATTTCGACCAATTTGCAAAAAGCGGTAATCGCTAGTGAAGACGGTACTTTTTTGACTCATAATGGTTTCGATTTTACGGCTATGCAAAAAGCCTATAAGAACAACGAAAGAGGCCGAAGAATAAAAGGAGGAAGTACCATTTCGCAACAAACGGCCAAAAATGTTTTTCTTTGGCAAGGAAGAAGTTATCTTCGCAAAGGTCTTGAAGCTTATTTCACAGTGTTGATAGAATTAATTTGGGGTAAGGAACGCATTATGGAAGTCTATCTCAACAGTATCGAAATGGGGAATGGCGTTTATGGTGCTCAAGCCGCAACCCAACATTGGTACAGAAAAGACGCGAGCAGTCTTACAAAAATGCAAGCTGCTGGAATTGCCGCTATTTTACCTAATCCAAGGAAATATTCAGCTACAAGTTCTTCGTCATACATCAATAACAGAAAGGCCAAAATTGTCCGCATTATGAGACATATTGGCAAGATAGAGTATTAAAAAAAAGTCATTGCGAGTTACAAAATTTTCGTTCCTCGCAATGACAAAAATCTTAAATATTAAAATTCAATCCTAGAATTATATTTCTTCCAATATTTGGAATACCATCTGTTTTTAGTCTGGAAAGATGTGCTGTGTATTCTTTGTCTAATAAATTATTGGCATTCAAATTTAGATCAAAAATGGTTTTTCCAAATTTTACCGTTCCGCCAAAACCAAGATTTAGCAAAGTATAGCCGTTCGATTTGGTTTCAAAACCACTTACATTATTTTGATTGAAAGTAGAGGAAACGTTCAAAGTCGCAAAACCATCTTTTAACCAGTTTTTGATTTTGAACTCAGTTCTAATGGTATTATTCCAATTGTTTGCAGGAATCAAAGGCAAATAATCTCCATTCTGTTTTTTGCCTGTAACGGTTTCAAAACTAGTTTCATAATGCAACCAATCTAACGGATGAGGATGAAAATGCAATCCGATTTCGCAACCAAATAATTTAGCGTCATTTTGAATATAATCGAAAACAACGTTCTCGGCAATAATATCACCAGTTGGTGAAGTGTATATATAATTATTGATGTGGTTGTAAAATCCATTAGCAAAAAACTCGAAATGGCTGCTTTTGTATTCTAAATTCAGATCGGTTTGCAGATTTTGTTCGGTTTTCAAATCGGAGTTCCCTACTTCATATCGATTGGTTCCTTCGTGAACACCGTTTGAAGTTAGTTCTGCTAAATTGGGTGCTCTAAATCCTGAAGCTACGTTCAAACGCAAAGATAAATCCTTGTTTAAATTGGTTTTATATCCCAAAGACGCATTAAAACTGTCGAATGATTTGTCGATGGCTTTAAAAGAACCTTCCTCACCCGAAACTCCTTGGGCAGTTGTCGAGATATTTCTGTTATCGAAACGCAATCCTGCTTGAATTGCATTCGATTTCCATTCGTAAACTCCAGTTCCAAAAAGACCAAAATCATTGGTGGTCGCATCTGGAATTAAATATTCTTCTCCCGAATTGGCATTGGTTTGGTGCATTCCTTGAATTCCAACTATGGATTCAAAATTTCCAATTTTTGGCAAATGGTATTTTGCATCATAATTAAAAGTTTTCAATTTCATATGCAAAACAGCGATATTTCCGTCGGCTAATTCGCTTCGATCATTATCAATATAGCCCAAATCGACGTCTAATTTTGAGTTTTTGAAGAAAAAAATATTGTTCAAACTCAGCAAATTATTGTCTATAGCTTGACTTGGAAACTGTGTTATTTTGCTTTTGGTTTGTTCGGCAAGACCGTTTTCTGGAATTCCTAAATCCAATTTATTGAAATTATATCTAAAAACGCTCGAAAACTTCGAATTGCTATAGCCAATTCCAGTTTTGAAATCAGTTTCATTATAACGAGTATTGGTTACTCGATCCCCTTTCGCAATTTTATAATCGGAATGGGTGTTGTAAGTTCCACGAGCCAAGAATTTCCAATTTTCAGTAGATGTTTTCAGTCCCAAAGTTGAATTGCTTCCCAAAGTGTTAGAGAAAAATTTCTGACTGAAATTTGTTTGAAAAGTGCCTGCATTAGCAAATTTTTCTGGATTTAAGTACAAAACGCCGCCCAAAGCATCCGATCCATAAAGCAAGGAAGCGGGGCCTTTTATGACTTCGACACTTTCTATTCCAGCGTCATTTAATCCCAAACCGTGCTCATCGCCAAACTGTTGATTTTCCATTCGAACACCTTGAGAATAGACCAAAACCCGGTTGCCACTCAAGCCACGAATGACAGGTTTCCCAATGGAAGTTCCCGTAGAAACTTGCGAAACTCCTGGAATGGTTGCCAATCCTTCGATTAAGGTAGAGGTTCCTTTTTGTTGCAGTTCTTTGATAGTGGAATGTTCGACTTTCATCACATTTTGCGATTGAATTTTATTAAAAGCTGTCGATACAATCACTTCATCCATATGCAAAACAGTTTCTTCAAGAATAATATCGAGAATATTTTCTTTTTTTAGAACATTAATGGTTTTATTTTGAGTTGCAAAACCTGTGCAGGCAAAGGTCAGTTTTGCGGTTCCAGTGGAAATATTGGACAAGGTATATTTTCCGTTTTCGTCTGTCGATGTGCCTTTGTGTAATTCTGGTGCGTAAACAGAAACGCCAATTATGGGTTTGTTTTTTACATCGAGTATTTTTCCTGTAACGGAATTTTGAGCAGATAGTATAGCTGAAAACCCAAGAATTAGGGTAATTATGAAATTTTTCATTTGAAATGATTTTATTGTTATATTGAAGTTCAGACCTGACAGTTAATTAAAACCTGTTAAGTCTTTTAGAAATTTTCTAAAATATTTAAACAATAAAAACCGGGGGAGCACGAAGCGCAAAAAGGCTTCCTTTAAAAAATTGGGTTATTTCCCTGGATTTAAAAAAAGAATATCCAGAAGAAAATGTTGTTTTTTGGAATTCAAAATGCTGAATATCCGCGGTTACAAAACTGCTTACAGTAAAATTACACACAAAACAATGTTCTACATTATGATGCTGGTGCGTAATTTCTTGGCGTGAATTGTGTCTATGGTGGCATTCTTTTTCAGAAAGTTGTTTTGCCAGATGTTCATAACTATGCATAAACTGGAACAGCATTGAAAACAATACGGCAACTGTTAATACAGAATTTACTATAACAAATTTCTTTTTCATTTGCTGCAAATATAGAAATAGCAAATAAAAAATCCAGTTAACTTTACGATTATTTAAAGTTAACTGGATTTTGTTAAATATTAAAAGGCTTTTAAACCAAATTATGTGCTACCAAATATTGTGCTATTTGAATGGTGTTTGTTGCAGCTCCTTTTCTCAAATTATCTGCTACAATCCACATATTTAAGGTGTTCGGTTGGCTTTCGTCACGACGAATTCTACCTACAAAAACGTCATTTTTTCCTTCGGAATATCTTGGCATTGGATAGGTAAAAGTGTCTAGATTGTCTTGAACCACGATGCCATCGGTCTGGCTCAAAATTGTTCTTACTTCGTTCACGTCAAAATCAGTACTGAATTCAACATTTACTGCTTCGCTATGTCCGCCAACTACTGGAACACGAACTGCTGTTGCAGTTACTGCAATGCTGTTGTCTCCTAATATTTTTTTGGTTTCATTAGACAATTTCATTTCTTCTTTGGTGTAACCATTGGGTTCAAAACTATCGCATTGTGGAATACAATTGCGGTTGATTTTGTATTTATAAACCATATCGCCTTCAATTCCTGCACATTCATTTTCGAATTGTTGCACCGCTTTTACACCCGTTCCAGTGATGGATTGGTAAGTAGAAACCACAACACGTTTGATGTTGTATTTTTTGTGCAAAGGCGCTAAAGCCAACACCATCTGAATAGTAGAACAATTTGGATTGGCTATGATTTTATCTTCTTTTGTCAATTCATTTGCGTTGATTTCAGGAACGATTAATTTTTTGGTTGGATCCATTCTCCAAGCCGAAGAGTTGTCGATTACCGTAGTTCCAGCCGCAGCAAATTTTGGCGCCCAATCTAATGAAGTTTGACCTCCAGCCGAAAAAACAGCTATATCTGCTTTCATATCAACTGCGGTTTGTAATCCGACAACGGTGTGTTTTTGTCCTTTGAATTCAATTATTTTTCCAACTGATTTTTCAGAAGCAACCAAGATTAATTGGGTGTAAGGAAAATTTGTTTCTTCTATTACTTTTAACATTATTTCGCCGACCATTCCTGTGGCACCTACAATTGCAAGTTTCATATTATTTATTTTAAATTTTATTTCTAATTTTGAGATACAAAAATAAGTAATATTCAAACGTAAACAAGCACGTTCACAAAAAATAACAAATTGTTATATTTATAACAATTAAAAAAAAGAACCACGCTGTATGGCGTGGTTTAGTTAGAATATATAATGTAGCGGAAATTTATTTTTTAAGCAAATCTCTGATTTGTGTCAATAATTCTTCTTGAGTTGGTCCGGCTGGTGCGGCAGGAGCTACTTCTTCTTTTTTCTTAGCCTTTTCAGCAGCTCTCAATACTACAAAAACAAAAAATGAGATTACAACAAAATTGATGATGGCTTGAACCAAGTTTCCGTAAGTGATCACTGCAGCTCCAGCAGTTTTTGCAGCAGCTAAATCGGCATAACTATTACCGTCAAGAGTGATAAATTTTTTAGTAAAATCTATTCCTCCAGTTATTAAACCTACAATAGGCATAATTACATCATCTACTGCAGAACCCACAATTTTGCCAAAAGCTCCACCAATAACAACTGCAGTTGCTAAACTAAGTACATCGCCTCTCATTAAAGAAGCCTTAAAATCTTTAAAAAATCCCATAGTTTTTTTGTTTTTTTAGTTAAAATGTAACACGAATATAAAAATTTTATTTAAAATAACATTTATTCTCTATAAAAAACTCGTTTTACTCTTTGTGAAATACTGGTCAGAATTTCATATGGAATAGTTTGTAATTGATTGGACATAAAAGTAACTGTTGGGCTTTCGCCAAAAATAATGACTGGATCTCCTTCCTTGCAATTGATGTCAGAAATGTCAACCATCAACATATCCATACAAATACTGCCAACGATAGTTGCTTTTTGATTGTTAATGGTTACGAAACCAACGCCATTTCCCCAATGCCTCGAAATTCCATCGGCATAACCAATTGGGATTGTGGCAATTTTTGTGGGCTTATCAGCAATAAATCGTCTTCCATAACCCACGCTTTCGCTAGCCTGAATAGTTCTGATTTGTGAAATAATTGATTTTAATGTACCTACATTTTCCAAATATTTCTGATCTTCAACTTCATTGGAAACACCATAAAGCCCGATGCCAAGACGAACCATATCGTATTGAGCTTGCGGAAAATTACTAATTCCCGAAGTGTTCAAAATGTGGCGAATGGGTTTTATTTTCATTTCAGCCATCAATTTCGATGATAATTTTTCAAATTTAACAAGCTGAGAATTTGCAAATTCTTGATGTTCTAAATCATCACTAGTGGCCATATGCGACAAAATACTTTTTACGGTCACGAATTTATTTTCCTTTAAAATCGCAATTAATTGGTCCAGATTTTCTTCTTCGAAACCCAAACGGTGCATTCCCGTGTCGAGTTTGATGTGAATAGGGAAGTGTTTGAGTTTTCGCTTTTCGGCAATTTTTAAGAAAGCGTTTAATCCTTTCAAACTGTAAATTTCGGGTTCTAATTTATACTGTATAATCGCCGAAAAGCTTGTGGTTTCTGGATTTAATACCATTATTGGCAAAGTAATTCCAGCATTTTTCAACGAAATTCCTTCATCGGCAAAAGCCACGCCTAAATAATCTACTTTATGATGTTCAAGCAATTTTGCAATTTCAAATCCGCCGCTTCCATAACCAAAAGCTTTTACCATAACCATCATTTTGGTGGTAGGTTTTAGTTTTGATTTATAAAAACTGAGATTGTGACTGATGGAATTCAGGTTGATTTCTAGAACCGTTTCATGCGTTTTCTCTTCTAAAGCGGCAACGATTTCTTCAAATTGAAAATGTCTCGCTCCTTTGATCAAGATGGTTTCATTGATGAAATTCAAATAGTTTAAATTTAGAAAAAAGTCGGCCGTGTTTTTAAAAGTGATACAATTTTTGAATTTGTGTTTGAATGTCGAAATGGTCTCGCCAATACCAATAACCCGATTGATATTATTGGAGGTAATCAACTGCGAAACCTTAGAATACAATTCCTCGTTAGACAGTCCGCTTTGGAAAATATCCGATAAGATTAGCGTTTTATTCTTGTATTGTGTTTGACTTTCCAGAAAATCCAAAGCAATTTTTAATGACTGAAAATCCGAACTGTAACTGTCGTCAATCAGTGTTGTATTGTTGATTCCAGTTTTGACTTTTAAACGCATTTCGACTGGATACAACCATTTCATTCGGTTTTGAATTGTAGTTTTATCGTATTTAAAACTCAATAGAACCATTAAACAACTGATGGCATTTTCAACAGAAGCTTCATCTTGAAAGGGTATTTGGATATCGAAATTATCTTTACCGTTACGTATTTGTAAAACCGTTTTGTCTTGAATCTCCTTTTTTGAAATAAAGACATCGGCGGTTTCGTCGCTGAAACTCCAAGAAAAGGTCTTTATTTTGGATTCAATAAGTGCATCAACCGATTTATTTTTTTGATAAATGATTAGTTTCGAATGTTTAAAAAGTTTTAGTTTTTCCTTAACTTTTTTCTCCAAATCTTCAAAGCCTTCATCGTGGGCCGAACCAATATTTGTTATAATTCCAATGGTGGGTTTGATGATGACTTCCAGTTTTTCCATCTCGTTCATTTTGGAAATTCCTGCTTCAAAAATGCCCAAATTGTGTTTGTCATTAATCGAAATCACAGATAAAGGAACACCCACTTGCGAATTGTAGCTCTTGGGACTTCGGATAATGTTGAAATCTGGATTTAATAGAAAATTTAGCCATTCTTTGACAATGGTTTTTCCGTTACTTCCTGTCAATCCAATAACTGGAAATTTAAAAAGACTGCGATGATATGCAGCAAATTTTTGCAAGGCATCCAAAGTGTTTTCTACAATTAAAAAGCTGGCTTTATCAGACAATCCTTCTGGAATGCGGGTAACAACAAAGTTTTGAACCCCTTTTTCGATTAAGTTTGAAATATAGATGTGGGCATCATTATTAGGTCCAACTAAGGCAAAGAACAAGGTGTTTTTATTGTTTTGCAAAGAACGACTATCGATAGAGATATTGTCAATTGGGCCATTACTATCTCCAAACCTTTTGGCGTGAAGAATTTTTTCGAGGTTTTTCATAGTAAAACTAAAAATTCTGTTGGTATCATTACTGGAATTTCGGAGTCTACGAAATTAAAAAAAATGGTTGTCAATAATGATTTTTGTATGTATAAAAATACAGAAAAAACTTTACAATAAATAAAAAATTAGCTTTTTTCTAACTAAAAATAATTCCAGAATTATAAATTTTTAGAGAAGTTTTGGAAAACTATTTCTCCTCATCTTTTTTCATCGCATAAAAATACGCAGCACGACTCAAGGGTTCGTATTCTTCAGTTTCACCGAGCATAACGAGTTTGTCATTATCGGTTTTTCTAAAACTGTAATTGGCTAAATTTCCTGTTCGAGTGCAAACGGCATGAACTTTTGTCACATATTCGGCTGTAGCCATTAATGCTGGCATTGGTCCAAAAGGGTTTCCCTTGAAATCCATATCTAATCCAGCTACAATGACACGAATGCCTTGATTTGCCAAATCATTGCAAATTTTCACGATTTCGTCATCAAAAAACTGTGCTTCGTCAATACCAACAACATCGCAACCTTGTGCCAAAATAGCAATGTTTGCGGCTGCTGGAACTGGTGTGGAGCGAATTTCGTTGGCATCGTGGGATACAACCATTTCGTCATGATAACGGGTATCAATGGCAGGCTTGAAAATTTCTACTTTTTGTTTGGCAAATTGCGCTCGTTTTAGTCTGCGAATAAGTTCTTCGGTTTTACCTGAAAACATCGAACCGCAAATAACTTCGATCCAACCAAATTGTTCTTTATGATTTACTGTATTTTCGAGAAACATTTTGTATTTTTCTGCCTTTAAAAAGGATTAGTTTTTATTACTTTGTATCGAAACAAATTTATTAAAAAAGACACACCTTACTCACTATAATTTCAAAAGTTATGAAGAAAAAATTGGAAGCCGACTTAATGAGCATCGCGCACCGGGTTTTGCAAATGAAAAACAAATCCGACATCAATCAATTGTACAATGAAACGCAAAAATTGCTTGAAAAATTGTCTGTCTTGAGATTTGTCGAAGAACATTTTGAGGGAGCAAAACCCACTATTGGTCAAGCGGAAGTTGTGGCGAAAATGAAGCAATTTTTTGAAGAAAATCATTTGTCAGAGGTAAAGCCAGCAATGACAAAGTTGGAGGTAGTTGTTGAAGATATTGTTGAGGTAGAGGTTGCTGAGGTAGAGGTTGCTGAGGTAGAGGTTGCTGATGAAGAAGTTGCCGAAGAAGAAATAATTGAAGAAGAGGTGATTGACCAAGAAACTGACGAGGATGACATTGCAAATGAAGAAAGCGCTGCAGAAGTCGAAGTTGATTTTAATGAAATAGAACCCGACGAAGAAGGAGAAGAAGAAATTTTAGAAGAAGAAAAATTGGAATTGAACGAAGCTGAGTTTCAGCCTGCTTTCGAATTAGATAGTGAAGCACAAGAGGAAATAGAAGTTTCTAAAAAAGCTGAAGCTGTTCAAATTTCCTTTGATGACTTTTTTGGTGGAGATTATTCCGACACTCTTTTTGTCAAATTGGATAAAGAGACAGAAACTGTTGAACCCCAAATTGATTTTGAACTTCCAAAAGTTAATAAAATTGAGGAAGATTATAAAGAAGAATTAATTTCTGAAAATAGTGAGCTAAAAACAGTTTCTTTAAATGAGAAATTGGCAAAAGGAATAAGCATTGATTTGAACGATAGAATTGCTTTTGTAAAACATCTTTTTGGCAACAGTGACGAAGATTACAACCGTGTTTTAAACCAGTTAATTACTTACGATAGTTTTGAGGAAGCCCAGAATTTTATCGAAGATATGGTAAAACCAGATTACAATAACTGGGAGGGGAAAGAGGATTATGCGCAACGGTTTGTCGAAATCATCGAGAAAAAATTCTCCTAAATGGGTAAACTATTCATTGTTCCAACGCCCATTGGCAACCTCGAAGATATGACTTTTCGAGCCATTCGAATTCTCAAAGAAGTCGATTTAATTCTTGCAGAAGACACCCGAACCAGCGGAAAATTATTGAAACATTTCGAAATTGGGACGCATATGCACAGCCATCATATGCACAACGAACACAAAACAGTAGAGAATCTAATCTCCAGGTTGAAAGCCGGAGAAACTATCGCCTTGATTTCGGATGCGGGAACACCAGCGATTTCTGACCCCGGATTTTTACTCACACGGGCTTGTGTCGAAAATAAAATTGATGTAGAATGTTTGCCTGGCGCAACTGCTTTTGTGCCAGCTTTGGTCAATAGCGGTTTGCCAAACGACAAATTCGTTTTCGAAGGATTCTTGCCCGACAAAAAAGGAAGACAAACCCGATATTTGGCTCTCGCCGAAGAAACCCGCACGATGATTTTGTATGTTTCTCCACATAAATTAGTCAAAACATTAGCCGAATTTATTACCTTTTTTGGCGAAGACCGACAAATTTGCGTTTCACGGGAATTATCTAAAATGCATGAAGAAAATGTTCGTGGAACGGTACGAGAAGTACTGACCCATTTTGAAAATAAACCGCCAAAAGGAGAAATTGTGGTTGTCGTTGGGGGAAAAATTATAATTAAGGAGAATAAAAGGAATTCAGAAGAATAAATAAATAATTGGTCCAATGAATTGTACCAAATTATTGCCTATCTACATTTAAAATTGATTCAATTTTAGAGGTAAAAAACAATAAAGAAATCCCAATAATTTCATTTAATTTGACTATATTTGAGTTAGTTATAACTACAAAACCATTTTTTATAGAATTAAAAAAAATTCAAAATGGAAAATACAAAATTCGCCGTTACAGATGATTTATTAGCAACACGCTCGCAACGTTTTTTGAATTGCATTCTCGATTTGTTGATTGTCCATATTCTTATGGCCAGTATTGGAACAACTATTATCATCATTGGGGATGTTCTCAATAATTACGAATTGTCCAATTGGATAGAATCAACTACAACTCTAGAAAAATTACTTTTTTGGTCGGTAATATTGTTTTTATACTACTTCTTAACCGAGACCTATTTTTCAAGGACTTTAGCCAAATATTTTACCAAAACAATCGTGGTGACAAAAGATGGTTCGAGGCCAAATAAAAGAACAATAAGCATTCGAACAATGTCTCGATTCATTCCTCTTGAGGCACTTACTTTTTTAGGGACTAATGTAAGGGGATTGCACGATTTATTTTCGGATACCTATGTCGTGGGAAAACACGAGTTCAATCATAAAAAAGGAATAGTTGCATTTCCTTGACTAAACCACAAAAATAGATTCAGCCGTCATTTTGATGGCTGTTTTCGTTTAATACAACTCCTTTTTATTATATTCGCTACATCTAAAACCGCACAATGAACTGGGAACAACTCTTATCACTAAAACGTCAAGGCGACACGAGCAAAAGATTACGAATAGAGCAAGACGACACGCGTTTAGGCTTCGAAGTAGATTATGATCGAATTATATTCTCCTCAGCTTTCAGAAGTTTACAAGATAAAACACAAGTTATTCCGCTTTCGAAAACTGATTTTGTGCATACTCGATTGACGCATAGTTTAGAAGTTTCGGTTGTGGGTCGTTCCATCGGGCGATTGGTTGGTAAAAAAATTATCGAAAAATATCCACATCTTGCAGCAATTCATGGTTTTAAAGCTAATGATTTTGGAGCAATTGTGGCTGCCGCATCTTTGGCACACGACATTGGAAATCCGCCTTTTGGTCATTCTGGAGAAAAAGCTATTGGCGAATATTTTTCCATTGGAAAAGGACAACAATACAAAGACCAACTTTCGGATAAAGAATGGCAGGATTTAATCGATTTTGAAGGCAATGCCAATGGATTTTCGGTTCTTACGGCAAGTCGTCCCGGAATTGAAGGAGGTTTGCGAATTTCGTTTGCAACTCTTGGCGCATTTATGAAATATCCAAAGGAAAGTTTACCCAAAAAGCCAACACAAAATATTGCTGACAAAAAATACGGATTCTTTCAATCAGACAGTCAATTTTTCCAAGAAGTAGCTTCTGAATTGGGGATGATTCCAAACAAAGATGGAAACGACATTGGTTTCGAAAGACATCCTTTAGCCTATTTAGTAGAAGCCGCAGACGATATTTGTTACACCATAATCGATTTTGAAGATGGAATAAATTTAGGTTTGGTTTCAGAGGATTTTGCTTTGGAATATTTAATAAAATTAGTTAAAGACAGTATAGATTCTTCTAAATACAATACTTTAACAACTAAAGAAGATCGAATAAGTTATTTGCGTGCTTTGGCAATTGGAAGTCTAATAAATGATGCAGTAAAAGTTTTTATCGAAAACGAAGAAGCGATTTTGGATGGAAGATTTCCGTATGCGTTGACAGACAAAAGCAAGTATAAAGTTCAAATGGACGACATCATCAAGTTGAGCGTCAAAAACATTTATCAAAGCCGAGAAGTCATCGAAAAAGAAATTGTGGGTTATCAAATTATACAAACTTTATTGGATAAATTCATCACGGCTTTCAATAATAAATTTGATGGTAATTCGTCTAATTACGACAAATTATTGTTGAAAATGTTACCCGAAAAATTCTTGGAAGAAAAAGAAGATTTATACAAAAGGCTTTTGCACATTTGCCATTACGTTTCCCTTTTGACCGATGGAAATGCCTTGGAATTATACGAAACCATCAATGGTAGAAAAACAAACTAATTTTTAAAAAACATAAACCATACCAACTCCAAGCGATTGTCTTAATTGCAATGTTGGACCGCCTGCAACTTTAATACCATCAATTTCTTCGTAGGTTTTAACATCATCGTCATAAATTGCGTGTGTTCCAATATTTGCACTCACATATCGGTTCACAATTAAATCGAATTGCAATTTCCATTCCACATCAATATTTCCGAAATTATTAATATAATCCGAGTAAAGACTCAATCGGTTTTCCATAGTAATGTTTTTCCAAACTTCTTTTTTATAGTAGTTGGTCACTAAAAAGCCGATTTCAGTTTTTGATAATTTGCCTTCAGAAATTATATTGCCTTTTGAGTCATAAGTTGCCTTAGTTACTCCAAAAGCTCCTTTATCGGCCAAAGTTTGATCCAAAACCAAAGTATTTTTCATTGTTAGTGGTGAAATATAAACATCAAATTTCTTTTCCTTGTCGAAATAGTCGGCACCTGCTCCTAAGAAAGTATAAGCTGGCGCAAATGGTTTAGAAATAGGGGAACTGGTATCCGGGTATTTATATCCATTAGTAAATTGAGTGTTAAAATTAATTTTACAGGTATAGTACCAATTCGACAGAGGATCTTTTCTGTAGCCAAAAGTGGAATTAAATCGGAATTCATCATCCGACTTTCTAATGGTTAGACCATCTTGTTTATTAATTCCGTATCGAACGATTAATTCATTAACCCATTTGCTGTTTTCTGTTGTGTAGGTTCTGATGAAGTTTCCTTTTAATAGGCCTGAAATGGAGCTAACTCCACCAGCATTCCAATTTACAAATGCAATTTCGTTGAGGTCAAAACCAACCGTGTTCTTACTATGCCAAGCCGAAACAGGAAATATTGGTAAAGGAAGACCTGTTTTTATTTTTCTGGTTGCTGTTATTGTTGCTGTTGCAACTACTGTTATAGGTTTTATTTCGACAACTACTGACGTTGCTATAGAATCTTGTGAATAACTATTTATACTAATTGTGATTAAAAACAGGATTAAGAAGTTGTGAAGTAATTTCATTATAATTTATTATGTTTGAAATGGCAAAAATAATTAATTTCAATAACTTGAAAAAAGAGTCGACAAGCTATTAACGTCAATTTTGCAATATTGTTGTAATTCTTCAACTGTTCCCTGTTCAATAAATTCATCTGGAATTCCAAGAATTTTTATGTTTGACATATAATTATTTTGTGCGGAAAATTGAAGAATGGCGCTTCCAAAACCACCTTTTATCACACCATTTTCTATCGTTATTATGGTTTTAAAATCCTTGAAAATGCTGTGTAATAATTTCTCGTCCAATGGTTTTACAAAAGAAAAATCATAGTGTGCAAAATTTTCTGGATGATTCATTTCGGCTAAAGCCAAAGTTACGTTATTGCCAATGGTTCCGTTGGATAAAATGGCCACTTTTGTACCTTTTTTGAGACAATTTGCTTTGCCAATTTCGATTTTTTCATACGGTTTTTGCCAATCTACAATTTGTCCACGACCTCTCGGATAGCGAATCGCAATAGGATGATTTAAACCCAATTGTGCGGTGAATAAAATGTTTCGCAATGCAATTTCATTCAGCGGCGAATACACAATCATATTGGGAATACAGCGTAAATACGCTAAATCAAAAACGCCATGATGAGTTGCGCCGTCTTCGCCAACTAATCCCGCTCTGTCCAAACAAAAAATTACGGGTAAATTTTGTAAAGCCACGTCGTGAATGACTTGATCGTAGGCTCGTTGTAAAAATGTCGAATAAATATTGCAAAAAACTATCATTCCTTGAGTTGCCATTCCAGCTGAAAGTGTCACTGCGTGTTGTTCGGCTATTCCTACGTCAAAAGCACGTTTTGGAAAAGCGTCCATCATAAATTTCAACGAACTTCCCGATGGCATTGCCGGTGTGATTCCAACAATTTTTTCATTGGCTTTAGCCAAATCTAAAAGCGTTAATCCAAAAACATCCTGGTATTTTGGAGGTAGATTCTCTTCAGATTTTAATGGAATTTCTCCAGTAATTTTATCGAATTTTCCTGGAGCGTGGTATTTTACTTGGTCATCTTCGGCTTGTTGTAAACCTTTTCCTTTTGTTGTAATGATATGAAGAAACTTTGGTCCTTTTATTTTTTGTAATCGTTTTAATTCTTTGATAACTGCAAAAATATCATGTCCGTCAATTGGTCCTGAATAATCAAAATTCAGGGATTTAATCATATTATTTTTTTTTGGATTTTTTCCTTCTTTCACAGCAGTGAGATAGTTTTTCAAAGCACCAACACTTGGGTCAATTCCGATGGCGTTGTCGTTGAGAATGACCAATAAATTAGCATCGGTAACTCCTGCGTGATTCAAACCTTCGAATGCCATTCCAGATGCAATCGAAGCATCGCCAATTACGGCAATATGATGTTTGTCGAAATCGCCTTTCAAATTAGACGCAATCGCCATTCCTAAAGCCGCCGAAATAGAAGTGGAAGAATGCCCCACACCAAAAGCATCGTAAATACTTTCGCTTCTTTTTGGAAATCCGGAAATGCCATTTAGTTGTCTATTGGTATGAAAATTTTCTCTTCTTTCGGTTAAAATTTTATGTCCATAAGCTTGATGTCCCACGTCCCAAATTAATAAATCTTCTGGTGTTTTAAAAACATAATGCAACGCAATCGTGAGTTCAACAACACCAAGGCTGGCGCCCAAATGTCCTTCTTTTACGGAAACAATATCAATGATAAAATCACGCAATTCCTGCGCCACTTGAGGAAGTTGGGCTTCGTCGAGTTGGCGTAAATCGGTTGGATTGGTAATGTATTGAAGTAAATTCTCAGTCATAAAGCAAATGTACGAATTGAATTCTTATTTTTGTAACTATGATAAACCCTTTCACCGACGAATATTTTATGAAGAAAGCCTTGCAAGAGGCGCAAATCGCTTTTGAAAAAGACGAAATTCCTGTTGGTGCCCTAATTGTAATCGACAATAAAGTCATTGCACGAGGTCATAATCTTACCGAAATGCTTGTTGATGTTACCGCTCACGCCGAAATGCAGGCCATCACTGCAGCTGCCAATTTCTTGGGAGGAAAATATTTAACAGGCTGCACACTTTATGTCACTTTGGAACCTTGCCAAATGTGCGCTGGAGCTTTGTATTGGAGCCAGATTTCAAAAATTGTTTTTGGAGCCAGCGATGAAAATCGTGGTTTCGAGAAAATGGGAACGCAATTGCATCCAAAGACTACCGTTGTTCGTGGTGTTTTAGCGAATGAAGCTTCTGATTTGATGAAGCAGTTTTTTGCTAAAAAAAGGAAATAAATCTATTGGATTAAGGTTTTATTTCTCTAAGTTTTTCACTTCCAAAAAATATTTCACCCACAAGGAATTTTCTTCTTAAAACATTAAAATAATCCTTTACATTTACTACAATATAATGCGTGATTTTGCAGTTATGGCTTAAACTGCGCAATGTTGCTGTAATTATAATTTGTAACCCCTTAACTCTTTCTAAAAGTGAAAACAAAAGGATTAATTTACGTGTTTAGTGTGTTTTTTTTGTTTCAAGCGTGTGGTAAGAAATCAGCCGCCGATTTTAATTCCGATTTTTCATTATTCAAAGAGTATATTGTAAGTTTTACTGGCGGAATTGTCTCGGCTCAATCCGACATTCGCGTGGTTTTAGCTTTCGATAACAATTGGAAAGTCAATCAGGTTCTGGACGATGATTTGTTTGATATTTCTCCAAGTGTGAATGGAAAAGTGATCGCACTTTCAAATAATACAATCGCTTTTATTCCCGAAAAAAAGTTAGAATCGGGTACCGAATATCAGGTGACTTTGCATTTGGATAAATTAAATCCAAAGATTGCAGAAAAAGACAAGGAACTTACTAATTTCAATTTTACAATAAAAACCATCAAACAGGATTTTGTTGTGAACATACTTGACCTTCAATCCTACAGCAAAGAATATCAGTATTTGAATTGTGTGCTGAAAACAGCGGACATTATCGATTTTGAAATCGCTAAAAAATTAATAGAAGCACAACATAACGGGAATGATTTGAAAATTATTTTCGAAAAATCGAACGCAGTTGGCAAAGAGTTTAAATTTAGAATTGACAGTATTCAGCGATTGGATTCTAAAAGTAAGCTCGAAATTGCATACGATGGAAACGATTATGATATCAATCAAAAAGGAACAATTGATTTCCCAATTATGGCTTTGAATGAGTTCAAAGTCATTAAAACCGAAATGCAGGAAGGAAACAATCAATCGTTATCCATTAATTTTTCGGAACCATTGGAAAAAGGTCAGGATTTTAAAGGATTGGTTGCGATTCAAAACACTAGTAATTTGAAATTTTCGACTCAGGGAAATGTCTTGAAGGTCTATTTTGATAATGACAAAGCTGTTGAAAAACTAGTTGAAGTTGCTCCAGAACCCGTTGCAATTGCAGTTGCTTCTGATACTACGGCTGTAGCAGTCGATACAGCTTCGGTTGAAGAACCCGAAGAAGTTGCCGTTGTTGAGCAAGAACCAGCAGTTATTTTTTCGCAAAAGCTCTCGGGAGAATTATTATTGGAAGTTTTCCAAGGGATAGAAAGCGAATACGGTAAAAAGTTAAATGAAAATTTCTCTGAAAAGATTTCATTTGACGAAATAAAACCCAACGTTCGTTTCATTAAAAATGGAACGATTCTGCCAAGTTCGAGTAATCTAAAACTCAATTTTGAAGCCGTAAATCTTCGTGCTGTTGATGTAAAAGTGTATAAAATTTACAAAAATAACATTCTTCAATTTCTTCAGGATAATGAATTGAACGGTACTCGAAACTTAAAAAGAGTGGGACAGCCTGTTGCAAAATCAACGCTTTATCTGAATGAAAATAAGTTGGTCAATACCAGCAAATGGAACACTTTTGCATTGGATTTGTCCAAAATTATAACACCAGAACCAGGAGCTATTTACAGAGTAGAGTTCTCTTATAAAAAAGCGTATTCTTTATATAAATGCGAAAATTCAGAGGTGGATGAAAGCGAAAATGAGGAAGAAGAAGTTGATGAAAATGATGTGAATTATAGTGGAAATTCCTATGATGATTACTATTATGACGATTATGAATGGAGACAAAGTCAAGATCCGTGTTCGAGTTCGTATTATTACAATGCCAAGATTGGAACAAATATCTTGGCTTCGGATGTTGGTGTTATTGCCAAACGAGGAGAAAACAAATCGTATCTATTTGCCGTAAATAACATTATTACTACTGAACCAATTGCAAATGCAAGAGTAGATTTGTACAGTTTTCAACAACAAAAATTGACTACGGGAACAACAAGTAGTGAAGGAATTGCCAGTTTTCAGTTGAACACCTTTGCCTATTTTGCGATTGTCACTTCTGGGACTCAATCGACCTATGTGCGTCTTGACGATGGAAATTCATTGTCGGTAAGTAATTTTAATGTGGCAGGCGAAACCTTGCAAAAAGGGCTCAAAGGCTTTATCTATGGCGAACGTGGGGTTTGGCGACCTGGTGATAATTTGTATTTGTCTTTTATTTTGAATGATGCTTCGAATAAAATTCCGTTGGGACATCCCATAAAGTTCAGATTGAGCAATCCTAACGGAAAAGTAACGTATCAAACGGTTCAAAAATCGAATGAGTGGAATCATTATGCTTTTACTGTCCCAACAGAAGGTGATGCGCCAACCGGAAATTGGGAAGCGATGGTCAGTGTTGGTGGTGCTAAGTTTTATAAAAGCATCAAAATTGAAACCATCAAGCCCAATCGTTTAAAAATTAAAAACACTTTCAAAAGAGCGGTGCTTTCATCTTCTTATCCAAACACGAGTAATCTTGAAGTAACTTGGCTTCACGGAGCTGTGGCCAAAAATTTGAATGTAGAAATGCAAGCCAAATTTTCGCAACAAGCCACGACTTTCAAAAATTATGAAAAGTATGTTTTTGATGATTTGGTTCGGAAATTCAACACTGAAGAAATCAATATTTTCTCTGGAAAATTAGATTCCAATGGAAAAGCCAATGTAGATATAAACCCAAAAATTCAAGGACAAGCACCTGGAATGTTGAAAGCCGCATTTATCACCAAAGTCTATGAAGAAGGCGGCGATTTTAGTACAGATGTTATTGCAACGACTTATTCTCCGTATAACATTTATGTGGGTTTGAAATCGCCAGAACCTAACAAATATGGAATGCTGGAAACTCGAAAAGTAAATCAATTTGACATTGTTACGGTTGATGAAAACGGCAGACCAAAGTCAGTTAAAAATCTGGAAGTAAAAGTATACAAAGTAGAATGGCGTTGGTGGTGGGATGCTTCAAGCGATAATTTATCGAATTATAATGCAGATAATTCGACGACTTCGTATAAAACTTTTAGAATAAATACCGATGCTAGCGGAAAAGGGAATGTGCGATTTGCCTTAACGGATGAAGAATGGGGACGCTATATGATTCGGGTTTCGGATGCCGTAGGCGGACACGCATCCGCATTAACTGTAAATATCGATTGGCCAATGTGGTCTGGTAAAACTAAAAATACTGATGCTTCAACAGCAAATATGCTGGTTTTTTCTACCGATAAGGAAAAGTATGCTGTTGGCGAAAATGCTCAAATTTCCTTCCCTTCAAGTGAAGGAGGACGTGCATTTATTTCTATTGAAAATGGTTCAAAAGTAGTACAAACACTTTGGGCAAAGACCCAAAAAGGCGAAACCAAAGTCATCATTACGATTACGGCTGCTATGGCTCCGAATGTGTATTTCAACATTACATTATTACAACCACACGCTGCAACTAAGAACGATTTGCCAATAAGAATGTATGGAATTGTACCAATTGAAGTGATTGATAAAAATACCATTCTAACACCTAAATTAGCGATGCCAGACGTGTTGCGTCCAGAACAATCATTTGCTGTAAAAGTGAGCGAACAATCCGGAAAAGCAATGACCTACACAATTGCTATTGTTGATGAAGGATTGTTAGATTTAACACGTTTCAAAGCACCAAATGCTTGGGATGCTTTTTATGTCCGCGAAGCTTTGGGCGTAAAAACCTGGGATATTTATGATGATGTGATTGGAGCGTATGGCGGAAAAGTGAATCAGATTTTCAGTATTGGAGGAGATCAGGATTTGGGTGGTGGAAAGGCTAAAAAAGCCAATCGCTTCAAACCAGTTGTGATTTACTTGGGACCTTTTAAATTGGAAAAAGGACAAACTAAAACCCATCAGATAAAACTACCGAAATACATTGGTTCTGTAAAAACAATGATTGTGGCTGGCGATGCGACAACGAGCGCTTATGGAAGTGTCGAAAAAGCAACTCCTGTTCGCAGTCCGCTGATGGTCTTGGCTTCATTGCCTAGAAAAATTACTCCATCCGAAAAAGTGACGATTCCAGTTACCGTTTTTGCAATGGAAAAAAACATCAAAAATGTTACGGTGCAGATTAAGACGAACAACGGATTAAAAGTTATTGGAAGTGCTACTCAAAAGTTATCATTCGCACAACCCGACGAAAAAATGGCTTATTTCAATTTGGCCGTCGGTTCCATTACTGGAATTGGAAAAGTACAGATTGTGGCGACTTCCGGCAAAGAAAAATCGGTTTATGATGTAGAAATCGATATGACCAACCCAAATCCGGTTACCAATACATTTACCGATGTAATTTTAGAACCCAATAGTGCTAAAACTATTTCGTGGAAAACATTTGGTGTTTCGGGAAGTAACAAAGCAAAATTGGAGGTTTCATCAATGCCAATCATCAATTTAAATGGACGATTACTATATTTGATTCAATATCCTCACGGATGTGTTGAGCAAGTTACTTCATCTGTTTTTCCTCAATTGTATCTCAATGAGATTGTCGATTTGGATGCGACTCGTCAAAATTTAACTCAAAAAAACATAACAGCAGGAATTGCAAAATTAGGAAGTTTTCAATTATCCAATGGAGGAATTGCGTACTGGCAGGGCGGAACAACAGCTGATGACTGGGGCACTTCGTATGCTGGACATTTTATGATTGAAGCTGAGAAAAAAGGATACTTTTTACCCATTAATTTTAAATCAAAATGGATTTCTTTCCAACAAAAAGAATCCAAACAATGGCGATTTGAATCCAAATATGGAAATGATTTAGCGCAAGCTTATCGCTTATACACTCTGGCTTTGGCGGGAGCACCAGATTTATCTTCGATGAATCGATTACGTGAAACCAAAGGAATTTCGAACGAAAGTAAATTACGTTTGGCTTCGGCTTATGTTTTGGCGGGGCAAAAATCTGCCGGTTTGAACTTGTTGCTAAAAACTACAATTGATGATAATTCGAATTATAATTACTACTATTATGGTTCTGCCGATAGAAATCGCGCAATGGCTTTGGAAACAATGTTGTTATTGGGACAAAAGCAAAAAGCATTTACAATGGCTACAAAATTAGCTAAAAATATGTCAAGCGACCAATGGATGAGTACGCAAACAACAGCTTATTGTTTGTACGCAATGTCTAAATTTTCAGCGAATAATGGCCCTAAAGGAATCGACGTTCAGTTTACCAAAGATGGAAAAACGCAGGCAGTTAAAACTATGAAAACTATCGCCGATAGCAATTTGGCTGTCAAAACGGGTTCGAATAGTATAACTCTAAAAAACAACAAAAAGAACAGATTGTTTGTCCGTGTTTTGAACACAGGAATTCTTCCAATTGGACAAGAAAAAGCGATTCAAAGTAATATTTCAGCTTCGATTGTTTTCAAAAACAGAAAAGGAGGCGTTATCAATGTGTCTACAATTAATCAGGGAACAGAGTTCGTTGCCGAGGTATCGGTTAAAAATCAGAAAAATGAGCGTGTAGAAAATGTAGCATTGTCTCAAATTCTACCTTCCGGTTTTGAAATTGTAAATACCCGTTTTACCGATTATGGTGATGCGACCAATAATATTGCGGATTATATTGACATTCGCGATGACAGAACTAATTTCTACTTTGGATTGAAAGCCGGAGAAGAAAAAACCTTTAGAATTTTACTGAACGCATCTTATTTGGGAACGTACTATTTACCGGGACTACAATGCGAAGCAATGTATGACAATACGTTTTTGGCAAGAACTAAAGGATTTTGGGTTCAGGTGGTGAAGTAAAGAAATATAGAAACAAAATTCACTTTGAAAAACAAACTAATTGCGTTACTACAACGTATCATCAATTGGATAAAACGACATAAAATTAAATCATCAATAGCGTTTCTGCTATTGGTGGTTTATTATTTTTCGTTGCCACGAACTTTGTTTCAGGAACCTTATTCTACGGTGATTGAAAGCAAAGAAGGAGAATTACTTGGTGCTAAAATTGCGCTTGACGGACAATGGCGATTTCCTGCACAAGACAGTGTTCCGGATAAATTCAAGAAGTGTATCGTCTATTTTGAAGATGAATATTTTTATAAACATCCCGGATTCAATCCTGTGGCGATGATTAACGCTTTTAAGCAAAACAGAAAAGCGGGGAAAGTTGTTCGTGGAGGAAGTACCTTAACACAACAAGTTATTCGTTTGTCCAGAAACGGAAAAGGACGAACTTATTTCGAAAAAATAATTGAACTCATTCTTGCTACGAGGTTAGAGGTCGGATATTCTAAAAATGAAATTTTGGAATTGTATGCTTCACACGCTCCATTTGGAGGAAATGTTGTGGGACTGGAAATGGCTTCCTGGCGGTATTTTGGTGTACAATCCCATCAATTGTCTTGGGCGGAAAGTGCTACTTTGGCTGTTTTGCCGAATGCACCGAGTTTAATTTATCCAGGAAAAAACCAGATTAAATTATTGAGTAAACGCAACCGACTTCTGCTGAAATTAAATCAGGAAGGAATAATCGACAAAGAAACCTATGAACTTTCAATTGACGAGCCTTTGCCTCAAAAACCGTTTTATTTACCTCAAATTGCACCTCATTTATTAGAACGAGTTGCCAAGAACCAACGAGGAACACGGGTGAAAACGACAATAGAAATTGGGTTGCAAAACAGAGTCAATCAAATTGCAAAGTATTATTACAATCAATACAAGCAGAACGAGGTTCATAATTTGGCTATTTTGGTCATTGATGTTTCCAATAGAAAAGTGATGAGTTATGTGGGGAATTCGCCCTCGGACGGTAATCATCAAAAAGATGTGGATATTATTGACGCACCAAGAAGTACTGGAAGTATTCTGAAACCACTTTTATATGCTGGAATGCTTGACGATGGAGATTTGTTGCCCAATACTCTTGTTGCAGATATTCCAACGCAGATTTCAGGGTATACCCCTCAAAATTTCAATTTGACATTTGATGGTGCGGTCCCGGCACATCGGGCTTTATCGCGTTCTTTGAATATTCCTGCTGTATTAATGTTGCAAGATTTTGGTGTGCATAAATTTTATGAAGAATTACAGCGGTTCAAATTGAGGGATATTTCAAAACCGCCAGACCATTACGGTTTGTCACTTATTTTGGGTGGTGCCGAAAGTAATTTGTGGGATTTGTGCCGAACCTACGCCGGTTTGTCTTCGACTTTGAATTATTTTAATAAAAATCAGGGACAATACAGAACCAACGAATTTGCCGAATTAAATTATGATGATGATTTTCAAATTGATTTTGGAAACGAAACGAAACAAAAAAATATTTTAGGAGCAGGTTCAATTTGGCTAACCTACAATGCAATGGAGCAAGTCAACCGTCCTGAAGGTGATGAGGCTTGGAAATTTTATGACAGCTCGCTCAAAATTGCGTGGAAAACGGGAACAAGTTTTGGGAATCGTGATGCTTGGGCAATAGGAACGAATACGAGATATGTAGTTGGTATTTGGGTTGGGAATGCAACAGGCGAAGGAAGACCGACATTGACTGGAGTTACTAGCGCTGCACCGATTTTGTTTGATGTTTTTAATTTGTTGCCCAGACAGCGGTGGTTCGATATACCTTACAAGGATTTAGAAGAAGTTGAGGTTTGCAGTTTGAGTGGTCATTTAGCTAAAGATGGCTGTCCAACAATAAAACAATGGGTTCCGAAAAAAGGAAGGAACACTTCGATTTGTCCGTATCATAAAACGGTTCATTTAGATAAATCAGAGCAGTTTCAATTGAACAGCAGTTGTGAAAGTATAGAGAACATTGTAACTAAAAATTGGTTTGTTTTACCCCCAGTAATGGCTTGGTATTACAAAAGTCAGCATATAGAATATTTGACGTTGCCGCCGTTTCGGAATGATTGCATGGGAACGCAAACTGCGACGATGGATTTTATTTATCCAAAAACGAATAGTAAAATCTATCTCACCAAAAATTTCAACAGCGAAGTCCAACCCGTGATTTTAAAAGTAGCCCATTCGCAACGGGAAAGCAAACTATTTTGGTATATCGATAATGTTTATAAAGGAGCGACAAAAACCTTTCACGAAATGCCTATTTCAGCGACCACAGGATTTCATTATATTACAGTGGTGGATGAGTTTGGAAATGAAATTAGGAGAAAAATTGAGATTGTGAAGGAGTAAAAATTCATTCTGAAAACGAATGCCCTAGCCCAGATAGCAGTGAAAATCCTTTTCTTTTTTGCTGCCAAAAAAGAAAAGATTGTAACGGATAGCTGGATTAGCTCCTAAAAAAAGACACAAAAAAACCGCCAATCTTTCGAAAGGCGGTTTTTGATTTATTCTATAATAACATTCTTCTTTTTGTCGTAGAAATGATATTCTAGATACGTGTAAGCGTCACGCGGTATGATTTTCACCCATTTTTTATGTTCAAAAAACCATTTTGAACGTATTGATGGAAAACCTTTTGTTAAATATGCGGCAACAAATGGATGTACGTTAAGCACAACATCTGTGTTCGTTTTTAATATACTTTCTAGATCAAGCGCGATTTTATCAATGATTTGAATAGGCGCTTCAATTTCGCCTTCAATATTGTTTGGATCTTCTTCTCTAGTTTTAATGTTGACTTCCGGTCTTACTCTTTGTCGGGTAATCTGGACTAATCCAAATTTACTCGGCGGTAAGATTTTGTGTTTTGCTTTATCATCGTCCATTTCTTCCCTGAGGAAGTCGAACAACACTTTGCGATTTTCGGGATTGCCCATATCGATAAAATCAATTACGATTATTCCGCCCATATCACGAAGACGTAATTGTCTTGCGATTTCAGCGGCAGCAATCATATTGACTTCCATGGCAGTATCTTCTTGATTAGATGCTTTATTAGAACGGTTTCCACTATTTACGTCTATAACGTGCAAAGCTTCGGTGTGTTCGATAATAAGA
This sequence comes from Flavobacterium psychrophilum, assembly GCA_945860385.1. Classification (GTDB taxonomy): domain Bacteria; phylum Bacteroidota; class Bacteroidia; order Flavobacteriales; family Flavobacteriaceae; genus Flavobacterium; species Flavobacterium psychrophilum_K. The sequence continues at coordinate 33,007 of CAMAQD010000023.1, forward strand.
TAAGCACCTTTACTCATGGAAACTGTTCTTCCAAAGGAGGTCTTGATTTGTCTCTCGATATTGTATTTCTCGAAAATTGGAGTGTCTTTTGATTGATAAAACTTAACAATCGATGTTTTCGAAGGGGCTATTTCTTGTAAATAGTCCTTTGTCTGGTTGTACAACTCTTCATCATCTATTTGGATACTACTAAATGTATCGTTGAAGACGTCTCTTAATATTGATGAAGCTCTATTGAGCTCTCCTAATACCTTGGACGGATGATGAGCGGTTGGTAATTTTTTACACATTGCAGTCCATCTCTCTATGAGGTTCTGCAAATCTTTTTCTAATTCTACTGTGCTTTTGCCTTCGGCTACTGTGCGAACAATAACGCCAAATCCTTTTGGTTTGACAGCTTGCACCAATCGTTTCAAACGTTCTTTTTCTTTTTTGTCTTCTATCTTTTGAGAAATAGAAACACGGTCAGAAAACGGAACCAAAACAATAAATCTTCCGGCAAGTGAAAGCTCTGCGCTAATTCTTGGTCCTTTGGTAGATATTGGTTCTTTGACGACTTGTACTAAAATAGACTGATTCGAATTGATAATATCGGTTATCGAACCATCTTTGTCTATCTCTTTTTCAAACTGAAAGTTTTTTAGGGAGAAATCTTTTATTTTACCTGCGCTTACAAGTTTTATGAATTTCAGTTGCGAAGCAAGATTAGGACCTAAATCGTGATAATGTAAAAAGGCGTCTTTTTCGTAGCCAACATTTACAAAAGCAGCGTTTAGTCCAGCAACGGGTTTTCGTATTTTGGCAATAAAAATATCACCAACTTGGAAATTGCTTGTTTCTTGTTCTTTGTGTAATTCAATTAGTTTTCCATCTTTTAATAAGGCAAAATCTACAGCTTCGGAACTTGATCTAATGATTAATTCTTTATTCACTCTGTAAATTTTTATCTGTATTTTTAGAAAAAAGAGAACAGAAAAAAGAAATTAGATTTTTTAAAAATCTGAAATCTGAAATCTGAAATCTGAAATCTTATTTACAGATGGATTAAACAATAATTTTAACAGGTATTGAACCCGGGAGGAATTAGTTAGCAGGTGGCAGTTTTCAGGCAGCAGTTAGAACTGCAATCTGTATTCTGTAATCTGCCTTCTTTTTTCCAAATTTCAATGAACTTTTAAAAAGAAAAAAGTAGTTTAAAACTACTTTTTCTTTTTGTGACGGTTAGCTCTCGCTCTTTTCTTGCGTTTGTGCGTTGCTACCTTATGTCTCTTCCTCTTTTTACCACTTGGCATAATCTGGTGATTTTGTAATTAATAAATATTTTTTATTTTGCTTCGTTATTCGTTTTTACTCCTTCTACAAATACTTTTGCAGGTTTGAATGCTGGAATATTGTGAGCAGGAATTTTGATAGTGGTATTTTTTGAAATATTTCTTCCCGTTTTTTCAGCTCTTGTTTTCACAATGAAACTTCCAAAACCTCTTAAATAAACATTGTCTCCAGTTTCTAATGAGTTTTTTACTTCTGTCATAAAGGTCTCAACTGTTGCCTGAACATCTCCTTTTTCTAGACCTAATCTTTCTGAGATTTTTGCTACGATATCTGCTTTTGTCATTTTAATTCGTAATTTATAATTGTATACTAATTTTTTGAGGTTGCAAATATATGAATTAAAAAAACAATTATTCAAGCTAATTCATTAAATTTTAACAACATAAACTTTTACTTTTGCTAACTAAAAATTAACAATGAATTTTTCCAACATATTGATAAGGTGGTATTTAGAAAATAAGCGCGATTTGCCGTGGCGAAAAACTGATAATCCGTATCTAATTTGGCTCTCAGAAATTATGCTCCAGCAGACAAGAGTAGCGCAAGGAACACCCTATTTCTTGTCTTTTACGAATGCTTTTCCAACTGTTTTTGATTTGGCTGCAGCCAATGAAGAACAAGTTTTAAAGCTATGGCAAGGTCTAGGTTATTATTCTCGGGCTCGAAATCTGCACAAAACTGCTCAGTTTGTTGCCACAGAATTATCGGGAAAATTTCCAGACAATTATAATGACTTATTAAAATTAAAAGGAGTTGGTGAATATACAGCAGCTGCAATTGCTTCTTTTTCTTATAACGAACCCGTTCCTGTAGTAGATGGAAATGTTTTTCGGGTTTTGTCTCGGTATTTCGATGTAGAAACCGACATTGCTTCGGCTTCCGCCAAAAAAGAATTTTCCGCTTTGGCTTTTGAATTAATGCCAAAAGACAATCCAGCTTTATTCAATCAAGCCATTATGGAGTTTGGTGCTTTGCAATGTGTGCCTAAAAGTCCTAATTGTGGCATTTGTGTATTCAACGACAGTTGCGCTGCTTTGCAAAAAAAGAAAGTTGATCAATTGCCAGTGAAATCAAAGAAGTTGAAGGTGAGAAACCGATACTTTAATTATTTGGTAGTTTCGGATGAAACTGAAAATACGATAATTCAAAAACGAACAGCTAAAGGGATTTGGCACAATCTCTACGAATTTCCGCTAATTGAAACTGAGAAAACAGAAAATTTTGAATTCATTGCCCAACAAATTCAATCCGATTTTTTCAAAGAAAACGAAATGGAAAGCCTTTCAGAAATCAACCCTGACAGTATAATTCACAAATTATCACATCAGCATTTGCATATTAAGTTTTGGAAAGTTCATTTAAAAGGAACTATCGAAAACGGAATTACCTCCAAAGTTTTAAAAACTTTCCCTTTCCCTATTGCGATTCATAATTTTATCGAAAAGGACTTTTTAAACTAACGCAAATTTTAGTATATTTGAAATAGAAAATAGATTATTATGAATTCGACGTTAAATAAAGTAATGCTGATTGGCCATTTGGGCGACGATGTCAAAATGCACTATTTCAAAACCGATTCTTGCATAGGGAAATTCCCCTTGGCGACAAACGAGACCTATATTAATAAAGAAACGGGCGAAAAAATCACTTCTACCGAGTGGCACAATATTGTGGTGAGGAATAAAGCGGCAGAATTGTGTGAAAAATATTTGTCGAAAGGCGATAAAATTTTCATAGAAGGTCGCATAAAATCGCGCCAATGGCAAGCCGAAGACGGAACCACTAAATACATCACTGAAATTCAAGCAATAGACTTTACTTTTCTTACAACCAAGAAGGAAACCGAGAGTGGTAAAGAGAATAAATCTATTGAACCAACAAAAAACGTTAACTTTGACCCAGAAAATAACGGTTTGCCTGTAAATGATTTACCGTTCTGATTGTTTAACTAATCTTCTCTAATTTGGACCCAGAGCCCAGTTTTTTTCTTCAATATTCGCTAGATACGGAAATGGTATTTGGTTTTATCGTAATTTTTGCTTTGCTATTTTGTTCTGCCTTAGTTTCTGGCGCCGAAGTAGCACTTTTTTCATTGTCGCAAAAAGATATTGATGACACTTTACAAGAAAATCCTTCGAAAGGCAAAATCATTTCGGAACTTTTAGAAAAGCCAAAAAAATTATTAGCAACACTTCTTGTTGCCAACAATTTTATCAATATTGGTGTTGTAATTTTATTTTCTTACGTAGGTCACGAATTATTTTCGGCAATTTCTTCAGCTGTTCTGAAATTTAGTATTGAAGTAATTTTAGTTACTTTTTTAATTTTATTGTTTGGCGAAGTTTTGCCAAAAGTCTATGCCAGCAGAAACAACATTAAGTTTGCCAAATGGATTGCTTATCCAGTTTCGGGATTGGATACATTGCTTTCGCCAATCAGTTTGCCAATGCGTAAAGTCACTATTTACTTGCACAATAAATTAGGTAAACAGAAAACAAACTTCTCTGTAGATCAGTTATCACAAGCTTTAGAACTTACTGATTCGGATGAAAGTTCATTCGAAGAACAAAAGATATTAGAAGGAATCGTGACTTTCGGAAACACAGATACAAAGCAAGTAATGAGTCCGAGAATGGATATTTTTGCCTTAGAAATCGATGAATCTTTCGCCTCTATTTGTCCAAAAATTATTGAAATGGGTTTCTCGAGAATTCCAGTTTATCGGGACAATATTGACCAGATAGAAGGCGTTTTGTTTGTAAAAGATTTACTTCCGCATATCAATAAAGAAGATTTTGATTGGAAGACATTATTACGAGAACCATTTTTTGTTCCTGAGAATAAAAAAATAGACAATTTGCTTAAAGATTTTCAAAGTATGAAAAGCCATTTGGCTATTGTAGTGGATGAATATGGTGGGACTTCGGGATTGATTTCCCTCGAAGATATTATAGAGGAAATTGTGGGCGATATCAGTGATGAATTTGATGGAGACAATCCTAATTATTCCAAAATTGATGAGAAAAACTACCTTTTTGAAGGAAAAACAAATCTCAAGGATTTTTACAGAGTGATTGATGTTGAGGAAGAACTATTCGAAATAAAGAAGGGTGAAGCCGAAACATTGGCTGGATTTATTCTTGAAATTTTAGGTAATTTTCCAAAAAAAGACCAAAAAATCAGTTTTGAAAACTGTATGTTTACCATAGAAACGGTTGACAAAAAACGTGTAAAACAAATAAAAGTGACCCTTGAATAAAAATAAAATGCTAAAAAAACAAGTTGCAATTGCTGTACTTTTAATAGTGTTATTTACTGTTTTTAGCTGTAAAGACGAAGTTTTACCAAAACCCGCAAGCTATTTGAGATTGGATTATCCCGAGGCTGAATATGTGTATTTTGAAAATAGCGCTTCGCCATTTGCATTCGAAATGAATTCAGAAGCGATAATCAAAGGTGGTAAAGATGGTGGTTTTACAATTACTTACCCAAAAATGAAAGCCACGATTTATTTGACTTATAAACCCGTGAATAATGATATCAATAAATTATTGCGAGACGCTCAAAAACTAACCTACGAACACGTAATAAAAGCCGATGATATTCTGGAACAGCCATATTTAAATCCTACCAAAAAAGTTTATGGAATGTTTTATCAAGTTGATGGGAACGCAGCCACAAACTCGCAGTTTTACGTTACCGATAGCATCAAACATTTTGTAACAGGCTCGGTTTATTTCTATGCAAAACCCAATTTCGATTCAATTATGCCAGCAGCAAGTTACGTTCGAAACGATATGCAAAGGTTGATGGAAACTTTGAAGTGGAAGTAGTCAGGAATTTGAGTAATTTAATAGTCGAACTAATTACAAAAATGTTCTCAAGTAAATGTGCAGTCGTATTTGTTTATCCGAGTACAACAAAACTAATAAACTTAAAACAGATGAAACATCTACATTTTATAATCATTGCCGCAATTCTTATGATAAGTTGTGCATCTAGATCTGATAAAAGCATAATTGTTCAAACTAGTCCAATTAGTCAAATTAATGACACACTCATTGAAAAATATGCAGTAGTCAGTGATTTTTTAGACACAAAAATTAAAGACCGCTCTAAAAAAATTATGATTCTTAGTAAAAAAATCAATACCAATACCACCTTACATATTCTTAAGCTAAATGATATTTATGAATTGGATTCTATAACCGGAAAGTACAAGGAAGATAAAACATTTTATAAAGAAGCAGAGTGGGAAATAGCAAGAAGAAAATACAGCAAAAACTCTGTAGCAGAAATAGAAAATGCTACTGATCGAGATTTAGAATGTTGCTGGGTTGCAGAGAATTTTAACTATAAAAATGTAATTTTTGAAGAATCACTACCTGGCTCAACAACTTTTATTGAAAAATATATGTCTTCGAAAGTAACGGATATTGATGCGAATTTTTTCAATACGCGTAATTATGATTTTTATTTTTTTTCGGAACCTATCTATTATCAAAATAGAGAATGTTTAATTTTTACTTTTTCTGAAGGCTATATTGATGGTTTGAGTGGTAGTTCATATATTATAATATATAAAAAGAAAAATGGCAAATGGGTTCAAACGCACAAAGGAATGCCAAATTGGATTAGTTGAAAATATTTAGAACAAACGATATGCAGCGTTTGAGGGAGACTTTGAAGTGGAAATAAAAGGATAAGGCAAATGTATTTTAGTTTTTTTTAAAGTGTTTGCCTTATAAATCTAACAGATATCCGGTCAATTGTTAAATGTTTTTGTAGATTTACGACTAAAATTAATTTAACTCAAATGAGAAATAAATCCCTTTTCATATTGTTGGTCATTGGAAATCTGCTAACAATTGAAGCTCAAGAAAAAAAAGAGAATACCACTATGAATCCATTCTTCCAGGCTTACGACACACCTTTCAATGTGCCGCCTTTCGACAAAATTAAAAACGAACATTTTAAACCCGCTATTTTAGAAGGAATAAAAAAACACCAAGAGGAGATTGATGCGATTGCTAATGCTTCTGCGGCCCCCACTTTTGAAAACACCATTCTAGCAATGGAAAATGCAGGAGAATTACTGTCGAATGTGAATGTAGTTTTTTCGAACCTTAATTCGGCAAACACCAACAAGGAAATTCAGAATATTGCCAAAGAAACTGCCCCAAATCTATCGGCACACCGAGATAACATTTACCTTAACGAAAAATTATTTGCAAGAGTAAAAGCACTTTGGGATAAAAAAGAAACCTTGGGTTTGAATTTGGAACAAGCAAAAATTCTAGACAATTCTTATAAAGACTTTGTTCGAAGCGGAGCTAATTTATCGGATTCGGATAAAGGAATATTAAGAAAAATCAACGGTGAACTTTCGCTTACCAGTTTGAAATACGGCCAGAATATTTTGGCTGAAACCAATAAATATGAATTGGTTATTGAATCCAAAAAAGATTTGGCAGGTTTGCCACAAGGATTGATAGATGCCGCCGCAGCTGATGCTAAAGCAAAAGGAAAAGAAGGAAAATGGATTTTCACACTTTCAAATTCGAGTGTGATGCCGTTTTTGCAATACAGTTCCAATAGAGAATTGCGGAAACAAATTTGGAATGCCTATCAAACCAGAGGAAACCACGACGATGATTTGGACAACAAGAAAAACGCAGTGGAATTAGCTAATCTTCGTGGTCAAAAAGCACGATTGTTAGGCTATAAATCACATTCAAATTATGTGCTTGAAGAATCGATGGCTAAAACTCCGGAAAATGTAAACAAGCTTTTGAATGATTTATGGAAACCAGCTTTGGAAATTGCCAAAACGGAAGCTTCGGATATTCAAAAAATGATGATTAAGGATGGAATTAAAGGAGCTGTTCAACCTTATGATTGGAGATATTATACCGAAAAAATCAGAAAAGAACGTTTCGATTTAGACGAGGAAGAGTTAAAACCATATTTCAGTTTAGAGAATGTTAGAAAGGGCGTTTTTCAGGTCACCGGAAAATTATACGGCATACAATTCAAGGAGTTGAATGATGTTCCAAAATACCATCCAGACGCATCAGTTTGGGAAGTGACAGAAGCCAATGGAACTCTTGTAGGTGTTATCTATATGGACTTTTTTCCAAGAGATTCAAAACGTGGTGGTGCTTGGATGACTTCCTACAGAACTCAGAAAACGGTTGACGGCAAACGATTGGCGCCAGTGATTTCGATTGTTTGTAATTTCACCAAACCATCGGGAGATACTCCTGCTCTTTTAACTTTCGATGAAGTGTCAACTTTCTTTCACGAATTTGGACACGCTTTGCACGGATTATTGTCGAATGTGACTTACCGAAGTTTAGCAGGAACAAGTGTTCCAAGAGATTTCGTGGAATTGCCTTCGCAAATTATGGAAAACTGGGCTGCTGAACCAGAAGTTTTAAAAATGTATGCGAAACATTATAAAACAGGCGAAGTTATCCCGGAAGCTTTAGTAAATAAATTGAAAAAAGCGGGAACTTTCGACCAAGGTTTCGCCACAACCGAATATCTTGCCGCATCCTTGTTGGATTTGGCCTATCATTCACAAACCAAAGATATTACAACTGATGCCAACACTTTCGAAAAAGCGGCGATGACAAAAATTGGTTTAATTGAGTCCATTATTCCAAGATACAGAAGCACCTATTTCAGTCACATATTTTCTGGCGGCTATTCTTCAGGATATTACAGCTATATCTGGTCTGGAGTTTTGGATACCGATGCTTTTGAAGTTTTTAAAACCACTACTTTATTCAATCCCGAAAAGGCAAAATCATTCCGTGAGAATGTTTTAGAAAAAGGAGGAACCGAAGATCCGATGGTTTTATACAAACGTTTCCGTGGTGCAGAACCAAGTATAGAGCCCTTGTTGAGAAAACGTGGATTAGACAAAAAAGAAGAACCACTTAAAAAAGTGAGAGGATAAAAAACTTAGTTTTTTAAATAAAAAACCTGCAACATTAAAATTGTGTTGCAGGTTTTTTTTGTTTTTATCAAGGAATAGTTATCCGTGATATACACGCGAAAAAACAATTTTATCTTCTTTTATTTCTAGAACTTCAGCAATAAGCATATCGTTTTCACCTTGTACGGTTCTTACATATTCCATAAAAACCCGATTCTCATTTGCGGTAAGCGAAGTTACTTTGTAATGCAAGCTTGGCAACTGCTCAAAGGCTTCTTGCCACCAATCGTGTAGCGATTGTTTTCCTTTTACCAAACCATTGGTTTCTGGTTTTTTGATTTTAAGTTTTGGACTAAAATGTTCCGCATCATCATCATACAAAGACAAAAGTTGTTCCAGTTTATGGTCATTGAAGGCTTCAAACCATTTGTGTGCGATTGATAAATTCTTAGTAGAGGTCATATTTTGTGGTTAAAAAGAAAATTCCCGCTTGAAAAAGAACGGGAATTTTAATTAAAATTGTATTTGAAAAACTTATACGTTTTTCAAATTGATAATTTCTTGTTCGGTAAGCAATCTCCAGTTTCCTCTTGGTAAATTCTTTTTAGTCAAACCTGCAAAAGCAACTCTGTCAATTCTCAAAACATCATAACTAAAGTTTTCGAAAATAGAGCGAACTACTTTAACATTGGCTGATCTTAATTTCAAACCAATTTCGCTTTTTGCTTCTCCTTCAATATAACTTATATCTTCAACAAAAACACGGTGTCCGTCAAGAACAAGTCCTTTGTTTATTTTTTCTAAATCCTCGAATTTTAAGTTTTTATCCAATGAAACCTGATAAATTTTTGATGATTTGTTAGTTGGTAACGTAAACTTGCGCATCATATCAGTGTCGTTGGTAAACAACAACAATCCAGTTGTATTTTTATCCATTCTTCCAACAGGGCCTATTTTTGCTGTTGTTGAACCTTTTACCAATTCCAAAACATTGCGGTATTCCTGACCTTCGTCGAGTGCGGTTGTAAAGTTTTTTGGTTTGTTCAATAAGATGTACACTTTTTTCTCTGGCGTTAAAACCGCTCCGTCAAAATTCACAACATCGCCGGGTTTTACCATATAACCCATTTCGGTTACAGGAATTCCATTTACTTTTACGTTTCCAGATTGGATATAAATATCGGCATCACGACGAGAACAAACACCAGAATTAGAGATGTATTTGTTCAAACGAATTTCGTCTTTTACTTTAGGTCTTTTTGGTGCCTGATTTGGTTTTTTTTCTACCTTGTCAGTTGTATCTGCAACTTTAACAATTGTCTTTACTTTTTTAGGCCCTTGTGCCCTTTTTTGCATCGCAGGTTTTGGCTTATTGGAGCTTGGTCTAGAACTGTTTGCTCTGCCACCGCTTTTATTATTGTTGCCTTCCTTGTTATTCATAATATTCTATAATTTTTGCAAAGATAGCTTTTTATTGCTTACTAGTTGATTGTTTTTGGATTAGGGTTGCCTAGTCCTGATGGAAACGGCATCCTATTGTGGCGGGGTTCGCCACAATAGATATAGTGAACAGCAGGAAACAGCTCCTGAAAAATCAAAACGATAGAAATAATTTTTTTCCGTGCCACAACACATTAGGATTGATGAGAATAATACTGAAAACGCCTGCCACGATTAGGAATTTCAGCACGTTATGAAGTAGAACAAATTGTTGTTTGGTATTTGATTTCCAAAGATATTGCAAGAAGAAAATTAGAATGATAAGACAGGTATAAAAATAAATGTCCATATAACCTACGTCGAATATTTCAATTAAAACATAGACGGGAATTATGGTCAAGATGGTCAAAAAAGTAATGATTTTCTTTGAAACCACTTCGCCGTAAATAATAGGAATCGTTTTGTAATCGTTGGCCAAATCACCTTTGATGTTCTCCAAATCTTTGATCATTTCGCGAATTAAAAGCAATAAAAACAAGAAAACAGCGTGACCAAAAATGACTTCATAGAAATTTTTGTAATACAGTAGAATGGCAAAAAACGGCAAAACCGACAGAAAAGCGGAAGTCAAATTGCCAATAAATGGGAGTTTTTTTATTCGATGGGAATAATACCAAATCAGGAAAATGTAGGCTGAAAAATATAAAAAAGCGCGCCATGAAACGATGATTGCCAAGATTGCCACAATGAAATTAAGCGTGAAATAAACTTGAAGTTTTGTTTTTTGGCTAACCAATCGGTCGAGCATTGACTTATTAGGACGATTGATTAAGTCCTTCTTACTGTCATAAAAATTATTAATAATGTAACCCGACGCAATGGTTAACGAAGATGCAAAAACAATGACGAATAAATTGAAATCTAGGAGAATTGACAAAGCTCTATTTTCAGGAGCGAGGATAAATATCGCCGAAAGATACTGCGCCAAAACGATTATCGGAATGTTGTAACCCCTAACCACAGAGAACAAACTGATGAATTTCATCATGGTTATTTTGTTCTTTCTGCTTAACATTTTAGAATTGATAAACTACTTCCAGCTTATAATCTTTCAGAGCTAATTTTGCTTTTTCCAAGTCTTGGGTAAATCCTAGAATATAACCGCCACCGCCTGAGCCGCATAGTTTTAGGTAATAATCATTAGAATCTATTCCTTCTTGCCAAATACCGTGAAATTGCTCCGGAATCATTGGTTTGAAGTTATTTAAAACGACTTTTGATAATTTTTTAGTATTGGCAAACAAAGATTTCATATCGCCACCCAAGAAATTTTCTACGCAAGCATCGGTATGTTTTATGAATTGCGATTTCAACATTTTTCTAAAACCTTGATCTTTCAATTTTTCCATAAAAATATTGACCATCGGAGCAGTTTCGCCCACAATTCCTGAATCTAATAAAAATACAGCTCCAGTTCCTTCCAAACTTTGAGTTGGAATTCCGGTTGCTTCGATGTTGTCTTTGGAATTGATTAAAATAGGAATGCTTAAATAACTATTCAAAGGATCCAAACCAGAACTTTTTCCGTGGAAAAAAGACTCCATTTGGGAGAAAATAGTTTTGAGTTGCAATAATTTTTCACGAGTTAAATTTTCTAAAACCGTGATTTTATTTTGTGCATATTTATCGTAAATCGCCGCAACTAACGCTCCGCTGCTTCCCACTCCATATCCTTGCGGAATACTAGAATCGAAGAACATTCCGGATTCGACATCATTTTTTAAAGTGTCTAAATCAAAAGTAACTAATTCCGGTTGTTCGCTTTGCAAAGTTTCCAAATGAGTAACAAAACGCTTCAAATTTTCGTTAGATTTTATGGCTTCGGCTGATGGATTTTCTTCTCTTTTCAGCGCGCCATTGTAGAAATTATAAGGAATTGATAAACCTTTCGAGTCACGAATAATTCCGTATTCTCCAAAAAGTAATATTTTTGAGTAAAATAAAGGTCCTTTCATATTTAATTATCCAATTAATAATTGACTTCCAATTCCAATTTCGTCACAAATGTACTGACCATTTTGGCAATAGCCAACTAATTCGTCCTTAATAAATTGCAAAATTTTTTGTTTTGTGTTTTCAGGATATAAAATATGGACATTTGCACCAGCATCAAGAGTAAAACAAACTGGGATTTTGGTATCATTTCGATACTTCCAAATCGCATTAATAATTTCGAGTGTATTGGGTTTCATCAAAATAAAATAAGGAATTGATGTCATCATCATCGAATGCAGTGTCAAGGCTTCGCTTTCTACAATTGTAATAAATTCATCCAAATTTCCGCTTTCGAAAACGGCAATTAATTTGTCCAAGTTTTCGTGTGCTTGTTCAAATCGCCTTTCGGCAAAAGGATGTCCGTTCATTAAATTATGGCCAACAGAACTCGAGACTTGTTTTTCACCTTTGTCAACTAATAAAATCGTGTCTTGAAAATTCTTGAAATTCTCGTGAATGGTATTTGGAAATTCTACTCCAAAAAAATCGGAACTTCCTTGAATATTGTTGTGATTTCCCCAAACAACTACTTCTCCTTTAACGCTTCGGCAAGCACTTCCTGATCCCAAACGCGCCAAGAAAGAAGCTTTTTGGTAAAAATAATCCTCGGTCATTTCGGGGTTTAAAGCTTTTTCTAAACTCATCAAGTTCATTGCTAAAGCTGCCATTCCTGAAGCCGACGATGCAATTCCTGAACTGTGCGGAAAGGTATTTTGAGTATCAATTGTGAAATGATAATCTTTTAAAAAAGGCAAATAAACCAAAACTCTTTCAAAAAATTGCTGGATTTTTGGTTTGAAATCTTCTTTTGGTTTTCCTTCAAATAGTAAATCAAAAGAAAAAGTATCTTGGTCTTGCTTTTTGGCGAAAGCTAATTTTGTAATTGTCTTGCAATTATTCAAGGTAAAACTTACCGAAGGATTGGCCGGAATCTGGCTGTCTTTTTTCCCCCAATATTTCACCAAAGCAATGTTACTTGGCGAACTCCATTGAAAATTTCCTTTTTCTATGGAATGATTGTAGGGCGAAGGAATAAAATCGTTTGCTGAAAACATCAATTAAAAATTTGGGCAAAGATACTGATTTCTTTTGTTTGTGGTATTGGTCGAAGTTTTGATTAAATTTGTAAAAAAATATAAGATGAACAAAATTTCCAAAATTTTAGTTGTGGTTGTCACTTGCTTGGTGATTGGTTATTTCTCTGGAATGGTAACTCGTTCTGCGATTACAACTTGGTATCCAACATTGGTCAAGCCGAGTTTTAATCCGCCCAATTGGATTTTTGCACCGGTGTGGAGTATGCTTTATATTATGATGGGAGTTGCGGCAGGATTGGTTTGGGACAGAATGGAACAAGAAAAAGAAGCCGTAAAAAAGGCGCTAGTTTTCTTTGCCGTTCAATTGGCTTTGAATGCACTGTGGTCTTTTTTATTTTTTGGATTAAAGAATCCTATGTTGGCGGGACTTGAAATAGTAATTCTATGGTTAATGATTTTTGAAACCTATTCTAAATTTATAAAAATCAATAAAATTGCAGGGTATTTATTGATTCCTTATTTGCTTTGGGTGAGTTTTGCAACGGTTTTGAACGCCAGTATTTGGTGGTTAAATCGATAACTCTCAAAGCTTTAAAAAATCAAAGAAACCCTTAGATTTGAGAGCTTCTTTGATTTTTTTGGTTTTAGTATTTGCTTAATTTTGCCAATCTTATAAAATCTTCGGATTTTTCGACCATATTGTAACTTCCACAAAAGAAAGGCGCTCTTTCGTGTAATTCTGTAGGTTGAATTTCCATAATTCGGTTCAGTCCATCGGATGCTTTTCCGCCAGCTTGTTCAACAATAAAAGCCATAGGATTACATTCATAAAGCAATCGCAGCTTCCCTTTGGGTGATTTTGAACTAGTTGGATACAAATAAATGCCACCTTTTAACATATTTCTGTGAATGTCTGAAACCAAACTTCCTATATATCTAGAGGTGTAGGGTCTATCATCTTCCTCGAGTTGGCAATATTTGATGTAGTCTTTTACGCCCTGAGGGAAGTGAACATAATTTCCTTCGTTTATAGAGTAAATAATGCCGTCTTTTGGAAATTGAATATCGGGATGCGAAAGGTAAAATGTTCCAATAGCAGGATTTAACGTAAACCCATTTACACCTTGTCCAGTAGTATAAACCAGCATTGTAGATGTGCCGTAAATGACATACCCAGCCGCAACTTGGTTAATACCAGGTTGTAAAAAATCTTCGATTGTTGCTGGAGTTCCTAATGGAGAAATTCTTCTGTAAACAGAAAAAATAGTTCCCACCGAAACATTTACATCAATATTCGAAGACCCATCAAGCGGATCCATCAATACTACATATTTATTGTTGTGACTCTTGTCTGACCCTTCAACTGTAATAAATTCATCATTTTCTTCGGAGGCAATACCACAAACAATCTCGCGATTGATCAGTGTTTGAATAAACACTTCATTGGCATAAACATCCAATTTTTGCTGATTTTCTCCTTGAATATTTTGTGCGCCAGCGGCCCCAACAATATCAACTAAACCGGCTTTATTCACCTTATAATTGACTACTTTAGCTGCTAATCGAATGGAATTAATGATTCGTGATAATTCGCCTGACGAATATTGAAAGGCTGATTGGTTTTCGATAATAAATTCTCCTAAAGTTTTGTTGCGCTCTTCCATTGCGAAATCGTTATAGTTGTTTTGAAGTCACAAATATCGTCTTTTTTGTGAAATTGAAAATAATTTATTCTAATCCTTTGTCAGAATTGTATATTTGCCATAGATTTTATTAAATTTTGTCTTTATAACCATTTTTTCATTAAAAATTATGAATATCAGAAAAGGAAATCCCGACGATATGGGAGGCGTTTTAAGTCTCATTAAGGAATTGGCCGTTTTTGAAAAAGAACCTCAAGCAGTGGTTATTTCTGTTGAAGATTTGGTGAAAGATGGTTTTTCCTCTTCGCCTTTGTTTCAGGTTTTTGTTGCTGAAATTGAACAACAAATCGTTGGAATCGCTTTGTATTATTACCGTTATTCTACTTGGAAAGGGAAAACAATTCATTTAGAAGATTTGGTGGTGAAACAAAACATGCGCGGTTCGGGGGTAGGCTATGCCTTGTATTCTGAAATCATAAAACAAGGAAAAAAAGATAAAGTTCGAAGAATTGAATGGAACGTTCTCGATTGGAACACACCAGCCATCGAATTCTATAAAAATTCAGGCGCAAAAATACTAGATGATTGGAAAGTGGCACAAATGGATGAGGAAGCCATCAACTATTTCGTTGACAATAAGTTAAAATAAAATTATTTTCAAGTTTCAGTTTACAATCTGAAATTTAAAATCTGCAATCTAAAATTAAAATGAGAGTATTCAAATTTGGTGGTGCATCCGTAAAAGACGCTGCAGGAATAAAAAACGTTTATGACGTTTTACAAAAAGTAGGTTATGAAGACGTATTGTTGGTAGTTTCTGCCATGGGAAAAACGACAAACGCTCTCGAAGAAGTAATAAAAAATTATTTCGAAAAATCTGAAGAATTGAATTCATCGGTGCAAGAAGTAAAAAAATACCACAATCAAATTTTGTTGGATTTATTCGAAGATGAAAAAAACGATGTTTTTGCGGCCGTAACTTCACTATTTTCTGAATTAGAATATTTTTTAGCACACAACAAATCACCAAATTATAATTTTGTTTATGACCAAATTGTCAGTTACGGAGAGTTAATTTCGACTACCATTTTGAGCCATTTTATGAGTTTTATGGGTATTAAAACCCAATGGCTTGATGTGCGTAATTTCATAAAAACAAATTCAAACTATAGAGATGCGGAAGTAGATTGGGAATTAACTCAAAAAAATATTACTAAAAACGTCAAGAAAAAAATGCTGAACATTACTCAAGGATTTTTGGGTTCTGACGAAAATAATTTCACTACAACTTTAGGTCGTGAAGGTTCCGATTACACTGCTGGAATTTTTGCATATTGCCTCAATGCCGAAAGCGTAACCATCTGGAAAGACGTTCCCGGAGTGATGAATGCTGATCCAAGATATTTTGAAAATGCGAGTTTGTTGAGCCATATTTCGTATCGCGAAGCCATAGAAATGGCCTTTTATGGCGCAACTGTAATTCACCCAAAGACGTTGCAACCACTACAAAAAAAGGAAATTCCTTTGTATGTAAAGTCGTTTATAAACCCAATGCTAGCCGGAACTTGTGTGTCTAAAGGTTCTGATTCGGAATGGCAAATTCCAAGTTTTATCGTCAAAAGAAATCAACTTTTGATTTCGCTTTCTTCTATAGATTTTTCGTTTATTATGGAAGAAAATATTAGCGAAATCTTTGCTTTGTTTCACCAATTTAAATTGAAAGTAAATCTAATTCAGAATTCAGCCATCAGTTTTTCGGTTTGTGTGGAAGACAAATTTGAAAATTTTAAAGATTTGAATCCTATTCTTTCTAAAAAATTTAAAGTCGATTTTTATGAAAATGTAACACTTTACACCATTAGACATTTTAATGATAAAGCAGCTCAAACTGTTGAGCACAATAAAACTGTTTTGCTAAAACAAGTGAGCCGCGAAACCATGCAAATTGTTACCAAGGAAAGTTAGAAATAACTATTGAAAATAATCTTAACCGCAAATTTGCAAATTTTATAATTTGTTCATTTGCGGTTTTTTTTATAAATCGATTTTCAAAATCAAGATTTTCTCATTACTATTTCCCAATTATAAATACTACTTTTGATACTTTGGAGTTAAAGTATTTATGTTAAAAAAAATCCTGATTTTGTTAGCAATCTTCTGCTTTTCTGGACTTCAAGCTCAGGAAGGAAATTCGTTGTACAAAATCAAAAAGATTCCCTTTACTCGTGATACTATTCATCTCGAAAACTCAAGCATTAATTCGAGTAATTTTAAATTGCTTGACGCCAATAACAAACCCATTGATTCCATATTTTACAAAATAAATTTTGCAAAAGGAACACTGTTTTTAAACGAAAAATTCTCTGCAAATTCGGATTCATTAACGGTCCATTACCTGAAACTTCCCGAGAGTTTAACCAAAGAATATCGCATTTATGACGACAGTAAAGTGGTCAGCAATGAAGCAGTTTCGGGAAGTTTATATAGAGTAGAAAATGAAAGTCTGCAGAAAAAAAACATTCCGTTTGAAGGACTCAACACTTCGGGAAGTATTACACGTGGCGTTACTATTGGTAACAATCAAAATTCAGTTTTAAACTCCAATCTCGATTTGCAAATCACGGGAAAACTGTCTGAAAAAGTAAGTTTGCGGGCTTCTTTGCAAGATAATAATATTCCTTTGCAAGATGGTGGTTATTCACAAAAACTAGATCAATTCGACAATGTTTTTATGGAACTTTTTAGTGATAAATGGAATATTCGGGCAGGTGATGTTTTTCTGGAAAACCGCAAAACCCAATTCCTGAATTTCAACAAAAAAGCACAGGGAATCGCAACGAGTTTCGACTTTGGAAACGATGAAAACAAGATGAATGTTTTTGCTTCGGCTGCTTTGGTGCGAGGACAGTATGCCAAAAGTGATTTTGTAGGTCAAGAGGGAAATCAAGGTCCTTACAAATTAATAGGTCAAAGTGGCGAACTGTATGTTTTGGTTATTTCGGGTTCGGAGCGGGTTTTCGTCAACGGAGTCCTTTTGAAACGAGGCGAGAACAATGACTATACGATTGATTACAACGCGGGAGAAATCATATTTACACCACTTTTTACGATTACTTCCGAAATGCGAATTGCCGTCGAATATCAATATTCCAATCAAAATTACACTCGACTGGTTACTTATGTTGGCGGAAGCCATGAAAACAAAAAGTGGAGTTTCGGTAGTTATTTGTATTCTGAAAACGATTTGAAAAACCAACCTTTGCAACAAAGTCTTTCAACAGAACAAGCGCAAATTTTGGTTGATGCTGGCGACAATACCGACTTGATGGTGGCGCCTTCTGCTTATCTGGATTCCTATTCCGACAACAAAATATTGTATAAAAAAACGCTGATAAACGCAGTTGAAGTTTTCGAATATTCGAATAATCCGGACGATGTTTTATACAATGTAAGATTCAGTCAAGTTGCTGCTAACAAAGGAAATTACGTCCTAAAAAATAGTGCAGCCATTGGTAGAATTTATGAATATATCGAGCCCGTGAATGGAATTCCGCAAGGAAATTATGAACCCGTAATTCAATTGGTTGCGCCAATAAAAACCCAAGTTGCGACTTTTTTAGGAAAATACAATCCAACGGAGAAAACAGCAATTGATTTTGAAATCGGCATAAGTAATAACGACAGGAATCTTTTTTCTTCGCAAGACGATTCGAACAATCAAGGATTGGCAACGAAAATGAATGCCCGACAACGCCTTTTTTCGAAAAAGTGGAATGTGGATGCTTTTGCCAATTACCAGTTCATTGCCAAAGATTTCCGCACTGTAGAGCGTCTTTACAGCATTGAATTTAGTCGGGATTGGAATTTAGGAACAACTGCCATTGGCAATCAAAGTTATTTGGTTTCGGGATTGCAAATGAGTTTGCCAGAAAAGGGAAACTTAGTTTATCAATTCGAAAAGCTGGATTTCTCGGAGAGTTTTTCGGGGAATCGCCACATTTTGAATGCTTCGTTTAATTTGGATAATTGGAAAATTCAAAGTTTGGGAAGTTTCTTGAATAGCGATGCTACGACTTCAACATCAAAATTCTTGCGAAACCAAACCCAAGTCAAATATAATTTCAAGAAAAACTGGATTGGCACTCGTTTAAGATTGGAAGACAATCAAGAAAAAAATAAAACTACCAATAAATTTTCTGCATTAAGTCAAAAATTCACGGAATACGGATTTTTTGCCGGTCGTGGTGACAGCACCAAAGTTTTCGTGGAATTGGGTTATTTTAAAAGAGCCAATGATAGTTTGCAAAACGGAATCATTCAACGAGTGAACAATTCCCAAACCTTCGCCTTACGGTCAAAATTGATTCAAACCAACAAAAGTGATTTGTCAGTTTTTGTGAATTACCGGGTTTTGGATTTTGTGGATGCAACCAAGAAAAACGAACCTTCGTTGAATTCCAGAATGATTTATAACGACCGTTTTTTCAATCAATTGATTCAATCGACAACGGTTTTCGAAACCAATTCGGGTTCCATTCCACAGCAGGAATTTACCTATCTTGAAGTTCCCGTTGGGCAAGGCGTTTATACTTGGAACGATTATAACGCGAACGGAATTCAGGAATTAGAAGAGTTTGAAGTCGCGCCCTTTGTGGATCAGGCGAAATACATTAGAATTTATTTGCCAAACCGAATCTACATAAAAACCCACCAGAATAAATTCTCCCAATCGCTTACTTTAAATCCGAATCAGTGGCAAAATGAGACAGGATTCAAAAAAATGCTTTCCTATTTTTACAATCAAACTTCCTTTCTTATCGATCGAAAGGTAGAAAACAAAGGAGATAATTTTGACTTGAATCCGTTTAGTAAATCCGAGGAAAATGTATTGGGATTGAATTCAAGTTTGCGAAATAGTTTGTTCTTTAATCGCGGAAAACAGTTGCATTCCGTGACATATACATATGTTCAAAACGAAAATAAAAACTTGCTTTCCATAGGCTCGCAAAATGCTAAAAATAGTTCAAATCAATTACAATACAATCATTTGTATCGTAAAAGCTGGTTGTTCGGGATGTTTGCCAAAACAATTCAAACCTCTTTGACATCCGAAAATTATCCGGAAAAAAACTTTGAAATCAAAGGCTATCAATTGGCTCCAAAAATTAGTTATTTATTTTCCAAAAGCACGAGTTGGGACTTGTTTTATGAATTGCAAAACAAGGAAAATCAAATTGGCAGTTTTGAAACTTTATTGCAAAGCCGGTTTGGAACCTCTTTTACTTATGCAGGTGAGAAAAAATTCACGATGAACGGAGAAGTTTCTTTTTATCAAAATAAATTTGTTGGCGATGAGTTTTCGTCTGTAGGATTCCAAATGCTCGAAGGATTGCAAACAGGACAAAACCTGACTTGGCGATTGCTTTTGCAAAAAAACCTGACCAATTTTCTAGACATCAATTTCAATTATCAAGGGCGAAAAAGTGAAACCAGCCAAGCAATTCATACAGGAAGTGTGCAATTGCGAGCTTATTTTTAATTTAATTTTTCAAATATTTTTTAAATCGTAATACTAATTTTGTTAACTTTATTCTTTAAACCTTAAAATCAAATCATTATGAAAAAATTAATGCTGTTATGCTTCTTTTTTATTTTTTCAGGGTCTTTTTATGCACAAGACTCCAAAACAAAAAGTGAACCTGTTAAAACGGAAACAACCAAAAAGAAATCAAGTTACGATTATGACAAAGATGTTCCAGTAAAATCTACTAAAAAAGAGGTGACATCTAAATCAACATCTTCTAAATCCACTACAAGTAGTGCTAAAGAAACACCGAAAAAAGAAACTACCAAAAAGAAGTCAAGTTATAACTATGACAAAGATGTTCCTGTAAAATCTACAAAAAAAGAAACTACTTCGAAATCGACAGTGACGAAAGATGCAGATAAAAAAACAATCAAAACAGTAGAAACCACAAAAGCTAAAGCTACAAAAGCTGAAAAATCAAGCAAAGAAAAAGCGAAACCAGCCACGAAAAAAGCGGCTCCAAAACTAAAAGAAACTAACGAAAAAGCTCCAAAAACTCCAGATAAAGTTACGGGAGAATATAACGGCAAAAAAGTGTATACAGGCCCAAGAGGTGGAAAATATTACATTAACAAAAACGGAAATAAAACTTATATTCAAGATTAATATTTTTTAAAATCTTAAAAACTGTTCAAGATCTAAGTTTTGGACAGTTTTTTTATACCTTAACTTAACGGTATAGTAATACTGTAAAAATAGGAATAACTATTGTTTTGTTACCTTTCGATTTTAATATTATTTAGATAAATGAGTTTCAATATTGCTAACAAAACTATTCTGGTTGCTCCGTTAAATTGGGGATTAGGTCACGCAACACGTTGTATTCCAATAATTAAAGCCTTACAGGAAAATAATTTTATTCCGATTATTGCTTCTGATGGAATTGCACTTGAATTATTGCAAAAAGAGTTTCCTTATGTTCAAACGTTAAAATTACCTTCGTACAAAATTGAATATGCTAAAAACGGCAAAAATTTTAAATGGAAATTATTGAAAAATTTTCCGGAAATGATAAAAGCTATTTGGAAAGAAGAGAAAAAAGTCAAAAAATGGATTAAAAAATATGATATTGATGGTATTATTTCCGATAATAGATTGGGTGTTTTTAGCAAAAAAATACCTTCGGTTTATCTGACACATCAATTGAATGTGATGACTGGAAACACAACTTGGTTTACCAGTATTTTGCATCAGCATATTATCAAAAAACACAATGAATGTTGGGTTCCTGATATGGAAGGAGTTCCAAACTTAACTGGCAAATTAGGTCATATTGAAAATCCTGATTTCAATTTGAAATACATTGGGCCATTGAGCCGAATGAATAAAAAAGAAACACCAAAACAATATGATTTAATGATTGTTCTTTCAGGTCCAGAGCCTCAACGAGGATTATTGGAAGATAAATTAAAAGTTGAAATTCTTGGTTATAAAGGGAATGTGGTTTTCATAAAAGGTATTATCGAAAAAGACCAGAAGAAGGAACAATTAGAAAATGTCAGCTATTATAATTTTATGAATAGTCGTCAGCTCGAACAAACTTTCAATGAAAGCGAAATCGTGCTTTGTCGCTCTGGCTACACAACAATTATGGACTTGATAAAACTGGAGAAAAAAGCTTTTTTTATTCCAACGCCAGGTCAATATGAACAGGAATATTTGGCGAAAAAATTAAAAGAAGAAGGTCTTGTTCCTTTTGCCAAACAAGACGATTTTCGTATTGAAGATCTAAAGGAAATAGAAAATTACAAAGGATTACCGTTGATAGAAACTCCTATTAATTGGAAGAATTTATTTCAAGTTTTTGAAGATTAAAAGAGGTAACCTACTTTATATTCAAAAATTTCTTTTAAACTTTTCTAGTTGATTCTCTTTCTTTCAAAAGAGTTTTTATTATAGTCGTTTTATAAGGATACTCGTTCTCTTTGCTTTCTAATCTTTCGATTAGTAATTCTGCTGCTGCTGCACCTATTTCGGGACCGTGTTGACTTACAGTAGTTAAACTCGGCGATAATCTTCTTGAAGCAAGGATTCCGTCTGCAAAACCTATAATGGAAAGATTTTCGGGAATTTTATAACCTCTTTTGAGGCTAATTCGCAAAGCTACGACGGAATCATCCTCGTCTAATGCAAATATGCCGTCAATAACTTGATTATCAAATAAAATTTCTGCTTTTGCTTTTAATGCATCCTCGGAATCAGTTCTTAAAATTAAATCTGTGTTGATGGCAATATTATTATTTTGCAAGGCTTTGAGGTATCCTTCGGCTCTTAGTTTTCCTACGCTTAAATTATCTACGGAAGAAAATAAAGCGATTTTTTTGCATCCAATATTTATAAGATGTTGAGTTGCATTTAAAGCAGAATCAAAATCATCAACAACTACTTTATCACATTCAACTTCATCAACAATTCTGTCAAACATCACTATTGGCGTTCCTTCATTTATAATATCTTTAAAGTGATTGAACTCATGAAGTTTCTGTGCCTCTTCAGAAACCGATAAAATAAAGCCATCGATAGTTCCGTTGCTTAACATATCCAAAGTGCTAATTTCTTTTTTCAAAGACTCATTCGAAATGCATGTTATCACATTATATCCTTTTTCTTCAGCTACTTTTTCAATTCCAGTAAATACTTTGGCGAAAAACGAATTAAGGATGTTTGGAATAATTACACCAATAGTTTTGGTTTTTCTGTTTTTTAGATTCAGACCAATTACATTTGGTTTGTAATTTTTAAGCTTAGCATATTCTTTAATTCTGGTTTTTGTTTGTTCACTAATTTCAGGGCTATCATTAAGTGCTTTTGAAACAGTAGAGACAGAAACGTTTAGTTCTTTGGCGATTTGTTTTAGAGTAGCTTTGGCTTTCATATGTCAATATTTATTGCTTTTTATTAATCCTATGTAATTCGCATATATTTTATTGGAATATGCACCGCAATTATGTTATGCTCATTTCCGATTTAGAATATAGTTTTAAAGTGCTAAAGTAATAAAAAACTGCTTACTAGTGCCTTTATGTGAATGGTAAAATAACAACAAAAAGCATTATTTTTTTAAAAACAGATTATAAATGGAACGATTATATTCAATTGATGGAATATTTTTACTTTAAATCAGCAACTGTCAATTCGCAAAAAACAACTGTTTTGGTAATAATTTAAGAAAAGTAATAGTTTTTTGGGAAGTATTTTTCTGAAATAGATTACTGTTTTCCTGAGAAATGTTGCACGAATAGAGTTCAGTATTATTTTCCTGTATTGCATTAAATGCAAAGTAAAATAATGAAGCAATTGGCAAGAATGGTATACAAATTATAAAAATTAATTCTTCAGTTGTCTAAAAAACGAATCGAAAGTTAATACATCTTATTAAAGATAGAAGCCCAAAATTAAATCATCCTAAAAAACGAACTCTTTACGGACTGATAATCAGAATAAAATAAAATTTAGAGACTATTTGCATTTCAAAAAAATAATTGTACTTTTGCGCTCCCTTTATTGGGAATGGAATGTTTAATTAAAATAAATTATTGTGAACGCATTAAGCTACAAAACAGTATCGACAAGCAAAGCAACCGTATCCAAAGAATGGATTGTGGTAGACGCTGACGGTCATAACTTAGGTCGTCTTGCATCAA
>CAMAQD010000024.1 GCA_945860385.1 Flavobacterium psychrophilum
CATTCCAAGTAGTACTTGCAAGTCCGAAAGTAGAAACGGGTCTTATGCCGCTTTTAGGTCACTACCCTACGAAACGTTTTAGTTCACCCGTTTCTTCTTCGGAAAAATACTAAATTATTTATTAATGCAAACTAAAGGCGGAACGTTAGAGCGAAATGCCGCAGCATCTCGCTCTAACCAGCGGCACTTCGCCTAACTAGCGCTTTGAGAAATCCAAAGCACTTCGCAAAGCGCCGCTGGTTAGCAAACAGTTTACAAATCCTGCTCAATGAAAAACCTAATATTAATTTCACTCCTATTATTTCTTATTTCTTGTAAAAAGGAAAATATTGAAGGTGTAGAAATTGGAAAAACTTTACTCGAAAATCAAAACTTTGCGGAAAATAAAAAACTTGATACAATAATTAGAACAACATTAAAAGGTGATTTTAATTCTTTGAGAAGGCTTAATCATTTTCCTTGTGGAGATGGTGCTGGATGTTACGATAAAGGATTTATAATTACGCAGATTATTTACAAAATTGGAGAAAACAATTTTAATAAAATGGTAGACAATCTAGACCGTAAAGAATTGTATGGTATTGAAGATTATATTAAAGCTGGTTTAGAATATGGAGACAATAATAAAGATGGAAAAATGGACAACAAAATAGCCGAAAAGGAATTTCCTATATTAATGAAAAAGTTAAGTGAAAAATAAAACCGATTTGCTAACAGGCGTTTGGCAAGATTGCGAATTTTGTAGTAAATTCACGTTTACATTTCGCAAGAAATTTTATCTTTAACAGAAAATAATCAGTTCCGAAGTTCGCAACCTCGCCAAGCGCCGGAACGTTAGAAAATCCAAAAAAAAAGATATTTATGGCTACTCGCCATTTTTTTTTGATTAATGCTCATTCAAAAACCATATTATTCTTTTTCAATTATTTTTAGAAATTCTGAATACCACCACGATAAATTCCATTAGTTAGAAATAACGCAGCTTTGTTCAAAAATACCGTGCTAAGAACCACTTTCAAACAGGTCAATATTTCAAAATAAATGCAATTATTTTACAATGTTCTGAATAAATGACTTTACCATACTCCTTTTATAACTAACGATATAAAATAATTAAAGTGTAAAATCCGCAATTTGATTAATGCAAAATAAATGGTAACTTTAATCTTCAAACAGTAGAGGTTCCTTTTCATATATGTAAATTTTGAATTGTTAGTGGTCCTATATGGTATCGCCTTTATACTTATCGGTGTTTGTTTGCAACAAACTTATTGTTAGTGGCGATTTCAAAATCTTTTTTATTTGTTCAACTGTTCCAAACTTAAAAGTTTAGAATACATTTTCAAAAAATGAAAACACTCGCTAAATATTTAAACAAGAGGAAAGAGGTCATTGATTCTCTATTGAAAAAACCCAGTGATGCATATACGGCAACCACTTTTCATAAACTTCGGATTGAAATTAAAAAACTGAATTCCAGTTTTGATTTAATTAATTGCTGCGCTACCAATTTTAGGCGAAAGGCAACTTATAAACCTTATAAAATAATTTTTCGCAAGGCTGGAAAAGTAAGAGAATTGCAAATCGAAGATGCAATGCTTAAAAATTATTTTGGGAATAAAATTATCAAAGATTACAGGAAAATTTTAAAAACCCTTCGACTAAAAGCTGAAAAAGATTTTTTTTCATTATTAAATAAAAAAATAATGAGGAAACTAAATAAAAAACACCACTCAATTATTCCTCATCTCCGCGAAATTGACAATAAAAAAATAGCTATTTATTTAGAAAAAAAAGAAAAACAAATTAAAGAACTTCTTCATCGGGAAATTATTCAAACAAAACAAATTCATCAACTTCGCAAGGAATTAAAGGTTCTAAATTATAACAAGGCAATTACAAGTAAAGAAAAACATTCAACACAAGATGTCTTGCCAGAACTTCTAGGCAAATGGCACGATTGCCAGGTAATAATCAAGCATCTAAAAAAGACACTAAACCGCAGAAAATTAGATAAGAATGAAGAAGCTCAGTTGAAAATTATACAATCAAAAATTATCAATAAACGAAATATTCTTTTCGATGAAATAAAAAAAGCGATAAAAGAAAATGATTTGTCAAGACATTCAGTGATACTCCATCACCTGTTCATTTAAACAATATAAAATCATCAAATTAGCTAATCCCCTAATTTAACGTACCTTTGCACAAAATTTACGTTTTATGACCACTTTCGAACAATTCAATCTTCCAAAATCAGTACAAAAAGCAATCGATGATTTAGGATTTACTACGCCCACTCCCATTCAGGAAAAAACTTTTTCCGTGATAATGTCAGGACGTGATATGATGGGAATTGCACAAACGGGAACGGGTAAAACCTTCGCTTATTTATTGCCTTTATTAAAATTATATAAATTCACACCAGGTCATACTCCCAAAATTGTAATTCTGGTTCCAACTCGTGAGCTTGTAGTTCAAGTAGTTGAGGAAGTAGAAAAACTGACTAAATATATGTCTGTTCGTACCGTTGGTATTTTTGGTGGTGTGAACATCAATACTCAAAAAACTATTGTTTATACAGGTTGCGACATTCTTGTAGGAACTCCGGGACGCGTTATGGATTTAACATTGGACAATGTAATCCGTTTTGAAGATATGCAAAAATTGGTCATCGATGAGTTCGACGAAATGCTAAATTTAGGTTTTCGTACCCAATTGACCGCTATTTTAGCTATGATGCCAAAAAAACGTCAAAACATTCTATTTTCGGCCACAATGACGGATGAAGTTGATAAAGTTTTGAACGATTATTTTGATTATCCTGAAGAAGTTACGCTTTCGGCATCGGGAACTCCATTAGAAAATATTACGCAAATTACCTATAACGTTTCCAACTTCAATACCAAAATCAATTTGCTAAAACACTTGTTACAGACGAATGAGAATATGAGTCGTGTTTTGGTTTTCGTGAATAATAAGAAGATTTCGGATATGGTTCACGAACGTATCGAGGAAGATTTTGCAGATCAATTTGGCGTAATTCACTCCAATAAATCCCAGAATTATCGTTTGAGCACAATGGCTGAATTTCAAGCAGGAAATCTTCGTGGATTAATCACTACCGATATTATGGCGAGAGGTTTGGATATTTCGAATATCACCCACGTTATCAACTTTGAAATGCCCGAACTTCCTGAATTGTATATGCACCGTATTGGTCGTACCGGTCGTGCCGATGCTACAGGAACAGCCATCAGTTTTATTGCGCCTCGTGAAGAAGAATTCAAATTTGCGATTGAACTATTGATGGATATGGAATTGGAAACCGAGCCTTTTCCCGAGACTGTTGAAGTATCTTCAAAACTAATCGAACCTGAAAAGGACAGACAACCGATGAAGTTTATGATGAAAAAACAAAAACTGGAAGGTGATGGTGCATTTCATGAGAAAACTAAAAAGAATAAAAAAGTCAATTTAGGTGGACCCGGTGTAACCAAGAAAAAAACACACGGTTCTGTTAATAGAAATATGTTGAAAAATCAAGCGAAGAAACGTAAGGATAAGAAATAAAATTAGCCACAGATTCACAGATTTTATAGCCATTTGAAAATCTGTGAATCAGTGGCTGAAAAATTAAATTCTAGTAAATACCAAACAAACTGGTGAACACAATTCTATCTTTTTCCCAGTATTAGTAAGCATTCCTGTCTTTTTATCTCTTTTGAAAATTACAATGTCATTGGTATATTGATGTCCCACCAGTAGAAAATTCCCTGTTGGATCAATGTTGAAATTTCGAGGGCCTTTTCCTAAAGTAGTCGTTCTTTGCACAAATTCTAATTTTCCGTTTTTCAAAATCTTGAAAGCCGAAATATCATTAGCAGTTCCACGATTTGTGGCGTATAAAAACTTCCCGTCAGGCGAAATATGAATGTCGGCTGCACCAATATCTCCTTTAAAATCTGAGGCAACAACGGTGGTTTCACTAACTTTAGCTAATATTCCATCCGCATAACTAAACGAAGTAATAGTTCCATCTAGTTCTTGTAGAACAAAAACGTATTTTCCATTTTTACTAAAAATCAAATGTCGTGGACCACTTCCAGATTTAACGTCAATACTACTTTTGAGCGTTAAAACTTCTGTGACTGAATTTGGATTGTTTTGGTACACATACACTTTGTCTGTTCCTAAATCATTGGCCAAAACATATTTCTTGTCTGGCGAAAAATACACCATATGAGCGTGAGGAGCTTCTTGTCGTTTGGCATTGATACTGTTTCCGGTGTGTTGTATCACTTGCTTCACTTCACCAATACTTCCGTCATTATTTTTTCCCAAAACCGAGATATTGCCACTAGAATAATTGGCCGTTATGACGTTTTTATGATCATTAATTATGTAACAAGGATTCAGTCCGTTTGGGTTTTGATAATTAATAAAATCCAATTTTCCGCTATTTGAATTAAAGCCAAATGCACTAACTGAACTTTTTTTATCGTTTTCACTTACCGAATAAACGAATTTATTATCAATAGAAATCGTCAAATAACTAGGATTAATAATATTTTCAGTATTGTTTTTAAGACTGAATTCGCCGGTTTTGGAATTAAATTCATAAACATAAATCCCTTTGCTATCGCAGCTTTTGGTGTAAGTTCCAACAATCAAATTGAGCTTATTTTCCTGTGCCTGCAATGTGGCTAAAGTAAAAACAGAAAGAAGGACTGCATAAATGTTTTTCATAATCTTTATATTATTTCGAGTTGTTTAGTGATTATTTTTTAATTCCATTCCTCAAATATAAGCTAAATTCCAACAAAATCTGAAATCCAATTTCTAAAATCTAAAATCAAAATACTATCTTTGAAAAATGCAATTCAAACATCCAGAAATCCTTTATTTTCTTTTATTATTGGTTATACCAATTCTGGTTCATTTGTTTCAATTACGACGTTTTAAAAAGGAATATTTCACGAATGTTCGATTTTTAAAAGAACTATCCATCCAAACCAGAAAGAGTTCTAAAATCAAAAAACGGTTGCTTTTAGCTACCCGATTATTACTGTTAACCTTTATTATCATTGCCTTTGCACAACCTTTTTTCAAAGCCAAAGACACTAAAAACAGTTCCAACGAAATGTTTATCGTTTTAGATAATTCCTTTTCAATGCAAGCCAAAGGTCAAAAAGGAGAATTACTAAAAAGAGCCGTGCAGGAATTGCTCGAAAACACTCCCGAAAACCAAACTTTTTCCTTAATTACCAATTCCGAAACTTTTTGGAATACCGATATCAAATCCATTCGAACAGAATTACAAAACCTAAAATACAGTGCTTTACCATTTCAATTGGAAAGTGCAATGGCGAAAATAAAATCGAGAAAATCAGCTTTCAACAAAGATGTTGTCGTGATCACGGACGCTATTGGTTTGGACAACAAACAACTAAAAAGCATTGACAGCGATTTCAATACGTATTTCATAATTCCGGAAGTGGAACAAAAAAACAACGCTTCGATTGACAGCGTTTTTATTCATCAAACTTTGGACGATTTCTACGAAATTGGTCTGAAATTGTCTGCTTTTGGCGAAAAAGACAAGCAAATTCCAGTCGCTTTGTACAACCAAAACAAGCTGATTGCAAAGACTTTAACCAAATTGGAAACCAAAGAAAAAACCATTTATTTTACCATTCCTAAGAAAGATTTCCACGGTTATGCTTCCATTATCGACAACGGATTGGAATACGACAACAATCTATTTTTCAGCATTTCGAAACCTAAAAAAAACAATATCATCAGCATTGGAACACCTGAAAAATCGAACTTTTTATCTCGAATTTACACCAATGACGAATTCAATTTCAACAATTTTGCGATTGAAACCTTGGATTACAATGCTCTTGAAAAACAAAATACCATTGTCGTAAACGAACTGGAGGAAATTCCACAAGCCTTGCAAACCACTATAAAATCATTTGTAGAAAAAGGCGGAAATTTAGTTCTTATTCCATCAGCGAAATCTTCAACGACCAACCTCAATCCGTTTTTGAAAATCTTTGGAAACATCCAATTCAAATCTTTGGAAAACAAAGAAAAATTGATCACTAAAATCAACTTTAATCATCCTTTGTTTAGTGGTGTTTTTGAGAATAAAATCAATAATTTCCAATATCCAAAAACAAAAAATTCTTTTGGAATAGCGGGTTCTAATCCAGCGGTATTGTATTATGAAGATCAGACTGCGTTTTTGACTTCCATCAGCAATCCAATTTCGTCGGTTTATGTTTTTACGGCTCCAATTAATCTGGAAAATTCTAATTTTCAACAATCGCCTTTGATTGTTCCAGTTTTTTACAAAATGGGGATTAATAATCAAAATAATGGCGTGAATGCCTTAACCATTGGTAATAATAATCCGTTTTTAGTTGATGCCACTTTGTCAAAAGACGAAATTTTGAAGGTTCAAAACGAGAACGAAACCTTTATTCCTGTACAACAAATGCTGAACGATAAAGTAAAACTGACTTTTAACGATTTTCCGGAACAAGCTGGAAATTTTGGAATTTACAATCAAAAAGAACGTTTACAAAACATCAGTTTTAACTACAATAGAACCGAAAGTGATTTGGCTCAAGCCAATGAAGATGCAGTTTCTGATTATAAAACTATCGATTCTATCGAAACTGTTTTCGACACTTTACAAACCGACCGAACTGACAGTCAAATTTGGAAATGGTTTGTTATATTTGCATTGCTTTTTCTGGTAACCGAAATGGCAATTATACGATTCGTAAAGTAAAAACGAAATTCAAATAATTAACTATTATTATGAACACAATCATCCGGGAAGCCAAAATTATCGATTCCAAAAGTCCTTTTCACAACCAAACCGTCGATATTTTAATTGTTGCTGGTTTCATCAAAAAAATTGGAACTTCGCTTCCCAATTCAGACAATGCCGAGGAAGTAAAACTCGACAATTTGCACGTTTCACAAGGTTGGTTTGACAGCAGTGTTTCACTTGGAGAACCAGGTTTTGAAGACCGCGAAACTATCGCCAACGGTTTGAATGTTGCAGCAAAAAGTGGTTTTACGGCTCTTGCTTTGCAACCCAACTCCTACCCAATTATTGATAATCAATCGCAAATTAATTTTGTAAAAAGCAAAGCTAGTGGTTTTGCCATCGAGCTTTTCCCGATTGGCGCTTTGACCAAAGGAAGCGAAGGAAAAGATATGGCGGAATTATTCGATATGAAAAATGCGGGTGCGATTGCTTTTGGAGATTACAACAAGAGTTTGGATAATGCCAATTTGCTAAAAATAGCTTTACAATATGTTCAGGATTTTGATGGATTGGTTATTGCATTTGCCCAAGATTCAAACATAAAAGGAAATGGTGTAGCCAATGAAGGTGTAGTTTCTACAAGATTGGGATTGAAAGGAATTCCAAATCTTGCCGAAGAATTACAAATCGCCAGAAACTTATTTTTACTGGAATACACTGGCGGAAAATTACATATTCCCACTATTTCAACAGCAAAATCAGTTGAGCTAATCAAAGAAGCTAAATCCAAAGGATTGCGTGTTACTTGTAGCGTTGCCGTTCATCATTTGGTTTTAACTGATGAAAAGTTAGAAAATTTCGATACTAGATGCAAAGTTTCACCACCTCTGCGAACAGAAACTGACAGACAAGCATTGCTTGCAGGAATTCTGGACAATACGATTGACATCATTACAACTGACCATAATCCAATTGATATCGAACACAAAAAAATGGAATTTGATTTGGCTAAAGATGGAACAATTGGTTTAGAAAGCGCTTTTGGTGCATTATCAACTGTTCTACCTTTGGAAAAAATAATTGAAAAATTGACTTCTGGAAAAACAATTTTTGGAATTCAATTACAAACCATTGCCGAAGGTCAAAAAGCTAACATCAGTTTATTCAATCCTGAAGGACAAAGTGTTTTTACAAACGAAAATATCTTATCTAAATCTAAAAACTCCGCTTTTCTAGGAACAGAAATCAAAGGAAAAGTGTATGGAATTTATAATCAGGGGAAATTAGTTTTGTAAATACCAAACTTCAAAAGTTTAAAAAAACCTTTGAGGCTTAAATCACATAAATATGGAAAACAACAACATCGAAGAAGGAAAAAGTATTGCAATTGTGAGTTACATCACCATTATCGGTGCGATTGCAGCAATTTTTATGAACCAAGACAAGAAAAATAGTTTTGCCGCTTTTCATATTCGTCAGGCATTGGGAATATTTATTTCGTTTTTTTTAATCGGGTATTTTATTGGTTATTTTGATAGTTGGATGATATCTTCTGCTTTTTATGTTTTTTACTTCATACTCTGGATTTATGGATTTCTTGGAGCATTGCAAGGTCAGATGAAAATGATTCCATTATTGGGAGAACAATTCCAAAAAATATTTAAAAATATCGAATAACACCTATGAATTTATCTTTAGAATATAAAATTAGAGAACCTAAAATAAAGTTGGACAAAAATCCGCTTTTACTCTTAATTCACGGTTATGGAAGCAATGAAGAAGATTTATTTTCTTTCGCAGCAGAACTTCCTGACGAATATTATATCGTTTCAGTTCGCGCACCATATAATCTGCAATATGGAAGTTATGCCTGGTATGCCATCAACTTTGATGCTGATGAAAAAAAGTTTTCCGACAACGAACAAGCCAAAACATCAAGAGATTTAATTGCCCAATTTATAAATGAATTAGAGGAAAAGTATCCGATTGATGCTAAAAACGTGACTTTAATTGGCTTCAGCCAAGGTACCATTTTGAGTTATGCCGTAGCGCTTTCACATCCTGAAAAAGTGCAAAGAGTTGTTGCTATGAGTGGATATATCAATCCAGAAATTTTAGAGGAAAATTATCTAAAAAATTCGTTTACTAACCTTAAAATATTTGTTTCGCACGGAACAGTAGATCAAGTAATTCCTATTGATTGGGGACGAAAAGCAAAACCTTTCCTGGAGAATTTAGGAATAAACACAACTTACAAAGAATATCCGATTGGTCACGGCGTTTCTCCACAAAATTTTTATGATTTCAAGAGTTGGCTACTTTGAGGAAGTTAGCAGTTAGCAGTTAGCAGTTAGCAGTTAGCAGTTAGCAAAAAAACGAAAATGTCTTGAGAAGTTAAGATGTTTTCGTTTTTTTATACATAGATGTTTAACATTCTTAATCTGAAATCTGAAATCTGAAATCTGAAATTTGAACACTATTTTTGGTACAACAACGACTGAAATGTTTCAAAAGAAACTGTTTCGTCATCATTTACAAAATATTTTATTAAAACTTCTCCCCAATAGTCTCCGTCACTAAAATCGGCAATAATCCAGCGGTGATTTAAGATTCGTACTTTGTTGATGATGAATTTATTGGCTCCGATTTGGTCTTGACCAATGTATGGATTCCCTTTTGGATTGGAATTCAAATCCAATAATTTTTCGGTTACAACAGGAATCAGTTTTTCTATTTGAATCGTTTTAGTTGCATTGTCGGGGTTGAAATAATTCTGTGCATTTTCATTTTTTTCCAATGAAAAATAATTAGCATCGACTAGTTTGGAATTGACAGACTCTAAATCTTTTTTCAATTTTACTTCTGTTTTAGCCCATTTGTCTTTTTCGAAAGCCAATTGTTTACTAAAATACATATAAGTAAAAACATTCAAAAGCAAAACAATAATAATCAGATAAAGTAATAAAGAGTTTTTCATTTCAAAGTAATATTAAAGAGTAATGTCTAAGTTGTCGTAAGCCAAATAAACGTTTTTTGGGAGTTTTTGTTGTACTTCTTCGTGAAAGCCCATAATATGGCTAATGTGTGTGAGATAGGCTTTTTCGGGTTTAACCAAAGTAATAAAATCCAAGGCTTCTTGCAAATTAAAATGAGTGTTGTGTGGCTCCTCACGCAAAGCATTTACAACCAGAACTTTCAAGTTTTGCAATTTAATCAATTCAGGTTCTTCAATTGTTTTTACATCTGTTAAATAAGCAAAATCATCGATTCTATACCCAAAAACTTGAAGTCTACCGTGCATCACATTGATAGGAATCGCCATTTTATTCCCAATGGGAAAAGGATAATTATTGACTACTTCAATTGGTTTTACTGAAGGAGCTCCTGGATATTTATTTTCGGTTTCAAAAATATAATCAAATCGCTTTTTCAAATTTTCTAAGACCCGTTGATGACCATAAACTGGAATATCGCCTTGCTTAAAAAAAAAGGGGCGAATGTCATCTAATCCTGCTGTATGATCGGAATGTTCGTGAGTATAAAGAATCCCATCCACTTTATGACAATTTGAAGTAAGCATTTGTTGTCTAAAGTCCGGACCACAGTCTATAACAAAAGAGTGATTCTCCCAGTGAATCCATACTGAAACCCGAAGTCTTTTGTCTTTAAAATCAAGGCTTTGACAAACTGAATGATTGCTTCCAATGACAGGAATTCCTTGTGAAGTACCAGTTCCTAAAAAATACAAATTCATTTTAAAACCCTTGTTAAATATTATACAAAAATAGCAATAAATCTCTGCAATTTGAAACATTTTTTACTAACTTTGCACGAAAATAGCGATTTCTTTATGAAAAGAGACACTGAAATTAAGTTGAAAGGTGACAAAGTCATCGAACAAATTCCTTCTTTAAAAGACAAAGCCCTTCGTATCAATTTGAACGAAAATATCTACGGGACTTTCTCGGAAATTGGTGCTGGTCAAGAAACAGTTAGACATTTTTTTAGAGCAGGAGGTTCTTCAGGAACAATTGCAAAAGCAATGTCCGCATATGACAAAGATTTTAGCGATGCCATATACGGAGTTGAAGAAGATAGTCGTTATGTAACGGAAAGTCGTCTCAAAAAAATTCTTACTCACGAAGCGGGTCTAATTGAAAAACGATTAAGCAGAAAGAAACACCCCAATAAAATCTTTTTCAGTTTTGCAAATACTGTTGCTACTATTGATTTTGCCAAACAATTCAAAGGACACGGCTGGGTTGGTATAAAATATCAATTGGAACCTGAAGAAGAATACAATGAGATTATTATTCACATTCGATTTAAGGAAACCGATGTTCGTTTACAACAAGAAACCCTTGGTATCCTTGGTGTTAATCTAATTTATGGTGCATTTTATAAATACAATAATCCAAAAAATTTATTACGATATTTATACGATCATCTTGATAAAGACCAGCTAGAAATAGATACTATCAACTTTTCTGGACCGCGTTTTGCCAATGTTGACAACCGTTTGATGAGTTTACAGTTAGTGAAAAACGGCATGACGGATGCCGTGATATTTGATCCAGAAGGTAAAAATATTCTTCCTGCAGCCATTTTATACAAAAAAAATATCCTTGCCATACGTGGAAGTTTTCGTCCTGTTACAAAGGTGAATATGGATATGTATGAGGAATCATTAAAAATGTTTCTCAACGAACAAAAAGTAGTTAAAGAGAATACTTTGGTCATCTTTGAAATTACATTATCCAACTTGCGTTCCGACGGTGAAATCGACGAAAAAGACTTTATGGATAGAGCTCAATTACTTTGCTCTTTGGGGCAGACAGTAATGATTTCTAATTTTCAGGAATATTATAGAGTGGTAGAATATTTTGCAAAATACACCAAAGCCCGAATGGGATTGGCAATGGGTGTCAATAACTTGATAGAGATTTTTGACGAAAAATACTATCGCCATTTGAGTGGTGGTATCTTAGAAGCTTTTGGGAAATTATTTTACCGTGATTTGAAAGTCTATTTATATCCAATGATAGACGAAAATGGTATAATTACGAATTCAGAAACATTGAGAATACATCCTCGTATGAAAGAATTGTATAAATTCTTTAAATTCAATGGAAAAGTAGTTGATATTGAAAACTACAATCCTAAAAATTTAGAAGTATTCTCTCGTGAAGTTTTAAAAATGATTCGCCAATGCAAACCGGGCTGGGAAACTATGCTGCCTGCGGGTGTAGCCAAAATCATTAAGAAAAAGAAATTATTTGGTTATGATCCCAATGTACTTTTAGAGGAAAATAGTTGAAAAAATAAATAGCATAAAAAAAGCCAAGAAAGTAAAAAATCTTGGCTTTTTTGTTTGAGATTGCTCTTACTTCAAAATCTGAGCTGCGTGTGCTTTAGTTTTTACTTGTGAAATCACTTCATCAATAATGCCATTTTCGTCAATGACAAACGTGGTTCTATGGATTCCATCATATTCTTTTCCCATAAACTTTTTGGGCCCCCAAACTCCAAAGGCTTGAATTACTGATTTGTCTTCGTCTGCCAATAATGGAAATGGAAAATCGTATTTTTCTTTGAACTTGGCTTGGGCTTTAGCAGCATCGGCACTCACTCCTAAAAGTGCATAATTATTGGCCTGAAAACGTTCGAAATTGTCTCTTAAATCACAAGCTTCGGCGGTACAGCCTGGCGTATTTGCTTTTGGATAAAAGAAAACTACTAATTTTTTTCCTTTATAATCGGCTAATGTATGAGTATTACCATCTTGGTCAATTCCCGAAAAACTGGGTGCTTTGTCGCCTTTTTTTAATGTTGTCATTTTTTTATTGTTTATGGTTTTTTGTTTATTGTTTGTGGTTATGCCCCAGATTGCAGTGAAAACCCCGGAGTTTTTGAAGCTTATTTTTTCTTGAAATAACAAAGCGACCAAAGGAAGCTCTTGCTATTGCTTAGAAAAAAAGCTGCAAAAATGAGGAGTTGAAACGGAAGGCTGGATTAGGCACATCATAAAAAATACAGTAATTTTACAATTCAAATTTACTTAAAAATGACCAAACAAGAACGGGTAACGTTTGTTATAAATACGTTAAAAGAATTGTATCCTGAGATTCCAATTCCTTTGAATCACAAGAATCCTTACACGCTGTTGATAGCGGTTTTGCTCTCGGCGCAATGTACGGATGTTAGGGTGAATCAGATAACGCCTTTGCTTTTTGCCAAAGCCGATAATCCGTATGATATGATAAAAATGTCGGTTGAGGAAATTAAGGAAATCATTCGTCCGTGTGGTTTGTCGCCAATGAAATCGAAAGGAATTCACGGTTTGTCGCATATTTTGATTGACAAACACGGTGGCGAAGTGCCTCAAAGTTTTGAATATCTGGAAGAATTGCCTGCCGTGGGGCATAAAACAGCTAGTGTCGTGATGTCTCAAGCCTTTGGCGTTCCAGCATTTCCTGTCGATACGCACATTCACAGGTTGATGTACCGATGGAATTTATCGAACGGAAAAAATGTGGTTCAAACCGAGAATGATGCTAAAAGACTTTTTCCGGAGAAAATCTGGAACGATTTGCACCTGCAAATGATTTGGTATGGACGGGAATACTCCCCAGCTCGAGGTTGGGATTTAGAAAAGGATATTATCACTGCAACAGTAGGCAAAAAATCTGTTTTGGAAGAATATTATAAAAAAACGTCCCGATGATTTCGGGACGTTTGATTAATTAGCTATAATTTCGAAACTTTTAGTATTTACTTTTAGTACGCTTAGTGCTTTTGAGTAATTTAATAAAAAAGAAATTGTTTCTTTTTTTGGTTTCATTGAATTGGTAACTAATGTTTTTTGAGAGTAAATTTTCGCCATAAAGTAATAAATTATTGTTTTTTTATTACAACGCTAAAATTTACAGTATAGTATTAATTCGTTAAAATTATTTGATGTTTGTCAATAACTTTTCTCATATTCATCAAAGCGTACCGCATTCTACCCAAGGCAGTGTTAATGCTAACTCCTGTTAATTCTGAAATTTCCTTAAAACTCATATCTTGATACATACGCATAATCAAAACTTCTTTTTGATCGGCTGGAAGTTCTTCGATTAGTTTTCGTAAGTCTATTTCTACTTGTTCCTGAATTATTTTATTTTCTATAGTAAGTGAATTATCAGACATAATAGAAAAAATAGAAAATTCCTCAGTTTCTCTAAACATTGGCATTTTTTTATTTCTGCGAAAATGATCAATTATAAGATTGTGGGCAATGCGCATTACCCAAGGTAAGAATTTACCTTCTTCGTTGTACGATTTAGATTTTAAAGTTTTAATAACTTTAATAAAAGTGTCTTGAAAAATATCATTCGAAATATCTCTGTCAGAAATTTTCGAATATATAAAACCGAATATTTTTGATTGATGTCTATTGATCAATATAGTTAAAGCGTTTTCATCACCTTCAACATAATTGTGTACCAATAAGGAGTCTGGAAGTTGTATATTAGCCATAGTTATACCTTTTAGTTTTTAACGAAAATCTGGAGCAATTTTTCTAAAAAGTAGTTTTATTGTATAAGCTAATTGTTTTTTAAGGTTAAAACTTTGTCAAATTTAACTAAATTAAATCCTAAGATGCAAGCAAAATTAAAAAAAATTAACTTTTGCAAGGAATAAATTAACATTACTCAAGTACTTTTCCCCCGATTATGTCGTTTTTACAATCCAAAAAAATATAAAATTTTATTGCTGGAAAAATTAAAAAACCGCTTTTAACAATAAAATTTGTGATTCGTTCAATGCCACTTCTCATTTATAAAATGATTACTTTTGTGAAAATCCATTTTTTGTATGCCAATTGACTTTTCCACTTTAGATCCAAAGAAAAATATAATTATAAAAGGAGCACAAGTTCACAATTTAAAAAATGTGGATGTGGCAATTCCTAGAAACAAATTAGTGGTCATTACAGGACTGTCTGGTTCCGGAAAATCAAGTTTGGCTTTCGATACTTTATACGCCGAAGGGCAACGGCGCTATGTAGAAAGTCTATCTTCTTACGCTCGTCAGTTTTTGGGGAGATTAGACAAACCAAAAGTAGAATACATCAAGGGAATTGCACCAGCCATTGCTATTGAACAAAAAGTCAACACGACTAACGCCCGTTCAACTGTAGGAACTTCGACAGAAATTTATGATTATATAAAATTATTGTTTGCCAGAGTTGGACGAACTTTTTCACCCATTTCGGGACAAGAGGTTAAAAAAAATACGGTTTCGGATGTTATTGCCGATGTAAAAAAAATTGGAATAGACAGCAAATGGTTGCTTCTCGCTCCTATTCATTTGGAACAAGGCAGAGCATTGGACGACAAATTAAAAGCCCTGCTTAATCAAGGATTTTCCAGAATATTAGTTAACAATGAAACGGTTCGTCTTGATGAAATCGACAGTAAAACTTTACACAAAAAAGACATTCTTCTAATCATTGACAGAATTGTAGTCAAAGACGAAGAAGAATTTTACAATCGTCTTGCAGATGCTGTGCAAACTGCTTTTTACGAAGGCAAAGGCATTTGTCATTTGCAGGAATTAAATTCCGATAAACGTTTCTCTTACAGCAATAACTTTGAATTGGACGGTATCACTTTCTTGGAGCCGAATGTCCATTTGTTCAGTTTCAATAATCCATATGGTGCTTGTCCAGTTTGTGAAGGCTACGGAAACATCATCGGGATTGACGAAGAATTGGTTATCCCGAATACATCCCTATCCGTTTTTGAGAATGCCATTTATCCTTGGCGTGGTGAAAGTATGGGCTGGTTTCGCGACGAATTGGTAAACAACGCTTACAAGTTTGACTTTCCGATTCACAAACCGTTTTTTGAACTATCGGAAGCCCAGAAAGATTTGGTTTGGAAGGGAAACAATTATTTTCAAGGCTTGAATCGTTTCTTCAAGGAATTAGAAGAAAAAAATTATAAAATTCAAAATCGGGTAATGCTTTCGCGTTATCGTGGCAAAACCAAATGCTATTCCTGTAAAGGAAAACGGCTGAGAATCGAAGCTTCTTATGTTAAAATAAATTCGAAAACTGTTTCGGATTTGGTCGACTTACCTATCAAACATTTGGTTACTTTTTTCAAAAACATCGATTTGGATGTTTACGAACAACAAATTGCCAAACGATTATTATTGGAAATCAACAACCGATTATCGTTTTTGACCGAAGTTGGTTTGGATTATTTAACGTTAAATAGAAATTCGGCAACTCTTTCCGGTGGGGAATCGCAACGTATCAATTTGGCAACTTCGCTCGGAAGTAGTTTAGTGGGTTCGATGTATATTTTGGACGAACCGAGTATTGGTTTACACCCA
The DNA here is from genome assembly GCA_945860385.1 of Flavobacterium psychrophilum. Lineage (GTDB taxonomy): Bacteria > Bacteroidota > Bacteroidia > Flavobacteriales > Flavobacteriaceae > Flavobacterium > Flavobacterium psychrophilum_K. The sequence continues at coordinate 16,178 of CAMAQD010000024.1, forward strand.
AAAGACACCGAACGTTTGATTAAAGTTTTACAATCTTTGCGTGATTTAGGCAACACCGTTATCGTGGTTGAACACGACGAAGACATTATGAAAGCCGCCGATATGATTATTGATATTGGCCCGGAAGCGGGAACTTTTGGTGGCGAATTGGTTGCTCAAGGAACTTTTGAAGAAATTCTAAAATCGACTTCATTAACAGCAAAATACCTTAACGGAGAACTGGAAATTAAAACTCCTCGTATTCGTAGAAAATGGAGTAATTATATTGAAATTCTAGGTGCTAGAGAAAACAATTTACAAAATATAGACGTCAAATTTCCTTTGGAATGTTTGACCGTGATTACCGGTGTTTCCGGAAGTGGAAAAAGTACTTTAGTTAAAAAAATCTTGTTTCCTGCAATGCAGAAAAAATTGGATGGCGTTGGCGAAAAAGCAGGACAGTTTACCGAAATGCGTGGCTATTATCACAAAATCCAACATATTGAATACGTGGATCAAAACCCAATTGGAAGAAGTTCCCGTTCGAATCCTGTCACCTATATCAAGGCTTACGACGATATTCGGGAAGTGTTTGCCAAAGAAAAACTGTCGAAAATCAGAGGTTATTTACCCAAACATTTTTCTTTTAACGTCGATGGTGGAAGATGCGAAACCTGCAAAGGCGAAGGAACCATCAATGTCGAAATGGTTTTTATGGCCGATGTACAATTGCATTGTGAAACATGCAACGGCAAACGATTCAAGAAAGAAGTCCTCGAAGTAACATTCGACGGAAAGAACATTCACGATATTCTGACGATGACCGTTGATGATTCGATTGCTTTTTTTACTGCCAATAAACAAACCAAGATTATTCAAAAATTGCAACCGCTACAAGACGTTGGTTTGGGCTATGTGCAATTGGGACAATCCTCTTCTACCCTTTCAGGTGGTGAGGCGCAACGTATCAAACTGGCTTCGTTCTTGGTCAAAGGTGCCACAAAAGAAAAAGCGCTATTCGTTTTTGATGAACCAACAACTGGATTGCATTTTCACGACATAAAGAAACTCTTGGCTTCGTTTGAGGCGCTGATTGATAAAGGACATTCGATTTTGGTAATTGAACACAATTTAGATTTGATAAAATGTGCTGACTGGATTATCGATTTAGGTCCCGAAGGTGGTGAAAACGGTGGACAATTGCTCGCCGAAGGAACTCCAGAGGAAATTATTAAAATCAAAAAATCGGTTACGGCTAAGTATTTGAAGGAGAAGTTGTAATTCAGCTATTCGAAGAGCGAATTGAATTTTCTTAAAACATAAAAAGCCCAGAAATCTTAATTTCTGGGCTTTTTAAATTCAATCTTCTATGAATTAATTTTTTAAATATTTCTCCAAGAACTGATCTTGCTCCCAAAGCAAATGCAAAATATTCTCTTTTGCCACGTAACTATGAGCTTCTTTGGGTAATATTACCATTCTGGCTGGCGCTCCTAATCCTTTTAAAGCTTGAAAATAACGTTCTGTTTGCAATGTGAAAGTTCCGGGATTGTTATCGGCTTCACCGTGAACTAGTAGCATTGGTGTTTTCATTTTATCAGCATTCATAAATGGCGACATCGTGTTATACACTTCGGGAACCTCCCAATAATTACGCTGTTCGCTTTGAAAACCAAAAGGGGTCAAGGTTCTGTTGTAAGCTCCGCTTCGGGCAATTCCACAAGCAAAAAGATTGGAATGTGTCAACAAATTGGCAGTCATAAAAGCACCATAAGAATGACCTCCAACAGCTACTTTTTTCTTGTTGATGTAACCCAAAGCATCCACGGCATTTATTGCTGCTTCAGCATTGTCGACTAATTGTGTGATGAAATTGTCGTTAGGCTCGGTATTTCCTTCCCCAATAATTGGAAACGAGGCATCGTCAAGAACCACATAGCCTTTGGTTACCCAATAAACGAACGAACCATAATAAGGAAATGTAAATTCGTTTGGGTTTTGACTGCTTTGACCCGCACTGCTTTTATCTTTGAATTCAGCTGGATAAGCCCAAATCAACAGCGGTAATTTTTCTTTTTTGACCTTGTCATATCCTGCCGGCAAGTACAAAGTTCCGGACAATTCCACGCCGTCTTTTCGTTTGTATTTAATGACTTCTTTGCTCACATTTTTGATACTTTCAAATGGATTCTGGAACGCAGTGATAGGTGTAAGTTTGTTTTTTTGTTTGATATTTCTAAAATAATAATTTGGATATTCGCTTTTAGACTGAATCTGAACTAAAACAATTCCTTTTTTGAAATCTTCAATTTCCAATAAATCTTCTTTTTTGTCTTTATAAAGTGAAGTATAAAGTCGGTTTGATTTTAGTGTTTTCAAATTAAATTCATCAATAAATGGAAATTGCCCATCTTTCGTATACCCTTCTCCAATGCGGTAGGCATTGTCGTTTTCAATAGCTAAAACATATTTATTATATTGGTTTTTCTTGGTTTCAAAATTACCGGGATTTGAATAAATATCTTGTGAATTCCGGTCCGTAATGACTTTTGGTTTTTGAGTCAAATCAGATGGATTTATCAAGTAGGTTTTTGTATTTCGAGTGTCATACCATTCGTCAGAAACAATGGCAACTTGATCATTCCCCCAGATTATATCGCTAAAACGTTGAGGGGTTTTTACCAATGATGTCGGTTGCCCGTTAAAAGGCGCTTCCCAAAGAAATACTTCATCTCTAAATTCTACTTTATTGGCTTGATCTCCTTCGTCTAATGCCACAACATACGACAAAGTAGCTGGTTTATCATTCCGCCAAGCCATTTCGCGTTTTCCTTTGCGAACAGCCATAAAACCTTTTGGCATAATTTCATTCAAAGGCACTTCATTTACGGTTTTTATTTCAGCACCATTTTTGTCATAGACAACTGTTTTCATTGGAAATCGACTCAATGGAACGATGTACGAAAATGGTTTTTGAATCGTGGTTAACATCATATAATTACCATCTGGGGAGATTCTTTCTCCCACATACATAGCAGCATTCTTAAATAAAGTTGAAGGTCCGTTTATGTTTACTTTATACAATTCAGAAGTACTAATATTCTCAAAATTAATTTCATCATTTTTGTTTTTCAACATATCTGGATACGTTCTGTTTTGCGATTTTGCACCGTCAGCATTTGAAATAATTGGTCCTTTAGGTAAATCTTTTTTAGCATCTAATAATGCTGCTCTATTTTTTGGCAACATTTTTACCAAAATGGTTTCGTTGTCATTGAACCAACTGAATGGATTACCCAAATTTGCATTGACGGTTGCTTCGGTAAGATTATTTGCTTTTGCAGAAGCCACATCCAAAACCCAAAGTTCGACACCTGTTGCAATCGTATTTGAAAATAAAATTTTCTTGTCATTAGGCGACCACATTACATTACTTATTTGAGGATTTGTTGGTAAACCGCTAACCTGAATTTCGTTTTTGTCTGATATTTTGCGCAATTTGAGGTTGATAATGTAGGTAACCGTACTCGAGATATTGGTTATGGGATTTATTCTTAAACCGCCCAATCTCATTTCTTCCTGGTTCAAATCGTCTAATGTTTTATAGGTATTTCTGTAAGACAGCAGCATGTACTCTTTTTTAGTATCCATCGAAACCGAAGGTGCTCTTTGATAATCAACCAAGTCTAAAATAGTTTTGGAGGGTTTTTGATAGCCAAGATTTTCCTGGGCTAGGACAGATAAACCTATACCTAGAAACAATATTGTAATTTTTAATTTCATAGAGGAATTATTTTGGATTAATATAAAGTATGACTTCTGTGATTAGTCAAAAATAAACGAATTTTGTTACATTCAAATTTTTTGTTTTTAAATTCTATTTACCGTGTTTGATGGGAGTGAAATTCTATTCTTTTCTTAGGATTCATTTAAAATAAGAAAAATACAGTTGGAACATTAAACTTTACAATAAATAAATGTAATTATGTAAAATATTGAGTGGCAATTTTTACAATTTTGTAGGTTGTTAAGACTGCCGATTCTTTTAACGCTAATTGAATCTAAAAGTGTTTTATTTGCGTATGAATACAAAACTAATTCATTTTCTAAAAAAAACACTCCGAGTGCTCCTTTGGTGCGTACTTTCGATAGTTGTGTTACTACTGCTTCTTACCATTTTAATCCAAGTTCCATCCGTTCAAAATTTTGCAAAAGACAAAGCCGTTACTTATTTGCAAAATAAAATCAAAACTAAAGTTTCGATTGATAGAATTGCCATTCATTTTCCAAAAGAAATTATTTTGGAAGGATTTTATTTTGAAGACCAAGAAAAAGACACTTTACTAAGTGGCCAACGATTGGAAGCTGACATAAATTTGTTTGAACTTCCGGATAGTCAACTCGAAATCAATTCTATTTCTTTACAAAATGCCTACGCCAATGTTTCCAGAAACAAGGATGGTAATTATAATTTTGATTATATCGTCAAGGCTTTTGAATCAAAAACACCTTCTAACCCAAACAGCAAACCATTTAAAATATCGGTAGAAAATGTAAATCTCCACAATGTCAATTTTAATTTCAAAGATGATTTTTCCAGAAATGACATTCGTATAAAACTCGCCCACTTTGATACCAAATTCAAGAAATTCGATTTGGACAAAATGGATTTCGACGTTCCGAATATTGATTTAAAAGGTTTAAAACTAGTTTTGAATCAGGATATTGTCGAGAAGATTGCTGAAGTATCCATAAATACATTGGATACGATTTCGAAAAGAAAAGATTTCAAACTAAAATTAGACAAAATCAGTTTATCGAAAATTGATGTTTCTTACGATAACAAAGATTCCAGATTGGGTTCGGGAATTTATATAGGCAATTTGGAATTATCCGTCAACGAAATTGATTTGAATAAACAGTTGCTGGATTTCGACACTTTCGAACTAAAAAATCTGAAGGGAAATTTGCGTTTGGGTACGAAAGACAAGCAAATTGTCACTCCCAATTTAGACACGACAGCCATAGCCCAAAATGGTTGGAAAGTAAAATTGAATACTGTTGATTTGCAAAATATCGCTTTCAAATATGACGATATGCAATCCAAACCCATCCCAAAAGGAATTGATTACAGTCATATTGATTTGAACAAATTCAACGCCAAAGCAGAAAAACTGTACTACAGAAATGATACTACTACTGGAACTATAAAATCATTAATAGGAATTGAAAAAAGTGGTTTACAAATTCAAGCTTTAAAAACAGACTTTTTTTATGGTCCAAAAAAGGCGCTTTTGAATAATTTATATTTGAAAACGCCGCAAACGCTGCTACAAAACAGCATTAAAATTGGTTATCCATCCATTGCGTCTTTAAAAAATAATCCCGAAAACCTTGGTTTGAACCTGAATTTGATTCAGTCAAAAGTAGGATTCAAAGATATTTTACTATTTGTTCCTTTTTTGCAAAAAGACAATCCGTTTAAAAGCAATCCAAATGCGATTGTATATTTGAATGCACGTTTGAACGGAAAATTGAAAGACCTGAAAATTCCATTACTTGAAATGAGTGGTATTGGAAACACCAGAATTTCCGCTTCTGGCAGAATTATAGGCTGGCCTGATGCACAAAAAGCATATTATGATTTGGACATAAAGAAATTATCGAGTACATCCAAAGATGTTCTTTCTTTTGCGCCTGCAGGATCCGTTCCCAATACTATTCAATTGCCTTCGCAGTTTAATATCCAAGGTAAATTTAAAGGCTCGATGCAGAATTTCAAGACCAATTTGGCTTTAAACAGCAGTTTTGGAAATGCCAAAATCGATGGTTTGTATGACCAACGCATTAAAAATCAGGAGAAATACGATGCGACCGTTTCCTTGCTCGATTTTGATTTAGGCCGCTTCATAAAAAATGATTCTTTAGGAAAAGTCACGTTTAAGGCGAAAGTAAAAGGCAAAGGATTAGACCCAAAAACGGCTCAAGCAGAACTAGATGGAATTATTCAAAAAGCAGTTTACAATAAATATACGTATCGTGATTTAGCCTTAAAAGGAAATATAAAAAACGGATTATTTGATGTGAAATCAGGTATGAAAGACCAAAATTTGACGTTTAATCTGGCAGCCAACGGAAATGCAAAAGACAAATATCCTTCGATACAATTAAAATTAAATCTGGATATTGCCGATCTACAAAAACTGAATCTTCACGCGGGCCCGATGAAATTACGCGGAAATATTGATGCCGATATTGCCAACAGCAATCCCGATTTTTTAAACGGGGAAATTTCCCTATCCAACTTTCAAATTTTACAGGAAGGCGAAGTTGCCGTGCTGGATTCGATTAAAATTGTGGCTTTCGCCGACAATCAAAAAAATAACATCAAAATAAGTTCTCAATTTCTGAAAGCCGAAGTTGATGGAAAATACAAACTGACCACTTTGGGAACAGCTATAAAAAAATCATTATCAAAATATATTGATTTGGGCAATTCAAAAACCAATGTAGCCTCCGGAGAACAACGATTGAATTTTAAGCTGTTTGTGGACAATGATCCGACTCTTTTTAAAATCTTCCCAAAATTAACAGGCTTAGAGCCAATTAATATCTCCGGAAAATACAATAATGTAACAGATTCTTTGGAAGTAAAGGGAACGATTCCAAGAATTGTTTATAACAACAACACGATTGCCGATGGAAAAATAAATATGGAAGCCAAAGGAAATACATTGGAATACCAGTTTTCTGTCGCAACCATAGAAAGCGGAGAAATTAAATTTCCACGTACCAGTTTATCCGGAAAAGTGGAAAACAATTTGCTTGCCTATGCTCTTGAAACAAAAGATACAAAAGATAAGCAACAATATTTTATTGCAGGCGAATTGCTTCATAATGATTCCAAAAACATCCTGAAAATTGACGCTGCGAATTTTGTGCTCAATTATGACAAGTGGAATATCAATGCTAAAAATTCGATTGAATTTGGCGATAAAAGACTTTACATCAACCAATTTTATTTAGATAATTCCGGAAATGAATTGAAAATCCAGTCGCAAGGAAATCAAAACAATGCACCTCTGAAAATTGATTTTGTCAATTTCAAGCTAGAGACGATTTTGACTGTGATCAAAAAAGATAAATTGCTGATGCAAGGTTTGATAAACGGTTCGGCTTTGGTGGATAATGTGATGACAAAACCAACTTTTACCTCGGATGTAAAAATAGATGATTTTGCATTTAAAGGTGAAGCTGTTGGCGATATTGCCCTAAAAGTAGACAACAAAACCAGTAATTTATTAGCTGCAAATGTTATGCTTAGCGGAGAAGGAAATGACGTAAATGGCATTGGAACCTATAAAATTAATGACGGAACTTTTGACCTTAATTTAGATATGAACATTTTAAATGTCAAAAGCATCCAAGGTTTTAGTGTGGGACATATTGATGAAGGAACAGGCTATTTGTCGGGAAATTTTAAAATCACTGGAACTACCGATGCACCAAAAATAAATGGCGAATTAAATTTAAATGATACTGGTTTCAGAATCACAAAAATCAACTCGAATTTTAAAACCTCTGGTGAGAAAATAAGATTTCAGAATGAAGTAATTGCGTTTGACAACTTCACTTTTTACGATGAAAATGACAATGAAATGACTGTAAACGGTACGATTCATTCTGCCGATTTCAGAAATTATGACTTTGGCTTGACCGTTGTTGCCAATGGTTTTAGAGCCATACATTCTAAAGCTGCCGAAAATGATTTGTTTTATGGCGATTTATTTTTGGATACAAAATTGAAAATAAATGGAACGCTAGACAATCCAATTATTGGTGGAAACGTCAAAATAATTAAAGGCACCAAATTTTCGGTTGTATTGCCTCAATCCGACCCTTCCATTGCCGACAGGGAAGGAATTGTTGAGTTTGTGGACGAGGATAATTTGTATTTGAAACAAACAGTTTCTTTGGAGAAAAAATTCAATCAATCCGCTTTAATTGGGATGGATGTGAGTGTTGATATTTCGATTGAAAAAGAGGCAGAACTTACTTTGGTCATCGACGAAGGAAATGGAGATTACCTGAATCTAAAAGGAGAAGCCGAACTTACGGGAGGCATTGATCTTTCAGGAAAAACGACTTTAACGGGTAAATATGAATTTACTGAAGGTGCTTATGAGATGAATTTCAATATGATTCGCCGAAAATTTGATATTCAAAAAGGAAGTAATATTGTCTGGAATGGCGAGCCAACTATGGCCAATTTAAATATTACAGCAATTTATACCGTAGAAACAGCGCCAATCAACTTGCTTGGAAACCAATTGGGAGCCGTAAGTCCAACAGTAAAAAACACCTACAAACAGAAAATTCCGTTTCAAACCATCTTGAAAATGGATGGCGAATTGTTGAAACCTGAGATCAAATTCGACATTATTCTTCCTGATGGAAATTATGGAGTTTCATCGGATATTGTGACGGCTTCTCAGGCAAAATTGGAACAGTTGAGACAAGAACCGGCAGAATTAAACAAACAGGTTTTTGCCCTTTTATTGTTGAATCGTTTTATTGGCGAAAATCCTTTTGCCAGTGAAAGCGGCGGAACTAGTGTAGAATCTTTGGCCAGACAGAGTGTGAGCAAAATACTTTCGCAACAATTGAATGATCTTGCTGGGGATTTAATCTCTGGAATTCAGTTGGAATTTGATTTGGAATCGACAGAAGATTATACTTCCGGAACGATGCAAAACAGAACCGATTTAAATGTTGGAATTTCAAAAAAACTGTTTGATGATAGAATCAAAATAACGATAGGAAGTAGTTTTGGAGTCGAAGGTCAAGAACGTGCCAACGAAGATGCTACTAATTTTGCTGGTGACGTTGCGCTGGATTATCAACTTACAAAAGACGGGCGTTATATGGTTCGCGCTTATCGAAAAAATGAATATCAAGTTGCTATTGCTGGTCAGGTTGTTGAAACTGGGCTTGCCTTTGTGGTTACAATGAGTTACAATAAATTTCGAGAGCTTTTTCACCAAAGCCACGAAGACAAAGCAATGAAGGAAAAAGAAAAGATTCGTAAGGAAAAAGCGAAACTCAAAGCGGAAAAAGAAAAGCAAGAAAAACTGGAGAAAAAATTAAAGGAGAAAAATGAGCGAAAAAATTAGAAATATGGAAACCAACTATATAAAATATTTGATTGTGCTATCCTTGTTTTTTGTTTTTGGATGTAGCAACACCAAATATTTACCCGAAGGAGATTTTTTGTATACGGGAAGTTCCGTAAAAGTTAAGGATTCAATTATAAAAAAGAAGGAAAGAAAAGCGCTTGAAATTGAGGCAAAAAATTTGCTTGTGCCAAAACCCAACAAACAAATACTAGGATTGAGACCCAAATTATTGATTTATAATTGGGTTGGACAACCTAAAAAAGAAAAAGGAATACGGTATTGGTTGAGAACCAAAGTCGGTGAAGCACCCGTACTTTTTAGCAAAGTAGATTTAGATTATAATGCGTCAATCTTGAGGAATTTTATGGAAAATAAAGGGTATTTCAAAACCCGTGTTAGTGCCGATTCGACTGCCAAAAATAAAAGAGCAACCGCAGAATATACAATCTTATCAAAAAGACAATATAAAATAAAAAGCGTCCAATTTCCTGTAGATTCTACAGATTTGGGAAAATCAATTGCTAGAACGAGTCGCAGAACTTTACTGAAAGAAGGCAATCCGTATGACTTGGGAATTATAAAAGCCGAGAGGGAACGTATTGATGCAAGACTCAAAGAAAAAGGATATTATTATTTCAATCCAGATTATATTTTGGCTCAAGTTGATACTACAAAAGGCGACCACGAGGTGACAATTAAATTAAAAATAAAAGATGAAACGCCTGAAAAAGCCACAATTGCGTACAAAATAAATAAGATTGTAGTTTATCCGAATTTTTCGATTTTAAAAGACAGCGTTACTTATAAAGATGAGGATATTGTTCAATATAAAGATTTTACCATTATTGATTCGGCGCATACTTTTAAATCAAGAGTATTTGACCGCGCTTTGTATTTTAAAAAAGGAGATTATTACAACCGAAAAAACCATAATCTTTCCTTGAACCGATTTGTAAATCTGGGAACATTCAATTTTGTTAAAAATGAATTTAGGGTTTCGGACAGTATAAAAAACACTTTGGACGCTTATTATTTTCTGACGCTTTTGCCTAAAAAATTTATCCGTTTCGAAGTTTTGGGAAAAACCAATTCAGCCAGTTATACAGGTTCAGAAATCAAAGTAAACTGGAATAATCGAAACGTTTTTCGAGGAGCTGAATTACTGACAGTTTCCGTATTTGGCGGAGCCGATTTTCAGCTTTCTGGAGAAAATAAAGGGCACAATATATTTAAACTGGGAACAGAAACCAGTTTGACCTGGCCACGCTTTATTACACCTTTCAAGATTGAAGGTTCCAGCGAATTCGTTCCTCGAACCAAAGCTACAGTGCGTTATGAATATCAAAACAGGACACAACTTTACTCATTAAATTCCTTTAAGACGTCTTTTGGATATATTTGGAAAAACAATATCCGAAAAGAGCACCAATTGAATATTGTTGACATTACTTATGTGAGTCCGAACAATGTTACAGCGGAATATCAGGACGATATTGATGCCGATGCTGCTTTGGGAAAAGTAATCGAAAAACAATTGATTTTTGGCCCAACCTATTCCTATACGTTTACCAATACGATGCAAAAACGTAAAAAAAATACTTTCTACTTTAATGCAGAAGTCGATTTGGCGGGAAATGTTACTGGTTTATTGAAGGGTGCGAATGTCAAACAAGGCGATACCATAAAAATATTTGATGTTCCGTTTAGCCAATACGTAAAAGTAAATGCTGATTTCAGGCATTATTTTAAATTAGGAAAAGAAAGTCAATTGGCCAGCCGAATTATTGTTGGTGCTGGATTTGCGTATGGAAATTCAACGACATTGCCTACAACCAAGCAATTTGTCGTGGGAGGAACCAATAGTATTCGTGCCTTTAGAGCAAGATCACTCGGGCCGGGAAGTTACCAAGCTCCAATTACTTCGAACTCCTATTTTCCAGATCAATCTGCGGATTTAAAATTAGAATTTAACACTGAATACCGAGCGAAAATTTATGGTTTAGTGAAAGGAGCTTTATTTCTAGATGCTGGAAATATTTGGCTTTTAAATGCCGATCCCAACAAACCTGGAGCGGAAATTTCGAAAGATTTTATGAAACAAATTGCTGTTGGAACTGGTGCGGGATTTCGTTTCGATTTTTCTTTTCTGATCTTGAGAACAGACTTCGCCTTTCCATTAAGAAAGCCCTATTTGCCTGAAGGACAAAGATGGGTTTTAGATAATATAGATTTTGGAAGTGGTTCTTGGAGAAAAGAAAACCTAATATTGAATATTGCGATTGGGTATCCGTTTTAATCGAAATATCTTCCATTTAACCAACATCATAAAATAAAATTTTAATATCGGATAGTACAAAATTATATGTATCCGATATTAATTGTGTCTTTGTGGGGTTATGTGGAAAATAGATTTAGGATATAGAACAGAGTTTCAATCTACCTTTGAGAGATTGTACCAAAAAAAGCAAGATTTGCAAGCCAGCAGACCATTGCCCAACATCGCTTTGAATAAAATCAGAGAAAGTTTGTCCATAGAATGGACTTATAATTCGAATAGTATCGAAGGCAATACCTTAAGCTTACGAGAAACCCAAATGGTGCTTCAAGAAGGAATTACCATAAAAGGCAAATCGCTTCGACAGCATTTTGAGGCGCACAATCACGATAAAGCAATTGATTATTTATTTTCAATAATTAATGATGATTATGTTTTGCGAAGTAGTGATATTCTTTCTTTACAAGCTCTGGTTTTACGTTCTATCGAAGAGGATTTTGCAGGACGAATTAGAAACGGTGGTGTTCGCATTTCGGGTGCTAATTTTTGTTCCACCAAATGCCAATAAAGTTTCGGCTTTACTGGACGAATTGATTGATTTTATCAATAAAAATCCTTTGGAACTGAATAATATTGAATTGGCTGCCATTTTTCATCACAAACTGGTTTGTATTCATCCTTTTTTTGATGGCAATGGTCGAACCGTTCGCTTAGGAATGAACTTATTGTTGATGCGTTGTGGTTTTCCACCCGCCATTATTCTCAAAAATGATAGGAAAAAATACTATGAAGCGCTTAATCAAGCCAACAATGGCAATTATCAAAAACTGATGCTACTCATGTGCCAAGCTTTGGAGCGCAGCTTAAATATTTATTTGAATGCAATGCCTGACAGCCAAACTGATTTTCAAAAAACATCAGACATTGTGAGTGAACCCAACAGTCCTTACGGCCAAGAATACATCAGTCTATTGGCTCGAACAGGCAAAATCGATGCTTACAAAGAAGGCAGAAATTGGTATACCACCAAAGAAGCTGTTGCCGAATATATCGCCAATAGAAAAAGAAAACGCTAACTCAAACCTAGCGTTTTTTTTTGTAGTTTTTTTGTCCTGCTATTAATTTTTTTTTTTGGATTCGAAAGTAATTTGCCTTTAGAGGTATTTCATTTTTAAAAAAACCACCTCTATCTTACAATCAAAATTTATTTATATCTTTCAACCTGAAAATATAACTTATGATAAAAAAATATCTTTACATACTAGTCGCACTGATTATTGCGTCGTGTTCGAAATCTATTGATAAAAAGGAAGTAATTAGCAAAGTATCAAAAGACAATCTTGTGATTAAACGTATTGATTTAATTCAAGAATCTAATTATTACAATGTAATTACTGATATAGAAAATTCTGTTAAGACCTCTAAAGAGGCTTGGAAAAATGCGCCCGAACTAAAAAAACTGCACCGATTAATCATAATTGATGAAGTCAGTAAAAAGTATCTAAAAAAACTAAAAGAGGGTAAGTATGCGAATGATGATAAAGTGCTTGCCTATCAATTTACCAAAATGAATAAGGATAAAAAGTTTATAGGATATGCTGTTATTCTATTTCACGAAAAAGATCAACAAACCCTATTTTATGAGATTTATCCAGCTCCGTATGATTATTTTCCCAGAGGAGGGATAAAACAATTAATCAATAAAGGACTAGTTGAAGAAATAAATAAAATCGAAGCAGAATATTATAAAAAAAACCCTGAAACACCACATTATTAGTTAAACATTTGCTTGCCTAATATTCATATATTCTACCAGCAACGTGTCGAATTAATAAAGTCGTTTATTAGTACTGTTTTTATATAAAACTGATCGCATTTACTTCGATTTATCCCCAACAAAATAATCATTTGAATTTTTGAACAAGATATTAAAAGTAGTTAAACTGCCATAAATTCTGGTAATGTATTGTTGCAAATCAATCTTCTCCGCCTCGTCAAGATTGCTTGCATTAATCTTTTGTTCCATCACTCTAATTCTATCGCGAACCATAGTGATTTTATGAAAAAAAGTATCGATGGGCACTTCTTTATTTTGCGTATTGGTTCCAGGTTCAAGAATGATTTTTCCGCCTTTCCATTTATCGGCAATGGGAACTATTTGAGAAACATCACTCCATTTTTGCAACAAATTCTTTAAGGATTTTTCTACATCATAAAAACTAACTGAGTCCACTTCTCCTTCAAGAGCTTCAATAATTTCAAATTCGCAATCCACATTAATGGTTTCCAATCCGGTTTCGATAAAGGTAACCCAATAATGTTTTGAAGTTACATTAGTTACCACTCCAAGACCAAAATCTGGATGTTTGATACGTGAGCCTATTCCTAAAATATTCATCTTAAATTTTTTATTCAAATATAAAAATTTTCTACTTCAAATATTGAAAATGATTAATTAAAACATAATTTAATTGTCTCCAAAATCTGATTTTATCTGCGCTTTTACAATAGCAAATCAGTTTCCTACGTATCCAAATTAGTTACTATTTTAACATAAACTTCCCTATTGTTGTACTGAAAGACTAAATCAAAATGGTAACTTTGCGTTTTGCCAAAATCTATGCTAGAAAACGATAATAACATTGAAGTATTGGGTGCACGAGTACACAATCTAAAAAATATAGACGTAAAAATACCTCGGGAAAAATTGGTGGTGATTACGGGACTTTCGGGTTCAGGAAAATCATCCTTGGCTTTCGACACGATTTACGCCGAAGGACAACGCCGTTATGTAGAAACTTTTTCGGCTTATGCCCGACAATTCCTTGGCGGATTGGAGCGTCCCGACGTGGATAAAATTGATGGCCTTTCGCCAGTTATTGCCATTGAACAAAAAACCACTAGTAAAAGTCCGCGCTCGACTGTTGGCACGATTACCGAGATTTATGATTTCTTGCGTTTGTTGTATGCACGTGCCGCCGATGCTTACAGTTATAACACTGGCGAAAAAATGGTTTCCTATGACGATGAACAAATCAAGCAATTGATTACCCAAGATTTTGCGGGAAAACGCATCAACATTTTGGCTCCAATAATTCGCGCCAGAAAAGGACATTACGCTGAATTATTTCAACAAATTGCCAAACAAGGTTTCCTAAAAGTCCGCATCAATGGTGATATCAAAGACATTACTACCGGAATGAAACTCGACCGTTACAAAACCCACGACATCGAAATCGTGATTGACAGAATGGTTATCGAGGACACGCCAGACAACGAAAAACGCCTTTCCGAAAGTATCAAAACGGCAATGTACCACGGCGAAAATGTCTTGATGATTTTAGATCAAGACACGAATGAAATTCGGTTTTTTAGCCGGAATTTAATGTGTCCTACCACTGGAATTTCTTATCAAAATCCGGAACCCAATTTATTTTCATTCAACTCTCCAAAAGGGGCTTGTAATCATTGCAAAGGATTAGGAACGGTTAATGAAATCAACATCAAGAAGATAATTCCAAATCCAAAAATCTCGATAAATAAAGGTGGTTTTGCCCCCTTAGGCGAATACAAAAGCAGCTGGATGTTCAAGCAATTGGAAATCATTGGCGAAAAATACGGTTTCAAATTATCTGACCCAATTGCGAATATTTCTGAGGAAGCAATGGAAATGATTTTGAATGGTGGAAAAGAAAAATTCTCGGTCGAATCGAAAGTTTTGGGCGTGACCAAAGAATACAAAATCGAGTTTGAAGGCATTTCGCATTTCATCAAAAACCAGCACGACGAAAGCGGCTCTACGACGATAAAACGTTGGGCAAAGGAATTTATGGACGAGGTAAAATGCCCCGTTTGTGAAGGTTCACGATTGAAAAAAGAAGCTTTGTTTTTCAAAATCAACGAGAAGAATATCGCCGAATTATGCGATATGGATATTTCAGACGTAACGGCTTGGTTTCTGGATTTGAATACTCATCTATCCGAAAAACAGAAAACAATTGCTACAGAGGTTATCAAGGAAATCAAAGACAGATTAGCGTTTTTGATGAACGTAGGGTTGGATTATCTGGCTTTGAGCCGAAGCTCGAAATCACTTTCTGGTGGCGAAGCACAACGTATTCGGTTGGCGACACAAATTGGTTCGCAGCTTGTTGGCGTTTTGTATATTTTGGATGAACCGAGCATAGGTTTACACCAAAGAGACAATGACAAATTAATTCATTCTTTGGAACAATTACGTGACATTGGCAACTCGGTTATAGTAGTCGAACACGACAAAGATATGATTCTGCGTGCCGATTATGTGATTGATATTGGGCCAAAAGCTGGGAAACACGGCGGCGAAATCATCAGCAAAGGAACGCCAGCCGAAATATTGAAAGACCACACTCTGACTGCTTCCTATTTGAACGGCGAAATGGAAATTGAAATTCCTAAAAAACGTCGTGAAGGCAATGGAAATTTCTTGAAACTGACCGGTGCAACTGGAAATAATTTAAAAAATGTTTCTATAGAATTGCCGTTGGGCAAAATGATTTGTGTAACCGGAGTTTCGGGAAGCGGAAAATCGACATTGATAAATGAAACCCTCTACCCTATTTTGAACGCCTTTTATTTTAATGGTGTCAAAAAACCAAAACCGTACAAAAAAATTGAAGGTTTGGAATTTATCGACAAAGTGATTGATATAGACCAAAGCCCGATTGGAAGAACGCCACGTTCCAATCCGGCAACTTACACCGAAGTATTTACAGAAATAAGAAACCTGTTTACAATGACTTCGGAAAGTATGATTCGTGGATACAAAGCGGGACGTTTTAGTTTTAACGTGAAAGGCGGACGTTGCGAAACCTGTGAAGGTTCTGGTGTTCGAACGATTGAGATGAATTTCTTACCAGATGTTTACGTGGAATGTGAAACTTGTCAAGGAAAGCGTTTTAACAGAGAAACTTTGGAAATCAGATTCAAAGGAAAATCTATTTCAGATGTGTTGAATATGACCATTGATGAAGCGGTTCCTTTCTTCGAAATGATTCCTAAAATTTATAGAAAAGTAAAAACATTGCAAGATGTTGGATTAGGCTATATTACTCTTGGCCAACAAAGCACAACCCTTTCTGGTGGCGAAGCACAACGAATTAAATTGGCAGGAGAATTGTCGAAAAAAGATACCGGAAACACGTTTTATATTCTGGATGAACCCACGACTGGATTACATTTTGAAGATATCCGTGTGTTGATGGAAGTGATTAATAAATTGGTCGATAAAGGCAACACCATTTTGATTATCGAACACAATATGGACGTGATTAAACTAGCCGATTACATAATAGACATTGGTCCCGAAGGCGGAAAAGGCGGCGGAGAAGTTGTTGCCAAAGGAACTCCTGAAGAAGTTGCGAAAAATAAGAAAAGTTATACGGCGCAATTTCTGAAGAAAGAATTGGCGTAATTCCACTCCTTGACGCAAGCAATGTAACCAAAATGAATGTTGCCGGCAAAATCAAGAAAAGCAATCTGTAAAGTTTTTAAATAATTAATTATATTAGCAAATATCTTTACATTTAAAAAAGGTTCAATTAATAACGGGTTCCCTAGCCCTGATGGAAACGGCATCCTTTTGTGGCTCCCGATTACTATCGGAACCACAAAAGATATAGTGGACAGCAGGAAAAAGCTCCAAAAAAAACGGCAAAAATGAGATTAGAAGATTTTGATAACGACGAGGATAAAGTAATCCAAAGTAAATTTAAAAGGAAAACTTGGAACGAGATTCGAAGCAATGATAGTTGGGGAATTTTCAAGATTATGTCTGAGTTTGTAAATGGATACGAATCGATGGGCCGGATTGGGCCTTGTGTGACTATTTTTGGATCGGCGCGAATAAAACCTGAGGATAAATACTATTTATTGGCAGAAAAAATAGCTTTTAAAATAAGCAAAGCTGGTTATGGTGTTATCACTGGAGGCGGTCCTGGGATTATGGAAGCTGGTAATAAAGGCGCACATCTTGGCGGAGGAATTTCGGTAGGATTGAATATTGAATTGCCATTCGAACAGCATTTTAATTCTTATATTGATCATGACAAAAACCTGAATTTTGATTATTTTTTTGTTAGAAAAGTGATGTTTGTAAAATATTCGCAGGGATTTGTGGTAATGCCGGGAGGTTTTGGTACATTGGACGAAATGTTTGAAGCGATGACGTTAATCCAAACCAAAAAAATTGGAAAATTCCCCATAATATTGGTCGGAACTGCCTTTTGGTCAGGGTTGATTGAATGGATGAAAACAGTTATGGTTGAAGGAGAAAAAACAATCAATATCACGGATTTAGATTTGTTTAAAATTGTAGATACCGAGGACGAAGTGGTCGATGTTCTGAACAAGTTCTATAAAAAATATGATTTATCACCCAACTTCTAAACATTTATCTAAAAATCACTTTCGAAAACTAAAACTTAATCTTGGAATCATTTCATAAAAATATCGTATTTATTCTTTTGTTGTTTGCTTGTGCAAAACAATACGGGCAACACCATTCCCAAATAGATGCTGAGGTAAATATGGAACAAAAAACGTTGACCGTTTTACAAACGATTGAGTTTTTTAATCAATCTGAAGACACTTTGACGAGGATTGTTTTGAATGATTGGAACAATGCCTACTCCTCAAAAACAACGCCGTTGGCAAAACGATTCTCGGATGAATTTTATAGAGGTTTTCATTTGGCGGCTGAAAAAGAGCGAGGAAGTACGAATAATTTAAACATATCGAAAGCTGATAAAACAAAACTTTTTTGGGAGAGAACTGAAAAAAATCCAGATTTTATTGCAGTTAAATTGGATAAAAAACTGGCTCCTCACCAAAAAATTATTTTACATCTTACTTATATTGTCAAAGTTCCCAGCGACAAATTTACACATTATGGTTATTCTGAAAGAGGCGGAATGTATCTAAAAAACTGGTTTCTCACCCCGGCCAGGTATGAAAATAATGCTTTTGTTGAAAACAGTAATTTGAATTTAGATGACATTGCAAATGCGGTTTCTGATTTTGATATTTTATTGAGAATTATTCACTTGTCTGGTAAACAGTCAAAGAAAACGGAATTAACTACCGATTTGAATGAAGAAAAAACTACTCAGTTTGAAAACTTTTCTATTTACAAATTGAACGGAAAAAAAAGAACTGATTTTAGTATTTATTTAGAACCTAAAACAAGTTTTCAAAACTTCAAAAATAGCTCTGTCGAAGTTGCAACAAATATTAAGGGGTTTAAGACTGATGAGATTCAGAAAGCAATTTCGATTGATAGAATTGTAAATTTCACTAATAATTTAATTGGAAATTCCCATTACGATAAAATAACCGTTTCACAAGCTGATTATGACCGGAATCCATTCTATGGGCTGAATCAGATGCCAAGTTTTCTGGTGCCGTTTCCGGATGAATTCCTTTTTGAAATTAAATTTTTGAAAACCTATTTGAACAATTATCTAAAAAACAATTTAAAATTAGACCCCAGAAAAGACAATTGGATTTATGATGGCGTTCAGGTCTACACTATGATGCGATATATCGAAGAATACTACCCGAAATTTAAAATGACTGGTCGCATATCTACTTTTAAATTATTTAAAGGATTTCATCTTTTAAATCTTGATTTCAACGAGCAATACAGTTATTTTTATTTGCTAATGGCCAGAAAAAATTTAGACCAACCACTTGGTGCTCCAAAAAATACTTTAATCAAGTTTAACGAACAAATTGCTAGTAAATATCGAGCCGGTTTGAGTTTAATTTATCTGGATAATTTTCTTGGAAACGGTTCTGTTTCGAATAGTATTCAACAATTTAATGCGCTAAATACTGAAAAAATTAGTAGAGCACGTGATTTTGAAACAATTATAAAATCAACTACCGATAAAGATATTGATTGGTTTTTTAAGACTATTATTGATTCTAGAGAGATTATTGACTATAAGTTTACGAATGTTTCAAAAACATTGGATAGCGTTTCATTTTCATTGAAAAATAAGACTAACACATACGTACCGATATCAATTTATGGGATTAAAAACGATACAATTGTCTTCAAAAAATGGATAGAACCTCAAAAAAATGATAGCGTCTACACCTTGGAAAGAAATCATGCTAACAAGATTGTTATCAACTATAAAAATGAAGTTCCTGAATTCAATTTAAGAAATAACTGGAAAAAATTAGAAGGATTTTATCCCAATAATCGTCCTGTAAAATTTGCTTTTGTAAAGGATTTAGAAGACCCTTATTACAATCAAATTATTTATGCCCCCATATTGACTTATAATGTTTATGACGGTCTTTCGCCCGGAATGCGGTTTCACAATAAAGCTATCTTAAACAGACCTTTCGGCTACGACATCAATCCAACATATTCAATAAACTCAAAAACAATAACAGGCTCTGCCATTTTTATGGTTAATAAAGATTATCGTGATAGCAGTTTATTTAACGTAAGATATTCAATTAGCGGAAACTATTTCAGTTATGCACCAGATGCAACCTACTTGAAAATAAACCCAATGGTTTTGATGCAATTCCGAAATGATGATTACAGAGACAATAGAAAGCAACTACTGCTTTTTCGTCAGGTAAACATAAATCGAGAAAAAAGCGAGATTGTTATCGATAGTTCCCTTCAGGATTATTCGGTTTTTGATTTGAAATATATCAACTCAAGAACAGAACTGACAAATCATATAAGCTTTGTTGGAGACGTTCAGTTTTCGGGCGAATTTGGGAAAATCTCTACTGAAATGCAATATCGAAGACTATTCGAGGACAATCGCCAGCTCAATCTCCGAATGTATGCAGGAGCTTTTACTTACAACAGCACAAATTCTGATTTTTATAGTTTTGCATTAGACCGTCCAACAGATTATCTTTTTGATTACGCCTATTTAGGAAGATCATCTGAAACAGGTATTGTAAGTCAGGAATTTATATTGGCCGAAGGTGGTTTTAAATCGAAGTTGAAGCCGTCTTATGCCAATCAATGGATTGCAACTCTAAACGGAAGTTATTCTATTTGGAATTGGATAGAAGCCTATGGTGATATCGGTCTGGTGAAAAATCAGAATCAAAAGGAAAAATTTCTTTTTGATAGCGGTATTCGATTAAATCTTTTGACCGACTATTTCGAATTATTTTTCCCAATCTATTCCAGCAATGGTTGGGAAATTTCTCAACCCAATTACAATGAAAAAATACGGTTTGTTATCACACTTAATCCAGATAAATTTATCCAACTATTTACTAGAAAATGGTTTTAGTAGAATAAAAACGATAAAAAACATTTATTAAAAATTGTATTATTGTCAATGATATTTCAATAAAAATATACATTTTACAACAAAAGTGACTATTATCAAATTTTATTTAGAAAAAATTTAATTCTATTTCTTATAATGAATGATGGTACCAATTAGTTTTTGAGTAAATTTGCACCAAAGTTATACTTTTTGTATTATGATAAAAGAAAAAATAAATTCTACCCTTACCTTTGAAGACTTTAAAACTGAAGTTTTAAAAGACTATAAAATCGCCATAACCAGCAGAGAATGTAGTCTCTTAGGACGTAAGGAAGTATTAACTGGTAAAGCAAAATTCGGAATTTTTGGTGACGGAAAAGAAGTTCCTCAATTAGCAATGGCCAAGTTTTTTAAAGACGGCGATTTTCGTTCGGGATACTATCGTGATCAAACTTTTATGATGGCCATTGGCGAATTGACTCCGCAACAGTTTTTTGCGGGACTTTATGGTCATACTGATATTTCTCAAGAACCAATGTCAGCTGGAAGGCAAATGGGCGGACATTTTGTGACGCACAGTCTCAATGACGACGGCAGCTGGAAAGACTTGACAAAACAAAAAAATTCCAGTGCTGATATTTCTCCAACAGCTTCGCAAATGCCAAGAATGTTGGGATTAGCTCAAGCATCAAATATTTACAGAAGTATTCCAGAGCTCGCTGATAAATCTAATTTTTCGATAGGCGGAAATGAAATTTCTTGGGGAACTATTGGAAATGCCAGTACATCCGAAGGTTTATTTTTTGAAACGATTAATGCTGCTGGAGTTTTACAAGTTCCTCTAATTTTGAGTGTTTGGGATGATGAATATGGAATTTCTGTTCATGCAAAATATCAAACCACAAAAGAAAGTATCTCCGAAATTTTGAAAGGATATCAAAGAGATGAAAACCATAATGGCTTTGAAATATTAAAAGTAGTGGGCTGGGATTATCCAAGTTTGATAGAAACCTATGAAAAAGCTTCCGACTTAGCTCGAGAGCATCACGTTCCGGTTTTAATCCACGTAACTCAACTCACACAACCACAAGGACACTCTAGTTCGGGTTCGCACGAACGATATAAAGATGCAAACAGGTTGCAATGGGAAAGAGATTTTGACTGCGTTCGACAAATGAAATTGTGGATGATTGCCATCAATATTGCTTCTTCAGAGGAAATCGAAGAAATTGACTCGATTACAAGAAAAGAAGTTCTTGAAGCCAAAAAATTAGCTTGGAATGCCTTTCTTAATCCAATAATCGAAGAACAGAAAAGTCTTGTTGAGTTGTTGGAAAAAATTGCTCCTACAAGCAAAAACAGCGATAAAATTCTTAAACTCAAAACGAATTTAAGCAGCATAAAATCTCCTTTGAAAAAGGAAATTCTTAGTACAGCCCGAAAAGCATTACGATTAGTAATTAATGATAATTGTAAACCTGAACTATCGACTTGGATTACAAAATACTTTGATTTTAACCAACCAAAATTCAGCAAGAATTTATTTTCAGAGTCTAATTTGAATGTGTTTTCTTCAAAAGAAGTTTTACCAAAATACGAAGAAAACGCTAAAGAAGACACAGACGGCCGAATGATTTTGCGTGATAATTTTAACATGCTTTTTTCAAATCACCCGGAAGTTTTAATTTTTGGCGAAGATGCAGGAAGTATAGGTGATGTAAATCAAGGATTGGTTGGGTTACAAGAAAAATTTGGTGAAACACGTGTGGCCGATGTTGGGATTCGAGAAGCATCAATTATTGGTCAGGGAATCGGAATGGCTTTGCGGGGCCTTCGCCCGATTGCAGAAATTCAATATTTAGATTATTTATTATATGGCGTTCAGATTTTGAGTGATGATTTGGCCACTTTACAATATCGAACTAATGGCAAACAAAAAGCACCGCTTATTATCAGGACTCGTGGCCATCGATTAGAAGGAATTTGGCATTCAGGTTCCCCAATGGGAATGCTAGTAAATGCATTAAGAGGAATACACATTTTGGTACCAAGAAATATGACCAAAGCTGCCGGTTTTTATAATACTTTATTAGAATGTGATGAACCAGCTCTTGTGATCGAATGCCTGAATGGTTATCGATTAAAGGAAAAAATGCCGTTAAATTATGGTGAATTTAAAACACCAATCGGAGTGGTCGAAACCATAAAAGAAGGCGCAGATATTACTTTAGTTTCTTATGGTTCTACCTTGAGGTTAATAGAAGTTGCGGCTAAAGAACTTATGGAAATGGGTATCGATTGCGAAATAATTGATGTTCAATCTTTACTCCCTTTTGATGTCAATAACGATATTGTAAAAAGTATAGCTAAAACCAATCGGTTGTTAGTCATAGATGAAGACGTTCCTGGCGGAGCCTCGGCTTATATTTTACAACAAATTATCGAAAATCAAGATGGTTATAAATATTTGGATAGTAAGCCGCAAACCTTAACATCCAAAGCGCACAGGCCTGCTTACGGAACCGATGGTGATTATTTTTCGAAACCATCTATTGAAGATATTTTTGAAAAAATATATTCTATGATGAATGAGGTAAATCCTTCTAAATTTCCAGTTTTGTATTAGAAAATAGTTCTTTAAAATATTAAAAACCATTAAAAATAAGTTATTTCTACTTAATTTTAATGGTTTTCTTTTTGGGATAAGGTTGTCGAACTGACAAAACAATACTCTTTATTTTACTTCATAACCTTCATTTTTTTCAAGTATTTATCCATAACTTCATTGATTTCGAAAGAAATAGCAAATCGGTAATTGAGATAAACATAAGCAATAGTCAACAACACGGATTTTATTACAATCGAAATAATTGGATTAAAAGGAAAATCCCAAAAGTAGAATGCAACAAACAAGACCAATGTTAAGGCCATTGAATACAAAGTTTGTTTGGTAAAAGGATATAAATCTAATTTTTTTACAACAAAAAGTAATTTAGCCAAACTATATAAAGTAATCGACAATAAAGTGGCAAAAGCTGACCCAATGATACCGTAAATTGGAATAAAAACCATATTCAATCCAATAGTCAAAATCACCAAAAGAACTCCTAGTAACAAAACAGTTCGGTAATATTTGGTATTAAAAATAATAGCGTTATTATTCCCCAAAATCAAGTCGAAATATTTTGACAAGCCTATCATAAAAACCACCATTACACTACCAAGATATAATTCTTTTTCGGCGGGGTCTTTGATTCCTTGGATAATTATTTCATACAACTTATTAATATTTACAAAAATCCCGAGCATTACATAACCTCCCACCACCTGCAAATTAATGGATGTTTTTTTGTATAAAATATCCATTTCATCATGTTTGTTTTCGTGCATTAATTTTGCAGTAATGGGATACACAATTTGGTGCATAGAACGGCTGGGAACAGAAATTACCAAAGCAATATATGTCGCCACCGAATAAAAAGCAATGTTTTCAATATTCATATATTGATTAAGGATAATTTTATCTCCATCCAACAATAAATTGGCAACACTTCCTGACAAAATAATATAAAATGAATAAGTTAATATATCCTTTACATTATCTGGAATCGTAAACTGAAATACTGGCTTTTGGATACTAAAAGCATAATACATTGTAACCAATAGAGCAAGTAAATACACAACTGCTGTCGCATAAATAAACCCCGCAACACTTAACCAATCGAAATAAACACAAACCAATAAAAGTAGTGAAGCCGAGCGCAATCCAACTTCTTTAATAAAATTTCCAAAAACCGAATGCATGTGAACTCTCAACCAAGCGTAAAAAATTTCGAAATAAGCCATACAAACTCCTATCAACGGGATGAGCCAAATGTAACTCTTGACAATTTTATTTTTTTTGGACAAGAAAAATAGAATTTCATCGTAAAAAAACAATCCAAGTAGCAAAAACGGTATTATTATTACAAAAGGAAATAAGACAGTAAAAGATAAAAAACTGGAACGCTCCTCGCTAGTTTTACATTGTGAATAGAATTTCACCAAAGTATTTTGCATGCCAATGGCAAAAATAGGCATGATTACATTGGCAAACGAAAGTATAAAATTTGATAATCCGTAATAAGTTGCCCCTAAGAAAACGGGATATAAATAAATGGTGTTAATCCCCCCAATCGCAAAACCGATGTACGTTATTATGGTATTTTTAAAGGACTGATTTAATACTATTCCCATTCTTTTTTGTCATTGCGAGGCACGAAGCAATCTCACTTTTAATTTATGAAATGTTAATCAAATTTACTAATTTCTCAGTCAAACTTTTCCTTGAATATTGTTGCAAACCAACCCCATTCGATTGTAATTTTCCTTCCAAAAATTGATTATAATAGGCCAAAAGTACACTTTTTAGTTTCACTTTCTCCGAATAATCAAAGAATACTCCTGTGTTTGTTTTGGTAATAATTTCGGCAAAGTCTGAACCATTTGGACCAATAGCAATAATGGGCCTGCCCGAAACCATATATTCGAACAATTTTCCGGGAATAATACTTTTGGTATCTTCGGAATTGATTTCGATAAGCAATAAAACCTGTGACTTTCTTTGATGCGCAATCGCCTCGGAATGTGAAACATATCCCAAATTATTCAAATACGCATTCAAATCAAATTGAGAAATGGTTTCCAAGACTTCCTGACTAACTGCACCAATCAATTTTATTTCCAAATTTTCTTTAAAATCTGGAATTTCGTATAGCAATTCAACTAAAGTTTCCCAAAGCATTTTGGGATTTCTTTCAGAAAGGAAAGAACCAATGTGAGCCAAAGAAAATTTTGTGTCCAATGGTTGTTTTACTATATTTTCTGTGTCATAACCATTCGTGATTACAGCAATCGGCTTGGTTGTAATGGCTTGAAATTCGGCTTTTGTGGTATGGCTGGTCACGATAATAGTATCGGCATTATTCAAAACTTGGTGCTCCAATGCCTTGTGTTTCTTGGCAGCATAATTCGACAATCGCAAAGATTTGTGATAGCCAATAGTGGTCCACGGATCACGAAAATCGGCAAACCATTTTACATTTAATTTTTGTTTTAATTCTAGTCCGATAAGATGTAAACTGTGCGGCGGCCCCGAAGTGACAATCGTGTCTATATTATTTTCAACAATGTATTTTTCCAAAAACGCAACCGAAGGTTTTACCCAAAAAACACGAGCATCGGGAATAAATAAATTGCCTCGAATCCACAACAATACTTTATCTAAAAAAGATTGCTTTTTTTGGTTGGGAATAATCCCCGAATTCATTTTTTTGGTTTTATTCTTCGAAAGAAACGAAGCCAGTTGATAGGGTTCGAAAATCTTATGCTTTAAAATAATAGCCTTATCCGAAACTTCATTTACCAAGTTCTCGTCTACAATAGGATAGGTTGGATTCTTCGGAATATAAACAATGGGCTGGACTCCAAAATCCGGTAAATATTTTACGAATTTCAACCAACGCTGCACGCCTGGTCCTCCCGCTGGTGGCCAATAATAGGTTATGATAAGAAGTTTTTTTGGTTTCAAGTTTAAGGTTTAAGGTTTAAACTTTTCTTCCTTTCATAATAAATCCCACCAATCAATAATAGCAACATTCCAATAAAACTGAAAAGCGTAATCATACTTCCTTTTTTTACTACTTGTGGCTCAAACTTGAACTCTATAGTATGTTTTCCTGCTGGAACTCGCATTGCTCTCAACACATAATTTACAGGGAAATGTCCTGTTTTTTGACCATCGATATAAGCATTCCAACCTTTTTCATAATAGATTTCAGAGAAAACTGCCAAACCTGAATTCTTATTATTAGAAATATATTTTAAATGATTTGGTTTATTTAAATCTAAATCAATTGTTGCCAAAGAATCTTTTTGAAAAAACTGAGAATCACCTTCAATTTTTGTCATTGTTCCAAATTCTAAATAATTTATTACAGCGACATTTTTAGAATCTAATTTTCCCAATGATTTCATTTCCTCATCAGCTGAAGAAACTGCTTTTAATTCTTTCACAAACCACGCGTTCCCATTCGCATTAGGATTTTGAACTGGAAATGCCGCACCAGTTGAATCGGTTTGAATAATGTATTTTACATTCAACATATTTAAAACCTCAACATTATTTTTAGCAATTTGATAATCGAATAACTGCTGCATTCTTCGAGGTTTTACAGCACTGTAACCACCAATCGATTTATGAAAATAAGATGATCTGGCACTGGAAAGATTTCCATCAACTTCAAAAACTCTATAATGTGACTTGTCTTGCAAAATCTGAACATCGGCAGGTGTTTCCTGAAAAGGCACTTCAACTTCTCTTTTGCTAACAAAACCATCGGCGTCAACATATTTTTTATCCACCAGAACCAAATCGGAAATCATCACTAATCCCACTAAAATTATAGTAGTATTTTGTGCCAATTTATTTTTAACAAACAACCATAAAACCCCCGCTACAATTAGAATAAAAAATCCTGAACGCAACAAATCGGCAGCATACAAACTTTTTCTGTCTTCTTTTAAAGCGTCTATAAATCCTGTTCCAAAAGCTTTATCTTGTCCTTGACTAAACATTTGCAACAATTGAGAATCCATTTGACCCACAAAATCAAACGTACTTCTGATTAAAAACAGCCCTAATATCAATCCAAATACAGTCGCTGAGGCTTTCCATAAATTGGGCCATTGTTTTTCCTTATCTTGAGTGAAAAACGATTGGAAGCCCATTATCGCCAACACTGGAAAACAAAGTTCTAAAATCACTTGAATAGAAGAAACCGCTCTAAACTTATCGTACATTGGAACAAAATCTATAAAGAAATTGGTTACCGAAGATAAATTTTTACCCCAAGACAATACCAAGGAAAATAATGCCCCAGCAAGAAAAACATACTTAATTTTTCGGTTGTCGTGAAACAATCCTAGAATGCCTAAAAAGAAAATAACAATTCCGATATAAGCTGGCGCGGCCACTATAGGTTGCTGTCCCCAGTAGGTAAAACCGTAGTTTTCTGTAAATTGTTGGGCTTCTTCTGGTGAGGCTCCATATTGCAACATATACTTGTAAACACTGGAATCTGAATTCAATTTTTCGCTATTTCCGCCTCCAAAAAGTCTTGGCGCAATCAAATTGAAACTTTCGGCAATTCCGTAACTGTATTCAGTAATGTATTCACGAGACAAAGCACTATTTTCAAGCTTTTTTGAACCATCAGGATTAAAAGTCAATTCACTTTTTCCACGAGTACTGAATTTTGCGTATTCGGCTGTGGCCAATAAATTTGTAGCATTGGCTCCAATAGCAAAAATTCCGGCTATTGCCAAAACACCAAAGGAGGTCAAAAGCGGTTTAAATTCTTTTTCTTTTATTGCCAAATAGATAAAATAACCCGAAAGCACCAATAAGAAAATCAACAAATAATAAGTCATTTGAAAGTGGTTCGCATTGATTTCTAAGGCAACGGCAAACATGGTCAGCAATCCACCCCAAATGTATTTCTTTTGAAAAACCAGTATAAAACCCGCAATTACCAATGGCATATAACCAATGGCATGGGCTTTGGCATTATGACCAACACCTAAAATTATTATTAGATATGTAGAAAATCCAAAGGCTAGTGCCCCAAAAAAAGCTTTGAGAGGATCAATTTTTAAAACCAATAATAAACCATAAAAACTTAAAAAATACAAAAACAAATAATCGGCAGGACGCGGTAAAAACCGAATAGCATCGTCAATCATACCAATATAATCGTGAGGATATTTGGCTCCCAATTGATAGGTTGGCATTCCTCCAAAGGCTGAATTTGTCCAATACGGCTCCACGTGTTCCGCCGCTCTGAAGTCATTTTGCTCCTTTGCCATTCCGGTGTATTGCGCAATATCGGATTGTAAAATTTGTTTTCCCTGCATAACAGGATAAAAATAAATGAGGGAAATTAATACAAATCCAAGTAGGACAAGGGCGTGCGGATATAACTTTTGAAGTTGCTTCATCGAATCGGTTTATGGTTTGGTCTAATGGTTTTGGGTAAATTTAATCTATTTCTTCGTAATCAACATATTCCCCGACTTTTTTGGTTTCGCGAGTTTTTTTTGCATTGGCAGTATCTATGATAACTTCATCGTTACTTTGCGTTTTTTGCCACGAATTCCCTTGAGCTTGTTGCTGCTGTTTCTGGAAATTTTCACCAGCTTTTTCAACTGCTTTTTTTACTAATATTGGCAAAAAAATTCTAGCTAAAAACTTTATTATATAGTAAATAGCAATGATATAAATTAAAGTCCTTATAAATCCTGGAAAAGAGGCTTCTTGCATAATTAAAATAATTTTTGGCAAAATTAACAATTCCAACGTTCAAAATTAAAATATCATTCTTAAATAAATAATAAAATATAGTACATTTGAAAAGCGTTATCCCTTTTTAACCAAAAACAACTATATGTACAAAATCAAAACCCTAGTCGTTGCAGTATTTTTTATCATCCCTTTGATTCAGTATGGACAACACACTGACCAAATCAATTCGAATAGACCGGGCGAAACAATGTCAGCTTTTGCAGTTGGAAAATCGGTTATCCAAGTAGAATCTGGGATTTATGGTATAACTGAAAATCATAGTCTTCTGAATTATGATGCCAATGGATTTGGAATTGATATGACGCTAAGATGGGGATTGTTTATGGAAAAATTAGAATTAATTGCCGATTTGCAATACCAATATGAATATTTAAATCCTGCCATAGCTTTTCCTGAGAAATCAGCTTTTAAACAAACCATTTTAGGCGCAAAATATTTGATTTATGATCCTTTCAAAAACTACGAAAAAAATATAAATGTGTACAGCTGGAAGGCCAATCATGCTTTCAATTGGCATCAATTTATACCTGCCGTTTCAGTGTTTGCTGGGGCAAATATTACTCTCGCAGACAATCCCTATTATTTTTCGCCAGACGCGGCAATTTCTCCTAAAATAGCTTTGATAACCCAAAATCATTTTGGTGATGGAACTTGGGTTTTTGTAACCAATATTATCGCCGATTACATTGGAACTGATTATCCTAGTTATGGTTACAGCATTACTCTGACCAAAGGTTTCAGCCGAAAATGGTCTGGTTTCATAGAAAATCAAGGGTATATAAGTGACTTTTATAGTGACGCCATTGTTCGTGGAGGAGCTGCTTATCTAATTCACGATGATTTGCAAGTTGATGCTTCGATAAGTACTAGTTTGAAAGACACGCCTTCGATACTTTACGGTGGAATAGGATTTTCTTGGCGTTATGATGCCAGTTATAAAGAAATACGAATGGAAGTAGACACTGGAGATTCAGATAAAAAAGCTAAAAGAAAAGCTAAGAAAACTAAAAAAGGATAATTTTACAAAATCTAAAAATTACTAATGATTACCATAAAAGAAGCTGTTACAAAAAAGGAAATGACCCAATTCGTGAAATTTCCTTTCTCCTTATACAAAGACAATAAATATTGGGTTCCTCCAATCATTGCAGATGAATTAGAATCATTTGACAGAACTAAAAACCCCGCTTTCGAAAGTGCCGAAGCCTATTTTTATTTAGCTTACAAAGACAATGAAATTGTGGGACGAATTGCGGCCATCATAAACTGGGGAGAAGTCAATAACCAGCACAAAAAGAAAGTGCGTTTCGGTTGGTTTGACGTAATTGACGATATCGAAGTCACCAAAGCATTATTAGAAAAAGCATACGAATTAGGAAGAAAAAACAATTTGGAACACGTTGAAGGTCCAATGGGATTCTCGAACCTGGACAAAGTGGGCGTTCTCACAGAAGGTTTTGACGAAATGGGAACAATGATTACGTGGTACAATCATCCTTATTTTGCAACACATTTAGAACAACTCGGATTTGTAAAAGAGAAAGAATACATCGAAAGTATTTTTCCTTTTTCGAACGTGAAACCTGAATTCTTCTTGAAAGCACAAGCCTTAATCAAAAAACGATACGAGCTAACGAGTTTAACCTTTACCAAAACAAAAGACATTATGCCATATGTAGACAAAATGTTTGATTTGTTTAATAGTTCTTATGCCGATTTGTCCTCTTTTGTCGCCATCACCGACGTTCAAAAAGAATATTTCAAGAAGAAATACATCAGTTTTATCAATCCGGAATACATTAAGTTTGTGATAGACAAGAACAATGATATTGTAGCTTTCAGCATTGTAATGCCAAGTTTTTCGGAAGCGTTACAGAAAGCCAAAGGCAAACTTTTCCCATTTGGATTTTATCATTTGCTCAAAGCCAGAAAACACAGCAAAGATGTTGTTTTTTACTTGATAGGCGTTCATCCAGAATATCAAAACAAAGGTGTGACTGCCATTATTTTCGATGAATATTTTAGAACTTTTTCCGAAAAAGGAATTATCAACTGCATCCGAACTCCTGAATTAGAAGAGAATCATGCCATCCATAATTTATGGAAAAATTTTGATCCTAGAATTCACTGTAGAAGAAAAACGTTTATCAAAAATCTGTAAAAAAAGGTTTCATTTTCAGATTTCAGTTTGCACAAAAAAATCCATTCGAATACCGAATGGATTTTTTTATCTAGATTCCACACTGAAAACTGTGACTGAGACTGAACACCAAATATTAAGCGTCCAAATCTACTTTAGTTCTGCTAGCAATTTCTTTATACGTTCCATTTACTAATTTCTCACGAATCGCTTCAAAAGCAGTCAAGGTTTCTGCAATATCATCTAATGTATGAGGAGCAGTTGGAATGACACGTAATAAAATCAT
Organism: Flavobacterium psychrophilum; assembly: GCA_945860385.1. GTDB lineage: Bacteria > Bacteroidota > Bacteroidia > Flavobacteriales > Flavobacteriaceae > Flavobacterium > Flavobacterium psychrophilum_K. Next base: position 47,731 of record CAMAQD010000024.1, read on the forward strand.
CCCTTTTGGAATCACTGGATAAATCACAATCGACAAGAAAATACCATAATTTTCTCTTAAGTCATTCACCATTACCATCGCTTCCGGCACACTTCCTTCTAAATAAACTGGTGTTACACAAGTATTGGTATCTCCAATATTAAATCCTTTGCTTCTCAAACCACCTTGCAACGCATTTACATTTTCCCATAATTTATCTTTTAATCCAGGAGTATCACGTAACAATTGCAAACGTTTCAATGAACCAATAGTTTGAATCATTGGCAACGCTTTGGCAAACATTTGAGAACGTAAATTATATTTTAAATAATCAATAATATCTTTATCAGCTGCTACAAAAGCACCAATATTGGCCATCGATTTGGCAAAAGTCGAAAAGTAAACATCAATATCGTCCTGAACACCTTGCTCCTCGCCTGCTCCAGCACCTGTTTTTCCAAGGGTTCCAAAACCGTGTGCATCATCAACCAAAAGACGGAAATTGTATTTCTCTTTCATTGCTACAATCTCTTTCAACTTTCCTTGCTGACCACGCATACCGAAAACACCTTCGGTAATAAAAAGAATTCCTCCTCCTTGCTCCGTAGCCAATTTAGTAGCACGTTGCAGGTTTTTCTCCATACTTTCAATGTCGTTGTGCTTGTAGGTAAAGCGTTTTCCGCTATGCAAACGAACACCGTCAATAATACAAGCGTGAGCATCTACATCATATACAATCACATCGTTTCTGGTAACCAAAGCATCAATAATAGACACCATTCCTTGGTACCCAAAATTCAACAAATAAGCCGATTCTTTCATTACAAAAGCAGCCAATTCTTGCTCCAATTGTTCGTGATATTTGGTGTGACCTGACATCATTCTGGCACCCATTGGAGCCGCAGCACCAAATTCTAAGGCAGCGTCCGCATCGGCTTGACGCACTTCGGGATGATTCGCCAAACCTAAATAATCGTTCAAACTCCAATTCAAAACCTCTTTTCCTTGAAATTTCATTCTTGGTCCTAAATCTCCTTCTAATTTTGGAAACACAAAATAACCTTCTGCTTGTGAAGCCCATTTTCCCAATGGACCTTTATTGTTTTGAATTCTTTCGAATAAATCTTTTACCATAATATATTGTAGTATTATATATTTTTTTGAAGTTGCAAAATTAATTATTTAATCCGTCTTATCATAATCTTTTTTTAAGAGCAATTTCCAGCTGTTCATTCTAATCTTTTTTCATAAAATCTTTTTTTCTAAGGGCTTGCAGGAACTTCCTTTGGTCGTTCTGCAACCCCAAGAAAAAATAGCTTTTCTCAAAAAAAGGATTTCCATTTCCATCTGGGCTAGGCAGTCGATTTAACAATAAACTTTGTATATTTGATTAACAAAATCTATTTTATGTCCAATAATATCATAAATGAACTTCCCGCTTTACTCAAAGCCAACGTCATTACTGAAGAAACTGCCCGAAAAATAACGGAATATTACAATAAAGACGGCGATGAAAGCCAGAATAAGTTATTTATGATTTTTGGAATTTTAGGAGCAATCCTATCTGGACTTGGAATAATCCTAATTCTTGCTCATAATTGGGATGATTTATACAATACAGCTAAATCAATAATTTCGTTTCTTCCACTATTAATTGGACAATTATTTTGCGGTTACACCATTCTAAAAAAAGCTGAAAATACAGTTTGGAGAGAAAGTTCCTCTGTCTTCTTATTTTTTGGCATTGGAGCAAGCATATCCCTAATTGCCCAAGTCTATAATATTTCTGGCGATTTAAATTCGTTTCTTCTCACTTGGATGCTTTTAAGTTTACCTTTAGTCTATTTACTGAGAACATCGATTGTATCCCTTTCTTACGTTATTGGCATTACTTATTATTGTTGCAATTCGAATTATTTTTCCTATCCCAAAGAACAAACCTATCTTTTTTGGCTATTGTTTTTAGGAATTATACCTCATTATTACCAACTTTTAACCACAAAACCACAAAGCAATTTTACCTTATTTCACCATTGGTTTGTGGCAATATCCTTAATGATAAGCTTAGGTTCTGTTGGAGATGGAAATGAAAAATTATTGTATCTTTCGTATATGTGCTTGTTTGCTATTTACTATTTCATTGGCAGAAATTCCTTTTTCGAGAATCAAAAACTCAAATTCAATAGTTACCGAATTATTGGAAAACTAGGCACTCTCATCCTACTTTTCGTCTATACTTTCAAAAGTTTTTGGAAATATTTTCACAAAACCCAATTCCACGAAAACACCCTGATTTCTTCTCCCGAATTTATAATTGCTTCGATGCTAACCATTGTAGCCGTTATTTTATTCTACAAAAAGAACAGCAAAACCAATTTCAAAGACTTTGGCTTAATCGAAATCATATTTCTGTTGAATATCCTTTTAATTCTTTTAGGCGAATTTGCCGCAATTATTGCAAACGGTATTGTTCTAGCAATAGGCCTTTTAGAAATAAAACGAGGAAATCAACTCAACAACTTACGAATCTTAAATTTCGGGTTACTGATTATTACCATCCTCATCACCTGTCGCTTTTTTGATACCGACTTTAGTTTTGTAGTTCGTGGAATCCTGTTTATATCATTGGGTCTTGGTTTCTTCTTGACTAATTATGTAATGCTAAAAAAAAGAAATAGAAATGAAAAATAAAAATCTCTTAATCACATTATTCCTTTTCGTTGTAATAGCGCAATTGTTTGTCCCTTCTCAAATGATTTATAATCAAGAAGACATTTTAAATACGGGCAAAATAGTCAAATTTCAATGCGAACCCATCGACCCAAACGATCCCTTTAGAGGAAAATATATTACTTTAAAATTTAAGGAAAGTGGAATAAAAGTCAAAAATTTAAAAGAATGGAATAGCAACGAAACTATCTTTGCAAAAATTGAAACTTCTAAAGATGGATTTGCAAAAATTAAATCAATTTCTAGAACCGAACCCACAGATAATTCTATTTATTTAAAGCTAAAAATTAATTATATTATTGACTATAATAGCGAAAACAAAATCTATTTGGATTTTCCGTTTAATCGCTTTTATATGGACGAAAATAAAGCAAAAAAGGCTGAAGAAGTCTATACTGAATCCACTATAGACACTACAAAAATAGCATACGCATTAGTTGCAACAAAAAACGGAGAAGCCGTAATAAAAGATGTTTTAATCGATAATATATCCATTAAAGAATTGGCAAAAACCAACAACAATATTAATAAATAAATTATGTCACAAGATACCAAAGAATTAAAACTCGCCGTCCTTATTGATGCCGATAATGTTCCTTACAGCAATGTAAAAGGAATGATGGAAGAAATTGCCAAATACGGAACGCCAACTACCAAACGTATTTATGCCGATTGGACCAAACCGAATGCCGGCGGTTGGAAAAGCGTTTTATTAGAACACGCCATTACTCCTATTCAACAATACAGTTACACCGTTGGGAAAAATTCTTCGGATTCGGCTATGATTATCGATGCAATGGATTTGTTGTACTCCGATAAAGTGGATGGATTTTGCATTGTTTCCAGCGACAGCGATTTCACTCGATTAGCCATACGTTTACGAGAATCTGGAATGAAAGTCATTGGCATTGGAGAAAAGAAAACGCCCAATTCATTCATTGTAGCCTGTGACAGATTTATCTACATAGAAGTTTTAGACGGAGCCATTAAGAAAAAATCACCAAAAAGCAGGTTATCCGAAGAAAGCAAAAAAGTAATTGATAAAGTAGCTGCAAAAACTCCCGAGAAACCAGAACCAAAACCACTCAATAAAATAGACAACCAAACTATAGAACTCATTGAAGATACGCTCGAAGCAATTGGTGACGAAGATGGTTGGGCATTCCTAGGAGATGTTGGAAACCTCATTGTGAAGAAAAAACCAGAATTCGATCCCAGAAATTACGGATTTTCAAAGCTTACGCCGATGCTAAAATCCTTAACTGATATTCTTGAAATCGACGAAAGAGAATCTGATAAAAAAGGAATCAAACACGTTTTTGTGAGGTTACGCTATAGTTAGTGATAAGTTTATAAAACAAAAAAGGAGGGCTTTTTACAGTCCTCCAATTTTTGATTTTGATTTACAATTATTTACTTCGAACCACCCTTTAGTTGATTAATAAATAATCCTCCATATTTCGATGATTAAGCAAACAAGTAATTAATCAAAACCATATTCAAAAGTAAAATATTTATTCTCATAATGCAATGAAAAACAATATTTTAACAGCAAATTAACGCGCAAAATTTAGGGAGATTAAATACTGTAATAAAACAGATACAATTGAAAATAAGACAAAAACAAAGCTTTTCTTCCTTGAAAATTTGACACAAAAAAGGAGGTCTTTTTACAGACCTCCAATTGTAGATTTTGATTTACCATTATCAGCTTCTACCTCACGATACAACTGACTATTGAATAATCTTCTCTGTTCAGATTGATATAAACAAGTAATTAATCAAAACCACACTCAAAGATACAATTATTTTTAATTCAACAGTCTAGTTAACAACACTTTAACTAATTATTAACAAATGATTTAAAATGGCTTTAGATCATTCAAAAAAAGCCAACAATACTGTCAGCTTTTAAATACATTTTTCAAAAATTATGCTTTCGTAAAAGACATATTTACAATAAGTGTTAATCCATCTTCAGTTTCAGAATATTTTATTACCAATATTGAACTTGTTAGGTTTACTATTTCAACGGGTATAATAATTCCATCAGATGTAATAGTAATCATGTTGCCACTTTTAGACCAAGTACCGCTACTAGTATTTAACACACAATTCGAACCAGAATAATCACCTTCTTTCAGGATACCGCCTTCCGCGAACTCAATGTAATCTTTCATACATCCAGGTTCGTTTCCTTCATAATCCAGTTCAGGTGAAGTTACATCGTTAACTGTTACGCTCATCTTGTTAAAATTCCATTTCCCATCAATTGTCGTTGCTAATGAAGAATCATTATCATCACTACAGGAAGAAAAAGTCAAAGCCAATAACGAAATAAATAAAATACTAATTTTTTTCATAATAATATGGTTTAAATTAATAACTATTTCAAAAAACACACTTAAATTTACAAAAAAAAAACTTAATCAACTAATTAACAATCAATTAACTTGCAATAATAAAATACAAGCAGTCAATCCAAAATCACAAAATTATAAATTTGAAAAATAAATTTAAGTACCAATTTCAATATAAAATAAAAAAAAGGAGGTCTTTTTACAGACCTCCCATCGTAGATTTTGATTTACCATTATCAACTTTATACCTTACGGCAGCTGACTATTGAATAACATATTCTTATGCAGATTGTACACTCAAGTAATTAATCAAAACCACATTCAAATGTACAAATATTTTTAATTCAATATATTAAATATCAACATTTTAACAATAAATTATACCTTTAATAGTTCCTTCATCGATTATTTTGTGAAATACAAGTTTAGAGTACCTGATTTTCCTTCGTAAGTTCCATTTATTTTTAAAATTAGCTCAGTTGCAGAAAGACTTGCTATTTCAAAAGTACCATTAAAACTAGAGCCAGTAACAGCAATAATTAAATTAGTGCCACTTAGAGACCACGTTCCACTTCTTTGTTCAAGTATACAAGTCGCTGGATAATTACCATATTTAGCAACACCTCCATTAAGAAGTTCGATATAATCTTTACTACATCCATCTTCATTTCTAAAATAATCAGTTGTATAAGGAAGCGTAAAACCACTAGAAGATACTGTTGATTTATTAAAATTCCATTTACCTTCTATAAAATTTACATCTACAGGACCGCTAATATCTTTGGTGCAGGATGTAAATACCGTTCCAAGAACTAATACGAAAACAAATAAGGTGCTCAATTTTTTCATTTTATATTTAAATTAGTTATCGTACAAGGATAAGAAAAAAATGTAAAACCAAAAAGTTAGTCTGTTAATCTACTCAAAACAAGAACAAATAACAAGTTTAATCTTATGATATAATAAAACTGATTCTAAGTAAATACAACAAAATGAAAATCAAAAATTACAATACCATTTTCAAAACGGTGTATATTTGCTTTTTATCCCGTAAAATAAAAAATATGAAACTCGTTTTTGCAACCAATAACAAAAATAAAATCATCGAAGTGCAGCAGATGCTGCCTCCAACTATCGAAATCATAAGCCTCGAAAGTATTGGCTGTCTTGAAGAAATTCCAGAAACGGCGGATACTATAGAAGAAAATGCTATTATGAAAGCTAATTATATAACTCAAAAATACGGTTACGATTGCTTTGCCGATGATACAGGATTGGAAGTCGAAGCATTAAATGGTGAACCTGGGGTTTTATCAGCTAGATATGCAGGAGAACAACGTAATTCTGAAGACAATATGAATAAATTATTGGAAGCTTTAGTTGATCAAACCAATAGAAAAGCCCAATTCAAAACCGTAATTGCACTAAATTTAAACGGTAAACAAGACCTTTTTACAGGAATTGCTCTTGGCGAAATCACTTTGGAAAAAACAGGAAATCAGGGCTTTGGCTATGACCCTATCTTTAAACCCGAAGGATATGAAGCTACTTTTGCGCAACTTTCACTAGAAGAAAAAGGAACAATCAGCCATCGTGGCAAGGCAATGGAACAACTTATAGCGTTCTTAAAAAACTAACTAATTGATTTTCAAATAGTATTAAAAAGGCTAATCTAAATTTCGTATTAGATTTTCTCGTTTATTCAACGTACCTTTGCGCCAAATTTTAAAAATACATATGAATAAATTTGAACAATTAGGATTGAGTGAATCGCTACAACGTGCGATTATCGATCTAGGATTTGAGAATCCGACCGAAGTACAGGAGAAAGCGATTCCCCTATTATTGGAACAAGACACAGATTTAGTTGCGTTGGCTCAGA
>CAMAQD010000025.1 GCA_945860385.1 Flavobacterium psychrophilum
GTATTAATTGTAATACCTCTTTCTTTTTCTTCTGGAGCATTATCAATTTGATCAAATGATTTTGCTTGACAGTAACCAGCATCAGATAACACTTTAGTTATTGCTGCAGTTAAAGTTGTTTTTCCGTGATCCACGTGCCCAATTGTTCCAATGTTTAAGTGGGGCTTGTTACGGTTAAAGGTTTCTTTTGCCATTTTACTTAATTTTTAATCTTAGTTATTATTAGTGTTCAATTTTATACTTTCTTTGAGCCAACTACGGGAATTGAACCCGTGACCTCTTCCTTACCAAGGAAGCACTCTACCCCTGAGCTAAGTCGGCAGAATCCTTGATTTAAGAGTTTAGATTTCTGATTTTAGATTTTTATAATCTAGAATATAAAATCCTCAACCTAAAATTCATTCTTGTGGGGAGAGCAGGATTCGAACCTGCGAAGTTCACACAGCAGATTTACAGTCTGCCCTCGTTGGCCGCTTGAGTATCTCCCCCTTTTTTTATCAATCTATTGCGTAAATAATTTCCAAATTGCGTTGGAAAAAAGAGCCGGCGGAGGGACTCGAACCCACGACCTGCTGATTACAAATCAGCTGCTCTAGCCAACTGAGCTACGCTGGCAATATCAATAAAAAAAGTCCGCTATTTCTAACGGACTGCAAATGTATATCTTTTTGTTTTTTAATCAAAACAAATTTATAAAAATTTTAGATTAAATATGTGTATTGATTTTTTCTTTTCTTTTTACCAACAATCGTTCTACAGATTCTGCCGCAAGCTCTATTGCTTCTTCAAAAGTTTTGCATTGTTTTTTTACCAAAAAATCGTCTCCTGGAACTATTATTTTCATTTCTACGATTTTATTTTCCTTGTCACTTGTCTTTTCAACTTTTAAATAAACGTCAGATGATACTACTTTGTCGTAATATTTTTCCAATTTCGACATTCTTTCTTGAACAAAATCTACCAACTTTCTGTCAACTGTAAAGTTAACCGCGTGAACATCTACCTTCATAATCTAATTTTTTAGGGGTTAAAGATTTTTCGAATTATTTTTGATTTCTTGGATGTGCCTCTGCATAAACTTTCTTGAGTTCTGATAAACTGCTGTGTGTATATATTTGTGTTGACGCCAAACTTGAATGTCCTAATAATTCTTTAACTGAATTTAAATCGGCTCCGTTATTTAGAAGATGGGTCGCAAACGTATGTCTTAATATATGTGGACTTTTCTTTACCTTTTCGGAAACAGTACTAAAGTAGGCATTTATTAATCGATAAACAAACGAATCGTTTAACTTTAACCCTTTTTTAGTGAGAAAAAAATAGTCAGAATCGGTAATCTTCTCTAAATGTGTCCTTTCGTTAAAAAATAAAATTAATTGTTGAGCAACAATTGGCAATAGCGGAAGGATTCTTTCTTTATTTCTTTTGCCAAGTACTTTTACGGTGTGGTTTGACGTATTGACATTCACCGTTTTAAGATGAATTAATTCTGTCCTTCGAATTCCCGTAGTATAAAACAAGTCTATTATAAGTTTATCTCTTATTTCTTCAAAGCCTACTGGATTTTGCATTTGATGCAAAACGGCCTCAAGTTCAATTTCTGAAAACGGAATTTGAAGTGTTTTTGGAGTTTTTAAAGCTTTGTGTTTCAGCATCGGACTGACTTCTATTTGTTTGGTCTTTAATAGAAATCTATAATATGCTTTTAAAGATTGCATCTTTCTATTTACTGAAACATTCGAAATATTATCATCTACAAGCGAAACTATCCAAGTCCTAATTTGGTTGTAGTTGGCGCGGTCAATATTTTCTTGATCGAATTGATTTTTATTGAACGACTCGAAGAAATTAATGTCATTTAAATACGCATTTACGGTATGAGGAGAATATTTTTTCTCCAATTGTAAGTAATCTCTAAATGCGTCCTTATTATTAGTCATAAAAAAACCGTTAGTATCAAAGGTATTAAACTTTAATGACTAACGGTACTTTTTTTTTACAACAGAAAATAATTAACTATTTTCTATGTTGTCTCTCATATTCTGGATATAAGCCGCTTTTTGAATTTTGGCTCTGTTGGTAACTGATGGTTTTATAAAAGCAGTACGTGCTCTTAATTGACGAACAGTTCCTGTTTTATCAAATTTTCTTTTATAGCGCTTTAATGCTCTATCGATATTTTCTCCGTCTTTAATTGGTATAATTAACATAATATAGACACCTCCTCTCGTTAAGGCTGCAAAAGTAATCAAAATTATGAATTATGAGTTATGAATTATGAATTATTTTTGAGATTGCAAATAATAGACAAAAGATGACAGACAAAAAAGACAATAACAAAAAAGCCAAGTTACATTTTTTTGCGTCTTGGCTCTTTAATAAATTATCTTTACTCTGAAATGTTATTCTTTCAAGATATTCCTCGAAATTACCAGTTTCTGAATTTCGGTAGTTCCTTCTCCGATAGTACAGAGTTTAGAATCTCTAAAAAATTTCTCTACCGGATAATCTTTCGTGTAACCGTAACCACCATGAATTTGAATAGCATCAGTAGAAACTTTGACACAAACTTCGGAAGAATACATTTTGCTCATCGCACCGAGCGTAGTCATATTGCGATTTTTATTTTTCAAGAAAGCAGCTTTGTGCAACAATAGTTCCGAAGCTTCAATTTCAGTAGCCATATCGGCCAATTTAAAAGCTATCGCTTGAAACTCGCTAATCGCTTTTCCAAATTGATGTCTTTCTTTCGAATATTTTAAGGAAGCTTCATAAGCTCCTTTTGCAATTCCAAGTGATAATGCTCCAATGGAAATTCTTCCACCATCTAATATTTTCATCGATTGAATAAATCCTTGTCCCACATCACCTAATCTATTGGCATCTGGAATTCGGCAATCATCAAAGAATAATTCGGCGGTTTCGCTTGCGCGCATTCCTAATTTATTGGCTTTTTTTCCTGAGGTAAATCCTGGCATTCCTTTTTCGAAAACAAAAGCTGTCATCCCTCTAGAATCGCCTTTATTGCCAGTACGCACAATAACCACAGCAATATCGCCGGAAATTCCGTGTGTAATAAAATTTTTGGAACCATTTACAACCCAACTATCTCCATCTTTTACAGCAATGGTGTTCATACCGCCTGCATCAGAACCGGTGTTGTGTTCAGTCAATCCCCAAGCACCTATATGTTCGCCTGTAGCTAATTTTGGAATCCATTTTTTCTTTTGTTCTTCATTACCAAAAGTCAAAATATGATTCGTACATAATGAATTATGCGCTGCAACCGACAATCCTATAGATGGATCTACTTTTGAAATTTCCTCAACAACTGCAATATATTCGTGATATCCCAGGCCTGAACCGCCAAGTTCTTCGGGAACTAAAACACCCATAAATCCCATTTTTCCCATCTTTTTGAATAATGGAATTGGAAATTTTTGAGATTCATCCCACTCCATAATATGTGGTCTAATATATTTTTCCGCAAAATCTCGTGCAGATTCGGCTATCATTTCTTGTGTTTCACTGTAATCAAAGTCCATTGTAAAAGGGGTAAGAATTTTAAAAGTTCAAATATAAGGCTATAATTTTTGCCTTTTCAATAGACAAACCTTTAATTTTTGTTAAATCTTCAATATTTTTGATATCACCATTCATACTCCTAAAAGTAACTATATTTCTAGAAATCGGGTATTTAAAATACGGAAATAAAGAAAGCTCTTTAATAGAAGCATTGTTAATATCAATTTTTTTGACAGTTGGAGAAACACTAATCTTGAAGTGCGTATTCAAATTTTCGATAACCTCTGGTGACAATCCCCAAACATCATTCATTTGTTCCATCGAGACAAAACCGCCAAGACTTTCTTTAAATTTCAAAATCCGAAGCGAAATTGCCTCACCTATTCCATATATTTTTATTAAATCTTCTTGAGAAGCTTGATTGATATCTAAGATGACAATTTTCTCTTTTTTGGCGAAAGCCGTATTAGGATATTTTTTATAGTCTTTGAACTCCTTTTTGTTCTTTACCCAATCCGGAAACTTGAAATTAGGAGAAATAACATTTAATAAAGAATCGGAAACTTTAGTAACGGCTTGAAATTCCTTTGGTGAATTCACATATTTATTTTGTTTTCTAAAAGCTAGCAATCTGTCGATTTCAGAAACTGACATTCCGAGTTTGTACCCTTTATAATCTGTAATAAAATTGGGATTGAACGGATAAATTTTTGGAACATAATCTAACTTTTCTTGTTTCAAAGAATCGATTTGTGATTGCAGAGAAAGCCACTTTTCTTTTTCAGGAGATTCTTTAGAAAAAGAACTAAAATCAACAAAAAAATACGTCAATTGAAGTACTATAATGATGGTAAACAATAAAAACACACCTGTCCGTTGTTGTGTTGAGTAATTAAAAAAAGATTTGATTGTTTCGAAAATCATTAAAAGATTATTTTTCAAAGCCTAAAAATATGAAATATTTTATTATCAACCACTTTATTGAATGGATAATGTCAATAATCAAAAAAAGGTTAATTTAAAAAAAATACAGTTTTCTATATCCCCTTAACATTAAAAAAACAATATATTTGAAAACTATTAATAATAAACGTGAACATATGTCAATTTGGAAAAGAAAACCATTAGCCCAACTTTTAAACGAGGCTGCTGATTCTGAAAAAGGATTAAAGAAAACACTAACCGCTCCTGGATTAGTTGCTCTTGGAATTGGAGCTATTATTGGAGCTGGTTTATTTTCAATAACTGGTTTAGCAGCATCTGCAAATGCTGGTCCCGCAATAACTATTTCTTTCCTTGTAGCCGCGTTTGGTTGCGTTTTTGCAGGTCTATGCTATGCTGAATTTTCTTCAATGATTCCAGTTGCAGGAAGTGCTTATACCTATTCATTTGCAACGATGGGCGAATTTGTAGCTTGGATTATTGGTTGGGACTTAGTTTTGGAATATGCCGTTGGAGCTGCAACAGTTTCTATAAGTTGGTCTCGATATTTTGGCAAATTTTTAGGTGGCTACGGCATTCATATTGATGAAGCTTATATGCTGTCGCCCTTCGAAGGAGGAATCATAAACATTCCTGCCGTATTAATTGTTATGGTGGTTTCATTCCTTTTAATTAGAGGAACTCAAGAATCATCCTTTGTTAATGGAATCATTGTCTTGCTAAAAGTATCGGTAGTGATTGTCTTTATTGCAGTGGGATGGCAATACATCAGACCTGAAAATTTCACTCCATATATTCCAGAAAATACGGGAAAATTTGGTGAATTTGGTTTCTCGGGAATTATCAGAGCGGCAGCCATCGTGTTTTTTGCATATATCGGTTTTGATGCTGTTTCGACAGCAGCTCAGGAAGCTAAAAATCCAAAACGGGATATGCCAATCGGAATATTATTGTCCTTAGCTATTTGTACTATTCTTTACATTCTGTTTGCTCACGTAATGACTGGAGTTGTAAATTATCAGGCCTTTGCAGGAAAGGACGGAATTGCTCCAGTAGCGATTGCTGTTGAAGCTATGGGAACTGCGGGTCCTGACGGAATGATAACTCCAGCCTATCCTTGGCTTAACAATGCTATTTTATTAGCTATTTTAGGAGGATATTCTTCTGTTATTTTGGTGATGCTAATGGGACAAAGTAGAGTGTTTTTCTCTATGAGTAAAGACGGTTTGATGCCAAAAATATTCTCAGAAGTACATCCGAAATTTAGAACTCCAGCTAAAAATAATTTATTATTTATGGTGATTGTGAGTCTTTTTGCAGCATTTGTTCCAGCAAGGGTTGTTGGAGAAATGACTAGTATCGGAACACTATTTGCCTTTATTTTGGTTTGTATTGGAGTTTTGATAATGCGTAAAAAAATGCCTGATGCTCCAAGAGCTTTTAGAACGCCTTTAGTTCCTTTTGTGCCAATTGCTGGTGTTGCAGTTTGTCTATTTATGATGGTTTTTTTACCCTTAGACACATGGATTCGACTTATTGTTTGGATGATGATTGGGTTCGATTTATACTTGTTTTACGGAATGAAACACAGTAAATTAAATAAAGGTCATTTTAGTTTAAAAAGTTATAAAACAGTAGCGGGCTCGGGCTTAGGCATGGTATTAGCATTAATTATTATTGCTTTTGTTCATCATAGCGACCTAGAAATTGACGACCATTTCTTGTTTTATTTTTCTCTTGCTTTTGCAGCAATACACGCATTAATTTATGCCTATAGTTTTAAAAAAGTGAGATAATATCATTTCTTGATTAAATAAAAAAAGGAATTATAAAGTTTTCATAACTTTATAATTCCTTTTTTTATTTTACAAGTTATCCCTACAAATCAAAAACAGAGGTACGTTTACCTCGAATTAAATCTTTCAACCGAATCCAGAAAGCTAAAGTCAAATAAACACCAAACCACAAACCGGCCGTCACAAAAGTAATGTATATAAAAAATAATCTCACATCAGAAACGCGCATACCCAATCTATCAGCAAGACGCGAAGAAACATGGAAACCATTTTTTTCGAAAAAATATTTGAGTTGTATGACTGCTCGCATTTTTTGGATTTTGGGTAAAATTAAGAAATTTTCTTCAATAATTCCATTCCAATCGCACAATCTAAACAACGACTCTTATTACAATATTCATTTTTAAGTTGCAATAAAGATTGCGTTTCAAAAGCATTCTGTACTATTATTCCAAAAGAACTAAACTTATCTATAATCGCATTTTTTTCAGGAGCGACTTCATTTATCAACCGAATTAAATCATCGGAGATTTCCGTACCTAAACTTTTTGCATATGCAAATTGGAGCGGAATTATAGTATTTATAATGACCAAATCAATGAATGACTTAGACAATTTCTTTTTCTTTTTCGGACTTTCTTTATCGAACTGATAGTGAGTTTGCCAATAATCGGAAGCCGACACATCCAAAACTTCATAAATACTTTTCACAGAATTTGATTTGCTAATAATTGAAAATAAATTTTGTTGAAGATGGTATAAATTCGCTAATTGCGACAATCGAATTGTTGGAAAATTATCTGGACGATGCTTGAAAAACTGAACTGGTTCAACTACTTTTTTCTCGATTTGGTATTTGTGTAATAAATAAAAATACCTGAATTTTAAATCTTTGAAATAATTATCTTCTTTTTCAGCATCTAACAAACCTGCATTTCCTAAAAGTAAAGCTTCTAAATTTTCGACCTCAAAACTTTCTTTTCTGACAATCGAAAACGGAATGGATTGAGCGATTTGCAAAAAGATTTCGCCATTGGTATTCAACCCGAAATTTTTAGCCAAAAGGCAAAACAAAACCGATTCCCAATCGTTATTCGTTAGTTTCAATAATTCAAATATCGGATTTGATTTCCGTTCTAAACGCTCGAAAAACAACCGCTCCTGCCAGTTTTTTAAAGTAAATTCTTTGATTTCTTTGAGTTGCTTTTCACAATAAATCCACGACTTTGGCGCCATCAAGGATTGATAATTGGCTATTGTTGCAGCATCAACATATTTCTTGAGTTCCACAACTGGAATTTCGACGTTATTGCTTCTAAAAATTTCGGTATCGTGCTCCCAAACTACGTGTAGAATTACATTTTCGTAGGCTTCGTCTCTTTCGTGATGATGCACGTACCAATCTGAGGATTTAAGATGAATTTCGACATTTCCAGCCCATTTTTGATTGCCAATTACAATTTGAGCATTGAAAAAATCAGGACCTGCCAATTCTAAATATTGACCAACATTTATTATCGTAATTTCCTCTCCATTGAAAGTTTTCAAATTCAAAGTGTCGAATTTCTTGAATTTCCATAGGTAATGGAGAAAATCTTCTTTCATTTTTAGACTTTTAGATTGAATACTAAAGTAGTAAAAAAAGGAATAAGTTTACATTTTAAAAACTAGCGCATCAAATATAATTTGGCGCAAGCCCTGGCATCGGATAAGGCTTCGTGATGGTTGAGTTCAATTTTCATTTCTCGACAGCAATCACTAAGTTTTGCTGATTTTAGCCCTTTAGCTTTATAAATTTTTACCGTACATTCCCATCGAGAACCAATATTCAAGGATTCATAATCTAAACCATAAAGCGCCATCGATTTGGCCAAAACATTCCGGTCAAAGCTTTCGTTATGAGCTACAACAATTCGGTTTTGTAGCCGTTTTTGAATTTCAGGAAACACTTGTGCGAAGGATTTTGCATTTGCAGTATCTCGAGGATAAATTCCGTGAACTGCAATTGTATAGGAGTTATATTCGTTTCTTGGAGGCTTGATTAAAGTAACATATTCGTCAACAATAATACCGTTTTCGACTGTAACAATTCCTACTGAACAAGGATGATAAGCTGTGGCGGTTTCAAAATCTATTGCGGTGAAAGTCATAAGAATTAAAATTATTGGAAAAAATTCCAAACCAAACCAAAGCGAATTATAAAGTCACCAGACGGGTTATTTGGAGAAGACAGGTAATTATATCCTGAAAGCGACGAATTAAAATGTTCCAAAGTTAAATAGACTCTAGTCCTTTGAATTCGGGCATTGAAAAAGAAATCGAAGTTGGTAAAATCCCCTATTTGTTTCTGATTTTGAACAAAAAACTCTCCAATTACCGGATTGTATTCGTTTCCATAATAAGCAGTAAAATAATTGAAAGTGATTCCAGTTTGAAAATACAAGGCTTTTTTAAACATATTCTGAGAGTAATAAAGCGTATTTCTGGTGACAAATTCCGGAACATTAAGAATCAAATTCGATTGATCTACTTTTTGATATAAAATCGTATTATCTAATGCTAATTTCCAAAACTTAAACTCATTACTGGCTTTTACCGACAAATAATTTATGGTATTTGCATACTGAGATGGTGCAATTATTTGTTGCTGTAAAGTTATTTGTCTGGCATTAGAAATATCGGAAAAATACAAATGGTCATTAAAGGTCGAATATTGCGCAGCAACACTAACCCAGGGTGTAGTGGCGTTGACACTGATTGAGTTTATTTTTTCGTTCTTGAAATCGTTAGCCCAATTGTAATTTACATAACTACTTTGATACAAATTATAGTTGTCGTTTGCTAATTTGTTAATGTTTTGATATTGGAAAGAAAGTAGCATTTCCTCATTTAATTCATATTGCATTTTAGCATCCAAATTGGAGAGCGATTGATTGGTAATCGACCTGGTAAATAGAAATTTTCCTGTCCATTTATTTTTTCGATAGTCATATTGTCCGCCATAAGAATCTATTCTTCGAGTTAAAGATGCTGGAACGATTTGGTCATCCAAAATTAATATTTGGTTGTAATAATAATTGCTAAAAAAATCATCTACAAAAAAATTAAATTTTCCTAAAGTTGTGTTTTCATAAGTCAATCCCACTTTATTATAGGTTTTGTTATAATGCGTTTGGTCATTGATATCACTGGTTTTATAGGAATCGCCAAATCGATATACAGTAGTACTTCCAACAGTAGAAAAAACCGTAGGCTGATTGTACTCGAAATATTTATTTTCATAATTAAATTGGTGAGCTGCATACAAATTATTGTTTCCCTTCACGGAATTAATTCTAAAAGAATGATCCAAAAACACTCGTTTTCCTTTCAGAAATGACCGAGCATCCGTCAAAAATACCTCTAATCGATCTCGCTGTAAAAAAGCTGGATTGCCAGTTTCAAAATCTTCAACTGAGGTAATTCCACCATTTTCCTCATTCATAATGTCTTGACCAGTATAATGAAAATTAGCAAAATAGCGCTGATTTTTAGTATTGTAGCTAGTAGTAAACCTGAAATTTCCAGTACTCGTTAACTGATTTATATATTTCCCTTCAGACCGTAATCCTCTGTATGCTATAGAGAAATTTAATCTTGGAGAAGTGTTTACTGCAAAAAAGGCATCTACATTCTGACCTTTTTTCATAACAGTTTTAAAGAAAAATTCGGTAACTGGAGTGGCTACTGAGCTATATCGTATTTGGTTGGCTTCAAGAAAATTAAAATGCTTGGCTTTAAATCCAAATTCCGGAAGGGGCGAAAAAGAATTCAAGCTGTATTGCAACGTATTATAAGTTTGCCCTTCGTTGGGAAAAGGCAAAAGTCCAAAAAGATCTTTTCGCAAATAATTGTGACTGTATTTTCTTTGAATCGTAAGCGAAGTGTCAATATAAGTGGTGTCGCGTTCTAAAGTAATTACCCGATATAAATCAATCGTAGCAATCTTTTCTTTGGGTTTGACTAAAGAATCTGATCCTCTGTAACGGCTCGTACTTTCTATTTGATTACTCTTTTTTTCTTGAGAAAACAGGATTGTTGGTAACACTAAAAAATATAAGAAAAAGAGAATCCTCATTTGGAGCGGTATATGATTAGGCAATTATTTTACTGTTTTATTGAAGCAAAGGTAAATGAAAAAACATAGAAATAGAAAAACGCTGGGATTTATGGGAATGTTTTGGCAAATAGAAATGAAATAGACTATTTTTAGATAAATTTTACAATATTTGTTGTTCCAATACAATTGATATGCTGCTTGCTAATTTTTCGAAATTCATCCTAGAAACCGGAACCGACGAAGCTGGACGTGGCTGCCTCGCTGGCCCAGTTACCGCTGCAGCTGTGATTCTTCCACACGATTTCGAAAATACTATTTTGAACGACAGCAAACAATTATCCGAAAAAACCAGAGAAAAACTTCGTCGTATTATCGAACAGCAAGCCATTTCATTTGCGGTAACTCATTTACATCCAAAAGAAATTGACGAAATCAATATTCTAAACGCTTCTACGAAAGGAATGCAAGAATCTGTTTTGAAATTAAGCCCAACTCCCGAATTTATTATTGTGGATGGCAACCGATTATTGAACGCTAAATTGGGTTTGAGAAATACTTTTGGAAAACAATTTTCTAAAACTGAAATTGAAATATTAAAATCGATTCCCAATCAAAGTATCATAAAAGGAGATTCGAAATATTTGAGCATTGCAGCCGCTTCGGTTTTAGCAAAAACCTATCGTGATGATTATATGAATGCCATTCACGAGGAATTTCCAATGTACAATTGGAAGCAAAACAAAGGATATCCGACCAAAGAACATCGGGAAGCTATCCGGAAATACGGCGTGACCAAATACCATAGAATGACGTTTCGATTATTGCCGGAACAGTTAAAATTGGAAATTTAAATCTTAAACACAAAGTTCGCAAAGAAGGTACAAAGTTCACAAAGAAAATCAGTGAAAATCGGTTTTTGTCATTATAAGCTTGACAAAGAACTTGTTGTCTGTTGGCAATTTATTACATAACAAATTTAGCTTCAAATAATTGAGCAAAATGTTTCAAGATTTTTTCTTTCACTTCCGCTTCATCTACTTTTTCAACTCCGAGCTCTACATGCAAGGAAGTTACTGCTTTACCTCGAATACCACAGGGAATAATATTATCAAAATAACCCAAATCCACGTTAACGTTTAAAGCAAAACCGTGCATTGTAACCCAGCGGGAAGCACGAACGCCACGTGCACAAATTTTTCGGGCAAAAGGAGTTCCTGCTCCAAGCCAAACGCCGGTTTCGCCTTCGCTTCGACCACATTCCAATCCGTATTCCTGTAAAGTCAAAATGATGGATTCTTCCAGAAAACGCAAATATTTATGGATATCGGTAAAGAAATTTTCCAAATCCAATATAGGATAACCCACGATTTGTCCTGGGCCGTGATAAGTAATGTCTCCACCACGATTGATTTTATAGAAAGTCGCTCCTTTAGCCGCGAGTTGTTTTTCGGATAAAAGTAGATTTTCTAAATCACCACTTTTTCCCAAAGTATAAACGTGCGGATGTTCGACAAAAAGCAGGAAGTTAGGAGTTGGAAGTTGGGAGTTGGAATTTCGGTTTTTGATTTTTAAATCAACAACGCCCTTGAATAGTTCTTCTTGGTATTCCCAAGTGTCTTTATAATCTTTGAGTCCTAAATCTTGAAGATGGATAGTTTTGTTCATTTTTCATTGCAAGGAACGAAGCAATCTTTTTCCGTTCACCTATTATTTAATGGCAAAGTTACAAAGTTTTGAACGATGAATGTCAATTAACAATTTTTAGAGTTGAAAATCTATTCCAAAACTACTTCAAGATTTGTGATTTCTGGATTTTGCAAACAATCCGATAAGAGGAATTGCAATTTCAATGATTTTTTGTCTTCACTAATTTTTGCATTGGAATTCGATACTGATTTGATTTTTCGGGGAAAATGATAGTTCAAAACATAAGTTTCATTAATTTTAATTTTAGCCAATTGTGTTTTCGCTTTTACAATTCTTTCTTGTTGTTTTTGTAATTCTACTGAATCAGTAATTTTTACGATTCTTTTAAAATGACTTCCGCCAAAAGTGTACCTTATACTATAATAATGTTCTTCGGCACTTAAAGCATAATTATGTTCAATATCACTCGCATATTCCCCCGTTTTATACAAATCCGGAACTTCTTCTATAGTTTTGAAGTTTTGAGAGATTGTGGTGCGGAATTCTTTTTCGTAGGAACTTTGTTTTATATGAACATTTGCATTTTCAAATTTTTGGAAAACAGCTTTTTCTTCGGGAGTAAGTTTTGAAAATGTTTCCGAATATTTAGTTATAAAATCCTTGAACACATAAGTTGTATCAACGAATTTTTCTTCTTTCGAATAATTTTCTCCAGCCAATTGCATATAACTTTGTTCGTCACGAAGTTTGATTATTTCAATATTTCCTGATCCGTCTTCCTTTATATGAATGGTTTCCGTGACTTGACAACTTGCAAATAACATTACTATAATAAGGACTATGAATATTCGGTTTTTCAAGTTTCTGCGGAGATTAGTAGTTTGTTTCTGCCAAATGTAAAGCAATAACCAGATTTTCAAACCTGAATAATTCACAATGTTTTATTAATATTGTTCAGTTAACTTCGTTCGAAGAGAAAATCTTTTTAAAAAGTGCCAGCCTTCAAAAATAAAGGAATCTGAAAGAGAAAAGAATTTAGAGTTCAGTATAGAAAACCAATCCTATTTCAGGATCCTGACAAACTATGGATTTGTTGGGAAATTTTCATATCTTTATTTACACAAAAACTAATCAGTTTAAATTATGTTACTAAAAACAGTATTGATTGCATTTATTTTAAGTTCTTCAATAATTTATTCTCAAAAGATAAAGTCAATAACTGAATATAAAAAACAAGGTGATTCCTTAATAAAAAATCGAATGTCCGAATTTGACTTAAGACAAAATAAAATCAAGGAAATAAATTACAGTACCAGAAGTAATCAAATTACAACTACAGAATTTATCAATAATAAAAAAGTATTAGAAAAACATTGCGATTATTTTGTAAAAGAAGATACTTGTGTTATTCGTTCGTTTTCAACATATAAGTTAAATCAAACTGATAAAACTGAAAGACAAACTTGTTATGAAGAAGATTCGTTGGTAAGATTTATCCGTGACAAGAAAAAAGAAAAAAAGATAGAAACATTAAAAACATATAGTTGGGAATTTTTTCCTTTGAAAAAACCTGACTTTGAAAAAGCTCTTGTTCTGACAGATACTATTATTTATGACAGAAAAAATAGAATAATAAAGAAAACTCATTACAGTCAAGACTTTAATGAACCAATTTTAGAAACTTATAAATATTCAAAAAAAGGATATACTTATAAGGTAAGTGGAACAGAAAATGACACGATAATACTATATAAATATAACAAACATCAAAAATTTGTTAACAGAAAGAAGATTGAATACACGTTTAATAATTCAAATGAATATGTATTTGAATACTATTAAAAGATAACAAACAATTTCTTTTACCCAAAAAATCCCAAACTATCAACTTGATAATTTAGGATTTTTTTTAGCCTTACTACTTGATCTAAAAATCTTAATACTTTTTAAGAACGAACTTTCTGTTCCCATTTCCAGGCACTTGCCATCGCTTCATCTAATGTCGATTCAGCTTTCCAACCTAGAACATTATTTGCTTTGTCAGTATTGGCGTACGCCGAAATAACATCTCCTTCTCTACGACCAACAATTTTATAAGGTAATTTTGTACCGCTAACTTTTTCGAAAGATTGAATTACTTCTAGTACCGAGCTTCCAGTCCCTGTTCCCAGATTGAAAATCTCGACTTTGTCCAAATTCTTTTTGTCCAGCAAACGTTTCATCGCAATGACGTGGGCTTTCGCCAAATCGACTACGTGAATATAATCGCGCACAGCGGTTCCGTCAGGCGTTGGATAATCGTCGCCGTAAACCGATAATTCTGCACGCAAACCCAATCCGGTTTGAGTGATAAACGGCACCAAATTTTGAGGAACTCCCAATGGCAATTCACCAATTTCCGCGGATGGATGCGCTCCAATCGGGTTGAAATAACGCAACAAAATCGCATTGATATTGGTTACTTTGGCAGTATCTGATATGATTTCTTCTCCAATTTGCTTGGTGTTTCCATAAGGTGACATTGCAGGTTGGATAGAAGCATTTTCGGCAATTGGCATTTTTTCAGCTTGACCGTAAACTGTGCAGGACGAACTGAAAATAAAATTGGATTCTGGTAATTTTTGCAATTCTTGAAGCAAATAAACCAAACTATTGATATTGTTTTCGTAATAAAGCAAAGGATTTCCAACACTTTCGCCAACCGCTTTCGAAGCTGCAAAATGAATTACTCCCGAAATATCTTGATGCTTTTTGAAAAAATCCTGGACTTTTCCTTTCTCACGCAAATCCAACTTTTCGAATAGTGGCTTTTTATTTGTGATTGCCACAATTCCTTTCAAAACATCCTCTGATGAATTCGAAAGATCATCAACAATTACTACTTCAAAACCTTGATTTTGCAATTCGACCACGGTATGAGAACCTATAAATCCTAAACCTCCTGTTACTAAAATTTTCATATTTATATTTTTTCTGGTGTTGGCAATTTATAGGCCTGTCTAGCTATCATTACCCATTGTTTTTTTTGTTTTTGCCAAACTTGCATTACTCCTATTTTAGTCTCCTTCTCAACTCCACCATCTTTAGTATGAGATAAGAAAATATGTCTCACAATAGCACTGTCTCCAGCGAATGAAATAGTCTGATTTTGAAATTCTAACGAAATAACATTGGATTTCTTTTTTACCACATTTTCGATAAATGCCGATTGATTTTCAATACTTCCCCCTGAATGCCCATAACTTAGAGCACTTGAAGTAATTGCAGCTAGTTTTGTTCCATCTGCAGTAATTAATCCTTGACGCAATATTTCTATTTGTGAAGCTACAGCAGCTTCTTCTTTGTTAATTATTTTATCTTGAGCCCATCCTGAGCATTGAAACAAAAGTACCGCAAAGATTATCTTAAAATATTTCATGAATTATTTATTTAAAAATTCTAAAACTGAATCTGTGATGAATTTGATTTGTTCATCGTCTAATTCGGTGTGCATTGGCAATGCAATTACTTCTTTCACCAATTGATTGGTTACAGGAAAATCTTCTTCATTATATCTTGAATCAACATAAGCCTTTTGCAAATGCAACGGAATCGGGTAATAAATAGCACAAGGAATTCCTTTATTCAACAAATGTTGCATCAGGGCATCCCGGTTAGCATCTATAATTCGCAACACATATTGGTGAAAAACGTGGCAATCACAAATATCGCAAATACTGGGTGCGATGATGTTTTTATGACCTTCAAAAGCTGAACTATATTTTCTAGCCGCATTTTGGCGTGCTGAGTTGTACTTGTCTAACAATGGCAATTTAGCATTCAAAACCGCAGCCTGAATACTGTCTAATCTTGAATTTACACCCACAACATCGTGATGGTAACGTTCGTACATTCCGTGGTTTACGATTCCTCGAATGGTGTGTGCCAACGCATCGTCATTGGTAAAAATAGCTCCACCATCGCCATAACAACCTAAATTTTTAGAAGGAAAAAACGAAGTCGCCCCAACGTGTCCAATCACTCCAGCTTTCTTTTTAGTTCCGTCAGAAAACTTGCAATTCGCCCCAATAGCTTGTGCATTATCTTCAATAACATAAAGATTGTGTTCGTTGGCAATAGCCATAATCGCTTCCATATTTGCGGCTCGACCAAATAAATGCACCGGTACAATGGCTTTGGTTTTTGGTGTAATCGCTTTTTTAATGGCTTCGATAGAAATGTTCATATTAAACAAATCAACATCGACCAAAACAGGAGTTAATTGCAACAAAGCAATCACTTCAACAGTGGCAGCAAAAGTAAAATCGGCAGTGATAACCTCATCACCTGGCTTTAAACCTAGTCCCATCATTGCAATTTGCAATGCATCGGTTCCGTTAGCACAAGGAATTACGTGTTTTACATCGAGGTATTCTTCTAGATTTTTTTGAAATAAGTGAACTTGTGGTCCGTTAATGTAAGTGTTGGTGTCAAGAACTTCTTGAATTGAAGTGTTTACTGTTTCTTTAATTTTATCGTATTGACTTTTTAAGTCAACCATTTGCAATTTTTTCATTTAATCTTTTTTTTAATGTTCAATTCAAACATAGTTTGCTTTACTTTCGAAAGCCGAACAAAGTTAAAATTCACAACAAAAATAGGGATTTTAGGAGAATGATTTTATAGATAATTAAAAGAAAACGTATTTTTACGCCAGAAAATTTTTAATATGCTTTTTATCTACAATATAATCGTTCAAATTGCGAATCTACTATTGAAAATCATCGCTTTTTTCAGCCCAAAAATGAAACTTTTTGTCGATGGTCGAAAGCCTGTTTTTAATGTTTTGGCATCTAAAATTAACTCTAACGACAAAACCATTTGGTTTCACGCTGCTTCTTTAGGAGAATATGAACAAGGTTTACCGGTAATCGAAAAAATAAAAGAGAAATTTCCCCATCACAAAATCGTGATTACTTTTTTCTCACCTTCGGGTTATGAAGTCCGGAAAAACAATACCGTTGCTGATGTTACAGTTTATTTGCCTTTGGATACTCAAAAAAATGCGCAACAATTTTTGAAACTAGTTCATCCTGAAATCGCATTTTTCATCAAGT
Source organism: Flavobacterium psychrophilum (assembly GCA_945860385.1). Lineage (GTDB taxonomy): Bacteria > Bacteroidota > Bacteroidia > Flavobacteriales > Flavobacteriaceae > Flavobacterium > Flavobacterium psychrophilum_K. The sequence continues at coordinate 17,106 of CAMAQD010000025.1, forward strand.
ATGAATATTGGCCTAATTATTTGAACGAACTTCGCAAGCTGGAAACTCCAACGTATTTGATTTCCGGAATTTTCAGAGAAAATCAAATGTTCTTCAAATGGTATGGTGGATTTTACAGAAAAGCATTGGAAACATTCACTTACTTTTTTGTTCAAAACGAAAATTCAAAAAAACTATTATTGCATCTAGGAAAAACTAACGTAGCCGTTTCGGGAGACACGCGTTTTGATAGAGTAGCAACTATTTTGGAAAAAGATAATTCTCTGGATTTTATTGAATCATTCAAAAACGAAACTTTGACCATCGTTGTGGGAAGTTCGTGGCCAAAAGATGAAAGTTTACTGGTAGAATATATTAATCACACGTCTGAAAAAGTCAAGTTTATTATCGCTCCACATAACATTAAGAGTGAACAAATTCTGGAATTGAAAAATTCCATTTCCAAAAAAGTAGTTTTATTTTCGGAAAAAGAAACTACAAATTTGGCCGATTTTGATGTTTTCATCATCGACACCATCGGAATCCTAACCAAGATTTACAGTTATGCTGATATTGCATATGTAGGAGGCGGTTTTGGCAATCCTGGCGTTCATAACATCTTGGAGCCAGCCACTTTTGGTGTTCCGATTGTAATTGGACCCAATTTCAACCATTTTGCAGAAGCCACCGCATTGGTTAATTTGGAAGGCTGCATTTCTATTGCCAATAAAAATGAACTTTCTGATGCTTTTTCGAATTTAATTAGAAATGATGACATCCGACATGAAAAAGGCCATATTTGCAACACTTTTGTACAAATGAATAAAGGAGCCACGACCATTATTTTAGAAAAAATTCTATAAGATCAGAATTCATTTATTCATAGTTCATTATGAATTTGATGTTCCAACGAAATTAATCGATTTATATAAAACCAAAAACTACGGCCCGTATGCTGAAAAAGGCAAAATACCAGTTTGTTTTATAGGTACAAATCACACCACCGGTGGTAACTCAGGAAGTCCTGCAATTGATTCTAAAGGAAATTTAATAGGACTCAATTTCGACAGAGTTTGGGAAGGAACGATGAGCGATATTTATTATGACCCAAGTATCTGTAGAAATGTCATGGTTGATGTGCGCTACATTCTATTTATTATAGATAAATATGCGGGTGCACAAAACATACTAAATGAGTTGAAATTGGTTCATCCAAAAAAATAAAACTAAGAATAAATACTTCTGAAAAAAGTATAAAAACAGAGTTCGATTAGAATGTCTATTATTTATTAAGTTTTTATTTATAAAGTCCAAATGGTAATAATTATATCCTAAGATCTCGAAAGGAAAAAAAAAATTAAAAAAATAATGAAAAAATATTTTAACTATTAAAAAATTTATATCTTTGCCCCGAATTAATAATTAACCTTTTATAATTAAGTAAGATGAAAAAAGTACTTTTAAGTTTAGCCGTTGTTGCTGTATTGACTGTTGTATCATGTAAAAAAGCTGAACCAGCTGCTGAAACTACAACTGTAGACACTACTGCTGTTGTTATGGACACTACTGCTGTAGTTACAGATTCAACTACTGTTGTTACTGACACAACTGCTGTTGCTCCTGAAGCTCCAGCTGCTAAGTAATTCTAAATTACAGAAAAAATAAGCTACGCATTGCGTGGCTTTTTTTTTGCCTTGAACTCAAAAATTTTGAATTAGCGTTTAAAAATTTATTTTTAAAGCATTTGGAATTTACAAGAAATAGAAAGCCAAACACCGAAAAGTGTTTGGCTTTTTTGTTATATTTATTTGTCTTCTAACTTCAATCAAGAGTTGGACTTTCAGTAGAACAAAGGTTTGGCAAGAGTTTGGCAACAAGGCATAAAAAAAACCGCAAAGAATTAACAATTAAGTCTTTACGGTTTAACTAAGTACTCAGAGCGGGACTTGAACCCGCACGAACATTGCTGTTCACTGGATTTTAAGTCCAGCGTGTCTACCAATTTCACCATCCGAGCATTTTGCTTTTTTAATGTTATATCTAATTTTTAGAAAAAATTAATTAAATACAGCACCATCCGAGCGATTTGCCTTTTGACGCATATCTAATAAGAAATTAAATATACTTTCATCAAGCAGTATGGTTTTGAGCGAAAAACGGGGCTCGAACCCGCGACCTCGACCTTGGCAAGGTCGCGCTCTACCAACTGAGCTATTTTCGCATTTTCAATCTGTAAAAGAACGCGTTACTTATATCGTAATGCGGATGCAAATTTAATACATTAATTCAATTACACAAGCGTTTTTTATAAAAAAAATTCAGCCAAAAGCTAAGCTTCTGATAACCCAAACTTTAAAGCCAACACAACTATTTTTTAGTCAACATTCTCTTGATTTCGTTGAGTTTCATCAAGGCTTCCATTGGCGTAATGGTGTTGATGTCCAAGCTTAAAATCTCATCTTTGATTTCTTCCAATAAAGGATCGTCCAGATTAAAGAAACTCATTTGCATTTCGTCCTTCGCCGATTTGATTCCGCTCAATGCTTCGCTGGAATGATCTTTCTCCAGTTTTTTCAAAAGCTTTTGCGCTTTTAGAATCACGATTTGTGGCATTCCCGCCATTTTTGCCACGTGAATTCCAAAACTGTGAGCACTTCCTCCTTTTACTAATTTTCGAATAAAAAGAACGGTGTCTTTTAATTCTTTCACCGAAACATTATAATTCTGGATCCTCGGCAAGGATTCGCTCATTTCATTCAACTCGTGATAGTGCGTTGCGAAAAGCGTTTTAGGTTTTGATGGATGTTCGTGCAAAAACTCGGCGATTGCCCAAGCGATAGAGATTCCGTCATAAGTACTAGTTCCTCTTCCAATTTCGTCCAACAAGACCAAACTTCTATCGGAAATATTGTTCAAGATGGAAGCAGTTTCATTCATTTCGACCATAAAAGTGGATTCTCCCATCGAAATATTGTCGGAAGCTCCTACTCTGGTGAATATTTTATCGATAATTCCCATTCTCACGCTGTCTGCCGGAACAAAACTTCCCATTTGAGCCAGTAGAACAATCAAAGCGGTTTGACGCAAAATAGCCGATTTTCCGGACATATTTGGACCCGTAATCATTATGAGTTGTTGCGTTTCTCTATCAAGGAAAACATCATTGGCAATATAAGGCGTTCCGACTGGCAATTGCTTTTCGATAACGGGATGCCTTCCGTTTTTGATTTCCAGTTCGAATGTTTCGTCCAATTCTGGACAAATGTATTTGTTTTCGATGGCCAATTGCGTGAAAGAGCACAAGCAATCCAATTGCGCCACCAAATTGGCATTCATTTGAACAGGCTTGATGTAAGTCGCTATCCAACTCACCAATTGCTCGAATAATTCGACTTCTATTTTATGAATTTTTTCTTCGGCACCCAGAATTTTGGTTTCGTATTCTTTTAATTCCTCGGTGATATAACGTTCTGCATTGACCAAGGTTTGTTTCCGAATCCATTCTGTTGGAACCTTATCTTTGTGCATATTTCTGACTTCGATGTAATATCCGAAAACATTATTGAAGGAAATTTTCAAGGAAGAAATCCCGGTTAATTGCGATTCTCTCTTTTCAATTCCTTCCAAAAATTCTTTTCCGGAAGTTGATATAGCTCGTAAATCGTCCAATTCTTCGTTGATTCCCTTGGCAATCGCATTTCCTTTGGCAATAGCCACGGGAGCATCTTGGTTTAAAACCGTTTTAATTTTTTCGCGCAACAAATCGCAACTGTGCAGGCTGTCGCCAATGACTTTCACGGCTTCTTGCGGACTTTCTAACGCCAAGGTTTTTATTGGAATAATGGCATCCAAGGATTCTTTCAGATAAACCACTTCGCGAGGCGATACTTTTCCGGCAGCAATTTTTGAAATCAAACGCTCTAAATCCGAAATTTGCTTGATTTGCTTTTGGATATTCTTTAAAACGTTTTGATTCTCTTTTAAATAAGAAACCACTTGGTGACGGTTTCGTATTTTATTCGCATCTTTCAAAGGCAAAGCCAACCACCGTTTTAGCAAACGACCACCCATTGGCGAAAGCGTTTTGTCAATCACATCGAGCAGCGTAACCGCATTTGGATTGTAACTGTGATATAATTCGAGATTGCGAATGGTAAAGCGATCCATCCAAACATAAGCATCTTCGGCAATGCGCTGAATCGAAGTTATATGTTGGACTTTATTATGTTGTGTTTCGGATAGATAATACAAAATAGCTCCAGAAGCAATAATTCCTTCTTTCAATTCTTCGATTCCAAAACCTTTAAGCGATACCGTTTGAAAATGCTTTGTCAAGATTTCAAAAGCATAATCTTCTTTGTAAATCCAATCTTCCAGATAAAAACAGTGATAATCCTCACCAAAAGTTTCCCTAAAATTGATTTTATTATTCTTTGGAACCAAAACTTCGCTTGGATTGAAGTTCTGCAATAGTTTGTCAATATATTCCGCATTGCCCTGAGCGGTCAGAAATTCACCTGTAGAAACATCCAAAAATGAAATTCCGATAGATTTATTAGCAAAGTAAATAGCCGCCAAGAAATTATTGGTCTTCGATTGCAAAACCTCATCATTCATCGAAACACCCGGAGTTACCAGTTCTGTAACGCCACGTTTCACAATTGTTTTGGTCATTTTTGGGTCCTCGAGTTGGTCGCAAATGGCAACACGAAGTCCCGCTTTAACCAATTTTGGCAAATAAGTATTCAAAGAATGATGCGGAAAACCTGCAAGAGCCGTTTCGGTTTCGGAACCTGCACCACGTTTGGTTAATACGATTCCCAAAATTTTTGAAGCACGAACCGCATCTTCGCCGAAAGTTTCATAAAAATCGCCGACTCTAAACAATAAACAAGCATCAGGATATTTCCTTTTGATTTCGTTGTATTGCTTCATTAAAGGTGTTTCCTTGACCGCTTTATCTTTAGATGACAAAATTTTTTTGTTTAAATTTATTAGAAAGCGAATTTATATATTTTATGGCGAATTACGAACACTTCGAAAATTAAAATATTTTTAAGAAAATTTTGTGCGTGAATTTCGAATTTTTCTATAAATTTGTCATTGAATTTAAAATAAAAATAAAAATGAAAAAATTAATAACACTTTCAATAGCTCTTTTAGCATTTGCTTTTACTAATGCTCAAGAAACTACAAAAATTACAAAAAAAACTACGAAAACAACTAAAATTACTTTACCTAAAGTTGAAGGAGCTGGAATGGTTTTCGAATCTGAAACAATCGATTATGGCACAGTTGCTGCCAATTCAGACGGTAAACGAGAATTTGTATTTACGAACAATGGCAACAAACCCTTGATTATTACTAATGCTCAAGGTTCTTGTGGATGCACAGTTCCAACATATTCTAAAGAGCCTATTGCACCAGGAGCAAAAGGCGTTATTGGAGTAAAATATGATACTTCGAGAGCGGGACAACCTTTTACAAAAACGGTAACAATTACCTCAAATGCAGCTGGAATTCCTACAAAAACACTTACTATTAAAGGTATTGTGCTTGCAGCTGAAACTCAAAAAAGCTAGATTTCAAATTATTACTCTATTAAAGCTTCCTTTTTTGGAAGCTTTTTTTATTTAAATACTCATCAACACTTATGAGAAAGCTGGAAAACAGTGAACTTGACCGAAAATCTATCGCCGATTTTAAACAATCTGAAAAGACACCCCTAATTATTGTTTTGGATGACATTCGGAGTTTGCATAATATTGGCTCTGTATTTAGAACAGCCGATGCTTTTTTGATTGAAAAAATATATTTGTGCGGCATTACGGCAACACCTCCTAATAAGGAAATACACAAAACTGCCCTCGGAGCAACCGAAACCGTGGCTTGGGAACATTCTAAAAATGTACTCGAAGTGATCGAAAATTTGAAAACTGCAGGTACAACAGTTCTTGCTATCGAACAAGTTGAAAGCGCTGTTTTTCTTCAAGATTTTAAAGTAGAGAAAGACAAAAAATATGCTTTGGTTTTTGGCAATGAAGTCTTTGGCGTAGCACAAGAAGCGGTTGCTATTTGTGATGGCTGCATCGAAATTCCACAGTTGGGGACGAAACATTCCTTAAATATTTCCGTTAGTGCAGGAATTGTTGTTTGGGATTTGTTTCAAAAACTAAAATGGAATTTGTAGATTTGTTAAAAATTGCATTTTCCCTATTTTTTTCTTGATTATTTTATGAAAAAACTACTCTTTCTCGTTTTACTACTCTCTACTTTTTTCGGATACGGACAATATACTTTAATTCCAGATGTGAATTTTGAGAAAGCGTTAATTGATTTAGGTATTGATACTGGTGCGCCTGATGGGAAAGTAATAACAGCTAGAATAAACACACTAACCACTTTGGGTGTTTTTAATAGAAGTATAACTGATTTGTCTGGAATTCAGGATTTTTTGGCATTGAAAGATTTAAGTTGCTATAATAATAAACTAACTAACTTAGATGTTACAAAAAATACGTCTTTAACTTATTTATCGTGTGCAGTTAATCAATTAACTAGTTTGAATGTTTCTAAAAACACTTCTATAAATATTTTGATTTGTTATTCGAATCAATTAACTAATTTGGATGTTTCTAAAAACACTTCTTTGACTTATTTAGAGTGTAATGATAATAAATTAACCAGTTTAGATTTTACAAAAAATACGGTTATAACTACCTTAAGATGTAGTTTTAATCAATTAACTAGTCTTAATTTAAATAACGGTAATAGTTCAATTATTGACCCCTCTAATCCATATTTTGATTTAACCTCCAACCCCAAGCTAACCTGCATACAAGTTGATAATAAAGCATATTCTGACACTAACTGGTCATCCAAAAAAGACGCCACAGCAAGTTTTTCAGAAAACTGTAGTAAAACCGCTGCAGCAATCGCACCTCCCGTAATCACCGCAACTGGAAATCAAACTTATTGCGCGGGAACTTCTCTGAAAATTGTAGAAACCATCTCGATAACAAGCGACCCGGCTGAACCTGAAACGGATGCTATTTATATTCAAATATCGTCGGGCTATGTATTTGGTCAAGATCAATTGACTCTTTTTAATCCAACTGCACATCCAAAAATTATTACTAGTTGGGATTCAGTTGCAGGAAAACTTAAATTATCAAGTCCAACAGGCGTAAAAATTCCATACGTAGACTTTGAAACAGCCATAAAAGATATTGTATATAGCAATTCATCCCCGAATCCTTCGGGAACTCGAAACTTTTCTATCTCCATTGGACAGGCAAATTTTCTTCCATCTACAGGTCATTATTATGAATTTGTATCTAGCATAGGAATTACTTGGACAGCAGCAAAAACAGCAGCAGAAGCACTTAATTATTATGGCTTAAAAGGCTATTTAGCCACAATTTCTTCCTTAGAAGAAGTGCGAATTTCTGGAGAGCAAGCTAAAGGGGCGGGCTGGATTGGTGGAAGTGATGCTGCCACAGAAGGTGTTTGGAAATGGGTTACTGGCCCAGAAGGACTAGCTAATGGAGGAACTGGAACTACTTTTTGGAATGGGGCCGTAAACGGAAATACCCCAAATTTCGCCTATTGGAATACTAACGAACCTAACCAATCTGGCGATGAAGATTATGCACATGTCACTGCTCCAGGAGTAGGTAATCCAGGCTCTTGGAATGATTTATCCAACACGGGCGAACCAACCGGAAATTATCAACCCAAAGGCTATATCGTTGAATATGGTGGAATGCCGGGCGATCCAATTCTTAAAATTTCGGCGAGTACAACAATAACAATTCCTAAAATAACAAGTACCACTCCTAGTTCAATATGTGGCTCTGGAGCTGTTACTCTTCAAGCATCTGCAACTGATGGTATTGTAAGTTGGTATACTTCAAATACTGGTGGAACGCCAATAGCAGCAGGAAATTCATTTATTACACCCATAATTTACACTTCTACTTCCTATTATGTTGATGCTACAAACGGAAGTTGTCCAACTACGGCAAGAACAGAAATTATTGCCACTATAAAAACTTTGCCCAGTTTACCTCAAATTGCTGTTTCTTCTACAAGTCCTGTATTATATTGCTTGAATACCACTGCAATTCCTTTGGCAGCAACTGCGGCGGTAAACTGCACTTTAAATTGGTACACTTTGCCAAGCGGAGGTATTGCTTCTGCTGCCGCACCTGCACCAATCACAACAGTCGCTGGCTCTACCACTTATTATGTAAGTCAAACAGATAGCACTAGTAACTGCGAAAGTCCTCGAGTTGCAATAATAGTAACTGTTAACCCATTACCTACCGTGCCGTTAGTGAACAATATTTCCTATTGTAACAACGCAATTAGTGTTCCTTTAATAGCAACTGCTTCTGCAAATTGTACTCTCAATTGGTACACAACACTTACGGGAGGCACGCCAAACTCAACAAGTCCAACTCCTTCAACAGTAACAGTAGGCTCAACAAAATATTATGTGAGTCAAACCATAATTGCAACAGGTTGCGAAGGACCAAGAGCCGAAATCACAGTAACAGTAAATCCACTACCAATAGCGCCAATAGTAAATAATATTGCCTATTGTCATAATGAAATCGCAATTCCTCTAACAGCAACCGCATCGGCTAATTCTTCTCTTAATTGGTACACAATTCCAACAGGCGGGCCATCAAGCGCAACAAGCCCTACTCCATCGACAGCCACTGTAGGCACAATAAAATACTACTTAAGCCAAACCATCACAGCTACAGGATGCGAAGGACCACGATCTGAAATTACAGTGACTATTAATCCATTGCCAGTTGTCAAGGATGTTACCATTACGCAATGTGATTCCGACTTAATTGCGGATGGAAAAACATTATTTAATTTGACCGTAAATAATAATGTAATTTCAGCCAACTATAACAATGAAACATTTACATACTACACTTCTTCAAACGGAGCGAATAATGCCATTGCAGCTGATTTGATTCCACATGAATTGGCTTTTGAAAATACGACTCCAACAGTAATGGACATTTGGTCAAGAATAACCAATAAAATAACTGGGTGTTCTAGTGTTGCAAAAATAACGTTGAAAGTTCCTGCTACCAACATTAATCCAAACTACAAAATTCCGTTCGCACCTGTTTGCGATGATTTTTTAGATGCCAGTGGAAATAATACTGCCAATAATAACAAACGTGATGGTATCACCACTTTTGATTTCTCTGCAACAAAAGCGATTATACTAGCGCAATTACCAACAAACCAAGTGTATAACATAAATTATTACAAAAACGAATCGGATGCCTTAGCAGAACTTAATGTAATAACCGATATTTCAAATTACAGAAACATTGGATATCCCAATTCGCAAGATATTTGGATCCGAATCGATAGCGATTTGGACAATGCCTGTTATGGTTTAGGCCCATATTTAACTTTAAATGTTGAAGCATTGCCAGTTGCAAATACAATAATAATTCCTAGACAATGTGACGATAACAACGATGGAATATTTACATTCAGTACTTCTTCGCTGGAATCTGATTTATTAAAAGGACAAAATAACGTAACAGTTACTTATTACAATCAAGCCAACAATCCTTTGAAAGATGCCAACGGAATTTCAATTACAAGTCCTTTTCCAGTAAATTTCACATCAACTTCGCAAACCATTAAAGCCGTCGTGACTAATAATACTCCGCAGCTCTGTTTTGATGAAACTACCATAACTTTTATTGTAGATGCTTCTCCAATTGCTAATGCGGTTCCTTCTGCGTTCACTACAGCTTGTGATGATGAAGCGAATCCAATAAATCAAGATGGGAAATTTGCGTTTGATACCTCTACATTCGAAACCACCATTCTTGGAGGACAAATTGGAATGAATGTTAAATATTTCGATGAAAACAATGTTCTTTTACCAAGCCCATTACCCAATCCTTTCGTTACCAATAGTCAAAACATTACTGCAACTGTTCAAAACCCATTAAACACAATTTGTGCCGCAACAACTACATTAAATTTTGTTGTTAATCCTGTTCCTACCATTGATTTGAATTTGGATGGACTTTCAAATGAGTTGGTATGTTCTAATCTTTCGACCTTTTTTGTAACACTAAATGCAGGTATTTTAGACGGTTCGCCAACAAGTGATTACGATTATATTTGGACAAAGGATGGAATAATTGTAGGCTCAAATTCCCCAACGTTAGACGTAAATACCGTGGGAGATTATACCGTTGAAGTAATCAATAATTCTGGTTGTAGCAGAATCCGAACCATAACTGTCACCGCATCGAATATCGCCACAATTGTCTCCATTGATGTTGTCGACCTAGCCGACGTTAATACTGTAACTGTCAATGCAACCGGACCAGGAGATTACCAGTACAGCATAGATGAACCAACTGGATTTTGGCAAGATTCTAATTTTTTTAATAATGTCCCCGCAGGAGAACACGTTGTGTATGTTACTGATAAAAATGGATGTGGTCAGGTTTACCAAGCAATTGCAATTGTTGGCGTTCCAAAATTTTTCACGCCAAACGGTGATTCCTACAATGATGTCTGGGAAATTAAAGGAATTTCAAAATACCCGCAAGCCGAAGTACAACTATTTGACCGTTATGGCAAGTACATCACAACGCTAAATGCAATAAACAAAAGCTGGAACGGAAACTATAATGGTGCTCCTTTGCCTGCAGATGATTATTGGTATGTATTGAACTTAGAAAATGGAAAACCCGAAATCAAAGGGCATTTTTCTTTAAAAAGATAAGAATTTAAAGTAAATTATTTGCCGATTTTCCGTTGAATCTCATTCAAAATATAAAGATAATCTTCTTGGTTTTCAACAAAATCTCTATCCGAAACATCAATAATCAGAACATTCAAATTGGTTTGAGATTTAATGTAATCCAAATAGCCACCATTAATTTTATCCAAATAATCGGCTGGAATATTTTGCTCGTAACTCCTACCTCTTTTTTTGATATTGGCTAATAAACGTTCCGTATTTTGATATAAATAAATATACAAATCTGGTTTTGGCATTTCTCTGTAAACAATATCGAACAGCGTTTTATACAATCTAAATTCGTCTTCTTGCAGCGTTACTTTGGCAAAAATAAGGGATTTGAAAATATGATAATCGGCTACAATAAAATCCTTGAACAAATCAAATTGTGCTAAATCATCAGACAATTGTTTGTATCTATCAGCAAGAAAAGACATTTCTAAAGGAAAAGCATACCTGTTTTGATCTTCATAAAATTTAGGCAAAAACGGATTGTCAGCAAAACGTTCCAAAACGGTTTTAGCATTAAAATCTTCGGCAATTTTTGTGGTCAAAGTGGTTTTTCCAGCCCCAATATTCCCTTCGAAGGCAATATAATTAAACTGTTCCAAAGGAATACTGTCTAATGGACTTTCTAATTTCTTTACAATTGTGCACACACTTTTGTCAGGAGTAATTTCCAACAATTCGGCGATTTTTTTATGTAAAACTGGATGCATCCAATTTAAATTCAAGTCTAACATTGGCAACAAAACAAACCTTCTGTTTTGCATCAACGGATGTGGAACTTGTAACTCTTCCGTGTCAATTATTTCTTCGTTGAAAGCAATAAGGTCAATATCGATAATCCGGGATTGGTATCCTAATGTATCCCCTCGAACACGACCCAATCGTTTTTCAATATTCAAAATCTGCTCTAAAATTTTGTGGGCTGAAGCAAAAGTATGAACAACCAATGCACAATTATAGAAAGCATCACTTTCAAAACCCCAAGATGGCGTTTCATATAACTTAGAAACCTTGAGTATAGTTCCTATTTCCTGATGAATCAATTGCAAGCCATTTTCTATATTCTGAATGCGATTGCCTTGATTAGTGCCTAAAGATAAAACGACCTGATGCTGTGATTTCATATTAACCACAAATTAACTAAAACAATTTTAGAATTGAACTATATTTGCGCCAGTGTTGATAACTAAATTTATACTTTTTGGGTCTTAGATTTGTAACAAATCAACTTCTTTAGCTACTAATAAAAAAAAATATAAATATGAGATTTTTAGGAAATGTATTGGCAACCATTGTTGGGTTGTTTGTTTTTTTAATGTTATTCTTTTTTGGGATAATCTTAATTGCTGCAATTTTTGGCGGTGATTCCGAAGAGGTAGCTGTAAAAAATGATTCGGTTATCGAATTACAATTAGAAAACATCAAAAATGATTATGCAGGAAAATACAAAGATCCCTGGGTAACCATTTTGGCCGATGGCGAAAAAGTAGGTGTATCTGATATTATCAAAGCTATTGAAAGCGCCAAAACAGACAGCGATATTAAGGGAATTTCAATTTTGAACAATGACTCTGAATTGGGAATGGCACAAAGAAAAGCCCTTCGCGATGCTCTCGAAGATTTTAAAAAATCAGGGAAATTTGTTATGGCTTATGCCAATTCCTACTCACAAAAAGAATATTATTTGAATTCCGTCGCCAACACGATTTATATCAATCCAGTGGGTGATTTTGATTTCAAAGGAATGTCAGCCGAATTGATGTTTTTTAAAGATTTACAAGAAAAATCGGGTATAAAAATGGAAGTCATTCGTCACGGAAAATACAAAAGTGCTGTCGAACCTTTCCTAGACAACAAAATGAGCGAAGCCAATAGAGAACAAACAATGTCTTTATTGAATTCTGTTTGGAACTCCGTTGTTGATGAAATTTCTAAAAGTAGAAATATTTCTGTAGCGAAATTAAACGAAATTGCTAACGGACTTCTAGCGAGAACTCCCGAAATGGCAAAAGCCGAAAAATTGGTCGACATCATTGCTTACGAAGATGAGTATCACAATGCCATTAGAAAAAAATTAAAAGTCGATGCTGACGAAGAATATAACAAAATAAGCATTTTAGATTATGCTCGAAAAGTTGCTACCACTTCTGAAACCAATAGTTCGCAAGATAAAATTGCTGTTATTTATGCGCAAGGAGAAATTATGGGAGGCGAAGGCGACGTTAATACTATTGGCGAAGGCTCAATGAATCGCTCTTTGATTGAAGCCAGAAAAGATAAAAATGTAAAGGCCATTGTGTTAAGAATTGACAGTCCCGGTGGAAGTGCTTTGACATCGGATTTGATTTGGAGAGAAATCGAATTGACCAAAAAAGTGAAGCCTGTTGTGGTTTCGATGGGAAATTATGCGGCTTCTGGGGGTTATTATATTGCTAGTAATGCCAACAAAATTTTTGCTGAAAACAATACTATTACAGGTTCGATCGGCGTTTTTGGGATTTTACCAAATTTCACTCCATTGGCAACCAAAATGGGTATTCATACTGAGCAATTAAAAACTAATGATAACGCAGCAGAATACAGTCCGTTTGTACCAATGGACGAAAAATTCAAAGCGGTTACACTAGAAAGTGTGGAACATATTTACAAAACATTCGTATCACACGTGGCTGCTGGACGAAAAATGACTGCTGCACAAGTAGATTCGATTGGACAAGGCAGAGTTTGGTCAGGTTCTCAAGCATTGAAAATTGGACTTGTTGATAAAATAGGCGGTTTGGATGATGCCATAAAAGAAGCCGCAAGTATTGCAAAAACAAAAAGGTACAGCACACAAAACTTCCCTGAATACGAAAAAGATATGAATGATATTTTTAATAATTTTCCTTTTGCAAAATCTAAAGAATCATTTATAAAAGAAGAATTTGGCGAAGAAACTTATCGTTTGATGGAACAATTAAAAAAGGTTCAAGCTCGAAAAGGAGTTCAGGCAATGATGCCTTTTGAGATTACGATTCATTAAAAAAACAATTTTATTTTATCTGAAAATCCATTTAATCAATTGGTTAAATGGATTTTTTTGTGAGTTATAGTTAAAGTATTCCTTATAAATATCTTCGAAAAAAATACTGGATTTTAAATCAACTACTTTTGTGTAAAATACTAAGGCATTATTTTTGATTCATTTTTGGCCTTTAAAAATTTAAATTATGACTAAGAAAATTTTAATAACCATAGGAATTGTACTGATCCTTTTTATCGGAACTTTATTTGCAGCTCCATTTCTTTTTAAAGATCAAATAAAAGCCAAAATTTCGAAAGCCATCAACGAAAAAGTCGATGCCACAGTCTCTTTTGCAGATGCAGATTTAAGTTTGTTCAAAGATTTTCCTCACGCAAATGTAACTATCCAAAAATTAGTCATTATCAATAAAGCCCCTTTTGAAGGCGACACATTAGTATCCTTGGGCGAATTGAATTTGAAAATGTCTATCAAAGAACTTTTCAAAGGAAAAGAAGAAACGATGAATATTGACGGAATCAGTTCTAAAAACGGGTTAATCAACATTATTTTCAACAAAGACGGATTAGGCAATTATGATATCGCTTTGAAGAATGCCAAAACTAAGGAAGATGGAAAAAGCAATCCTTTGTCACTAAAAATCCAAGAATATAAAATAGAGAATTTTCAGTTCCGTTATTTTGACGAAAAGTCGAAAATAAAAATGACCATTGACAGTTTAAACCACAAAGGAACAGGCGATTTTGCTGCTCAAAAATTGGATTTAGACACCAAATCGACAGCCAAAATTGTCCTTTCGATGGATAAAATCAATTATATGAAAAATGTTTCCATTAGTTTGGACGCTATTTTGGGAATCGATTTAAAAAACAACAAATATACTTTCAAGAAAAACAAAGCATTAATCAATCAATTGCCAATTGAATTAGATGGATTTATTCAAATGGTCGACGGCGGACAAGAATATGATTTGACATTCAAAACACCAACTTCTTCATTCAAAAACTTCTTGGGGCTTATTCCCGCAACTTATTCTTCGAGTTTGGAAAACGTAAAAACAACTGGTGATTTTACTATAGCTGGTTTTGCCAAAGGTTTATATTCGGATACAACCGTTCCGAAATTCAACATTAAAATTGCTTCCAACAATGCTTCTTTTCAATATCCAAATCTTCCGAAATCGGTTCAAAATATTATTATTGATACTAAAATCATCAATGAAACAGGAATTTTAAATGATACTTACATCAATCTGGACAAGCTCTCTTTCAAAATTGATCAGGACGTTTTTAATGCCAAAGCCAACATTAGAAATATCACTCAAAATGCCATCATCGATGCTGCTTTGAAAGGAACTATCAATTTAGCAAATGTATCCAAAGCTTATCCTATAAAACTGGACAAACCTTTATCCGGAATTCTAAAAGCCGATGTAACCACCAAATTCGATATGCAATCGGTTGAAAAAATTCAATATCAAAACATTAACAATGCGGGAACAATGAGCTTATCGGGTTTCAACTATGCGGATGAAAACGGCAAAACGATGACAATTAGCAATGCTTTGGTTCAGTTCAATCCAAGTGAAGTTCATTTGAAACAATTCAATGCAACGACCGGAAAAAGTGATTTGAGCGTTACAGGAGTTTTGGAAAATTTCTATGGATTTATGTTCAGAAATCAAGAATTGAAAGGAGATTTCTTTATGAATTCCAAACAATTAGCCGTAGATGATTTTATGACAACTGGTGAAGATTCTGCAAAAACGGAAACGAAAAAAGCAGACGCAATGAAAATTCCGGCTTTCTTGAATTGTACGCTTACCGCAAAAGCCAACACCGTTTTATATGATAATCTAACCTTGAAAGATGTTTCGGGAAAACTGATTGTGAAAGACGAAAAAGTTACTTTGCAAAACGTAAAATCATCCATTTTTGGAGGAACAATCGGTTTGAATGGAGCGGTTTCTACCAAAGGGAAAGTGCCCGTATTCAATATGGATTTGAATTTGAATCAAGTAGATATTGAACAATCATTCACCCAACTCGATATGTTGAAAAAAATCGCGCCAATAGCCGGAATCATCAACGGAAAATTGAATTCGACTATCAAACTCAACGGAAATCTTGATGCAACAGCACTGACTCCTGACTTGGCAACGCTAACGGGAGATTTATTGGGACAATTACTTTCGACAACAGTTAGTGCCGAAAATTCGACTTTGTTAAATGCATTGGGTTCCAATTTGAAGTTCATTGATATGAGTAAAGTCAATATGAATAATTTGAAAGCAGCGCTAACCTTCAAGGACGGAAAAGTAAATGTAAAACCTTTTGACATCAAGTATCAAGACATAAAAGCTACCATTGGCGGAACGCACGGTTTTGACCAAAGTATGAATTACAATCTGAAATTTGATGTTCCAGCCAAATATCTCGGAACGGAAGCGAACGCTTTAATAGCAAAATTATCGCCAGCCGATGCTGCAAAATTGCAAAGTATTCCAATTAATGCAATGCTTGTCGGAAACTTTACGAATCCTAAAATCACAACAGACATCAACAGCGCTGTAACAAAATTGACCACTCAGCTAGTAAATCAGCAAAAAGACCGATTGGTAAAACAAGGAACCTCGGCTTTGACTGATTTCATTAATAAAAACAATAAACCTGCCGATACTTCGAAAACGGCAACTCCAGCAAAGCCAACTACTAAAGAAGACGTAAAAGCAAAAGCCAGTGATTTATTGAATGGGTTATTCGGTAAAAAGAAAAAAGCAGAAGAGCCAAAAACGCCCTAAAGTCAATGCGAGGCAAGAAGTAATGACCTTTTAAATTTCAATTCTTACCACATATCCTTCCGAACTTCGGACATTAAAAACAGTTCCATCTTCAAAAAGCAGGTATTGTCCTTTTATTCCAGTCAATTTTCCTTGATAATTGGGTGTTTTCTCCAAACTTAAACTATTTATTTTTTTTGGATATTCCAAAACCGGAAAGTGCATTTCGTACAAATCATTTTTCTCAGAGTAGAAATATTCTCTGGCTTCGGCTGGAATTAGGTTTTCGACTTTCAATCTTTCGGCAATTAAATCTACATGATCTACATCGTTTTGGAGCATTTTTCGCCAATTGGTTTTGTCTGCATAATGGTTTTTCAATGCAACTTCGGTGATTCCTGCCAGATAGCGATTTGGAACTTCCACGATAGAGATAGCTTGAGTTGCACCTTGGTCAATCCATCGGGTGGGCATTTGTGTTTTTCTGGTTACCCCTACTTTTACTTCGCTGGACAAAGCTAAATATACAATGTGAGGCTGCAATTGTACTTTTTCTTCATAGACCAAATCTCGGTCTTGAATTCCCAAATGTGCCGTACTTAATTCGGGTTTCATAATCCAATCGCCAACGGCTGGACTCGAATAAAAACAATCGTAACAAAATCCTTGACGGTATATTTTCTTCTTTTTACCGCAATTCAAACATTGGTAACCCTGAAAAGAGATTTCGACATTCTTGTTTAGCAATTGATTTACGTTCAAAAAACTATTCTCGAAAACCAAATAATATTGAATTGGGTTTGCAAATTCAGTTTGCATTTTGGTAAGTGTGCCTTCGTAAGTCATTGTAGATTTTAGATTTTAGATTTTTTGAATCGAGAAATAGAAATTAGAAATTTCCAAAACTTAAAAAAAAAACACTATTTTTGATGAAGTTGTAAAGTTAGTATTTGTTCTCCTTTAAACAAATCTAAAATCTAAAATCTAAAATCAGAATGCCAATAACTGTCATCAATTCGTTTGCTTCTTGGGTTCTTAAACAACGAATTCATCAAATAGAACTTTTCCTGAAGTATCCGAACGAAGTTCAGGAAGAATTGTTGATGAATTTAATCCGAGCTTCCGAAAATACGGTTATAGGCAAGAAGTACGATTATGATTCCATTCATTCTTATGCAACTTTTGCCGAAAGAGTTCCCGTTTCGACCTACGAAGAATTACAGCCTTTGATTGAAAGAACAAGGAAAGGCGAACAAAATGTTTTTTGGGAAACACCTATAAAATGGTTTGCCAAATCCAGTGGAACAACCAATGCCAAAAGCAAATTCATCCCTGTAAGTCCAGAAGCGCTGGAGGATTGCCATTATAAAGCAGGCAAGGATTTGTTGTGTATGTATTTGAACAACAACGAAAATTCCGAAATGTTTTTGGGAAAAAGCCTTCGCCTTGGCGGAAGCGCCCAAATTTATGAAGACAACAATACTTTGTTTGGTGATTTATCAGCAATATTAATCGAAAATATGCCGCTTTGGGCTGATTTTAGTAGCACTCCTAACAAAGAAATTTCATTGATGAGCGATTGGGAAACCAAAATTCCTGCGATAATCAACGAAGTTAAAAATGAAAACGTAACCAGTTTTGCTGGAGTTCCTTCCTGGCTTTTGGTGCTAATGAATAAATTACTCACGGAAACTGGCAAAGGGAATTTATTGGAACTTTGGCCAAACTTAGAAGTATATTTTCATGGCGGCGTAAATTTTGAACCCTATCGCGAACAATACCAAAAAATACTGCCGAAAAAAGATTTCAAATATTACGAAATATATAATGCTTCCGAAGGATTTTTTGCCATTCAGGATTTGAATTATTCCAGCGATTTATTGCTGATGCTAGATTACGGAATTTTCTATGAATTCATTCCAATGGATACTTTTGGAACACCGAATCAAAAAACTGTTCGATTATCGGATGTGGAGCTTTTTAAAAATTATGCCATAATAATCACGACAAATTCTGGTTTGTGGCGTTATATGATTGGAGATACAGTGCGTTTTACATCATTAAGCCCTTATAAAATTAGAGTAACAGGAAGAACCAAGCACCACATTAATGTTTTTGGCGAAGAATTGATGGTTGAAAATACTGATCAGGCTATTGCCAAAGCTTGTCATATTACCAGAACCGAAATGGTCGACTATACTGTTGCGCCCGTTTTTATGAAAGACAAGGAAAAAGGCGCCCACGAATGGATTATCGAATTCAAGAAAAACCCGGACGACATTGCTTATTTCCAAAAAGTATTGGACGAAACTTTGCAATCTTTAAATTCCGATTACGAGGCCAAACGCTACAACAATATGACCTTGAATCCTTTAATAATCAACATTGCACGACCGAATTTGTTTTACGATTGGTTAAAAGAAAAACAAAAACTAGGCGGTCAACATAAAGTTCCAAGATTGTCAAACGAAAGAGATTATTTGGAACAATTGAAAAATATGCAGGTAATTGTGCATCAGTAAAAATGAAAAAAAAAAATTTTAATAGTGTTTGTGATTTTTATTTTGGCTTCTTGTGGGCCACATAGAATGAGTTGTGGCGCAAGAGGAATTTGTAAAGTTTCGGGAAAGCAAATCAAACCTGAATCAAAAATATATCACAATTCGCAAATAGTAAATATTCAATCAAAAAATCCCGTATAGAAAATTCAATACGGGATTTTGATTTATATTACATAGCAGTACTTCTACTCCTGCATCATATCAATATGTCTGTCGTGGTAGCCTAATAAGTATAAAACCCCATCAAGACCTAAGCTAGAAATAGATGTTGAGGCACTTTCTTTTACTTTTGGTTTGGCGTGAAAAGCAATTCCCAAACCGGCCAAGTTCAACATAGGTAAATCATTCGCACCATCACCCACTGCAATAGTTTGATTAATGTGAATGCCCTCTTTTTCGGCGATGGCTTTTAGGTATTCTGCTTTCTTTGCACCATCAACAATTTCGCCTAGATATTTTCCTGTCAATTTACCGTCTTTGATCTCCAATTGATTGGCATAAACGTAATCTATTCCTAATTCTTTTTGCAAATAATCGCCAAAATAAGTGAACCCTCCCGATAAGATAGCTGTTTTATATCCGTAATATTTCAAGGCTTTCATCAAGCGATGTGCGCCTTTGGTTATCGGTAAATTTATGGCAACATTATGCAAAACGTCTTCGCTCAAACCTGCTAACAAAGCCATACGTTTTTTGAAGCTTTCGCTAAAATCAATTTCACCATTCATTGCTGATTCTGTAATGGCTCTAACTTGTTCGCCCACTCCTGCTAATTCTGCCAATTCATCGATTACTTCGGTTTGAATCAAAGTCGAATCCATATCAAAACACACCAAACGGCGATTTCTTCTGTACATATTATCTTCTTGAAACGAAATATCAACATTCAATTCGCCAGAAACTTCCATAAAACGAGCGGTCATCGCTGCCTTGTTCACTATGGTTCCAGTAACCGATAATTGCACACAAGAACGAGGATATTCTTCTATATCAACCACTGATGTTCGTCCTGTTAATCTAATAATTGAGTCTATATTCAAATTTTGATCCGACATTATTTTGGTTACGGCTGCTAATTGCATTGCTGTCAAAGTTTCACCCAAAACATTAATGATATAGCGTTGTTTGCTTTGTCCTTTTACCCAAATTTCGTAGTCAGGAATCGAAATCGGAATAAATTTTACCTTAATTCCTAATTCATATCCCTTAAATAATAAATCTTTTAAAACACTGCCTGAACCAGAACCTGCTTTTACTTCAAATAAAATCCCTAAGGATAGCGTATCGTGGATATCGGCTTGACCAATATCTAAAATGGTAGCCCCATAAGTGGCCAATATAGCGGTTAAACCCGCAGTTACCCCTGGTTTGTCCTGTCCGGAAACTTTTAATAAAATAATCTCTTTATCTGCTGTTGCCATTTTTATTGTATTAATTTACGATGGGCAAAAATCGACAATCTATTGGTTATAAAAAAGGATATTGGTGGTTTTTTCACATAGCAAAAAAACAAAAAACCCGACAAATTTTTAAAAACTGTCGGGTTTTAAATTCTATAAATCAAAAATTTAAGAAGCAATCTCCAATCGTTTCAATAAATTTCTGTTCAAAGTTTCTTTGGCGTAATCCACGTCGATTTCTAATATTTTATCATCAGAACTTGGCAATTCATACATCGCATCTGTCAAGATGGCTTCGCATAACGAACGCAATCCACGAGCTCCCAATTTGTATTCCAATGCTTTTTCTACAATAAAATCTAAAGCTTCGTCAGTGATACTAAATTCAACATCATCCATTAAAAATAATTTTTGATATTGCTTGATTAACGCGTTTTTAGGTTGGGTCAAAATCGCTCTCAAGGTTTCTCTATCCAATGGATCCATATGCGTCAAGACTGGCAAACGACCAATAATTTCAGGAATCAATCCAAAATCTTTGATGTCTTTTGGAATAATGTATTGCAATAAATTGTCTTTGTCAATATTATCCACATTTCTGGAAGTTGAATAACCCACAGCTTGACGGTTCAAACGTTTGGAAATGATTCTTTCAATTCCGTCGAAAGCGCCTCCTGCAATAAACAAAATATTCTGAGTATTGACCTCAACAAATTTTTGGTCTGGATGTTTTCTTCCTCCTTTTGGGGGAACATTTACCACAGTTCCTTCTAATAATTTCAATAAAGCTTGTTGCACTCCTTCTCCAGAAACATCACGAGTAATAGATGGATTGTCGCTTTTGCGGGCAATTTTATCGATTTCGTCAATGAAAACAATTCCTCTTTCGGCTTTGGCAACATCATAATCGGCAGCTTGTAAAAGACGCGTCAAAATACTTTCGACATCTTCTCCAACATACCCAGCTTCTGTCAATACGGTTGCATCAACTATTGCTAGGGGAACATCAAGCATTTTGGCAATGGTTTTGGCAACCAATGTTTTACCGGTTCCGGTTTGTCCCACCATAATAATATTACTTTTTTCAATCTCCACATCATCGTGCAATTCTTGTTGCATCAATCGTTTGTAGTGATTGTAAACTGCAACTGCCATTACTTTTTTGGTTTGGTCTTGACCAATAACATATTGATCCAAGAAAGCCCTGATTTCTTTTGGTTTTCTCAACACCAAATCCGTAGACAAATGATTTTTGCTACTTGATTTTAACTCTTCTAATACGATTCCGTGGGCTTGTTCGATGCATTTATCACAAATGTGTGTATCGATTCCGGCAATCAATAAATTGGTTTCCGGTTTTTTTCTTCCACAGAATGAACATTCTAACTTTGGTTTTGCCATCTTTTTAGATTGCAGATTTCAGATTGCAGATTTCAGATTGCGAGAATGCCACCTGAAATCTGTTATCTGTCATCTCATTTAACTTCTTCTCAACACTTCATCAATCATTCCGTATTCTTTAGCTTCATCGGCAATCATCCAATAATCGCGCTCACTATCTTTGTGCACTTTATCAAAAGTTTGTCCTGTATGTTGCGAAATGATTTGGTACAATTCGTCTTTTAATTTCAACATTTCACGCAAGTTGATTTCCATATCGGTTGCAACACCTTGTGCTCCGCCTGATGGTTGGTGAATCATTACTCTTGAATGTGGCAACGCCGAACGTTTTCCTGCTGCTCCGGCACACAAAAGAACCGCTCCCATAGAAGCTGCCATTCCTGTACAAATTGTAGCAACGTCAGGTTTGATGTATTGCATTGTATCATAAATTCCCAATCCTGCGTAAACGCTACCTCCAGGAGAATTCAAATAAATTTGAATGTCTTTAGAAGCATCGGCACTTTCTAAGAAAAGCAATTGCGCTTGAACGATATTGGCGATTTGGTCATCGATTCCTGTTCCCAAGAAAATAATTCGATCCATCATCAATCTCGAAAAAACATCTAATTGAGAAATATTCAACTGCCGTTCTTCAATGATATAAGGCGTCATATTGGTTGGGTTCATTGCCGCCACTATTTTGTCGTAATACATTGCGTTTACACCTTGGTGTTTTGTAGCAAATTTTTTAAATTCTTTACCGTAGTTCATATTTATTTGTTCTAAGTTTTACTTTATATACTAAATATTTATTTTATCAAAGGTTATACCTCTTTACAAATGATGCCAATATGTCTTCTTTCTAAATATTAGATTTCAAGAACAATACCTTTTAACCTGAAGTTTACAAAAAGAGCGTCAAAAAAATAATCTTTTGACGCTCAAATATACTTAATTTTTTTTGAACTTATTCTCCGTAAGACGCAGCAATAAATTCGTCGTAAGTTACTTCTTTAGTAGTTGGATTTGCTTTCTCTTTGAAAACTTCCAATAATTTTTCGGCAACTACTTGGTCAGAAAGTCTTTTTACTTCTTCTTGGTTCGACAAAACTCTAGCTACAATTCCTTGAACTTCTTCATCAGTAGGATTTGTTTGTCCGAATTGTGCCATTTGCTGACGAATATTTTTTGTTGTAAACGATTTCAAATCTTCGAAAGTAATTTTGATATCGCTTTGAGCCAATGCTCTTCCTTCGATTAATTGAAAACGCAATCCTTTTTCAGATCTTGCATATTCTACTTCAGCTTCTTCTGGAGATAATTTTTTCTCACCTACAGTTTGCAACCATTTTTTAAGGAATTCAGCTGGCAAATCGAATTTTGTGTTTTCGATTAAAAATTCCGTTACATCACCTAATAATTTTTGGTCTGCTTGTTGAGCAAATTGAGCTTCTGCATCTTCTTTGATTTTTGCTTTCAAATCTTCCAATGAAGCTACGTTTCCAGGTCCAAAAAGTTTGTCGAACAATTCTTGGTTCAATTCCGCTGGCTCAGAAATGGTGATAGCTTCGATAGTAAAATCGACATCAATTTCTAAACCATGAACATTATCGTGACCTACTTTTAGATAATCCATCAATTGATGATCGTCTTCGAATAATCCTTTAGTGTTTACAGTTACTACATCGCCTACTTTTTTACCAATAAATTTATCGGCAGTAGCTTTGTCTTTGAAAATTGACAAAGTAATAGTTGTAGTATTTCCGATTCCTTCGGCTTCGTTAGTAAAGACTCCTTTAATATCAACACCTTCCGCAACGACTTCCTGAGGAATTGGAGTTCCAAATTGTTTTTGGATGCGTTCTACTTGACCGTCAATTAATTTATCATCGGCCGTCACAATATATTTTATGATGTTATTTTTTGCATCTAAATCAATCTCGAAATTTGGAACCAAACCGATTTCGTATTCAAATACCAATTCTTCGGCATCCCAATTGAAATTTTCGTTCACTTTTGCAAGAGGAGTTCCCAAAAGATTTAATCTTTCTGACGCTAAGTAACGCTCTAAAGCCAAATCAACTACTTTCTTAACTTCTTCTTGTTTAATAGCTTTTCCGTATTGTTTTTCAACAAGGTCTTTTGGTACAGCCCCTTTTCTAAAACCTTTTACGGTTGCTAAAGGCATTTTTTCGTTTATTCTTTTTGCTACTTGACCTTTGTAATCCATGTTAACAACTGTCATTACGATTGTTTCATGAACTGTGTCTAATGCTACTCTTTTAATATCCATTTTCTTCGTTAATTTACATAATAAAATTGGGTTGCAAAATTATAAAATTTTTGCAACCCAAACAAGTTTTTAAGCTATTGAATTTTAGCTCTTTATTTTACCTTAAATACATAGTATTTTTATTTATCTTCTCCTACTATTTTATATACAATAGACTGACAAATGGAGAGAATTATACTGAAGACAATAGCCGTCCAGAAGGAGTTTATCCTAAATCCGTCCACTAATCTTGAGCAAAGAAAAATAATTAGTCCATTAATTACAAATAAAAATAATCCAAATGTTAGTATTGTTGCAGGCAATGACAAAATAACCAAGATTGGTTTTACAAATAGGTTTAGCAATCCCAAAACTGCTGCAACGATTACAGCTGTAGTAAAACCATCGACATCTACAGTTGTCATTAAACTTGAGATAAGCATAACTAATCCTGCAGTAATTAGAATTCTAATAAGTAGTCTCATAAGCGTTTTTATTTCAAAAGTAAAATAAATATTTCAATTAAATTCATTTTTTCTATATCTTCGTCACACAAACATTAAAGTTAAAGTTATGAAAAAAATATTACTTTTTGCACTAATTGCAAGTTCATTTGGCGTAAACGCTCAATTTTGGACTGAAGCTGCTACTGGATTTGCTACCCCCGCGAGATCTTTAAACAGTATTTCGATAGTAAATGCAAATGTAATTTGGGCAAATGCATTTGATAATGCCAATCAATTAGCCCCCATTTATTTAGTAAAAGAATATACACGCAGTATTGATGGCGGGAATACTTGGACTGCAGGTTCTATAAATTTGGGACCAAATTCTACCGATATGGGATCGTCATCCATAACAGCTGCGTCAGCCACGACAGCTTGGATTTCTGTATCTCCAGGAGCAACGAATACGGGTGGAATCTGGAAAACAATTGATGGTGGAACAAATTGGACAAAACAGCCAACTGCATTGTTCGACTCCGCAGATTCCTATCCTAACTTCGTTTATTTTTGGGATGCCAATAACGGAATTGCCCAAGGCGATCCGGAAGGAGGAGAATTCGAAATTTACACAACCTCAGACGGAGGAACAACTTGGAATAGAGTTCCTGGAGCAAATATTCCAAATCCATCGCCAATTGGAGCAGAGTTTGGCTATTTTAATCGCTATACAGTTTCAGGAAATACAATTTGGTTTGGAACTGACCAAGGAAGAATATTCAAATCTTCGGATAAAGGATTAACCTGGACTGTTAATTTAATTCCAACTCCGAGCGTAGATTTTGCTCTTGACCGTTTTACTTTTTCTAATGCTAATAAAGGTCTTTTAATGCTATACAGCTCCGCGACACTTTACAGTACTAGTGATGGTGGGGCAACTTGGACTCTGGTTCCAAAAACCGGCAATCTTTTCAATACTAATATTGCTTATATCCCCGGGACCTCTAAAGTAATATCAAGCGCCTACGCGAACCCGTTAGGCTCATCTTTTAGCTTGAATGATGGATTGACCTGGGTTACGATGGATACCGGGATTTTTCGAGGAGAATTAGCTTTTTTAAATGATACCTTTGGGTTTTCGGCTGGAATGAATACAAACGCAACGACTGGCGGGATTTCTAAATTCACTGGAATACCCTTGAAAAATCCGAATTTTGATAGTAATAATCATATTAGTGCTTATCCAAATCCAACAAATGGAACATTATATTTAAACTCTGATGCATCTCAAATAAAAGAAGCTTCCGTTTTTGACTTACTAGGAAAACAAGTGTATAAATCTAACTTTTCAGACTTAGATAATGTAAGTTTAGATTTGAAATCGTTACAATCTGGAGCCTATTTGTTGAAAGTAACCTCCGATTCTGGAAAAACTGAAACGATAAAGATCATGAAAAACTAAATTTCGATTTTTAAACACAAAGCCCTTTTCATCAAATTTGAAAAGGGCTTTTTTTATCTGATTTTGTTAAAAAAGAATTCACTATTTCATAAAAGAGTTTCGGGTTTTCGGCGTGAAGCCAATGCCCGACATTTGGAATCGTTTCGATTCGGGAATCTGGAAAATGATTTTTTATGGTTTCAAAATCTTCATCGAGAATGTAATTCGAATTTCCGCCACGAATAAAAAGCGTTGGTTTATTGAAAATAGCATTCTCGGGAAGCGGTTTCCCAATTTCATCCATATTAACATTGAATACGTCCAAATTAAATCGGAAAGCCAATTGTCCCGGCTCTTGCCAATACAAACTTTTCAATAAAAATTGCCTGGTTCCAAAATCGGTTATGTATTTTGACACGATTTCTTCAACTTCATTTCGGCTTGGTTTTAATGAAAAATCGACTGCATTCAATCCTTCAAGAATGGTTTGATGATGCTGCGGATAAAATTTTGTTCCAATGTCGGCAACAATCAATTTTTCAACTACGTCCGGATGTGACGTTGCAAAAAGCATGGCTGTTTTCCCACCCATAGAATGTCCCAGAATATTGATTTTTTCTAAATTATTAGCTTTGCAATACTCGAAAACATCCTGCGCCATTAATTCGTAACTGAACTCTTCGGAATGAAAACTCTTTCCGTGGTTGCGCAAATCCAACAGATGCACTTGAAAACCATTGGCAGCAAATTGCATTCCCATAGTTTTCCAATTATCTGACATTCCCAGAAATCCGTGAAGGATTAAAAGTGGTTCGCCTTGGCCTTCTATTTTTGAATAAATCATTTTAATGTTTTTTAGTCCCAAATTTCCCCATTATAATCTGCTGAAAATTCGTGAAATTCGTGGCGAACTTTTATTTTAATTTTTGTAAATACATATTGACCACATTGTCCAATCCGAGATATATAGCTTCGGAAATAAGTGCGTGACCAATAGAAACTTCCAATAATCCCGGAATGTTCTGATGGAAAAACTGGATATTATCTAAACTTAAATCGTGTCCCGCATTGATTCCCAATCCCAATTCATTGGCTAAAACTGCAGATTTTATATAAGGCTCGATTCCGTTTTTGTTCCCGATATTGTATTCGTGCGCAAAAGCTTCAGTGTACAATTCGATTCTTTCCGTTCCAATAATTTTGGCACCTTCAATCATTTCGAGAACGGGATCTACAAAAATCGAAGTTCTTATACCATTTCGTTGGAATTCCCGAACTATTTCAGTTAGAAAATCTTTGTGTTTATTGGTATCCCAACCCGCATTTGAAGTTATGGCATCGATGGCATCCGGCACCAAAGTAACCTGTGTTGGTTTGATTTCGAGAACCAAATCAATGAAACTTTTTTCAGGATTCCCTTCAATATTGTATTCGGTGTAAACGATCGATTTTAAATCTCGAGCATCTTGATAGCGAATGTGTCTTTCGTCGGGTCGTGGATGAATAGTGATTCCTTGCCCTCCAAATTGTTGAATATCGGTGGCTACTTTTAATAAATCTGGGACATTTCCTCCACGAGCATTTCTTAAAGTTGCTATTTTGTTAATATTTACACTTAACTTTGTCATTATTTTGTCATTGCGAGATACGAAGTAATACCATTGTCTTCGACTCAATTTATAATTTTGCAAAAATACAAAGTTAAATTTAGGGGTTTTTGTATTATTTTGATTATTTTGCATCAAATATTTAGGATTGTTTTATGACGGAGATTACCAACTATATTACCAATGATTACAAAGCGATTGACAGTCAGGAAACTATTGCGGCTGTTCAGGAGTTTTTTGATGAATTAACTTTTTCGCATTTTCCTGTGATTGAAGAAGGAATTTACATTGGCAGCATTGCCTCCGAAGACATAGAAACATTCGATAGTGCCAAAAAAGTTTTGGATTATCGCTACTCTCTTGAAGGTTTTTTCGCAAGAGAAAATATGATTTGGCTGGATGTTTTAGAAGTTTTTGCTAAAAATCATTCAAATTTAGTCCCTGTTTTAAATCAAAAAAATCAATATTTGGGTTATTACGAAATAAGAGATATTCTGAATTTTTTTCACGAAACTCCATTTTTGCAAGAATCTGGCGGACTACTTGTAGTTAAAAAAAATACTTTAGGATATTCGATGGGAGAAATTACCCAAATCATTGAAAGTAATAATGGCAAAATCTTGGGTTTATTTGTATCAGAAGCTGATTCTGAAAATACACAAGTTACCATAAAAATAAGTTTAGGAGTAATGAACGAAATAATTCAATCTTTCAGAAGGTACAACTATGAAATAATTTCGGAACATTATGAAGACAATTACATCAACACATTAAAAGAACGCTCGGATTATTTAGACAAATATCTCAATATCTAATAAATGAAAATAGCCATTTACGGTCAATACTATCAAAATAGTACAGAACCCATCATAAAAGATATTTTCACTTTTTTGATTAAGAATAACGTTGAGATAATCATTGAAGCCAATTTTCTGAAAATCTTATTCGAAAAAAATCTTATCCTAAAAGAGTATCCAACATTTGAGTCTCATACTGAATTAGATAGCAGTTTTGACATCCTAATTAGCATCGGAGGAGACGGAACGATTTTGAGAGCAGCAACGTTAGTGAGAGATTCCGGGGTTCCTATTTTAGGAATAAATGCTGGTCGTTTGGGGTTTTTAGCTACTGTTCAAAATGACAATATTGCTGAATTTTTGCAATTTATTATCGATAAAAAATATTCTATATCTAAAAGAACTTTGCTCAGTTTATCTTGTTTACCAGAAAATGAAGCCATAAAAGATCTCAATTTTGCTATTAATGAAATATCTGTGAGCAGGAAAGAAACCACATCGATGATAACCATCGAAACTTATTTGAATGATGAATATCTAAATTCCTATTGGGCTGACGGCTTAATTATTGCAACTCCGACAGGTTCTACAGGATATTCTCTGAGTTGCGGAGGCCCAATTTTGACTCCAAATGTGCAAAGTTTTGTAATTACTCCAATTGCACCGCATAATCTTAATGCGCGGCCGCTTGTAGTTACAGATGAAACAGAAATCAGACTGAAAGTTTCAGGTAGAGACGATCATTATTTAGTTTCTTTAGATTCAAGATTATTTTCTGTAAATAATGATACTGTTTTGTGTATCAAAAAATCTCCTTTTGAAATAAACATGGTAGAGATTCCGGATGCCACCTTCTTGAAAACCCTGCGCAACAAACTCTTTTGGGGTGAGGATCGTAGAAATTAAACCAAATTAGCTTCACGATATACAATATTTCGTTTTTTGCCGTTTCTCTACTGTAGACTCAATAATTTCCAAATAATTTTAGTTTCAATTTTCCAATTCGTTAGACATTTACTAAAATGAGCGTAGATTGGCGTTGATAATTATTATATTTGCACGCAATTTTTAATTAAATGTATAAATTTCTCAATCTGATTTTCCTGCTTTTATTCTTTTCAATGAATGCACAAATTCATGAAATTGGCGTTTTTGTTGGTGGTAGTAACTATATTGGTGACTTAGGTTCAACAACATATATCGCTCCAAACGAACCTACTTTAGGAATTTTGTACAAATGGAATAAAAATCCCAGACTTGCCTATCGATTTTCATTAAATGGTGCCTATTATTCAGGCGACGACCTTGATTCTAAAGAGCCAAGTAGAAATCAAAGGGGATATCATTTTAGAAATAGTATAAAAGAAGTATCTTTAGGCCTTGAATTTAATTTTTTTGATTTTAATTTGCACGATGTAAAAAGGAAATATACTCCTTATGTCCATTCTGGTTTGAATTATTTGAGATTTCGTGAGAGCTATTTACAATCTAACCAAATTGTAGCTAAAGAAAGAATAGGCGCATTAGCTATCCCAATGACATTAGGAATAAAATCGAATGTATTGCCTCATGTGATTTTAGCTTTAGAAGTTGGAGCAAGATATACATTAACTGATAATTTAGACGGTAGTAATCCAAAGGATGATACCTTGATAAAATTTGGAAATATAAATAATAACGATTGGTACGTTTTCTCTGGGATCACGCTCACGTATACTTTTGGGAACAAACCGTGTTATTGCGTAGAATAATAAAATGAGTTTAAAAGACGAAATAGACAAAACAAAATTACCCAAACACTTATCCATCATAATGGATGGTAATGGTCGCTGGGCTAAAAAACAAGGACTTCTGAGAGCTTTAGGCCATGAAAGAGGTACAAAATCTGTAAAAGAAATTATAAAGGCTTGTGCCAAATTAGGAATAGAAAATCTTACCCTTTATGCTTTCTCTACCGAAAACTGGAACAGACCAAAAATTGAAGTCGATACTTTAATGAAAATTTTAGTCAGATCATTAAAGAAGGAGCTTAAAACTTTGCAAGACAACGACATCCAATTAAATACTATTGGTAATTTAGAAAAATTACCAAAATCAGCGCAAGACGAACTTCTGGATGTAATTGAAAAAACTGCGCATAATTCGCGAATGACGCTTACCCTGGCCTTAAGTTACGGTTCTAGAGAAGAAATCGTAAATGCTGTAAGAAACATTAGCGATAAAGTTAAAAATAATATAATTTCAATAGACTCTATTGACGATTCAATTATAAATGAGCATCTTTACACGCGAAATTTACCAGAGGTAGATTTATTAATAAGAACAAGTGGAGAGCATAGAATAAGTAATTTTTTGTTGTGGCAAATTGCCTACGCAGAGTTATATTTTACTGATGTATTGTGGCCAGACTTTAAAGAACAAGATTTGTATGAGGCTATCATTAGTTATCAAAAAAGAGAGCGTAGATTTGGAAAAACAAGTGAACAAATTAAATAATTTTTTAGTGTTACAAAAAAGCATAAAGTTACTCATAGGCCTATTGATTTTTGGAAGTTTTTCGCAAATTAAAGCACAAGATCGAGTACCATTCGACCAAGGAAAAACATACATATTAGCTAAAGTTGATATCGTTGGAAAAATAAGTTTTAACGCAAATACCGTAACTACATTTGCTGGTCTTGAAAAAGGACAGGAAATAACAGTTCCAGGTGAGGAAATAAGTAATGCTATCAAAAAGCTAGGAAAGCTTGGGCTTTTTGATGAAATTTCGTTTTATATTAATCGAATTGAAAAAGACAGTATTTACCTTGATTTACATGTCGAAGAATTACCTAAATTAAATGAAGTAAAATTTGTTGGTATCAGCAAAAGTAAAATTGAAGGATTAATAAAAGACAACGGCCTTACAAAAGAGAAAGTGGTCAATGAAAATTTAATCACAACCACGAAAAATTACATCGAAAATAAATATAAAAAAGACGGTTTTTACAATACCAAAGTAACCATAAATACCGTTATAGACACTTCATTAGTAAACCATGTCAATATGGTTGTGAAAATTGATAGAGGATCGAAAGTAAAAATTAAAGACATTGTCTTCGAAGGAAATAAGGAAATAAAATCCGAAACCCTTCGCGCAGCGATGAAAGATACCAAGCGAAAAACATTGATTAGCATTAAAACATCTAAGTTTATACAAGCGAAATACGATGACGATTTAGAAAAAGTAATTGCAGCTTACAAGGAACGTGGCTACAGAGACGCACGAATTCTGTCAGATTCAGTAGCTTACAATGCAGATTTAAAGGCTATAATGATAAAAATAAAAGTCGAAGAAGGCAACAAATACCGTTTTGGAAATATAAAATTCCTTGGAAACACAGTGTATTCAGACGAAGGACTTCTCGGAATGATTGGAATCAAAAAAGGTGATACTTATAATGGAGTGCTTTTAGAAAAAAGAATTGCAGATAAGTCAAAACCAGATGGAGATGACATTACCAATTTATATCAAAATAACGGATACTTGTTTTCTAATATTAACGCAGTGGAAACAAAAACAGCTAATGATTCTATCGATTTTGAAATTCGAATTACCGAAGGTCCAATAGCGTATTTCAACAAAATTACTGTTACTGGAAATGACAAAACAAACGATCACGTTGTGTATCGAGAGTTGAGAACAAAACCAGGAGAAAAATACAATAAAGATTTGCTTATCAGAACCATTCGTGAAATTGGTCAATTGGGATTTTTTGATCCTGAAACTATTGAACCAAAATTCAAAAACGTTGATGCAGCTGCCGGTACTGTTGATATTGAATACCCTTTAACAGAAAAAGGAGCCAGTCAAATAGAACTACAAGGAGGTTATGGCGGAGGTGGATTCATAGGAACTTTAGGATTGTCATTCAATAACTTTTCTGCTAGAAATCTGTTTAATAAAGAAGCTTACAAGCCACTTCCTATGGGTGATGGTCAAAAAGTATCACTACGATTACAAGCTAGTTCTTATTATAGAACTTATAGTCTTTCGTTTTCAGAGCCTTGGTTTGGAAAAAGAAAACCAGTACAATTAAACACTTCATTGTCCTACACGAGTCAGTTTTATAATGACTTTCAAACTCAAAAAGTGGACAAAAGTAGAAGTTTTAATATCCTAACAATTTCAGCAGGAATTTACAAAAGACTTACTGTTCCTGATGATTACTTCGGTCTGTCACAAACCATAAGTTACCAACATTATGATTTACATAATTATAACACTGGACTATTTACATTTGGCGATGGAGCATCACGAAATTTAGCCTACACAATAGGATTTTCACGAAGCAACAAAGGAATTAATCCAATATTTCCAATATATGGCGCAGAATTTAGTTTAACTGGAAAATTTACACTTCCCTACTCATTAT
Organism: Flavobacterium psychrophilum; assembly: GCA_945860385.1. Taxonomy (GTDB): domain Bacteria; phylum Bacteroidota; class Bacteroidia; order Flavobacteriales; family Flavobacteriaceae; genus Flavobacterium; species Flavobacterium psychrophilum_K. The sequence continues at coordinate 50,024 of CAMAQD010000025.1, forward strand.
TTAATGGAGTGGATTATGCTACATTAGGAGATCAAGCCGAATACAAAACAAAATATCAGGGAACTACCTCTACTTCTGGAGTTGATAGCAAACCGCTAAATCCTGGGGATTATATAAAGCAAACTACAATAAATGGAATATCAGGACCAATGAGTGTTGGGTCAGATTACCAAAGTGCAGATACAGATGTTCCAAAAGTGGATCAAGAAAAATACAAATGGCTTGAATATTATAAAGTAAAATTCAAGGGAGATTGGTACACAAAAGTAGCTGGAACAAATAAGAGTCCATTAGTATTAAGATCATTAATTGAATTCGGATTCTTAGGTGCCTACAATCAGGAAAGAGGAGTAATTCCATTCGAAAGATTCTTTTTAGGAGGTGACGGAATGGCAAATTATTCTATGGATGGTAGAGAAACAGTAGCCTTGAGAGGATATCCAAACGGCTCATTAACCCCTATTGACGAAAAAACTGGCGAGTCAAATGGAGCAACCATTTATAACAAGTTTTCATTAGAATTGAGATACCCTATTACATTAAAAGCATCAGCCTCAATATACGCATTAGCATTTTTAGAAGCGGGATCTTCTTTTGACACTTTCAAAAACTACAATCCTTTTGCCTTAAGCCGTTCCGCTGGAGCAGGATTAAGAGTTTTTATGCCAGCATTTGGATTATTAGGAATTGATTTTGGTTATGGATTTGATGGATTGCCATTGCCTGGAGGTCTGTTAGCACCGAAAGCACATGGATGGGAAACGCATTTCATTATTGGACAACAATTTTAATAGTTGGATATAAATTATTCTAATACATCAACGTTATGAGAAAAGAATTTTTATTTATATTTTTAGCCCTAACTTTAGCAAATACTGTTAAGGCACAAACTAAAGGCACAAAAGTGGGCTACATTGATATGGAATACATTTTGCAAAATGTACCCGATTACACCGAAGCGCAAAGCCAATTAGAACAAAAAGCCCAAAAGTGGAAGCAAGAAATTGAAGCCAAAAAAAATGAAATCAATAAATTAAAAGAAGCGCTAAAAGCCGAAAAAGCTTTATTGACAAAAGGTCTTATTGAAGAAAGAATTAGTGAGATTGTGTTCCTTGAAAACGAAAATTTAGAATACCAACAAAAAAGATTTGGTCCAAACGGTGATTTGATGACGCAAAAAAACGCTTTAACAAAACCCATTCAAGACCAGGTATTTACAATAACACAAGATATAGCAGAACGCAAAAAATATGATTTTATTTTTGATAAATCATCTGACATGACAATGCTTTTTGCAGCAAAGCGATATGACATTAGCGATGAAATAGTTCGCCAATTGAATCGAACAGAAAAAAGAGAACAATTAACAAAAAAACAGCTAAAAGAGGAAGCAGACCGGGAAGCTAAGGAAGATGCAATAGCTGACAACCCAGCATTATCCGATAGACAAAAAGCCTTAGATGCGAAAAAATTAGCTCGGGAAACAGTTATAGCGAATAGGAAACTAGCAGATGAAGAACGACGAAAAGCAGCAGAAGATAAAAAATTAAAAATTATTGCCGATAGAGAAGCCAAAAAAAATGGAACTGCCCCATCAGTAGCTAAAACAACAACTACAACGGGCCAAACTGTAGACAAAGAAGCAGCAGCAACAGCAG
>CAMAQD010000026.1 GCA_945860385.1 Flavobacterium psychrophilum
AACAATCCTGAAATTCTTGAACTCGGCTATCTTATTTTTTTGTAAAACTTCCTGAATGGAAAGCGTCAATTGGAATTTTTCAATTGGTTTTGCTATTAGAAATTCATTAGCAATTGTAGGCTTGAAAAAATGTGCCATAAACGGATGCATTAATCCAGACAAGGTCCAGAAAATAACCGGAATTATGGTAATAATTCCAATAATACGATGCCAAGCATATATTTTTTGCTTGATTTTTTTAACGAACTTGGAATCCTTCTTTTTTGAAGAGTTGACTTCTTTTGGTGTGTTGTTCATTTTTCTTTTTGTATTATATAACCCCTTCAGAGTTCAAAACTCTGAAGGGGTAGAATAAAATAGTTATTTGCTTAATGAAAAATTATATTGTAAGCCTACCAAAAATGTTCTTGGTGCAGCAGCCGTATAAGTGGGTTGCGAGCTGCTTAAATTTCCTCTCGAAACGTTGTAAGCATATAATTTGTCGGTAATGTTGATGATGTTTCCATAGATTTCGATTCCTTTCCATTCGTAACCAGCTCGGAAATTAAAAATATCGTAACCAGCATATTTAATGGTGTTGATTTGGTCTTGGTAATAACTTCCCACAGATTGCCATTCAACAGAAGTCCTGAATTTAGGCAACCAATTTGGGTAATAACTGATTTCGGAATTGCCAGACCATCTTGGGGCTTGCGGCATTTCTTTTCCGTCCAGATTTTTCAAAACATCTGTTGGATAATCTGAAACCTTGAAATTGATATAAATATGTTCGGAAACAGTACCTCCAAAACGGATGTTTACTTGATTTGAAAGTAGTTTGTAATTTCCTCCAAATTCCACTCCTTTGTGTCTGGTTTCTCCAACAGAACGGTAATCGGTTGAGTTGTCAGGCAAACGAATGCTCAATAATTCGTTTTTGCCTTCCATATAATACACGGCATAATCAAAGTTTAATTTTCCGCCCAATAAAGCTAACCAACCACCAATTTCGTAATTGTTGAAAGTTGCCGGTTCGAGGTTATAATAAAACTCAGCCGGTTTTCCTGTAGTTCCGCCAGTTCCGGGTTTAGTTCTAAAAATCGAAGTGATTCCTGGAGGCGCAAATCCTTGGGCATAATTGGCATAAATTCCAGTAAATTGAAACGGATTATAGTTAGAACCAACTTTAAAAGTAGGTTTGTCGTATATTTTTGTTCCAGTAGAATTGTCGATGGCATTGTTGTAATTGACTTTCAAATTGTCATAACGTGCTCCTGCGGTTACCACCAATTTTTCGAAAGGGTTGATGCTCACTTGTGCATAACCAGCAGTGTTGAAAATATCTGCGGTATAATTGGATAGTTTTACATCTGGACGTTCGGCAGTGATTTCATAATGATCCACGGTTTGTTTTCCCGGGGTTCCAGGGTTAAGATAGGCTTTCATTTCAAGCAGATAAGCCCAATAGGTTACAGGGGAATAATCATAAAGTACTCCACCAACGATTTTAGTGTTTAAAAAATCAAATTTTTGGGTGTGTTGCGCGATGGCACCAAAACTTTTGAAGTTGTTGGAGTTCACTTCTCCCTTTGCTGTTTCAGGCCTTACCGTTGGACTCCATCGGATTCCGTAAGATGGATTTTGTCCCAATTTGTTGTCTCGATGATAGGCCGTGATATAACTTGAAGCGTTATCATTCCAGTCGTGTTCTAGTGTCAATCGAGTTCTCCAGGCATCGGATTTTCTATACGTGAAATCAGTTGTGCTCTTGTAGGTTCTGTTGTAAAAAGCAGCTTCATTCACGCTTCCGCTCATATCAGAATAGTATTTTCCCCACATTGTATTACTGATTAATCGGGTTTTTGAGCTGATGTTGTAATCAATTCTCGCATTGATGTTGTTTTTGTTGTAATCTGAAAATGTCATCCATCCATTTTCTTGTAAACTCGAAATTCCTGCGATATGAAAACCGATTTTACCAATAGTGGCTCCACCGGCAGCTTGGATTCGTTTGTAACCCCATTGATCCGCCTGGATTCCAAACTTGAATTCTGGATTAATCGAAGGTTTTAACGAAATTAAATTTATGGTTCCACCAACTGCTTCGGGGCCGTACAATGAAGAGGCAGGTCCTTTTAAGACCTCAATACTTTGAAGGTTAAATTGGTTGATTTCCAATAAAGCATTGTGGTTGAAAATTCCCATAGGGCGAATAGGCAAGCCATCTTCTAGATACAAATAATAGGCATTGGTCGTCATAGGTTGGCGAATGGACATCAAGTGTTGTTCATTGCCCAAATTCACCATCAATACTCCCGGAGTTTTGTTGATGATTTCATAAGCCGCTACTGCTTTGGTTTCGTCAATAGTTTTTGCAGTCAATTTGCTGACTGCCACAGGAGTTTCTTTACGTAGTGAAGAAGAACGATTGGCGGTAACAAATACTTCATCCAAATTTTCAACTTTCGTACTGTCTTTAACAGGTTTAATATTTTTTTTCTTGGAATTGTTTTGCGCAATGGCGACTTGCCCTAATATCAATAGGGTAAGGAATATTTTTTTCATTTTTGTTTATATAAATTTAGAATAATATCAAGTTTTTCATTGGCTTTAAGCCAATAAAAATGCTTTTCAAAAAGAATTGAAAAGAGAAATTAGAATTTATATAAAAAAGTTGGGAGGTCGAAAGTTAGGTTTACTTATCGAAATAGGTTTTTCAGTAGTGTGAAAAACTAATAATTGAGACGAATTTGAATTGAAAGTTAGGGTTAAATCATTTTCAAAAAAGGTCTTTATATAAATGAGCTCCAATTTTTCTTTCAATATATTATCCATTTTTCGTTCGTTTTCGTCAAATTGCTTTAAATTCTTTCGAAGTTCACAATGTCCATTACAGCTATTATTAGCTACTTTTCTTTGAATACAAATGGTCTTGGCTATTTCGTCTTGCTGTATTTTGAACTTAGTAAATAGAATGATATTCCCGAAAGAGGGGAGCAAAAGTATCGATGCAAGTAATATGACAAAAAATTGTTTCAGACTATTTTTGTTTAGAAACGCAAAAATAGTATTTTAAATAAGACAAATTTGTCTTGTTTTAAAAATAAAAGGAAAAACATAAAGAAAGGTCCATAATACCTTAATAAAAAATCCTCAAATACTTTCGTAAATGAGGATTGAATTATTTATTTTGTTTGTAATCTAATTAATGAACTAAAACCCAAGTTCCGTTGGCGATTAAGCTTTCGGCTTTTTTGTATTTCATTTCTTGTGTTTGTCCATTGGCAACATTCTGAATTGTTACAGTATCGTTGCGATTAATTTTAGGTTGGTCGCGAACAATGGTTTCAGTAACTTGACGTTGTTGTGTTTGTCCCGCTTCACGATTGGCGCTTTCGCTGCTCAAAATTTCGTCTTTACTTTCGGTGTATTTTTCTTTCTGACGAACTTGTTTTGCTTCTTGAATTGTTGGAGCCTGTTGTTGTGGCAAATCTCCTTTGAACAAGAATGAAATTACCTCTTTGTTCACGCCATTCAACATCGAACTAAACAAATTGTAGGCTTCAAATTTATAAATAAGTAAAGGGTCTTTTTGTTCGTGAACCGCTAATTGAACCGATTGTTTCAATTCGTCCATTTTGCGTAAATGTTTCTTCCACGCTTCATCTACAATAGCCAAAGTGATGTTTTTCTCAAAATCGGCAACCAATTGATTTCCGTGGGATTCATATGCTTTTTTCAAATCAGTAACCACATTTAGCGATTTTATTCCATCAGTAAACGGAACAATAATGCGTTCGTATTGGTTATTTTTGTCTTCATACACATTGCTAATGATAGGAAATGCTTCTCTAGCACTGCGTTCTGTTTTTTCTGTATAAAATTGAGAAGCAGCTTTATATACTTTCGCAGTCAATTCGATTTCAGTCAATTTGGCGAAATCAGTTTCAGAAACTGGAGAAGTAATAGAGAAATAACGAATCAATTCGAATTCAAAATTCTTGAAATCATTAGTCGCCTTATTTTCGGTCACGATTAAATCGCAAGTGTCATACAACATATTGGCAATATCGAGTTTCAAACGTTCTCCGTGCAATGCGTGACGACGGCGTTTGTAAACCACTTCACGTTGCGCATTCATCACATCATCATATTCTAACAAACGTTTACGAACACCAAAGTTGTTTTCTTCGACTTTTTTCTGAGCTCTTTCGATAGATTTTGTCATCATCGAATGTTGGATCACTTCACCTTCTTGCAATCCCATTCTGTCCATTACTTTGGCCACTCTTTCGGAACCAAATAAACGCATCAGGTTGTCTTCAAGCGAAACATAAAATTGGGAACTTCCCGGATCTCCCTGACGACCGGCACGACCACGCAACTGACGGTCTACACGACGTGAATCGTGACGTTCTGTCCCCACGATGGCTAAACCTCCAGCGGCTTTCACTTCAGCAGAAAGTTTAATATCCGTTCCACGACCAGCCATATTGGTTGCAATGGTTACAACACCAGGTTTACCCGCTTCTTCCACAATTTGAGCTTCTTGTTTGTGCATTTTTGCATTCAAAACGTTGTGGGTTATACCACGCATTTTTAGCATTCGGCTCAATAATTCCGATATCTCAACAGAGGTTGTACCAATTAAAACCGGTCTTCCTGCATTCGATAATTCGGTAACATCTTCGATTACAGCATTGAATTTTTCACGAGTAGTTTTATAAATAAAATCTTCTTTGTCTTTTCGAACCATTGGTCTGTTGGTAGGAATTTCTACTACATCCAATTTGTAAATTTGCCATAACTCGCCAGCTTCTGTAACCGCAGTTCCAGTCATACCGGCTAGTTTGCTGTACATTCTGAAATAATTCTGAAGTGTTACAGTTGCAAATGTTTGGGTAGCATCTTCAATTTTTACACTTTCTTTGGCTTCAATCGCTTGGTGCAAACCGTCCGAATAACGACGACCATCCATAATACGACCCGTTTGCTCATCGACAATCATAATTTTATTGTCCATAATTACGTACTCGACATCTTTTTCGAAAAGCGTGTAAGCTTTTAGTAATTGTGTCAAAGTATGAATACGTTCGCTTTTCACACCGAAATCTTGGAATAATTTTTCCTTCTCTTCAGCTTCTTTATCTTTCTCCAGATTTTTCTTTTCGATAATAGCTATCTCCGTTCCAATGTCCGGTAAAACAAAGAAATTGCTATCGGTATCACCAGAAAGGAATTGAATTCCGTTGTCGGTCAATTCTACTTGATTGTTTTTTTCTTCAATCACAAAATACAAAGCTTCGTCAACCTTCGGCATTTCGCGATTGTTGTCTTGCATATATTGGTTTTCGGTTTTTTGAAGCAATTGTTTGATTCCTTCTTCACTCAAAAACTTGATAAGGGCTTTATTTTTAGGCAAACTTCGGTGCGCTCTCAATAATAAGAAACCACCATCTTTAGTATTTCCTTCTTTGATTAATTTTTTGGCTTCCGACAAAAATCCATTAGCCAATTGACGTTGAAGCGCCACCAAATTTTCGATTTTTGGTTTCAATTCATTAAATTCGTGACGATCGCCTTCTGGAACTGGACCCGAAATAATCAATGGAGTTCTCGCATCATCAATCAAAACCGAATCGACCTCATCGACAATCGCATAATTGTGTTTGCGTTGTACCAAATCATCTGGTGAATGTGCCATATTGTCTCTCAAATAATCGAAACCAAATTCGTTATTTGTACCATACGTAATGTCGGCATTATAGGCATTTTTTCTACCTTCGGAATTGGGTTGGTGATTGTCGATACAATCTACAGTCAAACCGTGAAATTCGAATAATGGAGCTTTCCAAGTGCTATCACGTTTGGCCAAATAATCGTTGACCGTTACCAAATGCACTCCGTTTCCAGTCAAAGCATTCAAGTAAATAGGCAAAGTGGCTACCAAGGTTTTTCCTTCCCCTGTTTGCATTTCGGCAATTTTACCTTCGTGCAATACCATTCCACCAATTAATTGGACGTCATAGTGAATCATATCCCAAGTAATTTGCTTTCCGGCTGCATTCCATGAATTAGACCAAATCGCTGTATCGCCATCAAGTGTAATGTAGGATTTCGTTGCCGACAGCTCGCGGTCTTTGGCTGTTGCAGTTACTTTTATTTCGGTATTTTCTTTGAAACGCTTGGCTGTTTCTTTAACAACTGCAAAAGCTTCTGGAAGAATTTCCATTAAGGTTTTTTCTGAAATTTCGTAAGCCTCTTTTTCTAAAGCATCGATGGCTACGTAAATATCTTCGCGCTTGTCAATATCCTCAATGCTTTCTGCTTCTTGTTTAAGCGAAGCTATTTTGGTATCTTTCTCAGCACGGGCTTGTTTTATTTTGTCTTTAAAAAAAGTGGTTTTAGCTCTTAATTCATCATTTGACAATGCAGCTAAAGCACTTTCGAAAGTCTTAATTTTGGCTAAATAAGGTTGCAAAGCTTTGACATCTTTTTGAGATTTATCTCCAACAAAGGCTTTGATGATACTGTTTATGAAACTCATAATCTGTTAATTTTCTATTTTATAAAAGTGTGTAAATTTAACCAAAAAAAAAGCCTCATACGAGACTTTTTTTCGGGATATTTTTTTAATATTCGTCCTCATTCCAAAGATAATCTTCGTCAGTAGGATAATCCGGCCAAATTTCTTCCATTGACTCATATATTTCCCCTTCGTCTTCTATTGACTGTAGGTTTTCCACTACTTCTAATGGAGCTCCGGCTCTAATAGCGTAGTCGATAAGTTCGTCTTTGTTAGCAGGCCACGGTGCATCACTTAGGTAGGATGCTAATTCTAATGTCCAATACATCTTATGTCTGTTTAGTTTTGTGCAAAAATAATTTTTTTACTGAAAAATACAAGTAAAAAATCATTTATTTTTAGTTAAAGTTAAGAACGTTTTTTCAGACAGCAGATTTCAGGTTACAGATTTCAGATTGGTAACAGAAAAATCTATTTGATTTACTGCAAATCTGTTGTCTAATATATTTGAATTCTGCCTTCTGCAACCTGAAATCTGGTTACTTTCTCGGTATCCATTTTACTTCCTCGGCGTTCAAATCGTTCGACAACTTCCGTGCCAAGACAAAAAGGTAGTCAGAAAGTCGGTTTAGGTACATAATTACGATTTCGGAAACGGGTTCGTTGTGGTCTAAATGTACAGCTAGGCGTTCGGCACGACGGCAAACACAGCGAGCAATATGACAATATGACACAGTTGTATGACCGCCGGGCAAAACAAAATGGGTCATTGGCGGAAGCGCTTCTTCCATTGAATCAATTTCGTTTTCGAGTAATTCAATGTCGCTTATTGTAATTCCTAGTTTTTGCAAACGCAATTCGCCGTTTTTCTTGACTTCTTTTTCTGGAGGAGTAGCAAGAATAGCACCAACAGTAAACAATCGATCCTGAATTTCGATAAGTATATTTTTGTAATGCAAAGCTATTTCTTGATCCCGAATCAATCCTATATAGGAATTCAATTCGTCCACCGTGCCGTAACTTTCGATGCGAATGTGGTCTTTGGGAACTCGTGTTCCTCCAAAAAGTGCTGTGGTACCGCTATCTCCGGTTTTAGTATAGATTTTCATTTTTGTATGTTTGATCGGTTAATTGCTTAATCGGTTAATCGTTTAACCAATTAACCGACTAAACTATTTTACATTGTCACTTTCAATCATTCCGTCACGCATTCGAATAATTCTTTTAGCATGAGCAGCAATTTCTTCTTCGTGGGTTACCACAATTATGGTATTACCGTTTTGGTGAATTTCTTCTAAAAGCGCCATAATTTCTTCGGAAGTTTTACTGTCTAAATTTCCTGTAGGTTCATCAGCAAGAATAATAGAAGGTTTGTTTACCAAAGCTCTTGCAATTGCCACACGCTGGCGTTGACCTCCCGAAAGTTGGTTGGGTTGATGGTCCATTCTATCGGCAAGATTAACTTGTTTCAACACTTCGGTTGCACGAGCATTGCGCTCCGATTTGGAATGTCCAGCATAAATCATTGGCAAAGCCACGTTGTCTAAGGCAGTAGTTCTTGGCAAAAGGTTGAAGGTTTGAAAAATAAAACCAATTTCTTTGTTTCGAATATCGGCCAATTCATCATCGTGCATTTGACTCACGTCTTTTCCGTTAAGAATGTAAGAGCCAGAAGTGGGTGTGTCTAAACATCCCAAAAGATTCATCAAAGTAGATTTTCCAGAACCCGAAGGTCCCATTAGTGCTACATATTCGCCTTTTTTTATTTCTAAATCAATTCCTTTTAGTACATAAACGATTTCGTTTCCAAGAGCAAAATCTCGTTTGATGTTGGTAATTTTAATTAATGGTTTAGACATTTTTTATATAGAATTTAGCGCTTTGACTGGCTTAGCGTGTCATTAAAATTTTGGCTTAAAAGTACAAAAGACTTTTGAATTAATGGTAAGTAGTATTTTTTTAAAATTAGTTACATTTTATACTCAAATTTATGTTTTCAAATAGGTGTAAACGAGAGCGCGATTTACGAAATTTACATATGTTTTCCTTAATTATCATAATTAATTAAATTTGTTGTATAATTTTTGGATTAAAATTGAATATAATTCATTTCGATATAAATTTGCTGGATAAAATTTAAAAAATCAAAATTATGAAAACTAGAAATTTATTTTTGGGACTGGCATTAATTGCTTTAGGATTTGCATCGTGCAAAGACGAGAAAGAAGTTCAAGCCGAAAAAGCAGTTGACAATTATGTTATTTATGTAGATTCGATTGAAAAAGTAGCTATTGAAGATGCCCAAAATAATTGGGACGGGATCGATGCAGCTTATCAATTGAGAATGAGTGAAGCTGAGGCTAATTTAGCTAATTTGAAAGATAGTGTAAAAGCTCAGGAAAGAATACTTGCAAGTAAAGGAAAATATGAAGTAATCCGAACCAAAATGGTCGTTAAAACTGTTGCTGCTCCTGTTGTAACTTCAAAACAAAAATTGAGAAATACTCTGTTTGGTGAAGGAAAAATCGGTGATGATATGAGTTTTGCTTGGGTAAATGCAGCAAATATTCACGATGTTTACCAAACATTTATTCACACAGCCGAAGACAACAAAGATAGTTATACACGTGAAGATTGGGACGAAATCAAATTAATGTACGAAGCATTAGATTCAAGAAAAAATACAGTAGAAAAAGAAGGTCTTACTAAAGAGGACAACAAAAAAATTGCTGCATTAAAATTCAAATTTGGACCAATGATGACTGTCAACAGAATGGGAGCTAAATCGGAAGAAATGAAGGAAGCAAAAGAATAATAATTAAAATGGTTAGTTATTAATTCGAGAAAATGACGGTTAGCAATGATCGTCATTTTTTTTATATCCTTATCACAAAATGCTCTTTGGGTTGTTCTTGCCTAAAGAAAACCATTCCCCATTGAAAAGTATCGATGGTCACCGTTACGTTGGGATGATTTTTTATGATTTCCCAAGCTTTTTCCATTTCTGATGACCAATGAATATCATCGAAAATCCAAAGCGTTTCATTGCAAATTGTTGGCAATAAAAGTTCGAAATATTCTAAAGTAGCTTTTTTGGAATGGTTACCGTCAAAGTATATCAGATTGCAGGTTGCAGGTTGCAGATTGCAGATTTGCAGGTAATTATTAAACTCGGTTGTGATACATTCCACATTTTTCAAATTGAATAATTGCAATTGATTTTTTGCCATTGCCATCGTATTTGCACAACCTTCCAATGATATTATTTTTGCTTTAGGGTTTCCCAAGGCTAAGGCAGAAGTGGCTAATCCTAATGAAGTCCCTATTTCTAAAATTGTATTTGTCTGAAAATAATTGGTGATTCGAAACAATAATTCAGCTCGCCTTGGGCTAATTCCGGCAGTTTTGGCAATCTTGCTAATTTGCCTCGTATTCGATTTGAAAACTTTGGAACCCGCGCCAAAATCTTTTACTTCAATCGTATTTTTATTTTCTAAAAGCGAATTTCTGTACTTTTTTAAAGTAGCATATTCAGGTTTTGATTCTTTGTCGTAAAAACATTTAGTAATCAAATTGAACACAAATGGCGAATGCACAGCGTGTTCGTTTTTGGATTGCCAAAGAAATTTGAGATAGGATTTGATTTGGAATAGCATAGAGATTATATCACAAAGATTCACTAAGAAAATGCGAAGATACACAGAGATTATTTAAATTTTAGAAAACTAAAAACTAAACTTTGTGAGTCTCTGGGATTACTTTGTGGATCTTTGTGTAACAACTTTTATTTAAATGCTAAATTTAATAGTACCCAAAATTTAAAACTATATTTGCACCCTTAATTTTTGCTAATAAAAACACCCATTTTGTACAATGGTAAACGAAGAAATACAAAATAAAACCACCATAACTCCAGAAGAAATTGACCAATGCATTGCTGTTTTGGCACAATTAAATACAGATACTGACCAAATATTTGATATCCCAAAAGAACAGCGAATTGCTTTGATTAAAGCTGCTGGGCAATTTTCGCGGCCTGATCGTGAGGAGTTTGCCAAGCGAAAAAAGGACGGAAAAGCAGTAGCCAAACGCAAACAAGAGAAGAAAGACAGAACTGCTCGCAAGGAAACCGGAATTCGTTCTGCTCGGGAAGCAAGTATTTTTACGGCACCAAAACTGTTAGCTTCTCACGATTTGAAACACAAAGAACAGCGGGAGTTCAAAACGCCCAAGAAATGTTATGTCTGCAAAACGGAGTTTACCAAAATGCACCATTTTTACGATACGATGTGTTCGGATTGTGGTGACTTTAATTACGCTAAACGTTTTCAAACCGCTGATGTAAAAGGGCAAATTGCCGTGATTACAGGTTCTCGACTTAAAATTGGATACCACATTACATTGATGCTTTTGCGCGGTGGAGCAACCGTTATTGCAACGACGCGCTTTCCGGTAGATTCGGCATTACGATTTTCTAAAGAAGAAGATTTTATGGAATGGGGACATCGCTTGAAGATTCACGGACTGGATTTGCGACACATTCCGAGTGTCGAGATTTTCTGCAATTTTATCGAACAAAAATACGGTCGATTGGATATTCTCATCAATAATGCGGCTCAAACCGTACGACGGCCTTCTGGATTTTATACCCATTTGATGGAAAACGAAGAGCGTCCGATTGGTACTTTGCCAAAATCGGCACAGGAATTATTATTGGATCATACCAATTGTTTGGATGAATTAAAAGTTTTGACGTCAGGATTTTCGTCGAATGAAAATATGCCGGTTACTTGGCACGGTCCTGAACCCGGAATTGGTTTGCGGGCTTCCGCCAAATTGTCGCAGATTCCGTATTCGTTTGACAATGCTTTGGTGGCACAAGAAGTTTTTCCGGAAGGGGAACTTGATGCCGACTTGCAACAAGTAGATTTACGAAAAGTAAACAGCTGGCGATTAAAATTAGGTCAAATTGAAACCACCGAAATGATTGAAGTACAATTGGTCAATTCGGTAGCTCCTTTTGTATTATGCAATCGTCTTTCGGAAGTCATGAAAAAAGACAGTACGGGCAAAAAACACATTATCAATGTTTCGGCAATGGAAGGTAAATTTTATCGCGATTTTAAGGAAGACCGTCATCCGCACACGAATATGGCTAAAGCAGCCTTGAATATGTTGACACACACTGCCGCTGGAACTTTGGCAAAAGACGGAATTTTTATGAATGCCGTCGATACAGGTTGGGTCACCGACGAAGATCCCGCTGAATTAGCTAAAAGAAAACAGGATGAACAAGATTTCCAGCCGCCATTGGATATTGTTGATGGCGCAGCAAGAGTTATGGATCCACTATTTGACGGAATCAATACAGGAAAACATTGGTGCGGGAAGTTTTTGAAAGATTACCATCCGATTGCCTGGTAAAATCCAGCAAACTCAGAGGAGGAATTATAACCTATAAAAAAACCACAACAGAATTATATTTTGTTGTGGTTTTTTTTGCTGAAACTATTCAGTTGAAATGGAATAATTTTTACTTTATTGAAATTAATTTTACATCAAAAATAAGCACAGCGCCCCCAGGTATAATACCATTACCGTAATTTCCATAACCCAAATGAGCAGGAATTAGAAGTATACCATTACCTCCCGGTTTGAAATATTGAATTCCTTCTCTCCAGCCAGCAATCACTTGGTTCAAACCGAAAGAAATTCCCTCAGGACCGCTTTGATCAAAAACATTATTATTTAAAGTATATCCTTTGTAAGCAACGGTTACAGTAGAAGTTGCAGTAGGATTTACTCCCGTTCCCGGATTTTCAATCACATAATACAAACCAGAATCACTCCTTTGTGCAGTCAAATTATTTTTTGCTATATAGTCCTTAATATCTAGTTCGTTTTTGGCAGTGTAATCAATTACATCTTCTGTGTCTTTATTACAAGAAATAAAAAGAGTCAAGATTAATAATGCGGATAATATGTTTTTCATTTTAATTTTTTTTTGCCAAATATAGTAAAAAATGTTAGTGTGTGAAGATGAGATTTATAGAATAAAAACCAAAATAGGATAGATTTTTTTTGCGGTTTTTAGCTCAACTTTTTGGGCGCGGTATATCAGATTGTTTGTTTAATGCATTAATTTATAGAAAAAAGCAATAAGACAAAATGTTCCAATAAATAAAGCTACAATTCCAAAAGCAAGAAGATTATTGTTTAATTGAAATCTAGGATCCAAATCATAGGTTTCTAATTCTTCTCTTTTTTCTTTTCCGCGAAAAATATATAATCCAATAGTCATTGAAATAATACCTATTAGAAGTAAGTCTAAATGCATTTATTTAATTTTTATTTCTACAATTCACTTATGTAAACGAAATGATTTTTGTACATTCAAGCAATCAAGCACAAAGTCGGTAAACTTTGAAAAGTAGAATTATATGATTAAATAATAAATATTTTCATTACACAAAGATTCGCAAAGACTGCTCGAAAATACACAAAGATGAAAAATTTTTAAATTCAATTAAGCTTTACTTAGCGTCTTTCTTCGTGAATCTTGGCGAAATAATACTTTATCCTTCAATCTTCGCACTCAATTCAAACCATCTCTCCTCTTTCTCTTCTATTTTAGAAATGATATTTTTCAATTCGTTGGCTTTCTTTTCGATGGCTGATTCTTCTATTTTACTATCGGAAAAAAGCTGTTCAATTTTGTTTTTTTCGATTTCTAAGTCCTTGATTTCTCGCTCTATCTTCTGGAATTCTTTTTGTTCATTGAACGTCAGGTTGCCTGTAGGATTGTTTTGTTTCCAATCTTTCTTATCCGCTTTATTGTCTTCTTTTTGGGCAACATCGGCGCTGTCTTCGTAGGATCTGAAATCGGAGTAATTTCCGGGGAAAGTTTCAATTTCGCCCTGACCTCTGAAAATGAATAATTGATCCACGATTTTATCCATAAAATAACGGTCGTGCGACACTACAAGCAAACATCCCGGATAGTCCAAAAGGAAACTTTCCAAGACATTCAAAGTCACGATATCCAAATCATTGGTAGGCTCATCCAGAATCAGGAAGTTAGGATTTTGGATTAAAACGGTACACAAATACAGCCGTTTCAACTCGCCACCGCTCAATTTTTCTACATAATCGTATTGTTTTTTGGAGTCAAAAAGAAAACGCTCCAACAATTGCGAAGCCGAAATCAATCTGCCTTTGGTCAACGGAATAAATTCTCCGTATTCCTTGATAACATCAATCACGCGCTGTCCGGGTTTTGGGTTGATTCCGCTTTGGGTGTAATACCCAATTTTGATGGTTTCACCAACGACTACCTTTCCAGAATCCAAAGGAATAGTTCCAGTCAATAAATTTAAAAAAGTCGATTTTCCGGTTCCATTTTTCCCGATGATTCCAATGCGTTCACCCCGTTGAAAATCAAAACTGAAATTATCCAAAATCACATGATCCTTGAATTTTTTGGAAATCTTGTGAAGCTCGATAATCTTGCTTCCCATTCGTTCCATATTGATTTCGAGTTCCACTTTATTCTCCCGACGGCGACTTTGTGCTTTTTCTTTAATCACATAAAAATCATCCTGACGCGATTTGGATTTGGTCGTTCTAGCTTTGGGCTGGCGGCGCATCCATTCCAATTCTTTGGTGAACAGGTTTTGGGCTTTGTCCACACTCGAATTTTCGGAAGCAATTCTTTCTTCTTTTTTCTCTAAATAATAGGAGTAATTTCCTTTGTATTGGTATATTTTTCCGTTGTCTAATTCGATGATTTCATTGCAAACTCGTTCCAAAAAGAAACGATCGTGCGTCACCATAAACAGCGTAATATTTTCTTTGGCAAAATAACTTTCTAACCATTCGATCATCTCCAAATCCAAGTGATTCGTCGGTTCATCCAGAATCAATAAATCAGGACGATTAATCAAAATGATGGCCAGAGACAACCGTTTTTTCTGTCCACCCGAGAGATTTTTTACTTTCAGCTTAAAGTCTTCCAATTTCAATTTGAACAAAATTTGCTTGAATTGGGTTTCAAAATCCCAAGCATTGTGTTGGTCCATTCCGTCGAAAGCTTTTTGATAGGCTTCTTCATCTTCGGGGTTTTCCAATGCTTTCTCGTAGGCTTCAATCACCTTCAAACTTTCGTTATCCGAAGCGAAAATGCTTTCCTCAATAGTCAATTCGTCCTGCAATTTATTGTCTTGCGAAAGAAAAGCCATTCGGATGCTTTTTCGAATCACGACTTGCCCAGTATCAGGTTCGTCAAAACCATTGATAATGTTCATTATGGTGGTTTTTCCGGAACCGTTTTTGGCTATAAAGGCAATCTTTTGGTCTTTGTTGATTCCAAAGGATATGTTTTCAAAAAGGACACGTTCTCCAAAAGATTTAGAGATGTTTTCGACTGATAAATAATTCATAATTTAATTTAGAAATGCAAAAATAGTTTATTGTAAGGGATGATACACTATTTTAATGTCAAATAAAAAGCTGCCATTTCTGACAGCTTTTTGATGCTTATTTTATGATGTCAACCTCTACATAACTATCATCGAAAATTTTAATGAATGCTTTGATGTAATCTTCCTTTTTAGCCAGATAAGGATTTTCTAGAAAATTTTGAGGATTAACCGCAATTAACGGATACCACGTACTCTGAATTTGTATTTGAATTTTATGTCCTTTTTTAAATGTGTGTAAAACATCTTGCAATCTAAAATTTACTGCGGTAGTTTTATCTGGTGTCAGCGGTTCTGGTTTTTCGAAACTGTTTCTAAAACGCGCCGGCATTACTTCACTTCTTACCATTTGATGATAATTAGCATACAGCACATTTGGTTTGTCCTTATTTTGCGGTTCATCGGCAGGATAAATATCGATTAGTTTTACAATAAAATCGGCATCCGTTGCTGTAGTCGCTATTTTTAGTTTTGCCATAATTTCACCAGCTAGCGTAACGTCATCCGTTAAATAATCAGTTGTAAAACTTACCACATCTGGTCTGCTCAGCGCAAATCTTTGGTCTTCACTCATATAATTTCTTGGTGTGAAACCGTTGTAATCTGAATAATTAATGCTACTGGGTACTGGTTTGTTTGGGTCGCTGTAATATTCAGAAAAAGAATTGTTTGCCGATTTTTCAGACTCTAATTTACCATTTGAATTGCAATAGAAATTGAGTTTTGAACTTTCTTTTGGTGGCCAACTCGCAAATTCATGCCATGCTTTTTTACCAGTATCAAACATGTAAGCTTCCGGAAGCGCTACAGCATCTTTTGATTTTTCTTTTAAATAATAATTGAAGAATTTGTATTCAATATTTTTTTGATAAAAAGTAGCAATGCTATCTCCAAAATAAATATCGTTATGAAAGTGTTTTCCCGAATCTCTAGACCAACCACCATGTGAAAAAGGGCCCATAACAATGGTGTTTTTTGCTTTCGGATTGTTCTTTTCAATAGTTTTGTAAATATTGAGAGGTCCGGCTAAGTCTTCGGCATCAAACCATCCACCAACAGTCATTACGGCATGTTTTATTCCTGTTAAATGAGGGAGTAAATTTCTAGATTGCCAAAATTCATCATAATTAGGATGGTTGACAATTTCTTGCATGAAAAAGTTATTTTGGTAATATTTATCAACTCCTTCTTTTAGTGTACCCAATTTATTGTAAAAAATTGAACCGTCTCTGGAAGTAGGTTTAATAAATTGGTCTAAATACCAATCCTTAGTTTCAGCTTTTGTTTTTTGAACACCAAAAACGGGGAAGGTTTGGAAATACCCCATCAAAAAGGCTCCATTGTGATGAAAATCATCAAAAAAGAAATCGGAAATTGGAGCTTGTGGAGACGAAGCAACTAAAGAGGGATGATTCGCTAGAGTCCCAGCTGCAGCATAAAAACCAGGATATGAGGTTCCATATTGACCCACTTTTTCATTGTTGTTTTTGACATTTTTGATTAACCAATCGATGGTGTCATAGGTGTCTGTGCTTTCGTCAATATCTTTTTTTGTTTTGTGTGTGACCTGAGGTGGCATATTTGTAAAAACTCCCTCGCTCATGTACCTTCCTCTGACGTCTTGGTATACAAAAATATACTTGTCTTTTTGCAAGAAAGCATTTGGACCTAATGATTTCTTGAAATTAGTTTCTCCATAAGGTGCAACACTATAACAAGTTCGTTGCATTAAAATGGGATACTTTTTGTCTTTCGAAATATCTTTTGGAGTATAAATTGCGGTGAATAATTTCGTTCCGTCCCGCATCTCAATGTAAACTTCTTTTTTGTCATAAATGGTTTTAATATCTTCTTGAGCAAAAAGTGATACTGATAACAAAAGTAAAATGGTCGTAACTAGATATTTCATAACTTTTTTTTGAGGGTCGAAGATAATAAGTTTTTCTTAAAATAGACATGGATACGTATTAAAAATAAAATTTTAAACAAATTCGCATTAAGCCATTATCGAAAATCATTTTTACAGATAGCGCAATTTCTCTTCTTCAATATCTAAATAATGCATTTGCCTTCGGATAATTGACTCGTCTAAACTTTGATCTTCTCTGTTTTTATTGATGAGCCACTGCCTTTGCTGATTTAATAAATCCAGATAAATAACTTTTAAATCCTCTTCAATTGATTCATGATCAATTCCGTTACTGTGCTGCTCCCATTTTATAATTAGGTGCTGTAATGCAGGATTATCTTCCACCTGGTCACTATAATTCGTCTTTAAGTACTGTGTGGCAAATTCAGCTAATTCCTGTCGAACGTTATTATACACTTCAGTTCGTGACAAAGTATCGTCATCTGTATTGTTTAGAATTTTTTTGATAAAATAAGGCAAGGTTAAGCCTTGGATTAATAAAGTTAAAAGAATCACTATAAAGGTGATAAACAAAATGAGATTACGCTGTGGGAATCCGTTGCCATTATTGAGATAAACAGGTATAGACAATGCCGCAGCCAGTGAAACCACACCACGCATTCCGGTCCAGCCAAGTATAAAGGGCACTTTATATCCCGGATTTTTGCTGTCGGCCACTGTGATATAGTTACGAGCAATGAGTGTTACAATTACAGCACCATAAGAAGACAGCATTCGGCTGACAATTAGTACAATCGTAATAAGGACACCGTATCCAATAGCGAGTGGAATACTTATGTTTACTTCCGCAAGTCCTTTGGTAATTTGGGGCAGATCTAATCCAATCAGCATAAAGACAAATCCGTTGAGAATAAAACAAAAGCTTTCCCAGACATTTACTCCCCGAATACGGGAGCGGCTGTTCAGAAAACGATGTCTGTTATTGGACAAAAGTAAGCCAGCACTTACCACTGCCAAAACACCGGAACAGTGAACCTCTTCGGCAGCGAGATAAATAATATAAGGGGTTAGCAATGTCAGCACGCTATCGGCATTCACATCAGTCGGCAGGTATTTATGAGCTTTCATAAAAATCCATCCAATCAGTAACCCAATTGAAACACCGCCAATAATCATCCAGCTAAAACTGGTGGCCGCCTTGGAAAATATAAACTGCTCGGTGGCAACGGCAATCATCGCAAATCTAAAAATAATTAAGGATGAAGCATCGTTCAACAAACTTTCGCCTTCTAAAATTGACGAAACAGTTTTGGGTACTTTAACGAATTTCAAAATAGCGCCGGCACTTACAGCATCTGGTGGCGATACAATTCCGCCTAATACAAATCCTAAGGCCAATGAAAACCCCGGAATAACATAATTGGCAACTAATGCTACTGAAAGCGCCGATACAAAAACGACCACAAAAGCAAAGCTTGTTATAATACGTCTCCATCGCCACATTTCTTTCCACGAAGCCGTCCAGGCCGCTTCATACAATAATGGAGGCAGAAAAATAAAGAATATCAAATCAGGCTCTATGTTTATCACTGGAACGCCAGGAATAAAACTTATGACCAAACCGGCCAGCACTAATAGTATCGGATAAGCTACTTTTATTTTATTAGCCAGCATAATAAGCAATAAAATAACAAGCAATATTCCAAGATAAAAAGGGAAATTCTCAAGCATCCTTATTTTATTTTAAATCTTAAAGTTACAAATGTATTGTATTTATCTTGAAGCTCGGGAATTTGCGAGCAAGTTAAAAGGTGTAGAATACTGACTTGATTAGGACAAATCGCAGAAAGTTTTCCGTAAAGACTTTAAAGTCAATTTTTTAAAAACGAACTCAAATCGACCGTGTGCATTTGTGGTGGGATTTTAATAATTGGTTTTTTAATGAGCGATTCGTTGGTCAAATAAAACAATTTTCCATCAATAGATTCAATAGCTTCTATTTGATGAAAAGGCAATGATAACTTTATTTTTCGTTTATTTCCGACTGAAAAATCATTATTTTTGTAACCATACAAAAGGTATAAAAAAGGCTGAAGCATTCTTGAATACCCGCAAAGAACGATTCCTCCACCAGAAGCCAAAAGAGTCGCTCCGGTTATTAAACCATCAACATCAATGGTTTCCTTTGCTTTTGCAACATATTTCCCGGGAACTTTTGGCAGGACATACACAGTGGTTTTCTTTTGACTCCATTGTTTGGTAAACAAATACAGACTGTCTTTTGAAACTACAAAGGCTTCGCAATCAAAATTGGTGCTGTTCTCTTTTTGAATATTAAAATCGGTTTGATTGGAATAGGAAAAAGAAATAGTATCTATCATAGGGTTATTCGTTAAAAACGATTTTTTTTCGATTCGTAAAAAGTGTAAATTTTTTCGGTTGCCTTGAAAATTATTCCCAAAATCACCAATATAAATATGAGTACTGTCTTGCGAAATTTCCTCCCAATCGTTATTTTTTACTTTTTTGAGTTTGATTTTCTTCTGAATAATTCCGTTCGAATCCAAGCCGTAAATAGTTTTATCGTGATCGTCATTGTGCGTCCAAAATAAATTTTCGAATGCCATTAAACCCGAAGTTTCCCTTAAAGAATCGTTTAGTCTAAAAGAAGATTGGGTTTTGATTTTAACCGGAGCATAAACACAACTTCCATCGTTGTTTGTAGCATTAGCATTGAAATTTTTAGCTAAAGCATCCGTACAACCTGAAATTTGGCCATAGCCGGAAGTGAGGATCAGGAAGAAAAGTATAGGTAATTTTTTCATTAAAAAAGAGTAATTGCTAAGTGAGCAAAAATAAGCTATTAAAACCGATGTTTGTTGCAAAGCGTATCGATTTCAGTGAAGAAAAAAGACTTTTGAAATAGTGAAAAAAAAATTGGCACATTCAAAATTATTGTTACATTGTGCTAGATTTTAAAGTATTCTTAAAATTGTTATTTAAATTTTATTAAAACAATACAATATGTACCATTCAAAAATAACGGGATTAGGATATTATGTTCCTGATAACGTAGTAACTAATGACGATTTGTCCAAAATAATGGATACCAATGATGAGTGGATTCAGGAGCGAACAGGAATTCAGGAACGAAGACATATCATTCGAGGAGAAGATACCACTACTTCAATGGGTGTGAAAGCGGCGAAAATTGCTATTGAACGTTCCGGAATTGCAAAAGAAGAAATAGATTTTATCATTTTTGCCACTTTGAGTCCTGATTATTATTTTCCTGGTTCGGGGGTTTTAGTGCAACGGGATTTAGAATTAAAAAATATTGGCGCATTAGACATCCGAAATCAATGTTCGGGTTTTGTGTATGCGGTTTCTATTGCAGACCAATACATCAAAACTGGAATGTACAAAAATATCCTCATAATTGGTTCCGAAGTACAATCGACAGGATTGGATATGACCAATCGCGGTCGCGGCGTTTCGGTGATTTTTGGTGATGGAGCCGGAGCTGCAATTATGAGTAGAGAAGAAGATTTGTCGAAAGGAATTTTATCCACACATTTGCATTCCGAAGGACAGCACGCCGAAGAATTATTCGTAAAAGCACCAGGAATGGGAGGCCGATGGGTTACCGATATTCTGGCAGATAATGATCCGGAAGATGATAGCTATTTTGGTTATATGAACGGTCAATTTGTATTCAAAAACGCTGTTGTCCGTTTTGCCGAAGTGATTAACGAAGGCTTGGAAGCCAATGGATTGCAGATTTCGGATATCGATATGTTGATTCCTCATCAAGCAAATTTGAGAATTTCCCAATTTATCCAAAAGAAATTCCAATTGACAGACGACCAAGTTTTTAATAATATTCAAAAATACGGGAACACCACTGCTGCTTCTATTCCAATTGCTTTAACAGAAGCTTGGGAACAAGGAAAAATCAAATCGGGTGATACTGTGGTTTTGGCTGCTTTTGGTAGCGGATTCACATGGGGAAGTGTGATTATAAAATGGTAATTTGGATTAAAAGTCCATTGCGATTTAAATCAATTTAAGAGAAAAACAAACCAAAAAAAAAGAGTATAGAACGCATCAATCTTTGTTCTATACTCTTTTTTCTTACTACTTAATAATCTAATCTTACTACTTTTTACTTCCAATTAAAACTAATTCGTTTCTCTATTTCTGTATTTAAACTCAAGAAAACAGGACAAGTCATTGCCGTTCTTTCGAGAATGGTTTTCGTTTTTTCATCGGTAGCAAGATTCATATCAAAAACAATTTCGATAGCACTTATTCTTCTGGGTTCAGCTTGCATAATTTTGGTCACAGCAGCGGTAGAACCCGTAAAATCTAAATTTAAATCTCGTGCTTTGATTCCCATAACAGTCATCATACAACTGGCTAAAGCATTGGCAACAGTATCGGTTGGTGAGAAAGCTTCTCCTTTTCCGTTATTGTCTAATGGCGCATCCGAAATGATTTCGCTTCCCGATTGCAAGTGTATTGACGAAGTTCTTAAATCGCCTAAATAGGTTACTTTTGAGGTCATGTTAGAGGTTATGTGTTAAGAGTTATGAGTTATAGTTTTTGTTACGTCTTAATACTTGATACTTAATTCTTAATACTAATTCGCTTCCTTTATCGTTAAATCAGTGTCATAATACAAAATATAAATTCCCTTATTGGTATATCCGCCTTCCGGTTTTTTATAATATTCAAACTTGTTATCGACTTGCTCTGTAGCTGTAGAATCAACTGTTTCTTGATAACTTTTTCCTTGTGACAAACGCATCAACGTATCAAAAGTCACATCAAAACCACGAGTGGCATAAGTACTTGGCAAAATCTTGTTTTTCTTTCGGTATTCTTTTTTGAAAATTTGCGCTTCAGCCGAATCATTTTCGCGTGATATTGAAGGATACATGAGTTTTAATTTGGTTAAATTTTCAAAACTAATTTCGTCAGTATCTAATGTTTCGTTAGGCTCAAAAATAACCAATTCTACACTGTAACTTGCCATAACACTCATCATTGTTGCCATACTCGCTTTGATCATTCCTGTATTTTCAGAAGCTAAGACTACATAATTCATTTTATCTTTTACAAATAAACTTTTCAAACTTGCAGCAGATAAGCTTCCATTTTCTGACAGATTGGCAAATTGTACTTGACTATAATTTTGTTGGATAAATTGGGTTGCCGATTCTTTTTTCTTATCGACAACAGCAATAATATTTCCATCTTTTGCAATCATATAATCGAAAACCGCTTTTTTCAAGGCATCGGCTGTGGGGATAGTTTGATATAAATTCGGTAAAGATTCTCCAACATCTTTCGATAAAGGCGAAATCACGGCAACATTAGTATTACTCAATAAAGCAGCGGTTTTTTCGACATTATTTTGATAAAAAGGACCAATTATCGCGTCGGAAGAATCCAAATTATTTTGCTGATGAATTTGCGAAATATTAGAGTTGTTTTTGGTTTCCTGTGAATCAAAAATGCTAATATCAACAGGAATTCCGATACTTTTGGCAGAATCTATTGCTATCAAAGCACCTGAATAAAAATCCAAAGTCATATTCAAAAACTTATCTTTCTTTAAACGATTGGTAATTGAATTTACCGTATCCCCTTCTATTTTAGACAAATTAAAAGGCAGCAATAAAACTAAATTTTTTCTATCATTCGAGTTTTTTGATAGTGAAGTGTACGTTTTTTTAACTTCAATTTCCTGTGGAATCGAAGCAGATTCAGGCACTTTAATTACCATTCCGATTTCAACTCCGATTGCTAAAGCTGGATTTAAAAGCACCAATTCTTCCTGTGACAAACCTGCCATTTTCGACAAACTGTACAAGGTTTCTTTGGGTTTTACCACATAATCAACAGTATTAATTTTTGGAGAAACTTGCGCAATAATAGGTTTTACAATTTCTTTTTGAGGTGCTGCAACTACTACTTTTGGAGTAGTTCCTTTAATTATTAATTTTTGTCCAACGGATAAACCCGGAATAATTGCGGGATTGCGTTTTTCCAGTTCTTCGATGGTTATTCCGTACTTTTTGGCAATAGAATATTTGGTTTCTTTGGGAAACACTATATGATAAACCACTTGTTCTGGAGCTGAAACCGTCGTTTTTGAAGCTGTATTTGAAGGTATAACTAGCGTTTGTCCTATTTGTAATCCTAACTTTTCTAAATCTGGATTGGCTTTTTTTAAGGCTTCATCTGAAACTCCGTATTTTTTTTCGATACCAAATAAAGTTTCTTTAGGTTCCACTTTATGAGTTAAAGCTTTTGAATTTATTTTCGTGGAATTCCCTTTTTTAGGAATTAGCAAAACACTATTTGGTTTTAAACCACTCTGCGCATCGGGGTTTAATTGATAAATATCATAAGGTGTGACATTGTATTTTTGAGCAATTTGTTGGATAGTTTCCCCTTTTACAACCTTGTGAGTTGTGCTTTTTTCTTGAGAAAAACTATTTAAAGAAAAAACCAAAGTAAGCAAACACGCTGTTATAAAATATTTCATTCTTCTTTTTGTATAAAAAATTTAATTTTCAAATATAGTAAAACGGTATCAAATTTTATTCCAAAACCTGATACCGTTTTTATATAATTCACATAACTGTTATTCAAAAAAAATCCCTGTTTTATTATTCCCACTCGATGGTTGCTGGTGGTTTTGAGCTAATGTCATAAACGACACGATTCACTCCTTTCACTTTATTGATAATGTCATTTGAGACTTTCATCAGAAATTCATAAGGCAAATGCACCCAGTCAGCGGTCATTCCGTCTGTAGATTGTACTGCTCGAAGCGCTACTACTTTTTCGTAAGTTCGCTCATCACCCATCACGCCAACACTATTTACAGGAAGCAAAATGGCTCCAGCTTGCCAAACTTGATCGTACAAACCCCAAGATTTTAATCCGTCGATAAAAACTTTGTCCACTTCTTGCAGAATACGAACTTTTTCGAGAGTGATATCACCTAAAATACGAATCGATAATCCTGGTCCTGGAAAAGGATGCCTTCCTAATAATTCCGGGTCTATTCCTAAGGTGGCTCCTACTCTACGCACTTCGTCTTTGAAAAGCATTCGCAAAGGCTCCACCACTTTCAATTTCATATAATCAGGCAAACCACCTACATTGTGATGTGATTTGATAGTTGCCGATGGGCCTTTTACAGAAACCGATTCGATTACATCAGGATAAATAGTTCCTTGCGCCAACCATTTTACGTCTTCAATTCGATGCGATTCTACATCAAAAACTTCGATAAAGGCGTTACCAATGGCTTTCCTTTTTAATTCTGGATCTGAAACTCCTGCTAAGGCATCGTAAAAACGTTGTGAAGCATCTACTCCTCTTACGTTTAACCCCATTCCTTCGTATTGGTCTAAAACAGATTGGAATTCATCTTTTCGAAGCAAACCATTATTTACAAAAATACAATAGAGATTTTTGCCAATGGCTTTGTGCAATAAAACGGCTGCTACAGTCGAATCTACACCTCCAGAAAGTCCAAGAACGACTTTATCGTCTTGTAATTTTTCTTTCATTTCAGCTACAATTTCTTCAACGAAAGCATTTGGTGTGAAATTTTGAGGAACTTCGGCAATTTTCACCAAGAAATTCTCCAACATTTTGGATCCATCCGTGGAGTGAAAAACTTCTGGATGGTATTGAATCGCATACGTCGTTTCTCCTTCGATTTTATAAGCAGCAAATTCCACATCGTGCGTGCTTGCTAACTTTACACCATTTGTTGGCAAGGCTTTGATACTATCACTGTGACTCATCCAAACTTGGCTATTTTCAGAAACGCCATCAAAGAAAACTTCGTCTCCTTTAATAAAAGATAAATTAGCTCTTCCGTATTCTCTGGTATTGGAGGACGCCACTTCACCACCACTAAAATGGGCTAAATATTGTGCTCCGTAACAAACGGCAAGCATCGGTAATTTCCCTCTAATTTGAGATAAATCAGGGTGTGGAGCGTCATCGCCGCGAACCGAAAATGGGCTTCCGCCAAGGATTACCGCTTTATAAGTGGATAAATCATCTGGAAAATGATTGTAGGGGAAAATTTCGCAGAATATATTTAATTCGCGAACTCGTCGGGCAATAAGTTGTGTGTATTGCGATCCGAAATCTAAAATAAGTACGTTATGTTGCATTGGGCAAAAATACTTTTTATTATCGGGAATGAAAAATTACCAATTAAAAAAATTAAAGTTGAATTCTAATAACAATCATTTTGATTTTAACACCCAAAGCTAAGTTGTTCCAATACTGAACAGCTATATCTCTATTAACATCATCTAAAACGTGTAATTCCGCAGTATTTCCGCCAGATGTTCCCATACTTGCAACAACAAATTCAATATCATTTAAACCAAGAGCTAAAGGAATTCTAAATTCTCCAAATTCATCATTCAAATATAAACCCGAACGCAATAATTTACCGTTTAAATACACATTTAGTAAGTCTCCATCTATTGCTATGTAATCTCGGTATTTAACAGTAAAATATTCAGATTTGGTTCGGTATTCACCCATATATCTATCAACTCTATCTAGAGTGCTAGTGTCTTCTTTCAACCCTTCCCTAATCATTGTTTTATTCAAATCCTTAGTCATTTTATCCTGATAAACATCGCCTAATTTATGCTCAAATTTGTTTTTTGGCGTCATCGAAAAATGATTCTCGGGATTTCCTATTTCAAAAGAATTGTCAGGTCTGGGTTTGGTTCCAAAAATATTCGTTTCTTTCAACACATTGGGAGCCACAATTTTTGGCAAAACCAATTTAGGTAAATTGGTTGGAGGAGGAATATCATTTTTCTTTTTAGGTTTTACAACATCATTTTTTGGTGCAATAGGTTTAAACTTGATATTGGAGTCTATCTGACCGAAGCTTTTTGGAACGAAAAAGATCAAAAAAATAAATAAAAGAAGTTGCTTCATAATTGTTTCGCCTATTGATGAATCAATATTTAAAAAGTTCAAAAATAACAGAATTCTCTAATCAAAAGTCACAAAAATAACATAAAATATTTTTCTTTACTTAAGTATGAAATTGGAAAATTGATTTTTAAAAAGAATCGTTTTTATTCTTTCACAAGTACAATGGTAGCTTTATAACCTGTTCCAACATTCCATTGACTGGCCGAAATGACGATTCCTTTTTCATCGTAAACCTGAAATTCTGCTGTATTTGGTGAAGCAAAACCTTCGTTCAATGCTTCGAAATCAATTTTGTTAACGCCATTAACCAATGTTATTTTGAAGCCTTTAAATGCGCCATCCAAAACCACTTCGGGCTCAATTATCTTATCGTTCAAATAGACTCGTATCTTGTCGCCATCCACAAAAGCCGCATCCTTGTACCGAACTGTAGAAGTGAAGGATTTGGTTTTGAAACTTCCTAAAAATTGATTTCTTCTATAAAAAACACCAGCGGAATTCGATTCTTTTTTATACAGATTACTATTCAGAAAAATGTCCTCAGGATTTACAAAATCATCTACAGGCACCTGTACAACCGCGGGTGGCGTGACTTTTGGCGCAACTACTTTTGGTGGAATTACTTTCTTAATTTTCGAGTTCTTGGCTGGAATTGGCTTAAATTTGGTCTTGAATTCCTCTTGAGCAAATCCGTTTAAGGAGAAAGTAATTAGGATAATAAATACTATTGTTTTTTTCATATCGTTTATACATTAGGTAATCAGCGCATTTATATAACATTCAATTATAGCTTTTATTTCAAACCCGTGAATTATGTAATTCCAAGAATGCAATGCTTGAGCAAACTTTTAAAATATAATCAGGATTTTTTATTTCTCCTATTTTTTATAAATTGCAAAAAATATACCAGAAATGGAATTAAATTTCAAAACGTTCAAAATCAACATTTCACAATAAAAACAAACAAAATGAGAAGAGAAAACATCTTGACTGGATCACCTTGGGAAGACAAAATGGGCTATTGTCGTGCGGTTCGCATTGGAAATATCATTGAAGTATCAGGAACTGTTGCTATTGTCGATGGAAAAAAAGTAAAGGCTGATGATGCTTATGCACAAACCCTAAACATTCTGGAAAGAATAGAAAAAGTTCTGGAAGACCTTAATGTAGGAATGAAAGATGTGATTCGCACTCGAATTTTCACAACTGACATTACTTCTTTTGAAGATGTAGCCAAAGCGCATGCTGCTTTTTTCAAAGACATCAAACCAGCGACTGGTTTTTATGAGGTAAGCAAATTAGTAGCTCCGGAATACTTAGTAGAAATTGAATTTACTGCGATTGCTCTTAAGTAATTTTTCATAATTTTTTTATTTAAGTAGTAATCACTACAATTTTGTCATTCCGTAGAAATCTCAATAAACGAGAGATTCCTGCGGAATGATAAATAAACCTAATTTTATTGTAGAAAAAAGGGTAATCTAATTCAACTGTATTTAATGAACCTAAAAAACACTCTTCTTCTTCTAGCCAAATGGTTTCTCATTTGTGTTATGATAGGCGTTTTTTCGGGTTGTGCTTCGGCTTTTTTTCTGGTGTCATTGGAATGGGTTACTCAATATAGAGAATATCACAATTGGATTATTTGGCTATTGCCCGTTGGTGGACTTTGTATCGGGTTTCTGTACCATTTTTGCGGAAGTGATGTAGTAAAAGGCAATAATTTATTGCTGGAAGAATACGAAAATCCACAAAAAACCATTCCGCTCAAAATGGCGCCTATGGTCCTTATCGGTACTTTAATTACCCATCTTTTTGGAGGTTCAGCAGGTCGTGAAGGTACAGCCGTTCAAATGAGTGGGGCAATCGCTGACCAATTCACAGGTTTGTTTCAACTCAACGATGCTGATAGAAAAACACTTATTATTTTAGGAATTAGCGCCGGTTTTGCTTCGGTTTTCGGAACACCTTTGGCGGGAGCTTTGTTTGCTTTGGAGGTTTTGTATTTCAGTAAAATTAGTTTCAAAAGTATTTTGTTGTCTTTTGTTACCGCTTATATTGCCTATTTTACTGTCGAATTTTGGCAAGTAAAACACACCCATTATTCCATTCCTGTTGTCCCTCAGATTACCATTAGTAGTTTTTCGTGGATTCTTGTTGCAGGTGTATTATTTGGATTGACAGCGATGTTGTTTTCCAGAAGTACGCATTTATGGGGGAAATTATTTGCAAAATACATTAAAAAAGCGCCGCTACGTCCGTTTATTGGTGGACTCATTTTAGCTATAGCCATTTATGGCATTGGAACTACAAAGTACATCGGATTGGGAATTCCAACCATCGTCGAATCCTTTTCTGCAACGAATCAGTGGTATGATTTTCTGGTCAAAATATTGTTTACAGGTTTCACTCTTGGCGCAGGTTTCAAAGGTGGCGAAGTAACTCCTCTTTTCTTTGTTGGAGCAACCTTGGGAAGTGTGTTATCGATTTATATTCCTTTGCCCATCGCTCTATTGGCAGGTATGGGATTTATAGCCGTATTTTCGGGGGCTACCCACACTCCTATCGCCTGTACGGTTATGGGAATGGAACTTTTTGGAATTGAAAGTGGCTTATACATTGGTATTGCCAGCTTAGTGGCTTACTATTGTTCGGGTTCGATAGGGATTTACAGTTCTCAAATTGTAAAAGGAGCTAAATATAGATTTTACCAGCGCTTTAAAAGAAAAAATCTTGATGATTTGTAGTGTCGTAAAAGTTTGTTAAATCTATAAATGTTTTCAACATTAGACTAAAAAAATGTAATTTCGCAAACTATGAAGAAAGAAGACATACAAGCGATACAGTTGTTATTATCAACACCAAAAAAGATTGCCATTATTCCGCATCGAAGTCCTGATGGAGATGCCATGGGTTCTACCCTTGGTTTGTATCATTTTTTACTCAAAAACAACCATCATCCGGTGGTAGTTTCTCCTAACGAATTTCCTGATTTTTTAGCGTGGATTCCAGGTTCCGAAACCGTGCAACTATACGAAAAAGATAAAAAAAATTGCACCAAAATCTTAGAAGAAGCGGAATTAATTTTCACTTTAGATTTCAATGCGTTGCATCGTGTGGGCGAAATGGAAAAGGTACTGGAAAAACTGGCAGTTCCTTTTGTTATGATTGACCACCATCAATCGCCAGACAATTATGCCGCTGTTACATATTCAGATACTGCTTTTGGTTCTACTTGCGAAATGTTGTATCATTTTATCGCTGCACTTGGCAAAAAATCAGATATCGATAAAACCATTGGCACTTGTATTTATACTGGAATTTTAACCGATTCAGGTTCGTTTCGTTTTCCAAAAACAACCGGAACCACTCATAGAATCATCGCTGATTTGATTGATTTGGGTGTCGAAAATAGTGAAATACCTGCTCTACTTTACGATAACAGTTCTTATGGACGTTTGCAACTACTGGGGAGAGCACTGCAAAATATGAAGGTACTCACGGAGCATAAAACGGCCTTTACAACGCTGACTCAGGAAGAATTGAATCTATTTGATCATATAAAAGGAGATACTGAAGGCATCGTGAATTATGGTTTAAGCATCAAAGGCATAGTGTTCACCGCTATTTTTATCGAAAATGCTGAAGAGAAAATTATTAAAATTTCGTTTCGCTCCCAAGGTGATTTTGACGTGAATAGCTTTGCCAGAGAACATTTTAACGGAGGAGGACATCGCAATGCTGCTGGAGGAAAATCGGAGGTATCGATGGAAGAAACCGTGCAAAAATTTGAAGATTTGGTCAGCAAACTAAAAATATAAAGTAGTATGAACTATAGTAAAATAATGCTAGTGGCAATCCTGATGACCTTTTTGGTTTCCGGTTGCAAACAAAGTCAGGAAGCCCGCAGACCCGTTTCGCAAGCCACAGGGACGTTTATGAAAAAATCGGCTGAACGCAATAAAAAGCTAATTGCTACTGAAGAAGGCCAAATCGATTCTTTAATAAAAAGCAATCCGAAAGTAAAATATATGGCTTCCAGCAAAGGCTATTGGTACACCTATTTAGTTCAAAACCCAACAGATACCTTAACTCCAAAAAAAGGAGACGTCGCTTTTTTTGAATATGAAATTAAAGATTTGAAAGGGAGAATCATCTATTCGCAAACGGAATTAAAACCACAAACCTATGCCATTGATAAGCAAAATATAATGACAGGTTTGCGTGAAGGCATCAAACTGATGCACAAAAAAGAGAAAGTCATTTTCCTTTTTCCTTCCCATATTGCTTACGGTTATCACGGTGACGAAAAGAAAATTGGTCCCAATCAACCCTTACTTTGCACGGTGACGCTTCAAAATTTCATTTCAGAAGCCGCTTTCAAAAAAGAAATTCTACTAAGAAAGACCGATGCCTTAAATCAGGTTTCTGGTGAAGAACCTATAACTCAACCGAAACCCACAAAAACAATTAAAGACAGTTTAACCAATTAAATTTTTATGAAAAAAAGTATTCTATTGTTATCATTAGTTCTAACAGCCTTCTTATTTTCTTGTAAAGAAGAAAAAAATAATCTTCCTGACGGTTTATACGCCCAAATCGAAACCAATAAAGGAACCATAATTACGCAATTATTTTATGACAAAACGCCTATTACAGTGGCCAATTTTATAACATTGGCTGAAGGTAAAAATGATTTTATCACCAACGAAAACCTTAAAAACAAACCTTTTTATGATGGTTTGAAATTTCACAGAGTTATTCCGGAATTTATGATTCAGGGTGGTGATCCTTTGGGAACAGGTTCTGGAGATACAGGTTACAAATTCAAAGATGAAATTACAGAAATGAAATTTGATAAAGGCGGCGTTTTGGCTATGGCCAATAATGGACCGGCGACCAACAGCAGTCAGTTTTTTATCACACACCTCGAAACCCCTTGGTTGGAAGGAAAGCACACCATTTTTGGTCAAGTAGTCGAAAAGGGAATGGAAGTCGTGAACAAAATCGAGCAAGGCGATCATATCGTGTCGATTACAATTATCAGGAATGGTGAAGCGGCCAAAAAGTTTGATGCTGCCAAAACTTTTAGGGATTACTATACCGTAGAAGCCGAGAATCAAAAAAACAAATTGGCTATCGAAGCTGCTGCCAATGCGCAATACCAAGTTGTTTTTGACCAAAAAGTAGCCCAATTTGACGCTTTGAAAGCTAAAGCAACCACTACACCAACAGGATTAAAATACGTTATCACCAAAAAAGCAGGAGGCAAAAAACCTTCGGCTGGAGCCAATATTTTCATTCATTATGCTGGCTATTTGGAGAATGGAAGTCTATTCGATTCTAGTATTCAGGAAATTTTAAAAACCTATGGCAAACTGGACGAAAGTAGAGCCGCTCAGGGTGGCTACCAACCCATTCCTTTTCAAGCGGGTAAAAAAGACGGTTTAATTCCTGGATTTATCGAGGGAATCGAACAATTGTCGTTTGGGGACAAAGCCACCATTTTTATACCATCGAGATTGGGGTACGGCGAAGCTGGAGCGGGCGGAATAATCCCTCCGAATGCCAATATTATTTTCGAAATCGAGTTGTTAGAAAAAATGCCTCAGTAATAATCCAATTGGGCTTTACTATTGAGAAAGATAAATTTATTTTTCTCTTTAAACCATTAAAAAAATTATGCTCATTAAGAATTACAACTTAATTTCCTTAATTTCTTTAATGGTTTAAAAAAACTAAATTAAATTATTAAAAACTATAAAGTCAGACCTTAAAAATTATTTAAAATGAAATCTAAAATCTTGCTATTATTATTCTTAGGAATATTCAGTCTTCAGGCACAAACCACCAAAAAGCCTGCAACACCCGTTAAGAAACCAACAACTTCTACGACGACAAAAACAACGACAAAAACAACGACAAAAAAACCGACCACAACTGCAAAACCTTCAGCAGCAGTTGTTGAAGGGATTTTTGCCACTATTTTAACGAACAAAGGAACCATTGTGCTGGAATTAGAATACAAAAAAACGCCGATTACGGTAGCCAATTTCATTTCGCTTGCCGAAGGGAAAAACACCTTTGTAACCGATGAAAAACTAAAAGGAAAACCTTTTTATGATGGTTTGAAGTTTCACCGTGTAATTGCTGATTTTATGATTCAGGGTGGAGATCCATTAGGGAATGGTTCTGGAAATCCCGGATATGCTTTCAAAGATGAAATCACCGATTTGAAACACAACAAAGGAGGCATTTTATCTATGGCCAATTCTGGGCCAGCTTCAAACGGAAGTCAGTTCTTTATTACCCACAAGGAGACGCCTTGGTTAGACGGAAAACACACGGTTTTTGGTCATGTAACTCAAGGTATGGATATCGTAAACAAAATTGTGCAAGATGATGTGATTCTTAAAATGACCATCACCAGAAAAGGAACTGCTGCCAAAGCCTTTGATGCGCCTAAAGTATTTTCGGATTATTACAATAACAAAGCCGAAGATGCCAAAAAAGAAGCGGAGCAGAAAATGATTAAGAATAAAAAAAATATTGAAGCCAACTTTTTAGCCTATCCAAAAGTGGCTCTTGAATTTGCGAATGCAACAACAACTGCAAGCGGGCTAAGGTATATTGTATTACAAGAAGGAACAGGAGCATTTCCTACAGCAACAAGTAATGTGAAAGTACATTATACAGGAATGTTTTTAGACGGAAAAACTTTCGACAGTAGCGTGCAACGTGGCGAACCAATTAGTTTTGGTTTAAACCAAGTAATCAAAGGCTGGACTGAAGGCGTTCAATTAATGAAAGAAGGAGCTAAATATAAATTCTATATTCCTTCCTATTTGGCTTATGGAGAACAAGGTGCCGGAGGTGTAATTCAACCAAATTCTGACTTAATTTTCGAAGTAGAACTGCTTAAAATCAATAATTAAATTTATAAAAAAGCATTTGCTTTTAAGTTTTGCTTATGGCGAAAAAGGTGCTGTTGGAGTAATTCCACCCAATGCGAGCCTGATTTTCGAAATCGAAATGATTGAAAGCAAAGCAGAACCAAAATAATAACGCTGCGAAATGACAACAACAAACCCGACAGGTTATAGCACTTGTCGGGTTTGTTGTTTAAAATCCTATCGTTCTGCTTCACTTTAGCTATACAAATTCCTATCACCAAAGTGTTTCCTGCAAACAAATATTCTTAAAAGTAGAGTGTTGCACCAACCCGTAAATTATACAATTCTTTGCACTAATTATATAAGTTTTAATGTCTATCTAGGATTGACCTTTGTGTAGTTGTAGCAAATCTGCTACTACATAAAAACATTGTATAATGAAAACGAATTCAGAATTACAAGCAGACGTTCAAAATGCCATTAAATGGGAACCCTTATTGAATGCGGCAGAAATTGGAGTGACAGCCAAAGATGGTGTGGTTTCTCTAACTGGGGTAGTGGACAGCTATGCCAAAAAACTGGAAGCAGAAAGTGCTGCCAAAAAAGTGATTGGTGTAAAAGCCTTAGTTGAAAAAATTGAAGTAAAATTTCCAAATTCATGGACAAAAACCAATCTGGAAATTGCTAACGAAGTGTTAACTGCTTTAAAAGCCAATTGGTCAGTTCCAAAAGACAAAGTAACGGTTAAAGTAGAAGATGGATGGGTAACCTTAGAAGGGGAATTGCCTTGGAATTTCGAAAAAGAAGCAGCAAAAAGAGCTGTAAATTATTTGATGGGAGTAAAAGGGGTAACTAACAATATCAAAATTAAATCTGAAATCCACGATAAAATTGAACAAAGTGATATCGAAGCTGCTATTGCTAGAAGTTGGTCTATAAACGACAACGACATTAAAGTAAAAGTCTCTGGAAAAACGGTAACGCTTACCGGAACAGTACCCTCTTGGTATCAAAAAGAGGAAGCTGCACGAATAGCTTGGAACACTCCTGGAATTTGGATGGTAAACAATGAATTA
Organism: Flavobacterium psychrophilum; assembly: GCA_945860385.1. Lineage (GTDB taxonomy): Bacteria > Bacteroidota > Bacteroidia > Flavobacteriales > Flavobacteriaceae > Flavobacterium > Flavobacterium psychrophilum_K. The sequence goes on from CAMAQD010000026.1 coordinate 33,822, forward strand.
GAAGTAGAGCCGTTTCACGCTTTTGCCCATTAAATCCTTTTGTAATTTTAATTATATCTATGAAATCGCCATCAACTAATTGTTGTCGCAAACACCATTAAAAAAAGCGATTTCATAGATAATTAATAAAAAAATAGTAACTACATATGAAAACAGAATTAGGAATTACCGATACCAATCGTCAAGCTGTTGCTACTGAATTGGCAAAAATTTTAGCCGATGAAAATGTGTTATATATCAAAACAAAAAACGCACACTGGAATATTGAAGGAGCTGATTTTTATGACAAGCATAAATTTTTTGAAAGTCAATTTGGACAATTAGATGAATTTATTGACAGTGTCGCCGAGCGAATTCGTTCTATTGGACATTATGCGCCTGCCACCTTAAAGTCGTATCTTAGTTTAACCCATCTCACCGAAAAAAACAGAGAAAATAACGATAGCCAAGGTTTTATTAAAGAACTTTTAGAAGATCACGAAAGCATTATCATCAATTTGCGGGAGCACATCCATTCCTTTGCCAATGATTACCACGATTTAGGCAGTAGCGATTTTATAACAGGCCTTATGGAAAGTCACGAAAAAATGGCTTGGTTTTTACGTTCCCATTTAAAATAATTAAGTATGTCAATTATCTCAGCTCTTCATTGGCGTTACGCCACCAAACGAATGAATGGAACATTAATTCCAAAAGAAAAGATGGAAACCATTCTGAATGCCATAGCGTTGGCTCCGTCATCTTTTGGACTTCAACCCTATTCCATCATAGTAATTGAAAACAAGGAACTACTGGAAAAAATTAAACCCATCGCGATGAACCAACCTCAAATTACCGAGGCCTCGGCTTTAGTCGTTTTTGCCACTTGGGATCATCTTACTCAGGATAGAATTGATGCCTTTATTGCACTAAATGTAGCCGAAAGAAACCAAAGCGCGGAAAGCCTAAAACAGTTGCGAGTGGCTATCGAAAACCAACTCAAAAATAGTGATGCTGATAATTTCGTTTGGAATTCAAAACAAACTTATATTGCTTTGGGAATAGCACTATTGGCAGCTGCCGAAGAAAAAATAGACAGCACACCAATGGAAGGTTTTGACAAAGAATTGCTTGACAATGTATTACAAATCAAAGAAAAAGGACTACGAAGCTCCGTAATAATGACTTTGGGGTATAGAGATGCCAAAAACGATTATTTGGTTCATTTAAAAAAAGTAAGAAGAGAAAAAGAAAAACTTTTCATTCACTTAGTATAAAATAAAAGTATCTCATTAAAAATAAAATTATGTATTACAACAATTATCATTTTTGGGGAATGCACCTGGTTTGGTGGTTCATTTGGTGCATTATTCTTTTTTGGATCTTTGCCACTCCCTACTCCATTCCTGGTCAAAGAGCTAAGAAAGACAGTCCGCTTGACATCCTAAAAAAACGTTTTGCTTCGGGAGAAATTACCAAAGAAGAATTTCAGGAAAAGAAAAAAATTATTGCAGGGTAATTATTTTCTAAGTTACTAATTATAAAAAGTTTGGTGTGACTTCTAGAAAGACACACCAACTTTTTTTAGTACCAAAAAAGACTCAAAACCAAAACAATGCAAGAAGACCTCCGCCATTTAGAATTTCTAGCACTGAATTCAAAAGAAATTGTAGAAAAACAAGTGATTTCCTATCGCCAGCAACACTCCTATGCAGGAACAATCATTGGTTTTACTGTATTATTTATCCCCTTTTTTTTGAATACTTTAGATGGTTCAAATGAAGTAATACAAATTATTACTATTGTCCCAATAGCTTTCTTTATTAGTTCGATCCTCTTGATGTTGAGCATATTTAGAGGCAGACCCTTGGATCAGGCATTGTCTGTAACCAAGTACAAAGAACTAGTATTCAAGACATACAAAGAAATATTACTCTATGAAATCGAAGCCAATAAGGTGTCTTATATTAAAAACAACAGCATAACAATCAAAGGCAACAAAAGATATATGCAAGGCATTGGTTTAACCACAATTGCTATTCTAATCTCGATAATACTCTTGGTTTCCAATACCTTTATAGCCATAGAAAAATCACCCACAAAAGTTCAGGTAGTCAAAACTTCTATAAAACAATAAAATTTTCAAATGAGTTTAATGTAGGTCTTTGATAAAAAACTAATGTAACCTGTAATCTATTTTTTAAACTTCCAGTCAAACTCATCCTTAGCATTGATAATGGCGCCAATTTCAAATTTCACCACTTCGTCGAATTCCGTTTGCAGGATAAACCAATTATCTTCGTTGAAATAGTTTTCGAAAGTATCAAAATCTTCCTGAGTGAATTTGGTAATGCCTTTGGCAGCCAATTCTTTTTTGACCTCAGGTATTGGTTTGCCAATGAATTTGTTTCCGAATAACTCTAAGTCGGGACTTGAAGCCACGATGTAACCCAGTTTCAAATCTTCTTCCTGATAGAACGTCAAACGCATTTTCAGCGTATTGTAGGCAAAAATCAGGTTGTCGTCTTCGTCTTTGTAATTGCGGTTGGGTTTTCCGTAAAGGGCGATCACATCGTTTTGTTTCATTCCGAAAAGGAGTTTATCGATTCCGTTTTTTAGATTTATTTTCATTGAATTTTATTTTCTTGTAAAGTTCGCAAAGTTTTTCGCAAAGTTGGTCATGTTTCATAAATAAAGAGTGAGTTCCTACTAAAACTCAAATGGTACTCGTTCAATGTCTTTAAATTAAGCAAAAAATAATCTCGACAAAAAAACCTTACTACTAATCGTTTCCAAAAAAACTTTCTCAAATTAGTCGTAAAATCATAGCAACTTCCCCACCGTCTACCTTCTGGTTTACCGTATCCTTTTATACGTCAATTGTTTCACCGCTTGTTTCATATTGCGTGAAGGTTTGTAAATGATTTTGGCCCCTTTGATGTTCGATTTTCCTAAATCGTCAGGTGAATCGGCGGGCAAACCCTGCAAGGTAATTTGAAAAGTCCCCAGATTATCAATTTTTACAATCCTACCCGCAGCTAAGGATTCGCCTATAACTTTGGTTAAAGCCATAATAACTCCATAGCAATCAGCGCGGCTGATGGTCGATTGCGAAACCACAATATCGGCCAGCGTGTCTAAATCATCTTCGCCACTATGCACAGCACAAGGATAATATTTTGTTTCGGGCGGCGATGCCAAATTGTTTTTCTTTGGCACCATTTTGAAAGATACAGCCATAAAAATAGATTCGTTAGGGTGGTAAAATAAGTTCGTACGGACAAAGTTATCAAAAGTTAAGGACATTAAATTCAATTCCTGTACATCTTTTGCTTAAAAGATGTACAGGAATGACACAAAAGATGTACGGGAATTAGTCAAAAGATGTACAGGAATTCATAATACTATCCTTACGCTACTAAAAACAAGTCCTGACGAGACTAAAAAAAGAAGCTTAGGAAAGCATTTTTACACTACTACTTTGCTGATTAGTAATAAATAACAATAATTCCCTATTTTAGCACAACAAAAGCACTGATTATGAACTGGGAAGCCAAAATCATCACGCACCGAGGTACAAAACGAATAGCAGTCTATTTCGAAAAGAATGCCGAGTGGATTGCCCGAATCAAGGAAATTGATGGAGCAAGATGGAGTCAATCTCTAGTGGCTTGGCACCTTCCGGATACGGAGGAAAATCGAGTTCGTTTTAAGATCCCTCCTGTATCTTTTTCATTTCCTTCGACAGAGGGTATCGAACAAATCGAAAAGTTCAAACAATGGCTGCGATCCAAACGCTACAGCGAAAGTACGATTACTACTTATAGCGAAGCCCTGAAATCATTTTTGGTCTTTTATCGTGACAAAGCCGTTGCCGATATAAACAATGAGGATGTAATTATTTACAACAACGAATATATTTTGAAAAATAAGCTATCGGCTTCGTACCAAAATCAGGTAACGAACTCCATAAAGCTATTTTTCCAAACTATTCGAGAAACTAAGATGCTGGTCGATAAAATACACCGCCCTAAAAATGCAAAAACATTACCCAACGTTTTGAGTAAAGAAGAGGCGTTTAAGCTAATCGATTTGACCACTAATTTAAAACACAAAACATTATTGGCTTTGATTTACTCTTCTGGTCTGAGAATCAGTGAAGCCATAAACATGAAAATTACTGACATTGACAGGCAAAGAATGCTGATTCATGTTAAAAATGCAAAAGGAAAAAAAGACCGATACACCTTATTATCAACTAAAGTTTTAGGATTACTAAAAGAGTATTACGCTATTTACAAACCCAAAACATACTTATTTGAAGGACAATACGGAGAACAATACAGTAGCAGAAGCGCACAAGCTGTATTGCAACAATCTGCAAAAAAAGCAGGGATTACCAAACAGATTAGTTTACATACACTACGTCATAGTTTTGCTACCCATTTATTAGAAAACGGAACCGATTTGCGTTACATTCAAGATCTCTTGGGACACAGTAGCCCGAAAACAACAATGATATATACCCACGTGAGTAGCACTTCTTTAAAAAACATCATTAATCCTTTTGATATGTAAGATTTTTAATTAAATTTGTATAGTATAAAGTAAAAAATTATACGCATAAATACTAGCAAAAACATGCGTATAACATGCCTATTTAGAACAAAAGCGGTAATTTTATACGC
>CAMAQD010000027.1 GCA_945860385.1 Flavobacterium psychrophilum
AATTAAAATAATTTAATTGTTATCCGTAATTAAGAGTAAGCAAGATTAAATTCAAGTCACAGAATTTTGGATTAACTTTTTAACCATCAATTCATTCTGCTTATCAAAGATACGGCTTTTGTCGGATTTTAACAATAACAAAAATTATAAAACAATAACATTTACGTATCCAGGAGCAAAGACACTTTGGTTGGCTTTTGCCGCTTATGCGCTGATTATTGCCGTGGCGTTTTCAGTACTTTTCAAACACAAACACAATCCTGAGGAAGAGGCGAATGTGAGTCATTAAGAAACATATATAAAAAATGAAACCTCCTTTAAAACTGATTTAAAGGAGGTTTTTTTTTTTGATTGTCAGGGTTTTATACCATTACTAATTCGCCTAAAGCTTCTTTGCTGAAACCTATCAGCTCATTCGTTTTTCCTGATTTGATTTTAGAAACCCAATTTGGGTCGGATAAAAGAGGTCGTCCTACTGCTACTAAGTCAAAATCGCCTCGGTCTAAACGTCTTGTCAGTTCATCCAAAGAGGTTGGTTGCGAACTTTCGCCTGCAAATGCTCCGAAGAAATCACCAGAAAGCCCTACAGAACCTACTGTAATTGTTGGTTTTCCTGTTATTTTTTTAGCCCAGCCTGCAAAGTTAAGATCGTTTTCTTCAAATTCGGGTTCCCAAAAACGACGTTGCGAACAATGTAAAATATCGACCCCTGCATCAACCAATGGATTCAACCAGGCTTCCATTTCTTGAGGTGTTTTGGCCAATTTGAAGTTATAATCTGCAGGTTTGAACTGAGAAAGACGGATGATGACCGCAAAATCTTCTCCAACTTGTTTACTGATTTCTTTGATTACTTCTACGGCGAAACGAGTACGTTCTGCAAGTGTTTTTCCGCCATAACCATCGGTACGCAGGTTGGTGGCTTCCCAGAAAAATTGATCAATCAGATAATCGTGTGCGCCGTGAATTTCGATACAGTCAAACCCTAATCTTTTGGCATCAGCGGCTGCTTGTCCAAAAGCTACAATAGTGTCTTCGATATCTTTGGTGGTCATTGTAGATCCATTGCTGAAACCTGGTCGGTTTAATCCAGATGGTCCTTCAAAAGGGACGGGGGGAACCCAACCTGAATTATGGTTGTCCATTATTCCCATATGCCATATTTGTGGTCCCATTTGGCCGCCAGCCGTATGTACTTTATCAATTACTTTTTTCCATCCTTCTAAAGCCTGATTGCCATAAAAGTGAGGAACACTGGCATCATTGGAGGAGGAAGGTCTGTTGATTACGGTTCCTTCAGATAATATCAAACCAACTTCGCCCTCAGCCCGTTTTTGATAATAAGCGGCTACTTCATCAGTAGGAACTCCATTTGGAGAAAAAGAGCGCGTCATTGGCGCCATTACAATCCTGTTTTTTAGATTTAGTGTCTTCAGGTTGAAGGGCGTAAATAAATTATTTGTGTTCATTGTATTTTATAAATTAGATTCTATTATTTTACTTAGTGTAGTAAAGGCTTCTTCGTTGCGTTTGTAGTAGGTCCATTGTCCGACACGTTTAGATTCGATGAAGCCCGCGCGTTGCAGTATAGACAAATATTCAGAAACGGTGGACTGGGTGAGTCCTGCTTTGGCTTGAATTTGTCCCACGCAAACGCCATGCTCAAAGCCTGCTGCCCGATGTTCCGGGAAATTGATTTCGGGTTCTTTTAACCATTCCAGCATTTGTAGTCTGGACTTGTTTGATAAGGCTTTAAAAACTTCTATATGATCCATAGTACAAATATATCGACTTTTTCCGATATATCAATATTAGATAAGATATTTAGGTTTTTTTTAAGAGAGCAGGGGGTACCACAACAATACACTATCCATACACTATCCATACACTATCCATACACTATCCATACACTATCCATACACTATCCATACACTATCCATACACTATCCATACACTATCCATACTTCAGCCATACTTCAGTCATACTTCAGCCATACTTCAGCTATACTTGATTATTGATTAAATGGTTAACTGGTTATTTGGTTAATCCGGGACTATATTGCAGTCAGCAAAGGATTGGAGATGTTGACATAGCGCCTCTTTTTTTTTATTTCATTTTATTTGACAACATTTGGGGGTACCACAGCCATACACTATCCATACACTATCCATACACTATCCATACATTATCCATACACCATCCATACACTATCCATACTTCAGCAGTACTTCTGTCCCGTCCCTAAATAGCTATACAGGTTGTTTTTATGAGAAAAACCTCCTTTAAGTACGATTTAAAGGAGGTTTTTTTAGGTTTGATGGGAATGTGTGTCAGTTGTGTTTATAGGCGGGGATTAGTCCACTTTGTTTGGGAAATAATCTAAGCTGTCCGTTTGTAAGTTGTCAGCTTTGCTCATCTTGTTGCATTCCTTTGCACATTTGCGACAGGCTTCCGCACATTTTATACAATGTTCCATGTGTGTGTGCTTTTCGCATTCGTCGGCGCAGGCAGTACAAATCTCTGCACATAAGGAGCAAAATTTATTCACAAAATCGATGGTGTGTTCGTCTGACCTTGCCATAAAAGCTGCAGCCATTCGGCACATATCCGCACAATAGCGATCTAGTTCAATACACTTGGCTTGCATTGCAGCATCGGGTTCGTTGGAACAAGCTGTTGCACAATGTTCACATTCGGCTGCACAGTCGTTGCAGGCATCTATACATTCTTTGAATTTTTCGTGACTCATCTTTAGTAGATTTGAGATTGCAAATTATTTTTTGCAACTGCTCAAAGGTGAGTTGATTACTGAGAATTAATGTTATGCAATTTTAGATTTTAGTTGTATGATTTACATATTTAAATCACGAATCCTCAGCTTCTTCAATAGACAACAAGCACAAGGCAAAGCTAATTTGCTATAGTTGAAAAGGATATTGCAGCAGAAAACAAATTGGGTGACTTTGTATTCAGGGAACTATTTTTCAGACTGCTTACTCCCTTTTACCAAAAAGTAAATAGAGAGTACAAATACAACAAGATAAAGAACATCTAAAATAGGGTCTTTCAACGTGAACGTGGCAAAGTCAATGTGTTTGAATAATGTCAAACCTAAAGTAAAAGCGATAATGGCAAAAAACCAGTTTATTCCTTTTTTATTTTCCATATTTATTATTATTTGATGATGTAGTGAAGGAACGGATTTTTATGTGATTGCGGGCAAAGTTATAAATTCACGCTGTCAGGTTTAGAAGTGTCAACACCTTTGATGAGCAACCATAAGCAAAAGGATAGCTCTCCAATAAAAATGGGGATAGCAAGATATATAAACAATGGATTTTCGAACCCTTTTGATAGAAACATGGTAAAGCTATTCACCAAGTAACACAAACCCGCAATGGCATAAAGTATGCCGAATAGTTTAGGTAGAAATTTTGATTTATACATTACATACCCTACAATTAGACAATAAAACCCGAAGAATACCAAACCTATTGCATAGCCTTGTGTTTGAATATTTAGTGATAGTAGCGAAAGGGTTGCCAATTGATCAGGTTGGAATGTCTTTAAGTAAGTGTCATTGCTTAATATCAGTAATGGTGAAATTTGATTCAGCAGGTTTACAGCAATTATAGCCGTTTGGATAATGACAAATGCTAAAGCGAGTTGCAATAATAACTTATTCGTTCGTTTGAATAAAAAATAAACAATCAGTATGGTTGGTAAACCAACGACAAAGTTGATAATGTCGGCAGTAAAACCGCAACGAAAAAGCATTTCGTTGGCCTGAATATTATGAGCGGTAGCCAAAGCATCGTTTGGCACTCTTAAAGCCTGCCGGACGAACACTTCGGAAAATAAGCCGGTACCTATCACAATTAAATAGCAAAAGCCTGCAATTCGTGCTAAATTTTTATCTGAAATCATTTTGTTCGCGGTTTAAGTTAGTTATTTCCTTTAACTATATCTGTCAGTACAATTTGCTTTTAGTTACATTGCTTTTGTAGTTTATTTTCTTTGTTGGCTTGTTGTTAATGGAGACTTACCACTTTTGTTATTGTCCAGTTTTCATTTTCTTTTTTCCAAACGATAATAAACTTACTTGGTTTTGATTCTGCGTCAGGTTCTTGATTATTATAAAATCTATGAAATCCGATTTCTACAGCACCGTAGTTATGTATAGGATAAACTTCAATACTGCCAGGAATTATATATCGAGTTACTTTACCACAAATATTATTTTTAGTTCCTAAAATAATTTCAGACTTTGAATTTATTAATCCGGCTTTGTCGTGAAAAAATTCAATGGTATCGGAATAAATCGATTCTTGTTTTTTTAAATCGCAGCTGTTGTAAGCATCAAAAAATACTTTATCCATTGATTCAATTTGGTCATAAAGAATTTTATCAGCAGGAACATATTCTCTTATTTTGTCCTGTGCTTTCGATGTGAAAGCAATTAATACGATAAAAATTATTGAGTAATATTTATTTTTCAATTTCATAGTACTAATTTTTTTTGTTCCGTTTATTTAAGCTGACTTTTGGCGTTTTGGGAATAGAGCGGGTTTCACTTCAATTCTGTTTCAAGCTTTTTTTTCGAAACTTCAACAAGGCTACTTTTTAATGGAAAACTGTAGATTATTAAAATTTTATCTTTGACATAAATTTGTTCAGGATGCTCTCTAGTAGCTTTATTTCCGCCCCAAAGTAAGGCTTTTAAAAAGCTTTCCATTTCGAACTTCTCCTCAAACTCAAAATACATAATACTTCCGCTATCTTTTTTATTTTCAAAATTTTGAATATCCTTTGATTTGAGTTTTCCAATGAAGGATTCATATGTGTCTGGACTCTCATAAAACGTACAAGCTTGGATTGAAATACATTGTGACTCATTAGTTAATTTGTATTCTGCTGGAATTTCATTTTCAGCCAACTTGATTTTCTCCAATGTTTGGGCTGATGTATTAAAACTGTACAGGATTGCAAAAAGGAATAAGATGTTTTTCATATTTTAAATATTGTTTAATAATTCTTTTTTATAAACTTGGAGTTAACATTCTTGTAATACTGTGGGTTGTTGTTGCATTTTGTTTTGGGTACGAAGTCGGGAGACTTCGTACAGCGGGGTAATTAGTTTTCCTCTTTGATTACTGTCGTGTCTGAAAGTCTATCGTGAAAACCATTTGGCGTAAAAAGAAACGAAATTCGGTCAAATGGAATTAGTCGGCAAAATGTTCTTCGTAAAATAGCTCCGCCTTCCGGTTTAGTTCCATTTTTATTCACCACTTTAGTTTTTGTTATCCACTTTCCAATTGTTTTTTGATACTTTGTTTCCATCAGCGCATAGTAGCCAATATAACTTGCAAAAAAGATAAAATATCCGACTACCATTTGCATGGGGTCTTTTGCGTCCAAAGCATTCGTCAAAATGGCCACAATTATAAACCAAACTATTGTGTCAATTATAAAATTAAAAAACCTTGTTACCGAATTTACTTTCTTAGCCTCAAATTCTTTTTCTTCTGCACTTTTTGCGGTTATGGTCACTTTAACTTGCTCAAATTTTGTTGTATCTATATTACGTTTCTTAATTTCTTCTTCAGCAGCTTCAATAGCCAAAGGTTGGTATTTGTTCTTGTCTATCGTTACAATTTTGATCAGTTCATCGTCAGCGTGTTTTGACATTACCTCATTAAAATCTATATTCATTTTTTTATTTCTTGGTGGGTTAACTTTTGGTGTTTTGGTCGGCTAACATAGCCCATAACTTTCTTTTACTACAACTGGGAGTTGCATTTCATTCCTCTATTTTTACTTTATGCATTACTAGTTCCAGTTTGCTATATTCAGCAATGATATTTATCGTAATTATTGCTAATACTATTCCAATAGCATTGGAGATGAGTTGAGCAATTGTACTCCTGGTCAATTCATCAATTGTTTCGGCTTTCATAGCATATTTAAAGGCAAATCGTCCAACAAACCCATTAATAATCCAAAATGTCCACCATAAACCCAAGGATGCTGTTGATAAATGCTCTGTTGTATGGGCTTCATTTCTTTTTAAAAACAAATGGGTTTCCTGAAACAATTCTTTCATGATTTGATACGGTCTAAATAGGTTTACAATGGGCACAAACCAACAGCCTGCAGCCCAACCTTCGGTATGCGATAAGCGATTCACTCTCAAATGAAGATTGAAATAAGCGCGCCTAAACCATTGAATAAAAGTAATTGCAGATAGGGCAAAAACAATAAGTTGAATGATACCAATGGCTTGTTCGCGATTGTCATTTGAAGTTACAGCTTCTGTCGAAATTTCGCCTCCATTTGCGGCGGTTTGCAGTAAATCATATTGAAAATAACTGGAAATTAAGGAAATGCAATTCATTGCCAAAGCTATCCATATTAGGAGAATTGCATTTTGAGACCGCTGTTCGTTTGGTTTTAAATCTTGCATTTTTATTTCTTAATTTCTAGTATTTATTTGGGTTGTTGTGACATTTTGTTATGGGTACGAAGTCGGGAGACTTCTTACAACGGGGACTTCGTGTAGCAGGTGTCTTCGCTATCTGACTATTCACCAAATGCCAATTTATAAACACTTTTCTTATAATTTATTAAGTTATTATTGATTCTACACATATCATTTTTTAAAGCTTCATATTCTTTATAATTCTTTTGTATTTGTTGTGGTGAAAGATCTTTATTTTCATCCTTTAAAATTGCAATATCATACCATTTATTAAATTTTGCATGCCAAGATGTTAAGTGAGGTCTTAAGCCTTCATTAAGAATTTTTGTAGATAATTCGATTAGTTCCTTAGAGCTTTTATCACTTCTTATTTTTGTTGCAGGAAGACCTTTAATCAATTCCCGTGTTATTCCAAAAAACTGATACCAAGATTTATAGATTTCGACAATTACATCCTTTTCAAAATCAATTTCCAATCCAATTTTTCTTGTATTTAGTTCAACCCAAATTTTATATGCAATATCTATATTTGTATAATTTGGTTTAATTTTAATTTTCTGACCTTGTATACCAATTTCAGCACTATCAAATTCTATGTTTTTGTGAAACATTAATTTGTTTTTTAAGGCTTGGTATATCCAAAATATTACTATAATAATAAGCATTGAATATAAAATCCAGTGCATTGAAAGAACTAAATTGCACTTATCATCAAAAGATAACTTAATTAAATCCATAATCTTCTTATTTAATGTGTTCATTCCAACTTGTAGGGTCTCCATATATACCAATTGAATAATTAGTCTGTAACCATACAATAAACTTCTCTGCAATATCAGTAGGTATTGAAACACTTTTCATGTCTCGCCCTTCGGAGCAAACTTCAAGATATTTATTAGGTACAATAGGAGAATTATTACCAAAATAATAAAATTCCTTTGAAATCAAGACAAATTCGCCACCTATATCACGCTTCAAATGACCTTCGTTTTTTGTACCATCAGTTAATGAGTGTGCAGAGTTTTCCTGTATCCATTCTTCAGAATCTTCTGGTTGATGATAGAAATTATCACCATACATTTGAACTATACTACCATTCACAATTGGTTTCTTACATACGAATCGACTATCTGCCCAATATTCATTAAAAGTTATTTTCTCTTCTAAACGCATTGCAAAAATAAGTTCATGAAGATTACCTAATGATTTACTACCTGTACCAATAATCCAATCGCCAATTTCAAGATTCTTATTACTTCTTATACTTGATTTACATACGGCTAATGTGCAATAACCGTGAAATGGATTCGGAGCAAGTCCGTAATCATGTTCAATTTTATAGGAAAAATATTTCATGTTATTTTTATTTAGCATTGTACTCTAATAATATTATAAATTGGCTCTCGACTTTTACCTGAAGGCATTTCAGTTGGTATACTTTCACCAGACAAAACCCTACCTAATTTATCTAAAGAATTCCAACCAATTGTTGCTCCACCGTATTTCTTAAAAGCTTCGGGCAATTCAACTGAATTTGTACAACCATGCTTGTAAATACCTACAATCTGTTTCCCTTGAAGGTGAGCTTGCCTTATCTCATAATTAACCCAAGGTCTGGTATGTGTTTTTTCACCAATCAAACAAATAAAAGTCCCTGCCCAGCTAATTCCTTTTCTAAGATAACGTGCAACTACTGCATCACTTGGTCGTGTAGGTCGATGTTTTGTACTATCAATAGAGCTATTCCTAATATTATATCCACTATCTTTTAAACGTTGCTTTAAACGTTGAACATGTTCATCATCTTTACCATGGTGGCTTATGAAAACGTTATTTTTTTGGGCCATGAATTTTATCTTTTATAGTTTCATCATCAAGTATATGAAGTCCAATTATTGCATACCCAATTATATCCTTTAAGGTATCTTCTAGGCTTTCAAAATTTGGATTCAGGCCATCCTTAGAGAGCAAACTTCGAAATCTGCTCACTTTATCCCATAAGTGAACCATATTTCCATTAAGGCCTAAATCAAAGCTTGCTCCACCATAATCTTGGTTTTTCTTGAGTAGAATATCTGTCACATCATCCGTAATTTTTTTAATGCTTTTTTCATTCATGCGAGTTGGTATTTATTAAAGAGGTTTTGTAATTCAGGGTTTATGAATTCAACTTCTGTTTTCATATTGAAAGCATAAAAAGCTTTATACCAATCATTGAAAAAATCATCTCCAAAATCGACTAATTCATTTCCTTGACCTTTCCGTAATTTTTCTTCTTCTAATCTCAGTTTGTTTGTAAGCTTGTCAAAATCGGCAAGGCTATTAAAGGATTTAGAATAATGAAATCCAGTATCATTTATGTCTTTTACTTTTGAAATCGCAAGTAAATCATTTTCAAACTCATCATAGTAATGGAAATTGTTTGCGATATGATAATAATCACCAATATCAAGATTTAATATTTTGGAGAAATATTCTTGTATAAAAGTGAAGTTAAATATATTTACAGCACTTGCCCCCCACATAAAATCATTTGAGCGCATATATACTGTTAAATTCAGTCTGTTAGAATTTGGTTGCTTCTGAAAATGTAATAAACGAGTACAAGGAAAATCCTTAGTTTCTTTTAAACATCCATTAGCATCAAAACAATCTTTTGGAGGGTCTCCAATATTGATAATTGCTTGACGTGTATTGATATCCTTCTGAAAATTCAAATCAATATATTTAAATTGGTCAACTTCAGAAGTTTTTAGTTCAGAGAAATCAATATCGAATGGATTCCTAATTTTGTAGTCGTTATTAATGCCATTATAGTTTCTCAGTCTTGGACCATATCCACCCCGAATAAAGAATCCATCATCTGAAAAATTTTTCATATTCTTTAAATAATGCCCAATTAGTTCAAGGTCATTTCTACCGATTGCAAGCCACAATGATTCAGCATAAGGCAATATTGGGTTCCAATTCCTTTCAGGTATTGTTACTAATCTTGCTGTAGGATTACTAATCTTAAACATGAATGGAGCAGGTAGCTCCTTACAATTAAAACCTCTGGTATTACGCTTAACACCTTCTTTTAACAGAAGAGTAGAAGCGCCTACTAAAAAAGCGTTGATTCCTTCATACTCGGCTGTATACATGGCTTAGTTATTTTAGAATTTATATTCCATTTGGGTGGAAAAAATAAGTCAATTGACTTATTTGTCTCTTTATATTTTTGCTTTATTCTTTTATTATCAATCTGAAGTTCAGGTAGCTTTACACGTAGATATTTATCAGTTTCACAAAAACAATTCTGTAAATCTATTAAAGCTGGCGCTCTACCAAAGAGTGGTTTAAATTCAGTATATCCAAATTTCTCTTGGTACATTACAAAATTTTCTTGTGTAAATTTTATTGCATCCTCGTAACTATCTTTTTTATCCAATGGCTCAAAACATTTTTTTATTCCTCTTATTGCTCCAATACCTGCTTTTACAAAAGAATCTTCACTAAAATCAATGGCAGAGGAATAATTCATATCGATTGCATATTGATAACCAAGAAAATCCCCAATAAATGAACATCCTCTTAATAGTTCGTAAACTTCTGACAGTGAATTTGAATCCAATATCTTTTTTAGAATCGAGTTGCCAATAATTTCATTCTTTACCATCTCAAGCCACTTTTCATGCTTATATTGTAGATGATTATATAAAGAATGTGTACCAGTCATCATGTATGCATTATTAAATATGGGATGATTATTTTTTTGTTCTAATAATGTTTTGTTAATTTTTTGAAGGTCAAAGTTTCTAAGCGTAATCACTCCAACCTTTTTTTCTAAATATTCCCAAGTTTCGGGTTTATTAAAAATTTTAAAGATGAGAATCCTTAATAAAGTATCTTCTGGTGTAAAAGAGCTTTCTTGATAAATTACACTTTTTATCAAATACTGACTTACTCTATCTGATGCTCTGTAAACATTGGTGAATTTATGCTTTTGAATAATTTCATCAGTAGTCCATGGTAATTTTTGATCATACTTATTCCAAAAAATATTCATCCGTTCTTGAACGAAATAAAAATAATATTGAAATATTTCTTCTTTGGGTTTTATCATTATTATATTTTAAGGAGTATTTGAAAAAAAAGGCACTCTTTTGCAAATTTTATATTATTATTTGATAAAATCACATTTAGCCACCCAATACAGTTTTTTTAGAAGTGAAAATTATCCCACAATATTTAAATCCAAAAATACATTTTTTTTCTTACAAAATATAAAAATATTTATTTTTTATTTTAAGCTAATGTTTTGATATTTAGGATGTATTTGTCTTAGATTAATCTCTTCATAATAATGGTATAAATTGTAAAAGGAACCTTTGCCAAAGTTCCAAACTTTGGCAAAGGTGTTGAAATTCTATTAAGTCATAATTAGCCCCGATAGTAGTGGAAATCCTTTGTGGTCGGTGTTCGGCCACAAAGATTGTAGCGGAAAGCGGGAGCAGAGCCCATAAAAACCCCAAAAAGTCTTGCTCCTAAAAATCAATAGATTATCTCTGGGGAATTATTTTGTAGTTCAAAATAAAAGAATTACTTTTGCACACCTTTTGGTGAATAAGAGTTTCCTTTGGGTAAAAACTAATTATACAAACAACTTCTGTTGTTTTCTAGCACGTTATGAAACTCGAGAAAATGCAGAATACAAATTTTTAATCAGCATGTCTGAACAATTAAAATCACAAGAAGAGTTTTTAGCAAATTTTAACTGGCACAACTTTGAAGAAGGTATTGATGCCGTAGATGAGAAAAACTTACAAGAATTCGAAGACCTAGTTTCAAAAACTTTTATCGCGACAGATCAAGAAGAAGTAGTAGAAGGTATCGTTGTTAGAATTACAGATAGAGACGTTATCGTTGATATCAACGCAAAATCGGAAGGTGTTATTTCATTGAACGAATTCCGTTACAATCCAGCACTTAAAGTAGGTGACAAAGTAGAAGTATTGATTGACATCCGTGAGGACAAAACAGGTCAGTTAGTATTGTCTCACAGAAAAGCACGTACTATCAAATCATGGGATAGAGTTATTTCGGCTAACGAAACAGGAGAAATCGTTACTGGTTTTGTGAAATGCAGAACTAAAGGTGGTATGATCGTGGACGTTTTCGGAATTGAAGCTTTCCTTCCAGGTTCTCAAATTGATGTTAAACCAATTAGAGACTACGATGTATATGTAAATAAAAACATGGAATTCAAAGTGGTAAAAATTAACCACGAATTCAAAAATGTTGTTGTATCTCACAAAGCGCTTATCGAAGCGGATATTGAAGTACAGAAAAAAGAAATCATTGGAAAATTACAAAAAGGACAAGTATTAGAAGGTGTTGTTAAAAACATTACTTCTTACGGTGTGTTTATTGACCTTGGTGGTGTTGATGGATTGATTCACATTACTGACCTTTCTTGGTCAAGAATCAACCACCCATCTGAAGTTCTTGAATTAGACCAAGTTCTTAACGTGGTAATCCTTGATTTTGATGATGAG
This sequence comes from Flavobacterium psychrophilum, assembly GCA_945860385.1. GTDB lineage: Bacteria > Bacteroidota > Bacteroidia > Flavobacteriales > Flavobacteriaceae > Flavobacterium > Flavobacterium psychrophilum_K. The sequence continues at coordinate 12,017 of CAMAQD010000027.1, forward strand.
AAAACAAGAATCCAATTAGGATTGAAACAATTGAACGCTCACCCTTGGGATGCTCTTGATGCTAAATTAGCTATTGGAGACAAAGTAAAAGGTAAAGTAGTAGTTATCGCTGATTACGGAGCTTTCATCGAAGTGGCTGAAGGTGTTGAAGGTTTGATCCACGTTTCTGAAATGTCATGGTCTACTCATTTACGTTCTGCTCAAGATTTCGTAAAAGTAGGTGATATTGTTGAAGCTCAAATCTTAACTTTAGATAGAGACGATCGTAAAATGTCATTAGGTATCAAACAATTGACTCAAGATCCTTGGACCGATATTACTTCTAAATACCCAGTAGGTTCTAAACATACCGGTATCGTTAGAAACTTTACAAACTTTGGAATTTTCGTAGAATTGGAAGAAGGTATCGACGGATTGATTTACATCTCTGACCTTTCTTGGACTAAGAAAATCAAACACCCATCTGAATTTGTAAATGTTGGTGAAAAATTGGATGTAGTTGTATTAGAATTAGATGTTGAAGGACGTAAATTATCTTTAGGTCACAAACAAACTACTGCTAATCCTTGGGATCAATACGAAGATTCATTCGCAGTGGGAACTATCCACTCAGGTGAAATCTCTGAAATTGTTGACAAAGGAGCTACTGTAGAATTCGGAGATGATATCGTTGCTTTCATTCCTACTCGTCACCTTGAAAAAGAAGACGGTAAGAAATTGAAAAAAGGCGAAACTGCTGAATTCAAAGTAATCGAATTCAACAAAGAATTCAAAAGAGTAGTGGCATCTCACACGGCTATTTTCCGTGAAGAAGAAGAAAAAGCAGTGAAAGCGGTTCAAGAAGCAGTATCTTCTAACACTAATGCACCAGCTTCAACTCTTGGAGATAACAATGACATTCTTGCCGGCTTGAAAGCCAAAATGGAAAAAAACGAGAAAAAGAAATAATCTTTTAATCGTTTTGATATAGGGGAGTCCCACGCTAATGCGTGGGACTTTTTTTTTGACACAGATTTACACGGATTTGCACAGATTTTGCTTCGCCAGTTCGCTGCGCTCGGGTCACAGATTTTATTTTGATACGTGAGGCAGCTCGTTAATGATCTCCTTGCTGGATTGAAGTCCAAAATGGAAATAATGAGAAAAGGAATGATCTTTTAATTGTTTTTGATATAGAAGTCCCGAGGAATCGGGATTTTTTTTGTTTAACTATTTTTACAAAATCGGGAAAATTATCCGTAAGAAAATCTATGCTAAAAATTTATTAATTAGTATATTTGAGTCTAATTTTACCCAAATGAAAAAGACCTACTTTTTACTGATTGCTTTATGCTTTTTTGCGACTTCAAAAGCACAGATTGTGAATATTCCTGATGCGAATTTTAAAGCGAAGTTGCTGGCGGCTAGTTCAAGTAATAAAATTGCAAGAGATATTAATGACAATTATATTAAAATTGATGTTAATAACAATAATGAAATTGAAATTTCCGAAGCTTTAAATATTTTTAAATTAGATATAAGTAACCTCAATTCTATTTCTTCTATAAAAATTACCAATGTGACAGGTTTATCTTTTTTTACTAATTTAAATCAATTTTACTGTTTTGATAATTCATTGTCCAATTTAGATTTATCAACACTTTATAATTTAAGGGTAATTGGTTGTACTTCAAGTAAAATTTCAAACTTTAACATTACCGGATTAATCAATCTCGAGAGCATTCAATGTAATAATAATCGAATTAATAATTTGGATTTGACAAACAAGCCTAATTTGAAATATTTAGATTGTATTGGTAACAATATTTCAAATCTAAATTTAAGTTCTTTAATTAACCTAGAAATTTTTTCAGTTAGTTACAATCCCCTATCTGTTATTGATTTACAGGGTTTGAACAGTATAAGAGATTTACAGTGTATGGGGACTAATATTACTTCATTAGATGTTTCAAATCTATCTCAACTAGATCTGTTAATGTGTGGTAACAATCCTTATTTACAAATGATTATTATGAAAAATGGCAGTATTGAATCTGGACTAAATATGTCGAATCTTCCAAGTTTGAAATATGTTTGTGTAGATGAAGGGGAATTGACAACTATTCAGAATCAAATAAAATATAGTAGTGGTAGTGTAAACTGTAATGTTAATACATATTGCTACTTTAATCCTGGTGGTCAATACTACAGCATATTGGGAAAAAATAATTATGACATTATTAATGATGGTTGTGATATAACTGATTTCGCTTTATCTTATTTAAAATTTAATATTACAAACGGTACAGTTTCTGAGCAATTTATTTCCAACGCATCGGGTAGTTATTCAATTCCAGTTCAAGCAGGAACACACACCATAACTCCAAAATTAGAAAATCCTACTTATTTTACTGTTTCGCCAACAACTGTGAATGTGACTTTTCCAACTCAAACCAGTCCTTTTACTCAAAATTTTTGTATTGCTCCTAATGGTGTTCGTCCTGATTTAGAGGTTACATTATTGCCAATACGACGTGCTATACCGGGCTTTGATGCGATGTACAAAATAGTGTACAAAAACAAAGGAAATACCAATCAATCAGGTTTAGTTAATTTAACCTTTAATGATGCAGTTTTAGATTTGATTGTGTCTAATCCTGTGGCAACAACCCAAACTACAAATAATTTATCTTGGGATTTTAGCAATTTATTACCATTTGAAACTCGGGAGATTACATTTACTTTAAACGTAAATTCTCCTATGGAAACTCCAGCTGTGAATAATGGAGATATTCTAAACTTTACCACAACAATACCTTCATCAACCACAGACGAAACACCTTTAGACAATACCTTTACGCTGAATCAAACAGTTGTTGGTTCGTATGATCCCAATGACAAAACCTGTTTGGAGGGTTCCGTAATTACTCCAGCATTGATAGGTCAATACGTTCATTATCTAATTCGTTTTGAAAACACAGGAACTTTCGCTGCCACAAATGTAGTAGTGAAAGATATGATTGACTTAGCCAAATTTGATATTTCGACTTTGGTGTCAACGAGTGCCAGTCATTCTTTTACTACCAAAATTTCTGAGGGAAACAAAGTAGAATTTATCTTCGAAAACATCAATCTTCCTTTTGATAATGCCAACAATGATGGTTATATTGCTTTCAAAATCAAAACCAAACCAACACTTGTAGTCAACGACAGCTTTACCAATGAAGCAAACATTTATTTCGATTATAATTTCCCTATACTTACCAACAAAGCAACTTCTACTTTCAAAACCTTAAGCACACAAGATTTTGACTTTACTAGCTATTTTACTTTATATCCAAATCCCGCAACGGCCGACTTGAATATTACGGCGAAAGAAACCATAAATGTAAAATCGATTAGTGTTTACAATACTTTAGGACAATTAGTTTTGGTTGTTACCAATGCGGATAAAGTCTCAAAAATTGATGTTTCGAGTTTAACAAGTGGAAATTATTTTATCAAAATCAATTCAGATAAAGGAACCTCTAATACTCGATTTATTAAGGAATAAGTTATCATCATAATATTTAAAATAAAAATGCCAATCCTAAATTCAGGATTGGCATTTTGCTTTAATTAAGTATGTCTTAAATGACCTTAATTGCCTTATATGGTTAAAAATTACCTCAAACTAGCTCCCAATTCGGTTTCCAGATTCTTTTGTAACTTGCTCATAATTTTGTCAATTTGAACATCGGTCAGGGTTTTGGTATTGTCCTGAATCGTGAAACTTACTGCATAGGATTTCTTGCCTTCCGGAAGGTTTTGGCCTTGATACACATCAAATAAACTGATGTCTTTCAACAAGGATTTTTCAGTTTGTCTGGCAAGATTGTAAATGGTTTCGAAAGAAACGCTTTCATCTAACAATAAAGATAAATCTCTACGAACCTCTGGATATTTAGGGATTTCGGTAAATTTTATTTTATTGGAAAGCAATTTCAAAATTAAAGCCCAATTAAAATCGGCAAATAAAACTTCTTGCTTGATATCAAAGTGTTTTAAAATAGATTTTTTCACAACACCATATTCTACCAATGTGTTATTGCCAAAACCAATGGCAATTCCTTCTGAAAAAACATCGGAAGTCACGGGAAGATTTTGTATTTTCTGTATTCCTAATCGTTCCAAAACAGCATTGACATACCCTTTGAATAAGAAGAAATCAGTTGCTTTTTGCGTATTAGTCCAACTTTCCTGATTTCGGTTGCCGGTGATGAACATCGTTAAATGTTTGAATTCTTCAAAACCCGTATCGAATTTATGGTAGGTTTTTCCGAATTCAAAGAATTTCAAATCTGAATTTCTACGGTTGATATTGTATGATAAAGCCTCCAGTCCAGAGAATAATAGCGATTGACGCATTGCTGCCAAATCATTACTTAATGGATTTAGAATGATAACATTATGTTCCTCTTTCAGCATTTCCGATAATTGAACGTATGAAGACGTGGTCAAAGAATTGGCCATCATTTCATTAAATCCTTGAGAATTCAATTGGTTTGCGATAATATTTTGAACCTTGTAGTCTTCAGTTCTTGGTGCAATGGAAACCGTGGCATTCAGTTTTTCCGAAAATTTAATATTGTTGTATCCATACACTCTGAGGATTTCTTCGATAACATCAATTTCTCGTTGTACATCGACACGATAAGCAGGAATAACCAATCCTAATCCAGCATCCGAAACACTGTTAATTTTGATTTCTAATGATGCCAAAATGTTTTTGATGATTTCCTTGGGTAATTCCTGACCTATAATTCTCTTTACATTGTTGAAATTCAGCACTACTGGAAAGTCTTCAATTTTCTTTGGATATACATCCACAATATCCGATGTGATTTCACCACCAGCCACTTCTTGTATCAACAAGGCAGCGCGTTTCAAAGCATATTCTGTGATGGTTGGATCAATTCCTCTTTCAAAACGAAAGGAAGCATCGGTATTTAACTGGTGTCTTTTGGCACTTTTTCGAATGCTCACCGGATTAAAATAAGCACTTTCTAGGAAAATAGCGGAAGTAGTTTCAGAAACACCAGAACTTTTTCCGCCAAAAACTCCAGCGATACACAAAGGCCCGTTTTCGTCGCAAATCATTAAATCTTCTTCGTGCAAACTTCTTTCCACATCATCAAGTGTAGTAAATTTAGTTCCCGAAGGAAGTGTTTTTACAATTATTTTGCCACTGATTTTTGACGCATCGAAGGCGTGAAGTGGTTGTCCTAATTCGTGCAAAACGTAATTAGTTACATCGACAATATTATTTTTCGGATTGATTCCAATGGCTTTCAATCGGTTTTGCAACCAGGCTGGCGACCCTTTTATAGTAATTCCGGAAATAGTAACTCCGCAGTATCTTGGGGCTAACAAAGGTTTTTCGACACTGACATCAATTTTTAGAATTCTTTTATCGACTCTAAAATTACTTACTGAAGGCGTAATAAATTTAACATTAATACCTGTTTGCGATAATCCGGCTCTTAAATCGCGAGCGGTTCCAAGATGACTCATGGCATCGGCACGATTGGGTGTGAGTCCAATTTCGAACACTTCGTCATTTTCAATTTTAAACACCGTTGCAGCAGAAGTTCCGGGTTTTAATGATTCGTCGAGAATCATAATTCCGTCGTGACCTTCACCAAGACCTAATTCATCTTCGGCACAAATCATTCCGTGGCTTTCCTGACCTCGAATTTTTCCTTTTTTTATTTGAAAAGCAACGCCTTCTTTGTCATATAAAGTAGTTCCAATAGTGGCAACAGGCACTTTTTGACCTACAGCGACATTTGGAGCGCCACAAACAATTTGGACAGGAATCCCATCACCTAAATCAACAGTAGTCACTTTCAATCTATCGGCATCAGGATGTTGAATACAAGTCAGCACATGGCCCACGACGATTCCTTCCAGTCCTCCTTTTACCGATTGGTATTTTTCGACCATTTCTACTTCAAGCCCTAAGTCGGTTAGCAAAGCAGCGGTTTCGTCGGATTTCCAATCTATTTTAATGAATTGTTTTAACCAGTTGTATGATATTTTCATCTGTCAATTTTAATAAGAATGCAAATATAAGGATTGCTGTTTGGAGTAGGAAACTATTTTTTTTGTTTTTTATCATTGAATTCAGCTATTTCCTCCGACTATAAATAGCAATTGTGTAATTTAAAACATAAATAATTGTCAATATGTTATTAAAATAGCATAAAAAAAACACATAGTAAAATTTAATGCTACTATTTGAATGAATTGTGCTATTCTGATGATAAATTGGATGCTATTTTTGAAAAAATTAAAACAGATAGCAATATGGACAACTTGGTAAAAAGACCTGAATTTAAGGCAACGTATGATAATTATATTGGAGGAAAATTTGTGGCTCCAATTGGAGGTCAATATTTTGATGTCGTTTCTCCCATTGACGGAAAAGTATTTACAAGAGCTGCTCATTCCACTAAAGTTGATATTGATTTAGCGGTTGACAAAGCGCACGAAGCTTTTCAAACTTGGGGAAAAACATCGGTGACGGAACGCAGCCTGTTATTGAATAAAATCGCTCAAGTCATTGAAGACAATCTGGAATACATTGCTACTGTTGAAACTATAGATAACGGGAAAGCCATCCGGGAAACTTTAGCAGCCGATATTCCTTTGGCCATAGACCATTTCCGATATTTTGCAGGGATAATTCGTGCGGAAGAAAGTTCCATTTCTGAATTAGACCATCAAACTATTTCTATTGCTTTGAGCGAACCTTTGGGTGTAATTGCGCAAATTATTCCTTGGAATTTCCCCATTTTAATGGCCGTTTGGAAACTAGCTCCGGCATTAGCGGCAGGAAACACTGTAGTTTTAAAGCCAGCCGAAAGCACCCCTATTTCTATTTTGGTTTTGATGGAATTGATTGGAGACATTCTTCCTCCGGGGGTTGTCAATATAGTTAATGGTTTTGGAGCTGAACTGGGAAGAGCTTTGGTTACCAATAAAAAAGTGTCAAAAGCAGCGTTTACCGGTTCAACGCCAACAGGTCGTTTAGTGATGCAATATGCTACCGAAAACATTATCCCTGTAACATTGGAATTAGGAGGAAAATCACCCAATATTTTCCTGAAATCTGTAGGTGATGCTGACGATGATTTTTTTGATAAAGCAGTTGAAGGTGCTGTATTGTTTGCCTTAAATCAGGGCGAAATTTGTACCTGTCCTTCCAGATTATTGATTCATGAAGATATATACGAAAAATTTATTGCCCGAGTAATCGAAAGAACTGCGGCCATTAAAATGGGGAATCCACTGGACAGAACCACAATGATGGGAGCGCAAACTTCCCTGGTTCAAAAAGAAAAAATTCTTTCTTATATTAAATTAGGAAAAGAAGAAGGTGCCGAAGTATTAATTGGAGGCGAGGAGAATCCTATGGAAGGTGCTATTTCGGGAGGATATTACATTAAACCCACTCTTTTTAAAGGGAATAACAAAATGCGAATTTTTCAGGAAGAGATCTTCGGACCTGTTTTGGCTGTGACCACTTTCAAAACTACCGAAGAAGCGATTGCTATTGCCAATGATTCGATGTATGGATTAGGAGCTGGAGTGTGGACGCGTGATGCACACGAAATTTATCAGGTTCCAAGAGCAGTGCATGCGGGACGTGTCTGGATCAATCAATACCATTCTTATCCGGCGGGTGCCCCGTTTGGAGGCTATAAACAATCCGGAATTGGTCGTGAAAATCACAAAATGATGTTGGGACATTATCGTCAGACCAAAAATATGTTGATTTCTTACGATAAAAAGAAATTAGGTTTCTTTTAGTAGATTTCAGATTATTCACTAATTTTAAACCTGGCAGCTTGTATGATTTGCCAGGTTTTTTATTTAAAACTTACGAAGATGATAAAAAGAATTGACGCTACAGCAAAAGCAGTAACACTAATCAAAATCTTGCAGGAAAAACACGGAGATTTAATGTTTTATCAGGCCGGAGGATGTTGTGAAGGGACGCAACCACAGTGTTTCGAAAAAGGAGGATTTTATCAACGACTGGGAGATGTTTGCATTGGCACAATCGAAAACACTGAATTTTGGGTAGACAAGGATTTATTCGAATATTGGAAACATGCTCATTTTACTTTGGATGTACTTGATGCTTTTGGGGTTGGGGGATTTTCTTTGGAAACTCCATTGAAAAAAACATTTCGAATTGAATACAGAATTTTTAGTCCGGAAGAAGAACAATCACTTGAACCTTTAACCTATATCGAATAGCCTAATTTACGTACAACAATTGGTATTGTTTCGGAGTAATTCCTTCGTATTTTTTGAACAATCTAATGAAGTAATTGGAATCTTCAAATCCAGATAAATAGCAGACTTCATTAATTTGTATCGAAGGATTTTTGAGTAATTGTTTGGCACATCTAATTTTTTCACCAATTATAAATTCAATCGGACTCATCCCTAATTCTCTTTTGAAAAGTCTGTAGAAAGAGGCTGAACTCATACTCGCTTTTTCGCTCAAATTTTTCATATTGATATTTTCTTTCAAATTCAATCGGATGAATTCTATCACAGGAGTAATGGGGTTTTTAGGATCTGTGAATACCCCATCATTGATTGCTTTGGCAGTCTGGGTTTGAATAATCCGGATCAATAATTCCTGTAAGGTCAAATCTGCCAGAATATCTTTGGTAATAGAGGTGCTCATAAATTCCTTTATCAATTTGTTGATGGTTGTTGCCAATTCCACATTATTGTAAAAGAAATAATTCTGATAATTCAAATGCCAAAATTGGTCGTTGCCTTCTTTTGGATATCTTTCGTTCAGGAAATGTAACGTATCAATTATTTTAGTTTGATCAATTGCCAGAGCCAGGCATTGTGTAGGATTGTTTTTTGAAGCTTCAGGAAAATCAATCTTCATTTCCACATTCGAAGGAATAATAACGGTTTCGCCCGGCAAATAGTCAAAGCTTGGATCATCAAAAAGGTGCATTACTTTTTTGCCTCTCAACATACTTGTCACCACCAAATCATTGAATTTCAACGGAACCAATTCCGCAGATTCATAGGTTTCAAAAAGGTTGAGCTCACAATGATTCAAGGAGTAAACGGTTCTGTTTTCTACTAATGTTTTTAACGATTTCTCGTTACATAAATGGGGTGGATGTATTAAAGCCCGATTTGAGTTGATCATTGCGTTTTCTTCAAAATATTTTGAAATTTAATGAAAATAACTATCGAAACAACAAATCTTAAAAAAAAATATTAAATCAATTCCTCTACGTGCCTTTTTATGTTTTCAGCGATTTTCTTGGTTGGTAAATCGTTGTCGTCAGTTCCAAAGGGATCTTCGATTTCTTCGGCTATTAATTCTAAACTGGCCAATACATAAAAGATAAAAACTACCACTGGAATTACAAAGTATCCCAGAATAAATACATAAGCAAAAGGCAAAGTGAGCACATAAATAAAAATGAATTTTTTAATAAAGGCACTGTAAGAGTAGGGTATGGGAGTATTTTTGATTCGTTCGCAAGCGCCACAAATATCAGTAAAGGACTGTAGCTCGTTGTTCAGAATAATAAGTTGGTCACCCGTAATTTTTTTTGAAGCATACAAATCATTCACTTTGTGAAATAGTATTTTTGCAACTTGATTGGGTCTGTGTTTGTGATGATCAATTTCTAAATCGACGTCATCAAACAATTGCTTAGCCGTATCGCTATCGGTCAGATGTTTCTGCAAAATAGAAGCATAACTGGGAATCATTTTTCTAAAATAAGTACGATCACTCTCGTCTTTTAAAATCACGGATAATTTAATAGCTAAATTCCGGCTGCTGTTGACCAATCCTCCCCACATTCTTCGTCCTTCCCACCAGCGATCATAGGCGGTATTGGTTCGGTAAGCCAGTAGTAATGAAATCACGAACCCCAACATGCTATGCATTACAGAAATATTTTTCACATTGCTGTCTTCGGGTAAATCCCAATATTCTAGTTCTAAATATCCAATACCTCCAGAATAGGCACCAATAATAAGCATCATAGGAAATAATTTCCGAATCGTATCTGCTTTACTAACCTGAAATATAAAACTAATCCATTCTTTTGGGTTGTAAGAAGTCATAGAGTAAGTTTTTGTAAAAAAATATTTTAAAAACTAATGTTTCCAGCCAATTTTTTCAAAGCAATTTCAGATAATTTAGCCTGAAATTGAGCATTACTGTAACGCACTTTGGCATTGATATAATTCAACTGTGCCGTTCTAAATTCCAATGTAGTAATGGTTCCAATACGGAATTTATCCAAGGTAATGTTTAAATTTTGTTTTGCAATAGCTTCGTTTGTGTCTTCTAACTGAATCAACTCCAGATTAGTCAAATAAGTTTGAAAGGCTATAGCTAATTCGGAATTCAATAAAAGACTCTGTTGTTCGATGGCAATTTTTGAATTTTCAATTTGAATTTTGGCAATTTTTTCGTTTCGGTTTTGTGAAAAACCATCAAAGACATTCAAAGACGCTCTAAATCCATAACTCAGTCCTCGAGCCGAAGATTCCGATGTAAAACCCAAACTAGACTGGCTTTCGGCAAAGTTGTAACCCGAAGTTAAGTTTAAAGTGGGATAGCGTTCGCCTTTGATTTGTTTCAGTTGTAATTCGGAAACTCTTTTGTTGATGATTTCAGATTCTAATTGTGGATTTTGTTTTTCTGCCAATGCCATTAATTCTGAAAGAATCAGTTTGTCGTCAACGGTAACTTTGTCTACCACTTTAAAATCGGCTTTGGAGTCTCTCGCCAGAATTTGATTTAAAGCTATTTTTCTATTGGCATACGATTCCTTTTGTCTCAAAAGCGTTACTTTATCCGTGTTTAAATCAACCTGAGCATTCAAAACTTCTAATTTAGAAGCTTTTCCGATATTGAAACGATTTTGTGCCAAAGTCAATCGCTGGGTCGAAATTACAATGGTAGTGTCTAATGCTGCCAATTGTTGCTGTTGCTGAACCAAATCAAAATAAACTGCATTCACCGCACTGATTTTTAGTATTACAGTACGTTTTAATTGAGCTTCCCCTAATTTTTGCAATTCTTTTAATTGGTCTAATTTGGCAAACATTTTAAAACCATCAAATACTGTCCAATCTAAACCAACTCCATAATTTAGGGAAGTGTTTTTGGCATTGTCGAGAGCATTAACTGTCCCGTCTTGTCGGGTTTGCGAACTGTTTTGAATGCTATTTGCATCGACTAACGAAGCCGTTAATGTGGGCAACATTCCGGCATTTCCCGCAGCTACATTGGTTTTATTGATTGCTAAATTATTGGAAGCCAATTTTATTTCAAAATTGTTTTCCAAGGCTATTTTGAGTGCGTTTTCGATAGTCAAAACTTCTTGGGCATTTATTTTAACCATGCAAAAGAAGAATAAAACGAGACTTTTTACTATATTTTTAGTTTTCATAAAGTGAATTATTCTGTGAATTTTAGTAAAACTTAAAAGGTTTTTAAAACTTGGTAGGTTTTATTATCAAATCAATTATTCAATTTCTTTTTCATATTCCTTGATATGATCAAATTCTGGATAATGTTTTCTGGCTTTTGACCACATCAAATACAGAGCGGGAATTATAAATAAAGTTAAAACTAAGGAAAAAATGGTACCACCAACGATGACAACACCCATTCCTATTCTACTTTTCGATGCTGCACCAAGCGACAATGCAATGGGCAAAGCACCTAATGAAATGGCTAAACTGGTCATCAAAATTGGTCGAAGACGTGATTCTGCAGCTTCCATAATTGCTTCAAATTTGGGTTTTCCTTGTTCTCTTAATTGGTTTGCAAATTCAACAATCAAAATACCGTTTTTCGTTACTAAACCAATAAGCATAATAGTTCCAATCTGGCTAAAAATATTCCAGGTTTGACCAAACAACCATAATGAAAACAGGGCTCCGGCAACCGCCATTGGCACTGTTAATATGATAATAAATGGATCAATAAAACTTTCGAATTGTGCTGCTAAGATTAAAAATATTAATAATAAGGCTAATCCAAATGCAAAAGAAGTGTTGGAACTACTTTCGACAAAATCTCTGGATTCACCACCCAAATCGGTGGTAAAGGTATCGTCTAAAACCTTAGCTTTTATTTCATTCATTGCATCAATTCCGTCATTGATACTTTTGCCCGGAGCAAGACCAGCCGATATTGTAGCAGACATATATCGATTATTATGATACAATTGTGGCGGATTACTTTTCTCTTCAATGGTTACCACATTATCCATTTGAATCATTTCTCCTTTGTTATTTTTAACAAACATTGCCGTCAAATCCATTGGTTTTGAACGGTCTTTTTGTTCAAATTGGCCTATGACCTGATATTGTTTTCCGTTTCTCATAAAATAACCAAAACGTTGTCCGCTTAAGGAAAGCTGCAAAGTTTGAGCAATGTCAATTACGGATATTCCTAAACTCTCGGCTTTTTCCCGGTCGATGGTAACATTGATTTCTGGCTTGTTGAATTTTAAGTTTACATCAGTAGTAGAAAAGGTCTCGTTTTTCGCTGCTTCATCCATAAACAATGGAATTTTTTCACGAAGTTTCTCAAAGTTGGGCGCTTGAATGATATACTGAATGGGCAAACCACCACGTCTGTTCACGGAAATCGTGGGTTGTTCTGTCACCGATATTTTGGCTTCCGAATATTTGTTTGTCAATTTGGTTAATTTTTCAGCTATTTCTTTTTGGGAACGGTCTCGTTCTCCTGGTTCTGTCAAAGAGATTCTGATGAATCCGTTGTTTACCGAAGAGGCTGAAAATCCCGGAGCGGTTATCACCAAAGCTACTTTCTTCTCCGGAATGGAATCGTCTACCAATTTAGAAATCTCCTGCATGAATCGCTCTGTATAATCGTAAGTCGAGCCTTCAGCAGTATTCATTCTCAGCGTCAAAGCGCTTCGATCATCATAAGGAGCAGTTTCTTTTTGCAATAAATTGAAAAAGAGGTAAATCAAACCAAAACATACAAATAGAATTGGAAAACTTAACCATTTCTTTTTCATAAATTGTGACAATTTATTGGCGTAACCTTTATTTAATTTTACAAAATATGGTTCTGTCTGAAGATAAAATTTTGATTTTTTCTGTTCGCCACTTTTCATTAAATACGCATTCAGCATTGGCGTAAGCGTTAACGAAACAAATGCAGATATTAATACCGCCGCCCCAATGACGACGCCAAATTCCCTAAATAATCTACCGACAAATCCCTCAAGAAAAATCACTGGAAGAAATACCGCTGCCAAAGTTATGGAAATGGATATTACAGCAAAAAAGATTTCGTTAGAGCCTTTGATGGCGGCTTCAATCGGCGTCATTCCTTCTTCTACTTTTTTGAAAATGTTTTCGGTAACTACAATTCCATCATCGACAACCAATCCCGTTGCCAAAACGATGGCGAGCAAAGTCAATACATTTATCGAAAAACCAAAGAGCCACATTATGAAGAAAGTCGCAATTAACGAAACGGGAATATCTATTAATGGCCGGAAAGCAATGGCCCAATCCCTAAAAAAAAGAAAGATAATCAAGATCACCAGAATGATTGAAATGCCTAGTGTTTCCGCAACTTCAATAACTGATTTCTCAACAAAATAGGTGGTGTCTAAGGCAATATTTAATTTAATATCTTTAGGTAAATCTCTTTTCAGCTTTTCAAATTCTTTGTAAAATGCTTTTGAAATATCTAAATAATTGGCTCCGGGAAGCGGAACAATGGCAACGCCCACCAACGGTAAGCCAGACTGCGTCATTTTAGTTTCCAAATTTTCAGGACCTAAAACGGCCAAGCCAATATCGCTAAAACGAACTATTTTTTCTCCATCAGAACGGATGATAATATTGTTAAATTCTTCAGGAGTGGAGAGATTTCCAACGGTTTTTACGGTAAGTTCGGTGTTGGCACCTGTAATTTTTCCAGAAGGTAATTCAACATTTTGTTTGTTTAAAGCATTTCTGACTTCTGAAACCGTACAGCCATAAGAAGCTAATTTTACGGGGTCAATCCACAAGCGCATTGCATATCTTTTTTGCCCCCAAATTTGTACGCCACTCACGCCTGGAATGGTTTCCAATCGTTGAGAAATTACATTTTCGGCATAATCACTCAATTCCAATGGGTTTTTGGAATCACTTTGAACCGTCATCGAAATAATAGCATCTCCGTTGGCGTCAGCCTTTGAAACTACTGGTGGAGCATCAATATCTTGGGGTAAACTTCGGATGGCTTGGGAGACTTTGTCACGAACATCGTTTGCCGCTTCTTCCAGGTTTTTGTTTAGGTTGAACTCGATGGTTATATTGCTGCTTCCCTGAGTACTTGACGAAGTTACATTCCGAATTCCGTCAATCGAATTGATTGCTTTTTCGAGCGGTTCCGTGATTTGGGACTCAATTATATCCGAATTGGCTCCGGTATAATTGGTTCGAATCGAGACCTGTGCTGGATCAATTGATGGAAATTCCCTGACACCAAGAAAGGTGTAGCCAATAATTCCAAATAAAACAATTAATAAATTGATAACAATGGTAAATACGGGTCTTCTTATGCTTGTTGTGGATATACTCATTGAGATTTTTTGATTTTTGATTGCAGATTTTAGAATCTAAATACTAAAATTATTTAATTATAACTTTCACAGGCGCTTCTTCTTTCAACGACATAACGCCGCTGGTTAAAAGGGTATCTCCCACTTTTAGGCCTGAAAGTACTAAAATGGAAGCGTCTGTTCGGGTAGTAGTTTCCACCATAACTTCTTTAGCTTTTCCCTTATTTGAAATGAAAACTTTTTTCCCATCTTGCACTGGAATAATGGCTTCAGTCGGAATGACAATGGCGTCTTTAATAATGTCTAAAGGCAGTTCTACATTGGCAAAAGTCCCGGGATATAATTTTCCGTTTTTGTTTTCTGCAATGGCGCGAACTTGCAATGTTCTGGTTTCGATTTGAACTTCTGGTTCAATGGCGTATATTTTTGCACTATATTTTTCAGTCGAACCAGCAACTGTAAAACTTAAATTGGAATTCGGTTTTACCTGATTGGCATATTTTTCAGGGATTGAAAAAGTGATTTTTAATTGGTTAATGTTTACCAATTTTGCTACCAACAGGCTGGGAGTGATGTAGGTTCCCGGCGAAATGGAACGCAATCCGATTTTTCCGGAAAACGGAGCTTTAACAGAAGTCTTTGCAATTTGCGCTTGAATTAATTGAATTTGGGATTGTGCCAATTTATAATCTGCTCTTGCCACATCGTATTCTTCTTGACTTATAGCTTCTTTTTGGAGTAAAAGTTTGGCTCTTCTTTCGTTTTCTGATGCCAATCCTTGTTTTGTTTTGGCTTGTGCCAATTGTGCTCTCAATTCAATATCATTTACTTTAAAAAGCAATTGTCCTTTGGATACATTACTTCCTTCTTTAAAATAAATGCCTTCCACAATTCCCGAAATTTCTGAGCGAATTTCCACTTGCTCATTGGCTTCGATGGAACCTGAAAGCGAAAGATTATTGTCGAAAGTTTGTGTTTTTACAACAATTCCGTTAACGGTCGTCACTTTATTTTTTCCTTCTTTTCCTTTGGAATCGCCGTTCTTGCTTTTATTGGAGGTAATTCTGTAAGCTATAAAAGCCCCGAAACCTATAATTAATAGGGTATAAATAATGTGTTTTAATTTCATAATGGAGTAAAAAGAAAAATTATATTTTTCATGTTTGGGTTAATACGCAAATTTAGGTTTTAGAATTTTGAAAAATGTAGGTTTTGTCAATTATTTAACAACTTATAAGCAAATATTAATATTCCAAAAACGGTCTGAGATTAAGACAAAAGAAATATTTTGTGATTTACTGAATAATTAAGATTCATTTCCGTCTGAGCTATAAGGATATATATCCGAGAAAGACATTAACTGATATAATTCCAAATATTTTTCTTCTTAGTTAACTCAATATAAGTAGCTCTCAATACAGCATTCTCAGGTTTTTGCATCGGTGCATCTTCCTTCAAAATTTGTAAGGCATAATTCCTTGCCAATTGTAAAATATCTCTGTCTCTGACAATATCGGCAATTTGGAGGTTAAGAACTCCGCTTTGTTGGGTTCCCATTAAATCTCCCGGACCTCGCAGTTTGAGATCGACTTCGGCAATTTCGAAACCGTCATTCGTGCTGACCATTGTTTCCATTCTGGTTTTGCTGTCGGAACTCAATTTGTGGCTCGTCATCAGGATGCAATAACTTTGTTCCGCACCACGACCCACACGACCCCGAAGCTGGTGGAGTTGTGACAATCCAAAACGTTCCGCACTTTCAATAATCATTACGCTGGCATTAGGGATGTTTACGCCCACTTCAATGACAGTGGTGGCGACCATAATATTTGTTTTTCCTTCAGCAAAGCGTTTCATTTCGCCCTCTTTATCGGCGGGTTTCATTTTTCCGTGTAGGATGGAAATAGCATATTGAGGCAATGGAAAATCACGGGAAATGCTCTCGTAACCGTCCATCAAATCCTTGAAATCCATAGTTTTCGATTCTTCAATGAGCGGATAGACGATATAAATTTGTCTGCCAAGGGCAATTTCATCCCGAATGAATTTCCAGACTTTCAGGCGATGGCTGTCAAATCGATGCACGGTTTGAATGGGTTTTCGTCCAGGAGGCAATTCGTCAATCACCGAAATGTCTAAATCGCCATATAAACTCATCGCCAAAGTTCGTGGAATAGGAGTGGCGGTCATCACCAAAACGTGGGGCGGTATAGCCCCACCAACCTCCCCAGAAGGGAGGCTTTCTAATATTGAGGTTATTTTTTTTAATATTTCGTCAGTATTTCCGATTATTTCCTCATTACTAAAACGAATTACTTTGAAACCGAGTTCATTTAGGATTTGAGTTCGCATTTCATCGACTTCCTGCTGTTCAATAGCGTTATGATAGCCGCCATCAACTTCAATAACGAGTTTTTTTTCAATGCATATAAAATCAACAATAAACATATCAATAATATGTTGTCTTCTGAATTTATAAGTTAGGTTATTATTTCTCAAACTCTCCCATAAAACACCTTCAGCTTGTGTATTGTTTTTTTTGTTTTGGTTTTTGAGTTCTTTTAAAAGACTATAAGTTGAAGGTCTCGCAGTCTTGTATTTTTGTACTATATGCTCAACTTCCCTCCTTTGGAGGGACTGAGGGAGGCTTCCTTTCTTCCACAATTTCGAACGTTGTTCCACTCCAAAACGATGTTGCTCGTCTATCACGGCTAAACCCAAGTTTTGGAATTTTACTTTGTCTTCCAATAAAGCGTGCGTGCCAATTAAGATATGCAAAGTTCCGTTTTCGAGTTCTTCGTGGATGATTCTTCTAGTTGCAATTTTAGTTGAACCAGTCAGTATTTTTATGTTGATATTCAGTTCTTTGGCTAATTCTGATAAACCATTGAAATGTTGGTTGGCCAAAATTTCTGTTGGTGCCATCAAACAGGATTGAAAACCATTATCCAAGGCAATCAGCATACTCATCAAGGCGACGATTGTTTTTCCAGAACCCACATCGCCTTGCAGCAATCGGTTCATTTGGGCATTGCTTCCCATATCAATCCGGATTTCCTTGATGACTCTTTTTTGAGCATTGGTCAACTCAAAAGGCAGGTGATTTTGATAGAAATCATTGAAATAAGCGCCCACTTTCGTAAACGGATGTCCTTTTATTTTGTGCTTCCGAATCAGGTTTTTGGTGATTAATTGCAATTGGATATAAAATAATTCCTCGAATTTCAATCGGAATTGGGCTTTCGCCAAAGCTTCGGCACTTTTGGGAAAATGAATATTGAATAATGCCGCATTTTTCGGAATCAGTTTTAATTCGGCGGTCAAATAATCGGGTAGTGTTTCGGAGAATTTGGCTTGGGTTTCCAGGAACAATTGCTGCATCATTTTATTGATTGCCCGATTGGAAATGCCTCGGTTTGCCAAAGTTTCCGTTGAGGGATACACGGGTTGCATCGCCGAGCGCAGGCTTTGTTCGTGTTCTGCCATCAACTCGATTTCAGGATGCGCCATATTAAAGGTGTTCCCAAATGAAGTGCATTTTCCGAAAATCACGCAGATTTCGTTGAGTTTTAAACTCTCGCGAATCCATTTGTGGCCTTGAAACCAAACCAGTTCCATTTGTCCTGTATCATCCACGAATGTGGCAACCAATCGTTTCTGGTTTTTGCCAAATTCGACGGTTTTTACGTTGATTATTTTACCGATAATTTGAACTTCGGCAATGTTGTTTTGTAATTCGTTGATCTTGTAATAGCGTGTCCTGTCGATATAGCGATTGGGAAAAAAATTGAGCAAATGACCGTATTTGTGAATTCCCAATTCCTTGCGCAACAAAGTCCCGCGGTTGGGGCCGACGCCTTTGAGGTATTCGATGGGAGTTTCCAGGATGTTTTGCTGCATAATGTTTATTTGGACACGGATGACGCGTATTTACTTAGTAAAGACGAGGACCCCGATAGCTATCGGGACGGATTTTTAATTTGATGAAGCGAAGATAGTTTTTTGTTGGGAAATTTGGAAATACATTTGTGGGGTAATTGGATTAGGAAAAAGTATATTTGAATTTTAAAAAGTAATAATTTATGACAACTCATCTCGCACTCCTTCGTGGCATCAACGTTTCCGGTCACAATATGATTAAAATGGACGCTTTGAAAACGACCTTGGAAGCCGTAGGTTTCCAGAACGTGCAAACCTATATCCAATCGGGAAATGTTTTTGTAGACAGCGAGGATGAAAATGCCGCTGCTGTTGGTTTCAAAATAAAACAAGAAATCTTTAAGGCTTTTGGTCACGAGGTGCCTATTGTAGTGATTGGAAAATTGGATTTAGAAGCCTGTTTGAAGGACAATCCTTTTTTGAAAGAGAAAGATTTTGACATCAAAAAATTATACGTGGCTTTTGTTTCCACAATATTGCGAAGCGACAGTATCAATGATTTAAAAATGAGTCAGGTAAAACCCGATGAAGCCAGTATTGACGCCAGCAGAATTTACATTAAATATGCCGTAGGCGCAGGGAAAACAAGATTTGACCAAAAATACATCGAGAAAAAATTGAACGTAACAGCGACCATCCGAAATTGGAACACCGTGACGCAATTGTTGAAATTGTATGAGGAAAAATAAGTCGAATTTACGTTACCACAATTGTCCCACTTCGTTTTTGAGGAAGGCCAATGCGACACTACTTGGGGATTGTTTGGTCAATAAATCGTTTAAAATAGATTCCCGCAGATGATTGGCATCACTTATTTTTTCGTTTTTTGTTGCCAAAAGTATCATTTGAATGGTGGCATTTTTGGCAGTGGTAATAGTGGACCAACATTCTTCTGAAACATAGATTTGTTGTGCTATATTGTGTTCGTATTCTTGTTCGATTTGGGCAATCACAAAGTTTTGATAATCTATTTTATCATTAGAAATAGGTGCGATTCGTACCAATAACTGACTCGGATTGATGCGTTCCAAAAACAAAGTCATACGTTCGTATGCTTGTAAACGCAAGGATAAAGTATCTGGTTTGGTTTCTTTTTGCAATAAATAATTTCTTTTGGCATTCTCATTTTTGGTGTACAGTTCAAAAAAACTATAAGCAACAAATGCCATTATTATTGTGGGTAGCGTATAACTTAACAGTTCTATTATTCTGGTTGAATCCATTTGTGATTTTCGATTTTTATTTAATTTTTTTAACCAGTGACAAATTAACGAATAAAGAGATAAACTTATATAGTACATTTGGTAAAATTTTATTAAAAAATGGAATCTTACATTATAATTTTACTTTGCCTTGCAGCCTTTGTAGCGGGTTTTATAGATGCAATCGTTGGAGGTGGAGGACTGATTCAAACGCCGGTTGGTTTGATATTGTTGCCCAATCTTCCGGTTTCCACAGTGATTGGGTCATTGAAAATACCCGCTTTTAGCGGCACTTCCTTTGCTGCTTATCAATACTTAAAAAAGGTGGATATGAACTGGAAGTTGTTGGCTATAATGATGCTTTTGGCATTTCCATCGGCCTTTTTGGGTTCGACTTTATTGACGTATGTAAGTAATGATTTTATGAAACCTTTATTGCTGGTGGTTCTTTCGCTCTTGGTGGTTTATACCTATGCTCAGAAAAATTTTGGACAACATATCGTAAAATCCCATTCGGCCAGAACTCAGGTTTTTTATGCTGTGCTTATTAGTTTTGTGGTGGGTTTTTATGATGGTTTTATTGGACCGGGAACTGGAAGTTTTTTGGTTTTGGCTTTTATCGCTTTAATGGGATTTGATTTTTTGCACGCTTCTGCCAATGCTAAAATGGTCAATCTGGCGACTAATTTTGGTTCGATTTGTTTGTTTATGCTGAAAGGTAAAATTATCTGGACCATTGCCATTCCTATGGCATTTAGTAATGCTTTTGGCGGTTGGTTGGGTGCCAAATTAGCCATTAATAAAGGCAACAAGTTTATCCGAATCTTCTTTTTGGTGGTTGTTATTGGCACCTTAATACGGTTTGCCTATGACGTTTTTTTTTAAATAAACTCCATAAAAAAAACTCCTCAAAAAAGGAGCTTCTTCACAAAAGTTGATATTTTATTTCTTTATAATTTTATCTAAAACTGCTTTTTCCGAATAGTTTATCACGTTAAGAGTGATTTCTTGATTTTGAACTGTTTTGCCCTCGATAACATATAGTTTTCCGTTTCCGACAGCTTTGTTGCTTTTATCAAAATCAACATCGCCATATTTCAAACAGTTTTTGATATCGATGGTATCGATCCATTTTTCGGCTAATATTTGGGATGCTTGATTGGAATAATAAAAAGGTTTATTCCTTAAATCATTTAAAACTCTGGCATTTGGAAAATAATTGCAACGGGTATCTTTTCCGCTGAATATAGCTGCAACAACAAAAGATCCCATTATTAATCCTACTAAATAATAGGCAAAGCGATGTACAAACTTCATATTTTAATTTTTGGCAAATATAAAAGAAACTTTAGTTAAAACACGATTAAATTTATATCGCTATTGGGTAAATCAAACCAATCGCCAATCACTTTGTTGGTCAGTATTCCGTGGTACAAATAGACTCCGTTTTTTAAACCGTTGTTGCATCGGATGGCACTTTCGATTCCCCCATCTTCGGCAATTTGCAACAAATAAGGAGTGATGATATTGCTGATAGAAAGAGAAGCCGTTTTGGAATATCGAGAGGGAATGTTGGGAACGCAATAATGCAAAACGTTACTCTTAATAAAGGTTGGTTTCTCGTGTGAAGTTACTTCAGAAGTTTCAAAACAGCCTCCTGTATCAATGCTTACGTCTACAATTACAGCGCCTCTTTTCATATGTTCGACCATAGTCTCTGTCACAATAACTGGGCAACGTTCATTACCGCGCATCGCGCCAATAGCCACATCGCATCTTCTCAAGGCTTTTAATAGAGATTTGGGTTGTATGGTAGAGGTGAAAATACGTTGGTTTAAATTGTTTTGCAAACGGCGTAGTTTTCGAATCGAATTGTCAAAAACTTTCACGTTGGCACCCAATCCAATAGCGGTTTTAGCAGCAAATTCACCCACCGTTCCTGCGCCAAGAATCACCACATCAGTAGGAGGGACGCCAGTAATATTACCAAATAATAATCCTTTTCCGAATTCATTTGTAATCATCAGTTCAGCAGCAATTAAAATTGAAGCAGTTCCGGCTATTTCGCTCAACGATTTCACGGCAGGATAGGAACCATCTTCGTCCTTTATGTATTCCAATGCTAAAGCTGTTATTTTTTTCTTGGCTAAAGCTTCAAAATAAATTTTCTTCCTTGTTTTGATTTGAATGGCCGAAATAATAATTGAATTGGGATTCATCATTTCTATTTCAGCCAAACTAGCCGGTTCGACTTTTAAAAGCATCGGGCAGCTAAAGACTTTCTTGGTGTCATTTGTAATTTCAGCACCTGCACTGGCATATTCTTTATCGGAATAACTCGAACTTTCTCCGGCTCCAGCTTCAATCATTACGCGATGTCCTTGATACGTCAACGAATTTACTGCGTCAGGCGTCAGACAAATGCGGCGTTCCTGGTAGCTGGTCTCTTTTGGAATTCCAATAAAGAGTTCGCTTTTATGTCGCGCTATTTCAAGTTTTTCTTCTTGAGGTATTAACTGTTGCTTCGTGAATGGAGATATTGCCATTGTTTGGTAAAATTAGAGGGACAATTTACATAAAAAGTTTAAAATGAGACAATTTTGATGGATTTAAATTAACGATAAGGAGCGTTTTCCATCAGGAAGTAAAACGATTCTAATCACCGAATGCAAATCGGGAATAAGGTTAGGGATTTTTTCGGCCCATTCAATAAAACACCAATTGCCAGAATAAAAATATTCGTCAGCTCCCATATCCAATGCTTCTGTTTCAATTTTTAATCTATAAAAATCAAAATGATAAACAATCTGATTGTTAGTGGTCTGGTATTCATTAACTAAAGAAAAAGTAGGACTACTTGTGGTACCATTTACGCCTAGTGTTTTCGCCAAAGCTTTAATCAAAGTGGTTTTTCCAACGCCCATTTCTCCGTGAAAAAGAATTACTTTATTCGGATTCTGTGCTACAATTTGTTGAGCAACTTCATTAATTTCGTCTAATGAAAAAATAATATTCATTCTATTCAAAGTTTATTTTAAATCAAATCTGCAACCTGCCTTCTGCTATCTGCAAACTAAAATCTGCAATCTGAATTATTTTGGATTGAAAATCAAAAACGGAATAATCATTTCTTCCAGCGAAATGCCACCGTGTTGATAGGTATTTTTATAATAACTCACATAATGATTGTAGTTGTTCACATAGGCCAAAAACAAATCATTTTTTGCAAAAATATAAGAACTGCTCATATTTATGGTAGGTAAACCAATATTTTTTGGTTCTTTCACTGCATAAACATCTTTTTGTTCATACGTCAAACTGCGTCCTGTTTTGTAGCGTAAATTCAGGCTCGTGTTTTTATCTCCAATTACTTTCGAAGGATTTTTTACGTTTATGGTTCCGTGATCCGTGGTCAAAATCAATTTGAAACCCAATTTCTGAGCTTGCTGAATGATTTCTAAAAGCGGCGAATTCTTGAACCAACTCAAAGTCAAAGAGCGATATGCTTTATCGTCTGAAGCGAGTTCTTTTACCACATCCATTTCGGTTTTGGCGTGCGAAAGCATATCGACAAAATTGTAAACCACCGTAACCAAGTCGTTGTCTTTTAATGTCTTAAAGTTATCAACCAGTCTTTTTCCTCCGGCAAGATTGGTGATTTTAAAATAATCTTGCTTAATATTTAATCCCAATCGCTTAAGATGAGCTGTTAAAAATTCGGCTTCATATAAGTTTTTTCCGCCTTCTTCGGGATCGTTTTTCCAATATTGTGGAAACTGTTTCTCCATTTCGAGTGGCGTCAATCCTGAGAAAATAGCGTTTCGGGCGTATTGAGTGGCCGTTGGTAAAATAGCATAATACGGAACTTCTTTTTCTAGTTTATAGTGATTTCCAACCACATTTTCAAACACTTTCCATTGGTCGTAACGCAAATTATCGATGACAACAAACAAAATAGGTTTGTCTTTTTTGACGATTTCAGGAACTACTAATTCGCGGAACAAAGTGTGTGATTGTATGGGTTTATCCGCTTTGGGAGCAAACCAATTTTCATAATTGCGTTCGATAAATTTCCCGAATTGCGAATTGGCTTCGGCTTTTTGCGATTCCAATATTTCTATCATTCCCTGGTCGTCGATGTTTTCGAGTTCCAGTTCCCAGAAAATCAATTTTTTATACAATTCTACCCAATCTTCATAGGAATTGACCATTGCCATATCCATCGAAATTTTGCGGAATTCTTTCTGATAATCCAAAGTTGTTTTCTGCGAAATCAATCTCGAATGATCCAAATTCTTTTTCAAACTTAACAAAATCTGGTTTGGATTGACCGGTTTGATCAAATAATCGGCAATTTTGGAGCCAATTGCTTCTTCCATAATATACTCTTCTTCGCTCTTGGTAATCATAATCATCGGGATAGAAGATTTCTTTTCCTTCATTTCCGAAAGGGTTTCCAAGCCGCTCATTCCAGGCATATTTTCGTCCAAAAAGACAATATCAAAGTTTTCGTTGTCAAAAATATCAATCGCGTCACGTCCGTTATTGCAAGTGGTGACACTGTAATTTTTCTTTTCCAGAAATAAAATATGTGGTTTTAGGTAGTCAATTTCGTCATCGACCCAAAGTATTTTTATCTTGTCCATAATTGTAAGTAAATAGTATTCAAAAGTAATAAATCTTATGCCAAATTACTTTTTTTATATCGGGAATTGGGTAATTTGATGATAATTTAATATTATTTTAAGGTATTGGAAAAAAAGGTTTTTTGATTTTTATGGAGAAATGCCAAATGTCATAAAGGTAAAGAAGGAAAGACCTTGGAAAGGTTAAATATTTATAGAAATAATATTCGATTTGCACAGTGACCCCAGCGGGGTCTTATGTTTTCCTATCGAATGCAACCCCGCTGGGGTTGGTAGTTCGTGATATTTTGGCTACTACACATATTGAAATCCGGTGGATTTCCCAGAAAAGGTTTTAAGTAGGGAAAATAAATTGTTGTTTTACATTTTGTAGGAATTATTTAATATATTTGGAAGTAATTTAAGTGAAAGACAAAGCACAGCAATTTCCGAGCTATTAGTCGGATGGCTGAAGAATTATATATTAGTTACCAATCATTATTAGACAAACTATGCAATTATTAGACGAAACAGAATTTGAAAAGTACGTTAGAGCGAATTACAAGTTAATCTTAACAAATGATTCCTCTTCAATAAGTGAAGATTACTCTGGACATTGTGATAATTGTCATAGAGATGTTTATTTAAGAATCGGTTCTCGTTGGAATTCTCAAGCTTA
>CAMAQD010000028.1 GCA_945860385.1 Flavobacterium psychrophilum
TTTTTTGCTTCATCCGTTTATTTTTCTTTTCTTTGCACCCTGATTTTGAATAACGATAAAAGATAAGATAATGTCAAGAGTTTGCGACCTTACAGGTAAAAGAGCGATGGTAGGAAATAACGTTTCTCACGCTATGAATAAAACTAAGAGAAAATTTTCTGTAAACTTAGTTAAAAAGCGTTTTTATCTTCCAGAAGAAGATAGATGGATTACTCTAAGAGTAGCTGCATCTACGGTAAAAACAATTAATAAAAATGGAATCGCTGCAGTTTTGAAAAAAGCACAAGCAGGCGGATTTATTAAATAATCCATTCCTAAAAATACATCAAGATGGCAAAGAAAGCAAAAGGAAACAGAATCCAAGTAATTTTAGAATGTACTGAACACAAAACAACTGGTGTTGCAGGTACTTCAAGATACATTACAACAAAGAACAAAAAAAATACTCCAGACAGATTAGAGATTAAAAAATTTAATCCAATCTTGAAACGTGTAACAGTTCACAAAGAAATTAAATAATAATTAGAGATTTTAAGATAATCTCAGGTGTTTGCATCGGAGATATATTAAAATACAAATAACATAGAATCATGGCAAAGAAAACCGTAGCATCCTTACAGACATCTTCTAAGAGATTATCAAAAGCCATCAAAATGGTGAAATCTCCTAAATCTGGTGCATATACATTCGTAGAATCTATTATGGCTCCTGAAGCAGTTGATGAATTCTTGAAAAAGAAATAATTAACTATCACATTATATAGAAAAGCTACTTTCATTCGGAAGTAGCTTTTTTATTTTCTATATTTGCCAATCAATTTTTCAGGAGCTGTTTCCTGCTGTGCGCTATATCTTTTCCCAGCTAAAGAAGCTGGAAAAAGGATGTCGCTTCCATCAGGGCTAGGTGATTTGTCATAACCAAATATATTCTGGAATCAATCCTGATAGCTATCGGGAGTTAATTTATAATCAACAATCCGATGAGTTTTTTTAAAAAATTATTTTCTTCCGAAAAAAAAGAAACACTTGACAAAGGTTTAGAGAAAACCAAAACATCCTTTTTTTCCAAGTTGACCAAAGCTGTTGCCGGAAAATCTAAAGTGGATGATGAGGTTTTAGACAACTTAGAGGAAGTTTTGGTTTCTTCAGATGTTGGTGTAAATACAACGCTCAAAATTATCACCCGAATCGAAAAACGTGTTTCCGATGATAAATTTTTAGGAACAGACGAGTTGAACCAAATTCTTCGGGAAGAAATTGCAGGCTTACTTTCAGAAACTAATTCTGGTGAAGCAACGGAATTTGTAATTCCAATAAATGTAAAGCCTTATGTTTTGATGGTTGTAGGTGTCAATGGTGTTGGAAAAACAACTACTATTGGTAAACTAGCTTACCAATTCAAAAAATCAGGTTATAAAGTAGTTCTTGGCGCTGCTGATACTTTTCGTGCCGCAGCCATCGATCAATTGCAGATTTGGGCAGATAGAGTTGGTGTTCCTATTGTCAGACAAAATATGGGAAGCGATCCAGCTTCCGTAGCTTTCGACACTTTACAATCAGCCGTGGCTCAAAATGCCGATATTGTAATTATTGATACCGCAGGACGTTTACATAATAAAATCAATTTGATGAACGAATTGACCAAAGTTAAACGCGTAATGCAAAAAGTTGTCGCCGATGCACCTCACGATGTTTTATTGGTTATCGATGGATCAACAGGTCAAAACGCTTTTGAACAAGCCAAACAATTTACAGCTGCTACCGAAGTTACATCACTAGCTGTTACAAAACTGGATGGAACTGCCAAAGGTGGAGTTGTTATAGGAATTTCAGACCAATTTCAGATTCCTGTAAAATACATTGGAGTTGGCGAAGGTATTGAAGATTTACAAGTCTTTAATAAATATGAGTTTGTAGATAGTTTCTTTAAATAATAGTCTAGTGAATTTTTATAAAAACATCAAACCGATTTATTTCTATTTTGCAAGTATTATAGCATTTGTATTGTCTAATGTTTTACGAGACATAAACATTCCTCTTTATTATATTTGTTTAGTGTTGGGGGCCATTTTTTTTATTTTTGGTTTTTTTAAAGGAAGAAGTGAGAAGTGAATTATTGGTACAAAGCATTAATTTTTGTCCATAATTCTTCATCAAAACCAGATAATCCAAAAGTAGGATTTGCGGGATTAGCCACTTCTCCCATTCTAATAATTACCATTTTTTTACTTGGAATCACATAGATTTTTTGGTCATTTTTTCCTAAAGCCATAAACATATCATTGGGAGCAGTAGGAATGAGACTACCTTTAAATTGAAGTTGGGATTGCGGTAAGTGATAGCTTTCTTTTCCGTTTAACCACCACAAATAGCCATATCCTAAATTGATATCTTGAGAAATATTAGTGGCTTGGTTAAAGTAAGTTTCACTGACTATTGTTGTGCCATCCCATTTTCCTTTGTTTAAAGCCATCAATCCAAAACGTGCCATATTTCTGGTCGTACTCCAATATACGCTTAAACCTTCACCGCTATCAATCCAAGCGCCACCAGTCATCCCTATTTTGTCTCTTAGTTGGGTGTTGAAATAATTCGTCCAAGATTGTCCACTAGCTTGTGCCACTACATCTTGTAATTTTACGTACACATTGTGATATGCCCAGCGTGTTCCGGAATCAGCTACATATTGAAGATTGGCTGGTGAAACATTATCGCCTAAAGCGTCATTCAAACCTGAATTCATTGACAAAAGATTTTTGCAGGTAATTAAGTTTTCTTTGGCTATAGGGGCACTTGTCCAACCGGTTCCTAAATAATCGGATACTTTATTATTGATGTTTAAGAGTGCTTGATCTTGAGCAATTCCAGTAAGGGTTGAGGTTAAAGTTTTTCCAGCGCTTGCCCAATACCAAGGGGTTGCAGCGGAATGTCCGTTGAAATAATTTTCCATAACAATTCTTCCGTTCACTAAAATAATAAATCCTTTGGAGTTTTTGAGTGCTAAATAATCCAAAAGAGGTTGTACGGCAGTTTGTTTCCAACCCAAAGCGGTAATCGATTTTGTTTCCCAAACATCGCCGGTTTTTGGTGGGAAATACATTGTTTCTTGTGGCAATGGTGAAGGTTCAGGAGTATCTGAGTTACAACTGGCTAGCAGAAAAAGACTAAGTAGGATGTAAATTTTTGACATAGCTTTGTGATTTTATTTGGAAGTAAGACCAAAAATAGTATAAATAGTTTAATGAGATTTTTATTTTTTTGTTTCCTATCGAATTTAATAAGAGTAACTTTGTCGCAGTGATGATGGTATTTTTATTCCTAAAACCTAGCCCTGACGGTAACGGCATCCTTTTGTGGCGGTGTTCGCCACAAAAGATACAGTGAACAGCAGGATTAGCTCCAAAAAAATAAAATGTATGAAAAATATAGTTGGATTTTTATTTGTTTCCTTTCTTTTTATCTCTTGTCAGCAAAATATAAAAACGGAGGATTTGGTCAAAATAAATGGCTATTGGGAAATCGAAAAGGTTGTTTTTGATGAAGGAAATGACAAAAACTACACCATAAATGAGAGTTATGATTTTTTCGAAATTGGCAAAAATAATACTGGTTTTAGAAAAAAAGTCAGGCCGCAATTGGATGGTACTTTTCTAGTAAATGATTCACAAGAAAATGTAAAAGTAAGGTTTGACAATGGCAAAGTATTTTTGGATTATAGTACACCTTATGCTAAATGGTCGGAAGAATTAGTAGAAATTTCCGATGATAAAATGGTTTTTTTAAACTCCGAAAAAAAGGAATATCATTACAAAAAAGCTACTCCAATAAATATTCTAGGCGATGGCAAAAAGATTAAATAATCAAAGTACGGTTGGTGATGTTTTGAAGCAAATAATACAAGCTAACAAATTGCAACCCGGAATGGATCAGATTGATGTGAGAGAAGCCTGGAAAAACCTAATGGGAAATGGCGTAAATCATTACACCAAAAATGTTGTTTTAAAAGGAAGCACCTTGTATGTTGAGCTTTCTTCGGCGGTTTTGAGAGAAGAATTGACGCACGGTAAATCGAAAATTGTCGCTATGATAAACGAAGAATTGAAACGTGAAGTGGTCAAGGAAGTTGTTTTGAGGTAAAAAGAATGTAGTGGACACAGAAAGTTTGTTAAATATCTATTTTATCTAGTTTTAAATATCCAATATGTAAAGAATCCTCCTTATAAAAGGCTTTTACTTTTGAAATTTTCAAGGAATAAGACTCTTTATAATGTTCTGACAAAATATCGGCAACATTATAAACATCATCTATATCAATTCCGTATTTGTCATCAATATGTGAAGTGGCGCCTTTGAAACCGCAGTGTTTGTAGAAAGTAGTTGTTTTGGCATTTTTAGAAGCATTACTAAAATTTTCGGCAATGGTGAGCATTTTATAGTGGTATTCTTCAAATTCGTTTTCTTTATAACCACCAAGATTGATGAAAAATAAATTGTCTTGAACGGGTTCTGTCAATACTTTTTTAGTAGTAATTTCAATTGCAAAATTATCCACTATCGTTACTTCACGCCAAGCATCAATATGAATTTTGCCATTGGCTTCAGGCCAAAAAGCTTTCATTTGTGGAATCAATTCTTTCAGTGATTTGCCAATTCCAAAAAATATATCGTGTTGTTCTGTATATCTGCCTTCGGGTGTGCAACCCAACATTATCATATATAATTTAAGTGTGTCTTTCATAAGTTGACGTTTATTTTTTATTAATCATAAATAAATTTTAAAAATCTTTTTCAGTGCTTATAGTCCATTTTTGCTAAGCTTATTTTTTTACAGACAAATATAATTCAATTTATTTTTATTAATTTCAACAAATAAATGTATTTTGGTTTGGTTTTTGGAATAGACCATTTGAACCAATAAATAAATAAGGAATCATGAAAAAAATAATTACAATTTTAGCCGTTATCGGAATGTTTAGTTTACAAGGATGTACAACTACTACAGATTCAAATTATGTTGATAATGATACGATAGCAGAAGTTTTTGAGCTTAAAAACATCAATTTTGTTTTTGACCCAACTGATGGTTATATCATTTACCAAAAGCTTACACCCACTATTTATGATTCAGATGTAATTCTAATTTACAGATTAGCAGGAACACTTAATTCGAATACTCCAATTTGGCAACCAATTCCTAGAACACTTTTTCTATCTCAAGGCGAATTAGATTATGATTTTGATTTTAGCAAAGAAGATTTTACCATTTATGCAGGAGGAACATATAATCTTTCACTAACTCCACAGTATTTGAATAATCAAACTTTTAGAATTGTGATTGTGCCTGGAAGTTTTGCTGCTTCAGTAGATACACATAATTATAATGCAGTTATGTCAGCTTTAAAAATTAAAGAAAATCAAATTCAAAAGATTAATTTCTAGACAAATTTGGCTTAAATAAAAAAAGGAAATCGAGAGATTTCCTTTTTTTTGTGCGTTATTTCGAAGAAGTCTCTTCACTCATTTTCAAAGAAACTATAATTCCTATGATAAGTGAGAGCGCTATAAAAGCCAAGGAAGCCCATTCAGGTACTACATAAAAATCATGAAGCAGCATTTTTAGTCCAACGAAACTCAAAATAGCAATCAAACTGTATTCGAGATGGGCAAATCTATTTAACATATGGGACAAAAAGAAATACATAGAACGTAATCCCAAAATGGCAAAAATATTGGAACTAAATACTAAAAACGGGTCAGATGTTATGGCTAAAATTGCTGGAACACTGTCAACTGCAAACAAGACATCCATAACTTCAATAACTACTAATGCAACAAATAGTGGCGTCGCTGCCGTTATATGCCTTCTTTTTACAAAGAAATGTTCTCCGTCGATGTGAGTTGTTACGGGAATTATTTTCCGTAATGTTCTATAAACAAAAGATTTTTTTGGTTCAAATTTATCGTCTTCTTTTGAAAAGAGCATTTTGACAGCTGTGAAAATTAAGAAAACTCCAAAAATATACGTTGTCCAAATAAATTTATTAATAAGCATCACACCAAAATAGATCATCAATCCTCTAAATACAATTGCGCCAATTATACCCCAAAACAAAACGCGATGTTGGTATTTTTGCGGGATTCTAAAGGAAGAAAAAATGATAGCGATGACAAATATATTATCGACACTTAAAGATAATTCTATTAAATAACCTGTTATAAATTTTATAGAAGCTTCTGCTGGCTTTAGTGCGTCCGGATTTGCAATATAATCAGTGCCGTAAAGCCAATAAATTACGCCAGAGAACAGAAACGAAAGGGTGACAAATATGCCAGTCCATTTTCCAGCTTCTTTAGAACTAATAATATGTGGCGTTTTATTAAAAACACCTAAATCAAGTGCCAGGAATAGTAAGATAGAGGCTATAAACGATATCCAGACAATCATATTTTATTTGATTTTGTATTTTTGATTATGCAAAGATACTTGTTGGAGATGATATAAAGCCGAAAATTATGATTTTGCACTATAAAAAAAAGTGCTTTCGTTTCTGAAAGCACTTTTTAATTTATAATTGGATAAAAATTATAAAGCTGATTTTACAGTTTTGATAATTCTAGCAGCAATTTTGTATGGATCACCATTAGATGCTGGTCTTCTGTCTTCTAAATATCCTTTCCAACCATGTTGAACAGTATAAAGAGGAATTCTGATTGAAGCTCCTCTATCAGACACTCCATAAGAGAAATCGTGAATAGAAGCTGTTTCGTGTTTACCAGTTAAACGCTGTTCGTTATAAGCTCCGTAAACCGCAATATGCTCTTCAACAACCGGACGGAAAGCTTCACATATTTTGTCATAAGTTGCTTTGTCTCCACAAGTTCTTAATACTTCATTAGAGAAGTTAGCGTGCATTCCTGAACCATTCCAGTCTGTGTCTCCTAACGGTTTAGGGTGGTATTCAATATAATATCCTTATTTTTCAGTCAAACGATCTAATAAATATCTAGCAACCCAGATTTCATCTCCCGCTTTTTTTGCTCCTTTTGCAAACAATTGGAACTCCCATTGTCCACAAGCCACTTCTTGATTGATTCCTTCAAAATTTAGTCCAGCAGCGATACATAAATCTGCGTGCTCTTCTACTAACTTTCTTCCGTGTGTATTTTTTCCACCTACTGAACAGTAGTACATTCCTTGTGGAGCTGGATAACCACCTACAGGAAATCCTAAAGGCAATAAAGTTTTGGTATCCATAATGAAATATTCTTGTTCGAAACCAAACCAGAAATCACCATCATCATCAATTGTAGCTCTACCATTCGAAGGGTGTGGTTTCCCGTCTGCGAACATAACTTCTGTCATTACTAAGTATCCATTGATACGAGTAGGATCTGGGTAAATAGCAATCGGAACTAATAAACAATCCGAAGAACCACCTTCTGCTTGTCTTGTTGAAGATCCGTCAAATGACCAATTTCCAATTTCTTCTAATGTTCCTTTGAAATTTTCGTGTTCTTCTACTTTGGTTTTACTTCTAAGATTTTGAGTTGGTTCGTATCCGTCAAGCCAAAGGTACTCTAGTTTAATTTTTGCCATAACAATATAAATTAAGTGTTGTTTTATTATTATGCAAATATAAATTAAAAGTATTGTTAGTGTAAACCAATGGGGTATAAATTAATTTGTGTACTGTTATTTTTGTGAATACCCTATAATTAGATGGGTAAAAATGTAAATATAAAATTTTTTATATGCAAAAATTAATAATTACCTTTGATAAAAATTATCGAAATTATGGTAACATTACGTTTTCAAGCTTTAAAAGAAGCTTCAAGCAGAAAACCAATCCATTTTGAGGAGACTGACAGGAAATCAATTATGTTTGGTTCCAATGTTTTTAATGAAAAAGCAATGAAGCAATATTTGACTTCCGATGCTTTAAAAGCAGTGCAAGGCGCTGTATTGAATGGGACTAAAATAGACAGGAAATTAGCCGATTATATCGCCATGGGTATGAAAGAGTGGGCCTTGTCAAAAGGTGTTACACATTACACCCATTGGTTTCAACCCCTAACAGGAAGCACTGCCGAAAAACACGATGCCTTCTTCGAAACTTCATACGACGGTAGCAATCCAGTAGAAAAATTTGGCGGCGGACAATTGGTGCAACAAGAACCAGATGCGTCCAGCTTCCCTAATGGTGGAATCAGAAACACTTTCGAAGCGAGAGGTTATACCGCTTGGGATCCCACATCTCCTGCATTTATTTATGGTACCACTTTATGTATTCCAACGGTTTTTATTTCTTATACGGGAGAAGCATTAGACAATAAAATTCCATTGTTGAGAGCCTTATCCGCCATTGATGAAGCGGCTACGGATATTTGTAAATATTTCGACAAAAATGTAAAAAAAGTAACTGCCACTTTAGGTTGGGAGCAAGAATATTTTTTGGTTGACAGTGCTTTGGCCAATTCTCGCCCTGATCTTTTGATGACAGGAAGAACTTTGTTAGGTCATACATCTGCCAAAGGACAGCAATTAGACGATCATTATTTTGGTTCTATTCCAACTCGTGCTTTGACGTATATGCGAGATTTAGAGCAAGAATGTATGTTGCTCGGCATTCCGGTGAAAACGCGTCATAATGAAGTTGCGCCTAATCAATTTGAGTTGGCTCCTATTTTCGAAGAAACCAACTTGGCTGTCGATCACAATTGCTTGTTGATGGATGTGATGCAGAAAGTAGCCGAACGTCATGATTTAAAAGTATTATTACACGAAAAGCCATTCAAAGGAGTAAACGGTTCAGGAAAACACAACAACTGGTCGTTAGCCACTGATACAGGAGTTAACTTGTTGAGTCCTAGCAAAACTCCTATGAGTAATTTGCAGTTTTTGGCTTTCTTTATCAATACCATCAAAGCGGTCAATGATTATGAAACGTTGTTGAGAGCTGCCATTGCAACAGCCAGTAACGATCATAGATTGGGTGCCAATGAAGCGCCGCCAGCTATTATTTCAGTGTTCATTGGAGAACAATTAACCAAAGTTCTGGCCGAATTAGAAGGCGTAACCGACGGTAAATTATCGCCTGAGGAAAAAACCGATTTAAAATTGAATGTTGTGGGTAAAATTCCAGAAGTTATTTTGGATAATACTGACAGAAACCGAACTTCGCCATTTGCTTTTACCGGAAATAAATTCGAGTTCAGAGCTGTGGGTTCTTCGGCCAACTGTTCGAATGCCATGACGACTTTGAATACAATCGTTGCCAAACAATTGAAAGATTTCAAAATTGAAGTCGATGCTTTGATTGAAAACAAAGGGTTGAAAAAAGACGAAGCTATTTTTAATGTTTTGAGAGAATACATCAAAGTTTCTAAAAAAATACTTTTCGAAGGCGATGGTTACAGCGATGCTTGGGAAAAAGAAGCTGCTAAAAGAGGTTTGAGTAATTTTAAAACTACTCCAGAAGCGCTGAAAGCAAGAGTTTCTAAACAAGCTTTAGATTTATTTTCAGAAATGGGAATCCTGAATCACGTAGAAATGGAAGCGCGTTACGAAATTGAATTGGAGGAATACACCAAGAAAATTCAAATCGAAGGCAGAGTTTTAGGAGATCTTTCTATCAATCATGTTATTCCAACAGCGATTCGGTATCAAAATACCTTGATCGAAAATGTGAAAGGTTTGAAAGATATTTTTGGCGATGAATTCAAAGCCTTGGCAAAAGAACAAATTACAATTATTCGAGAAATTTCGGGTCATATCGAAGGAATTAATTCTAAAGTAGAAGCAATGACCAACGAAAGAAAAATAGCCAATCATTTGGAAACTGCCCAAGAAATGGCAGAAGCCTATTGCAATAAAGTGAAACCTCATTTCGAAGAAATCAGAAATCATTGTGATAAATTAGAATTATTGGTCGATGACGAAACCTGGACCTTGACAAAATACAGAGAATTGTTGCTTACGAAATAATTACAAATCCTCATTTACTAAAAATGCCTCTTCAGATTTGGAGAGGCATTTTGTTGTTAATAAAAAAATTTTTTTTTAAAAATATGTGAATCTGTGGCTGACTTTTTAAAAGTGAGTTTCAGTTAAAAACCCAATAGGCTAAACCCAAAAAAAGATTTATATTTGCGCCACAACTACACACCTATAAAATGAGTTCAGATTCTAGCAAACGTTACGCACAAAGAGGAGTTTCGGCATCCAAAGAAGATGTGCACAACGCCATAAAAAACATCGACAAAGGATTATTTCCACAGGCTTTTTGCAAAATTGTCCCTGATTATTTAACCAATGATGAAGATTATTGTTTGATAATGCACGCCGATGGTGCAGGAACAAAATCGTCTTTGGCGTATATGTATTGGAAAGAAACTGGTGATATCTCTGTTTGGAAAGGCATTGCACAAGATGCTTTAATTATGAATATTGACGATTTATTGTGTGTAGGAGCCACCGATAATATTCTGCTTTCTTCCACCATTGGAAGAAACAAAAACCTAATAACTGCCGAAGTAATTTCAGCCATTATCAACGGAACCGAAGAACTGATAAAAGAACTCGATTCTTTCGGAGTAACCATTCATTCCACAGGTGGCGAAACTGCCGATGTGGGCGATATTGTTCGCACTATCATCGTAGATTCAACCGTTACTGCTCGAATGAAACGTTCTAAAGTGATTGATAATGCCAACATCAAAGCCGGTGATGTAATCGTAGGATTGGAATCGTTTGGTCAAGCCACTTACGAAAAAAGCTATAATGGCGGAATGGGAAGCAATGGATTAACATCAGCGCGTCACGATGTATTCGGGAAATATTTGGCCACCAAATATCCGGAGAGTTACGATGCTGCCGTTCCCGAAGAATTGATTTATTCCGGTCAGGTAAAATTAACCGATGCTGTCGAAAATTCCCCAATCGATGCCGGACAATTAGTGCTTTCACCAACCAGAACATACGCTCCAATCATCAAGAAAATATTGGATAAATATACTTCCAATGAAATTCACGGAATGGTACATTGCAGTGGAGGAGCGCAAACCAAGATTCTGCATTTTGTGCAAAATTTACATATCATAAAAGACAATTTATTCCCAGTTCCACCTTTGTTCAAACTGATTCAGGAACAATCCAAAACCGATTGGAAAGAAATGTACCAAGTGTTCAACTGCGGTCATCGTATGGAAATTTACGTTCCCGAAACTGTTGCTCAGGACATTATTGCGATTTCAAAATCATTTAATGTCAATGCACAAATCGTGGGTAGAGTAGAAGCTGCCGATGAAAAAAAACTTACTATTACCAGCGAATACGGCACTTTCGAATATTAATTTTTCTAGGAGCTAATCCCGCTATTCGTTGCAATCTTTTGTGCCGAACACCGGCAAAAAAGGATTTTCACTGCTATCGGGGCTAAAAAATATAACTATGTACGAACTACTTTTTTGGCAATATCAAGACGGAATCTATCTCAATCATCACTTGGTTTACGAAGCCTTGGTCGAACAACAAGAAGTTGAAGGTCTCGAAACGCTTCCCGTTCCAGTAATCCTGAATCGGATCAATTCGGTGTTTTCGAGCTGGGAAAAAGTAGATGAAAACAGTTGGAAAAACACCAATGGAAAAGGTGCTTTTCACATCAAAACCACTACACAAAGTATTCAAATCGATTGCTACGGAACTGAAGGCAAAACGATGAACATGCTTGCCGACACTTTGGAAGAATTCAAATGTCCGCTTTACGACCCACAAGTTCCAGTTCGTTACGACGAATTTAATGAATAGATTTTTCATCATTTCAATCCAAACCAAAAATCCGTTTAATCCTTGTCCGATTCAATATAAATTCTATGTCAACAATTCCTATCTTTCCACAAAATACAATCCTCGAAGACGACTTTGTTTTACTTCGTCCTTTGTTGGAATCTGACATTGACAATTTATTGGAAATTTCCATCAACGAACCCGAAACCTGGGAATATTCGTTGGTTCGAGCCAACGGAAAGGAAAATCTAGCTCATTATATTCAATTGGCTCTAAAAGGCAAAGCAAATCAAACTGAATTTCCCTTTATTGTTTTCGACAAGAAATCAGGAAAATATGCTGGAAGTACTCGTTTTTACGACATTCAATTGCCTTTCAAAACATTGCAATTGGGCTACACTTGGTACGGAAAAGATTTCAGGGGAACGGGACTCAACAAACATTGTAAATTTCTCCTTTTGCAATTTGCCTTTGAAACCCTTGGAATGGAACGCGTGGAATTTCGTGCCGACAACAACAACGAACGCAGTATTGCCGCAATGAAAAGCATCGGTTGCAAAGTCGAAGGCGTATTGCGGAACCATATGCCCACTTACGGCAACAAAGCAAGACGAGATAGCATAATTTTGAGTATTCTTCGCAACGAATGGTTCGATGAAGTGAAAGCTAATATAAAGGCGAAATTGTGAAAGTTTGAGTTGCAATTTATACCACCAATTTCAAAAGTAGAGAAGCTTCTTTACTCTTTTTAACTCCATTTTATTTACAATCCGCATTACACTTATGGGAACATTCGTTATCAGCAAACGATTTGATGATCGTTATAAATTTGTATTCACTTCCCGAAAAGGGAAAACTATTTTCACCAGTCCTTCCTGCGAACTCAAAATGGAGGGCGAAGCTACTATAGAACAAATTAAGGCCAATATAGAAAAGTGTACTTACGTTAAAGCCAGAGCAGCCAACGGAAAATATTTTTTCAAAATGATGCTCGACGAAACCGTAATCGCCAGCAGCCGAAAATACACCACGCCATTATTACTCGAGAAAGGCATAGATGAAATCATTCGCACCGCCGCGAAATCCGATGTTTTAGATTTTACAATGAATGAATTTGTATTTCCGGATTAGATTGAAATCCATTTTTTTGCGAGCGCAAAAGCAAATGGCTTTTTAGTTTGTATAAATAAAAAAATCTCCTTTTGGGAGATTTTTTTATAAAGTGATACTTTGAAATTAGATTCTAAAAATTCCTCCAAAAGCAATAATCGTTTCTGCAAAAAAGAATTCCTGAGAAGCACTATCTGAGGTACTTGCTGTGGTGCGAATGTTTGGCATATTAATGTATCCCCCTTTTAAAGTTCCTTCTATTGTGAAATACTTGAAAATAGTCAAGTTGATTCCTGCCTTAATCGAGGTTCCATATCCTGATACGTGAAACTCATCGTATCTTTCTTTTCCCATAAGTGTAGTGTTTGTTTTAGGATATAATAATCCAAAACCAAAACCTTCGTTGATATTTACTTGAAATTTATCGGTGTTTTTGATGCCAAACCATTTCGAAATATCATCTTGACGAGCAATTTCGGTATACACATAATTTAGTCCATCGGTATGTTCAAACTTTAAAAAATCTTCGGTCAAAACGGTTGGAGTATTGGCATAACCTCCATTAAAAGGAGGATTTCCATCAATAATTCCTGTAACGTTTGCCGTTTGGTTTTGGGTCATTACATATTTCATATGATCCACTCCGATAGACACACTGTATTTGTCAGTTAAAAAATAACCCAATTTAAAATTAGTTTGAGGTATGGTCATTCGTCCGGGAGTAATATAATCAACATGCCAACCTTTTGGTTTATCGTGTGCATCGGCACTTTGAATCATAAAATTGTAATCATCACCTTTAAAATGAATGTCGGAATCGGTATATTTTTCTCTATTTCCACCCCAAGAAATGGCGAATTTTCCTTTATTGTGATCGGTATATCGTTCTTTTTTGATAGTGTCATTTTGTGCAAAAGAATTCAAAGAAATGCAAATAAATAGTAAAGCGGAGAATGAAATTGTAGTTTTCAAAATGGTATAAATTAAAATTGATTTATGGTTTTTCTGATGGCGACTAGCTTGGTCATTAAGGCTTCGAAATAGTCTAAATGCAACATATTGGCACCGTCACTTTTGGCATTGGCTGGATCGAAATGAGTTTCTATGAAAATTCCGTCGACTCCTACAGCGATTCCGGCTTTGGCAATGGTTTCAATCATATCGGGTCTTCCGCCAGTTACACCAGCAGTTTGGTTGGGTTGCTGTAAAGAATGGGTAACGTCTAGAACGGTAGTTGCGTATTGTTGCATCGTTGGAATTCCGCGAAAATCGACAATCATATCTTGATAGCCAAACATCGTTCCTCTATCGGTCACCATTACGTTTTGATTGTTGCAATCCAATACTTTCTGAACGGCATGTTTCATACTTTCAGGACTCATAAATTGCCCTTTTTTTAAGTTGACCACTTTTCCAGTGTTGGCAGCAGCCACGACTAAATCGGTTTGACGCACTAGAAAAGCGGGAATTTGCAATACATCAACATATTCGGCAGCCATTACAGCATCTTCATTGGTGTGAATATCGGTAACAGTGGGAACGCCAAAAGTTTCGGAAACTTTTCGAAGAATTTGCAACGCTTTTTCATCTCCAATTCCTGAGAAACTGTCAATTCTGGAGCGATTGGCTTTTTTGAAAGAACCTTTGAAGACGAAAGGTATTTCTAATTTATCGGTAATTCCAATTAATTTTTCTGCAATTCGCATTGCCATTTCTTCTCCTTCTATGGCGCAAGGTCCTGCCAATAAGAAGAAGTTGCCACTATTAGTATGTTTTATTTGCGGAATATTGTGTATGTTCATAAGGTGATTTTTCTGGGGCAAAGATAGTTAGGATTTATGATTTTGAGTTATTTTTTTTTCAAACTCAATCCAAACGGAACCATCAGGACTCCTTTTTCGTAAATGTTTAAATATAAAATTACAGGAGATTTTTGGCCTTCCCATTTCAATTCGTACACGTCCAATAATCCTGCTCCCATTTCGCTCCTTTTAGTTGGAAACGGACAACAGCTTTCTAGTTTGGTGTAGGTGATTTTTTCGCCTTTTGGCCCAGCTAAAGCATTCAAAAAACGTTGTTGGTTTATCGTTTCGTTTCGGGTATTTTCGAAAAAGATATTGATAGGATAGTCCTTGTCATAGCCGTATTTTCTATCCTTACTGAATTCCGCAATATAAAAAGTATTGTTTTCAACTAGCTGAAGATTTGGCGCATTATCGTCAATGTTTTTTATAGTCGATTTTGTACTGGTACACGATGCGATGCTCAATAATAATACGATAACAAGAGCTGTTTTTTTCATAACCTAATTTTTTTAAGGATTAAACTGCGAAATAATTGCAATGTAATTTAGTAGCAAATTTAATGAGTCTTGCCACTATAAACAACAATTATACTTTAATTATTAACCTTATAAAATTAGAATTATTATTTTAGCCAAATAAAAGTACTATTTATGGAGATTTTATTTCAAACTTGGCCTTGGTATGTTTCTGGGTTTTTGATAGGAATGGTAATGCTTAGCTTGATTTATTTCGGAAAGACTTTCGGAATGTCTTCTAATTTGCGTTCCTTGTGTGCGATGACCGGATTGGGAAAAAAAGTTGGTTTTTTCGACTTTGATTGGAAAGCACAGCGTTGGAATTTGTTGGTGGTTTTAGGAGCGATGTTAGGAGGATTTGTTGCTGTTCATTTTATGAGCGATGCTTCTAATGTGGCTATTAATCCCAAAACAGTTGCGCAATTGACACAGCTCGGCATTGATGCTCCCAACGGAAAATTATTGCCCGATACATTATTTGCAAACGACATTTTTCAATCTCCAAAGATGATTTTAATATTGATTATTGGTGGTATTTTGATTGGTTTTGGAACGCGTTACGCCAGTGGATGTACTTCAGGACACGCTATTTATGGTTTGAGCAGTTTGCAAATTCCTTCATTAAAAGCTGTGATTGGGTTTTTTATAGGAGGATTGATAATGGCACATTTTATTTTACCCTTAATTTTTTAGTAATGAAAGCATTAAAATATATACCTGTCGGTTTTGTTTTCGGGATAGTTTTGACAAAATCCGAAGCGGTTTCTTGGTATCGAATTTATGAAATGTTTATGTTTCAATCGTTTCACATGTACGGTATAATTATGGTCGCCATTGTCACAGGAGTTGTTGGAATCCAAATTATTAAGAGGAATGACATTAAAGATTTCAGAGGTATGCCTATAGAAATTATCGCCAAAGAACCCGGTTCTACTCGGTTTTGGGTTGGCGGAATATTTTTTGGATTGGGTTGGGCTTTAGTTGGTTCTTGTCCCGGACCGATATTTATCTTGCTAGGTGCTGGATTTTTGCCCATGCTTTTGGTGCTTTTCGGAGCCCTTTTCGGAACGTTTTTATACGGTTTGATAAAAGATAAATTGCCGCATTAAAATCTAAATCATAATAATAAAAAAGCAGGGTTTTCCTAAAAGAAAACCCTGCTTTTTTTATACGATAACTTGAAATTTTATACTATTTCAGCGCTCAATCCAGCTTCGAGTAGTTGGGTACATTGTGGTTTTAATTTTTCTAAAATCCCTGTTTTTACGGTACATTTTCCGTTATAATGCACTATCAAGGAACATTGCTCTGCTTGTTCAGGTGTGTGATTGCAAACACGAATTAAGGTTTCGATAACGTGATCAAAAGTGTTTACATCATCATTATACACAATGATTTCATTGTTTATTGAAGTTGCTTCTTTTAGGCTAACTCTTTCTCTAACTTTTTCTTTGGTACTCATTTTTAGATAATTTGTAGGTTTTAAATAAAAATTTTATTGCTTTTAATTTCTTTTTTCAAACAAACAAAATGTAAAATTTTGTTTGGTTTCAAAAGGTGTTATATGGTCTTCAGCGATACATTTTAGTTTTTTAAAATTGTCTGAAAATTGATTTTCTATTGCGGTTTCAGAGTATTGTTTAATGTCCAATCCGCTGCATTTTTTTGGCCCATTTTCAGAAAAAGTACCTATTATTAAAAAACCATTAATCCATTTTTGAGTAATTTCAGAATATTTATTTATTTGTTCCGATGTTGTCAAAAAGTGAAATGTTGCCCGGTCGTGCCATATGTCATAAGCTGTTTCGGGTTTAAATTCGGTTATATCAGAAACAATCCAATTTACCTTTTTTGCATTTTCTCCCAATCTTTTTTTAGCTCTTTCTAAAGCGTTTGCCGAAATATCCAAAACACTTATATTTTCATATCCTTCTTCCAACAAATAATCAACCAGTTTGCTATCACCACCACCAATATCTATGATTTTTGCTCTTTTGTCTAAACGGGTTTCGTGAATAAAATCGAGGGAAGTTTTTGGATTTTCCTGTGTCCAACTCACTTCGTTGGGTTGTTTGGTTTCATAAACCGTTTCCCAATGATTTTTTCTTTCCATTTCCATTTTTGGAGTATTTTACAACTACTAATTTACAAATTTTAAAGAAACCCAATTGTTTCTTTCGAATTTTTTAACATAGGTTAATCCTCTTTCCGTGCAGGAAGCCTCAATAAACGGTATGTCTTCGGTATAAAAACCACTTAATAGTAGAGTGCCTTTTGGTTTTAAACAATCTACGTAAGATTGCATATCGTTAAGCAAAATATTTCGGTTAATATTGGCAATAATCAAATCGTATTTTTTGTCTTTCAATAAGGCGGCATCTCCTTCATAAACCGTTATTTGCTTGCAATTATTACGTTCAGCATTTTCTATGGAATTCAAATAACACCAGTTATCAATATCAATGGCGTCAATAGGTTGCGCACCTTTCATCTCGGCCAAAATCGCTAAAATCGCTGTTCCACAACCCATATCCAATGTTTTCAATCCAGCAACATCCATTTCTAATAAATGTTGAATCATCATGTGCGTGGTTTCGTGATGACCTGTTCCAAAACTCATTTTAGGTTCGATGACAATGTCAAATTCGGCATCTGTTTTCGGGTGAAAAGGAGCGCGAACGTGGCAATTTCCATCCACATCAATGGGTTCAAAATTCTTTTCCCATTCCTCATTCCAGTTGACTTGGTCTATTTCTTCTATTTTGTAGG
Source organism: Flavobacterium psychrophilum (assembly GCA_945860385.1). Lineage (GTDB taxonomy): Bacteria > Bacteroidota > Bacteroidia > Flavobacteriales > Flavobacteriaceae > Flavobacterium > Flavobacterium psychrophilum_K. The sequence continues at coordinate 17,984 of CAMAQD010000028.1, forward strand.
ATATGGTAAATTCTGGCGAATTCAAAATAAATAAATCATCAAGAATGTTCTCTGTCCAAAGGTCTTTTTGAATATAGGCAACAATTCCTAAATCACTATCGATAAAGCTTTCGAAAGGTAATTCTCCCAATTCGGCAACAAGGATTTCGGAACCTAACTCTTTGGGTTCAACAGTAAAATGGTAACCTAAATATATATTTGACATAAAATTATTTTTTGCAAAGGTAATAAAAAAGTTGGCAGTCTGCCTGTCGGCACACAGGTAAGCAATTTGCAGTTTACATTTAAATGATAAACAAATTTCATTTTCTAAGACGCTTTTAATAAAGGAAATTATTTATGTAAATATTTATTAATTCGATTAGATAATTCTATTTTTGCACCACAACACACTTAACTATGTACAAACAAATTATCCGTCCTATTTTTTTCTGTTTTGATCCTGAGAAAGTTCATTATTTCACCTTTTCATTAATTAGAAATTTATCCAAAATACCAGGAATTCCTTCGCTTTTTCGAGCATTATATGTTGTCAATGACAAACGATTGGAAAGAGAAGTCTTCGGATTAAAATTCAAAAACCCTGTTGGATTGGCTGCTGGAATGGATAAAGATGCTTCCTTATATAATGAATTGTCTAACCTAGGTTTTGGATTTATCGAAATAGGAACTATTACCCCAAAAGGGCAAGAAGGCAATCCTAAAAAGCGTATTTTCCGATTAGTAGAAGATAGCGCTCTCATCAATAGAATGGGTTTTAATAACGGTGGTGTTCAAGCAGCGGTCGAACGATTAAAGAAAAATAAAGGCGTTCTTATTGGTGGAAATATTGGAAAAAATAAAGTGACTCCAAACGAAAATGCTGTTGATGATTACCTGATTTGCTTTGATGCTTTATACGATTATGTCGATTATTTTGTGGTAAACGTAAGTTCGCCAAACACGCCCAATCTTCGCGAATTACAGGAAAAAGAGCCGTTGAAACAATTATTGCAAACCTTGCAAAACCAGAATTTGACCAAACCAAAACAAAAGCCTATCTTGTTGAAAATTGCTCCCGATTTGACCGATTCTCAGTTATTAGATATTATTGAAATTGTCAAAGAAACCAAAATTGCTGGCGTAATTGCTACTAATACTACTTTGTCTCGAGAAGGATTACAATCCGAAAATAATAGTGAAATGGGTGGAATGTCTGGAAAACCATTAAAAAATCGTTCGACAGAAGTCATTCGTTTTCTTTCAGAAAAAAGCAATAAAGCGTTTCCAATAATTGGAGTAGGAGGAATACATTCAGCCGAGGATGCGATTGAAAAACTGGAAGCTGGAGCGAGTTTAATCCAACTTTATACGGGTTTTATCTATGAAGGACCGGGATTGATTAAAGCTATTAATAAGAAGATTTTAGAAAAACTTTAAGTTTTTAGACACTAAACTTTCTTATATTTGGCTATGGAAGCAATAAAAATTATCGAATGTCCCCGTGATGCGATGCAAGGCATAAAGGAATTTATTCCTACCGATAGGAAAGTGGCTTACATTCAGTCCTTGCTTCGTGTAGGTTTTGATACCATAGATTTTGGGAGTTTTGTTTCGCCCAAAGCCATTCCGCAAATGCAGGATACCGCCGAAGTTTTGGCACGATTAGATCTTTCAAAAACTCAGAGTAAATTGTTGGCTATCATAGCCAATACACAAGGCGCAATCGCTGCTTCGCAACACCAACCCATTCAATATTTAGGTTTTCCTTTCTCGATTTCTGAGAATTTCCAAATGCGTAATACGCACAAAACCATAGCCGAATCCTTGGTCACCTTACAAGAAATTCTGGAAATTACCAATAAAGCCAATAAAGAAGTTGTAGTTTATCTTTCGATGGGATTTGGAAATCCTTATGGCGATCCTTGGAATGTGGAAATTGTCGGTGACTGGACAGAAAAATTATCCAATATGGGAGTAAAAACGCTTTCACTTTCAGATACTGTTGGCAGTTCAACTCCCGATATGATTCAGTATTTATTTTCACATTTAATTCCAAAATATCCAAATATTGAGTTTGGAGCTCATTTACATACCACACCCGACAGGTGGTTCGAGAAAATAGATGCAGCTTACAATGCTGGTTGTCGCCGTTTTGATGGTGCAATTCAAGGTTTTGGAGGATGTCCAATGGCCACAGATACGCTAACTGGAAATATGCCTACCGAGAAATTGTTGTCCTATTTTAATTCCAAAAAAGAAAATACAAATTTGGGTGCTATGAGTTTTGAAAGTGCCTATAATGAGGCTTTAAAATTATTTGGAGCATTTCATTAAAAATAATAAAACAAAAATCCCTTCGTTGTAAGTATGACATAGCCAATTGATTAAATTATGAATAAATCCATATACTTATTAATCTTATTGTTCTCAACTTTATCGTGTTCGAGCGATTTAGACTTTGAGCAAGTCAATGACTTGCAATTAGAACCTGTTGTAGTTGCTAATTTGGCTTCTTTCGATATCCAAGCCAATCAATTTGTCGTAGGTGGAATAGAACAACCTGTGATTGGCGATGTTACGGATTTTACACTTCTTAACGATCCTGATTTTACAAGTAATCTTAGAAGAATCGATTTGTTTTTCGAATTCACAAATACTATAAACAGAGCTTTTGTAATCAATTTGTATTTGCTAGATTCCAATAATACAAGACTTTATACAATTCCTTTTAGTGTGCCTGCTTCTACCGGAGCTCCAATTGTGGTTCCGAAAGCTGAAACATTCGAAAATGCAAATCTTGATATTTTGAAGCAGACCAAAAAAATAGCTTTTGTAGTGGCTTTAGTACCCGGGCCTCCTTTGACTAGCAGTAGTGCAGGGAGTCTGAAACTTCGTTCAAGTGGCACTATTTATTTTGCGGCACAATGAGAAAAATCCACTTAGTTTTAATTTTATTGATTTCTGTAAGTTGCTTTTCTCAAAACAAGCAAATTTTATACAATTTCACTTCCGTGCCACAATCAATGTTGATTAATCCAGGCTCTGATGTACAATACAATTGGTTTGTTGGTTTTCCTTTGTTGTCTGGGATTTCTGCAAATGTCGGATCTACCGGATTTTCTGCTTTTGATTTATTTGCCAATAATGGAGTAGATTTTAATACTAAACTGCGGAATGTTGTGTTGTCAACCTCCAGAAACGATAAGGTTTCTTTGAATGAACAATTAGAAATTTTTAGCGGTGGATTTAAATTGGGCGATTGGCAAAGCAACTCTTATATCTCCTTCGGAATGTACCAAGAACTAGACGTTTTGACTTATATGCCTAAAGATTATGCCATTTTAGCATTGGATGGAAATAAAGACTATCTGGGAAAAGTTTTTGATATGGGCGATTTAAATGTTAGAGGCGAATTGCTTTCGGTTTTTCATATTGGTTACCACAAAAAAGTTAGTGAAAAACTAATTCTCGGCATACGCGGAAAGATTTATTCTAGTATTTTTAATGTTTCTTCCACTAAAAATTCGGGATATTTTTATACCATTCAGGGGACAAATACTATTTATGACCAAGTTATTTCGGCAAACGCATTAGTAAATACCTCTGGATTTACAAATTACATTGATAATTACTCTGGCAATGCCAAAAGTGATATTATGAAAAAAACTTTTTTTGGAGGAAATCTGGGTTTAGGATTAGATTTAGGACTGACCTATTATCCAAAAGAAAACCTACAATTTACTGCAAGTATGATAGATATTGGTTTTGTAAGTCACAGCCAAGAAATCGAAAGCTACCGTTTGAAAGGCTATTATAACTATGTAGGTTTAACGCCGGATTTTATTCTTGGTAATTCGAATGACATCATAGATGAATTTAACGATGCCATTCCTTTAGACACTTTACATACAAAATATACTACCTGGCGACCTTTGAAATTCAATTCTTCAATTCAATATTCTTTTGGCGATGGTCGAAGTTCGGACTGCAATTGTACTGGAGATAATGAAAATAAATATACCAATTCCGTTGGGGCACAATTGTTTGTGATGTCAGCACCAAGAACTCCTTTGATGGGGTTGACTGGGTATTACAGAAGACAAATTTTCGATTCATTAGAAATGAAAGCCACTTATACTGTAGATTCTTTTTCTGCCAAAAATATTGGTTTGGGGCTTTCAACAACCCTTGGTAAAGTCAATTTTTATCTCCTTGCTGATAATCTTTTGGAATACAAAGATGTTTCTAAAGCCAATAGTTTGTCCTTTCAATTAGGGCTCAATATTATTTTTCCAAACAAAAATACTCCCGATTAAATTCTTTTATTTTTGACTTCTTCGTTTGAATGCTTTGAATATTTCTATCCAAAAAACCGATACAAATCCCACCAAAATACTCAAACCAATTTGTGCCGTAGTTATGGCCTCAAACATAAAGAATTTTGAAAAAACCGGAACTAAAAGAAGCAAACTTGTTAAAAGAATTGTGGCTCCAATGATGATTATCACCAAGTTATTTTTATATCGAATAGTGGTGAATATCGAATAATAGAACGAACGATTCGCCAATGTTAAGAATATATTCGATGCAATTAATGTTAAAAACACAACGGTTCGTGTTGCACTTTCTGAACAGTTTTCTTGAACACAATATTGATAGATAAATAAGAGACCCAAAGTGATAGCGAGTCCCTGAACAATGCTAATTGTTATTTCTTTCAGATTGAAAAAAGTATTTGTTAACGGACGTGGTTTTTGTAGCATCAAATTGGATTCCATAGGTTCATTTTCATAAATGATAGAACAAGTTGGTCCCATAATTATTTCCAGAAAAATAATATGTACTGGCGAAAATATATTTGGATAAATCCATCCTAAAACCAAAGGAATAAAGACTATCAACACTATCGGAATGTGTATCGAAATGATGTATTGTATGGCTTTTTTGAGGTTGATGTAGATTTTTCTACCCATTGCGATAGCATCAATCATTTTTGATAAATCATCTTCAATCAATATAAGATTTGCGGCTTGTTTGGCAATTTCTGTACCTTTTTTTCCCATTGCAATTCCAATGTGTGCCGATTTTAATGCAGGACCATCGTTTACGCCATCGCCAGTCATTGCCACAATTTGGTTATTGGCTTTCAAGGCCTCAATAATTTTGAGTTTGGCTTCGGGAAACATTCTAGTAAAAATGGTCGTTTCCATCACTTTTGCTTTCAAAGTAGCTTCGTCCATTGTCATCAATTCATCACCGTTCAAAGTGTTTTCGGGATTTTTAAAACCTATTTGTTTGGCAATGGTTGAGGTGGTTGTGGCATTATCTCCCGTAATTATTTTTACTTGAATTCCTGCATTATAAAATGCATCAAGAACTGTTTTAATGTTCTCTTTTGGAGGGTCATAAAAAGCGACTATCCCTTTAAATACAAAAGTAAATTCCTGCTGCGTTTTTGGAAATTCTTTCCCGGAAAATTCAGAAACACCAACGCCCAAAACTCTAAACCCTTCTTTCGACATCGTTTCAATAGCAGTATTGATTTTTTGAATCTCTTCTTTCGAAAGTTTACAAGATGCTATTATGGCTTCTGGGGCGCCTTTGACCGCAATGATTCTAGTTGCTTTTTGGTTTTCAAAAACGTGAGTCATCATTGGTGGTTTTCCTCCCAACGGATATTCGTGAATTAATTGAAAATTTGGGCGTTCATCAGTAATTTTCAATTTTGAATAAGCTTCGTGAAGCGCGATTTCCATTCCATCAAACGGAATCGGTTCGCTCGCCCACATCGCAAGATTCAACAATTCTTGTTCTTCATTATTTAATTTTTCATTGAAATTGCCATTAATCGTATTGTTTGAAAGCGTGAATAATTGAGCCAAACTCATTTTGTTTTGAGTGATTGTGCCGGTTTTATCGGTGCAAATTACTGTAGCACTTCCAAGGGTTTCCACTGTTTTGGTGTGTTTTACTATGATTCCCATTTTCATCAATCGCCAAGCACCCAAAGCCATAAATGTGGTAAATGCCACAGGGATTTCCTCGGGAATGATGCTCATTGCCAAGGTTAAAGCTTTTAATAAACTGTCTAAAAATAGTCCTGAATTATAGAAATTTATCGCCCAAACAATTCCAAAAATAAGTAAACCAATGAGGGATAATTTTTTTACAAAATTCCCGATTTGTAGTTGTAATGGTGTTTTTTCTTCGACGATAGATTCGATACTTTTTCCAATTTTTCCCAATTGCGTTTGGTTTCCAATTGCGGTAACTTCACAAATAGCCAAACCACTTGCAGCAATTGTACCTTGAAAAACTTGATTCACTTCGGATTTTTCATTTTTAAAAACCGAAAGCGATTCCCCAGTCAAAATAGATTCATTGACCGAAAAATCATTCGATTGAATGATGGTTCCATCGGCGGGAACAAAGGTGCCTTCTTCGGTTTGAATTAAATCGCCCAAAACAATTTCTTCGCTAGGAATTTCAATGATATCGCCGTTTCGAATGACTTTGCTTTTGGGTTGCGATAACTTTTTTAGCTCCTCGATAGCATTTCTACTTTTCGATTCCTGATACAATGAAATGGCAGAAACCAAAATAACTGCTGCCAACATAAAAATTCCATTGCTGTATTCTCCAGTGATAAAATAAATACTGGTTGCCAATAATAATAGTAAAAACATAGGTTCTTTGAACATTTCAATTAAAGAAGCAATAAAATGGTTTTTTTCTTGATGTTCCAAAGAATTAGAACCGTTTTTATTTCTTGATTGAATTACTTCTTCGTTAGAAAGTCCCTGTAATGTAGTGTTTGACTGTATCATTGGATATATTTAGAAATCTTTTTCAAGATTTAAAATGAGTGAATAACTTTAAAAAAGTTAAGAATAATTTTGTATTGCAATTTAATCATTTAAAGCCTAAATATGATGTTGTTTTGCTTAAGATTATCTATATTTGCACGCAATTTAACTACAACTTCAAATTGCAATGATAGCACACAACTCCAAGATTATCGGCGAAGGTCTAACTTACGATGATGTATTATTAGTTCCTAATTTTTCGAATGTACTTCCTCGCGAAGTGAGTATCAAATCAAAATTCTCCAGAAATATAACGCTTAACGTTCCTATTGTATCCGCTGCTATGGATACCGTTACCGAAAGTGCGATGGCAATTGCTATGGCTCAAGAAGGTGGGATTGGTGTTTTGCACAAGAATATGACTATCGAGCAACAAGCTGCTAAAGTTCGAAAAGTAAAACGTGCCGAGTCGGGAATGATTATCGATCCTGTGACTTTACCCTTAAATTCTATCGTTGCAGATGCCAAAAAAGCAATGAAAGAATACGGAATTGGCGGTATTCCAATTGTTGATGAAAATAGAGTTCTGAAAGGAATTGTAACCAATCGTGATTTGCGTTTCGAAACCAACAATGCCAGACCGATTATAGAAGTAATGACAAGCGAAAACTTGGTTACTGTTGCCGAAGGAACCTCTCTTGGGCAAGCCGAGGTGGTGCTTCAAGGGTATAAAATCGAAAAACTTCCTGTGGTAAATTCCGAAAATAAATTGGTCGGATTAATTACTTTCAGGGATATCACCAAATTAACTCAAAAACCTAACGCTAATAAAGATGTTTACGGTCGTTTGTGCGTTGCGGCAGCCATTGGCGTTACAGCCGATGCACTCGAAAGAGCCACAGCTTTGATTCAAGCAGGTGTTGATGCTATAATCATTGATACTGCTCACGGTCATACCCAAGGCGTTGTCAATGTTTTGAAAGATATAAAAGCTAAATTCCCAAAAATTGATGTTATTGTAGGAAATATCGCTACTCCAGAAGCTGCTAAATTTCTAGTAGAAAATGGTGCCGATGGCGTAAAAGTTGGAATTGGTCCAGGTTCTATTTGTACCACTCGTGTTATTGCTGGTGTTGGTTTTCCTCAGTTTTCTGCCGTTCTTGAAGTGGCTGCAGCATTAAAAGGAACAGGAGTTCCAGTTATTGCTGATGGTGGAATTCGATACACGGGAGATATACCAAAAGCAATTGCTGCTGGTGCTGATAGTGTGATGTTAGGTTCTCTTTTAGCAGGAACTATGGAATCTCCTGGAGAAACTATTATTTTCGAAGGAAGAAAATTCAAATCATATCGCGGAATGGGTTCTGTTGAAGCGATGGAAGGCGGTTCGAAAGACCGTTATTTCCAGGATGTGGAAGACGATGTTAAGAAATTAGTCCCAGAAGGAATTGTGGGACGTGTGCCTTACAAAGGAGAATTAGAAGAAAGTATGCAACAATTCATCGGCGGACTTCGTGCAGGAATGGGCTATTGTGGAGCTAAAGATGTTCCTACACTACAAGAAACAGGACGTTTTGTTCGAATCACTTCCAGCGGAATCACCGAAAGTCATCCTCATAATGTGACGATTACCAAAGAAGCTCCGAATTATTCGAGATAAAATTAGACGAAAGTCTAAAGTAAAAAAGGTGTAAGATTTAATTCTTGCACCTTTTTTATTTTGGTAACAGATTCTTAATCGTGAACCAAATCTCCCAATAGTTTTCTATCGCCAACAATCCAAAGAATATCATCTTTTTCTAGAATGACATAGGATTCTGGATTCAAGATTCGGTTTCCTCTTTTTTCTATGCCTACTATCAATCCTTTTGTTTTTTCACGTACTTTCGATTCCTTAATGCTTTTGCCCAAAAAAGTGTGATTTTTCAATTCAATTTGGCGTAAAACAATATCGGGTTCATTGATTTCCGGAGAAACATCAGTTTCGTGTTGGTCTAAATATTTTTTAAATTCTTGTACTTGTGTATCCGTTCCAATCACACAAACTTCATCTCCAGGAAAAATTCGTTCATTGGCTTGAGGTATATGGATTGTGACTTCGCCGCGTTTTATCGATACGATATTGATGCCCAAACTTTCTCTAAGTTGTAAGTTTTTCAAAGACTTGCCTGCGATATTCGATTCCGTTGCAATATCAAAAACGGCCATGTGTCCGTCCCAAGGAGTTAAATCACTTCGGCTTCTTTTGGCTTTGGCAATCTCTCTGCCATTTAAATTGGCCAAAAAATGATTTTCAATTTTATGATACCGAATGTGGAGTTTTTTTTGGAAAATCAGATAAATTACTACTGCAATAATTAATGCAATCAAAGTAATTACTGGGGAAAGGAAGATATTCAACAATAATCCAATGAAGAAAATTGACAATAGAACGCGTATAAAAAATAACATCGTCAGCGGGCCACGAGATTTGCGGTCACGCATTAATTCTTCTACTTCCGTAATAGCAACTCTACGAAACGTAAGGGCCCACAAAAATGGAGCAATTATACTCAAGGTGATCAAAGCACCAAGGATATTTCCTAATTGATAATCCTCAACTAAAGGCAATATGTAACGAGAAGAAAGCAGGATTATCGCCAGAATTATTACTACTAATAAAATTACCTGAATTAAAAAAGCATTGATTACCGTTTGCCACAAACTGACCGTTTTTATGGCCTGCGTACTGGCAGAATACCGTTCGATACGCTTCGTCCATTTTCGGGGTAAATTCTGGGATAAATATTCTGAAAAAGGAAGTGAATATTTAATCATAAATGGAGTTGTAAAAACCGTTACAGCTGAAACAGCCACTACAATTGGATATAAAAAGGAACTTGTCGCTTTCAAAGTCACTCCCAAAGTGGCTATAATAAAAGAAAATTCCCCAATTTGTGACAAACTCATTCCTGTTCTTATGGAATCTTTCAATGGTTGACCTGACAATAACGCCCCAAAAGTAGAGCTAATGGATTGTCCAAAAATAGTAACAAATGAAAGAATTACGACTGGAATTGCGTGTTGATACAAAGCTTCAGGATCTATTAACATCCCAACAGATACAAAAAACACGGCGCCAAATAAATCTTTTACGGGTTTCACCAAATGCTCAATATGTTCTGCTTGAGTGGTTTCTGCGATGATGGAACCCATGATGAATGCGCCCAAAGCAGGTGAAAATCCAACATTGGCGGCAAGCCCAACCATTGTTAAACACAAGGCTAATGAAATGATGAGCAACATTTCGTCAGTCAATAAATGTTTGGTTTTTTTGAGCACTGTTGGAATAATAAAAATACCTCCTAAAAACCAAATCACTAGAAAAAATACGAGCTTCAAAACCGATAGTAGTAAATCTATTCCAGAAAACTGGTTACTTACTGCTATAGTTGATAATAAAACCATCATCAAAATGGCTAAAATATCTTGAACTATTAGCGAACCAATTACGATTCCAGCAAATTTTTGGGTCTTTACTCCAAGTTCATCAAAAGATTTTAAAATGATGGTCGTCGAAGAAATCGAAAGAATAACACCCAGAAAAATACTATCCATTTTAGACCAATCCATCCATTGGCCAACAGAATATCCCAAAAGGCACATGGCAACAATTTGTGTGCCAGCTGTGATAGAAGCTGTTCCGCCTACTTTCATCAATTTTTTGAAACTAAATTCTAGACCAAGGCTGAATAATAAAAAGATTACTCCAATCTCTGCCCAAACTTCTACACTTTTAATTTCTTTAACCGAAGGGAAAAAATCGAAATGATTTCCAGCCAAAAATCCTGCAATCAAATAGCCTAAAACTAGCGGCTGTTTTAATTTTCGAAAAATCAAAACGGCTATTCCTGCAGTCATCAGAATCAGTCCTAAATCGCTGATTAAGGGTTCTAAGTGATGAGATGCTTCGGCTACTTTTTCTGCTGTACTCATAGTCGTTATTTTAGATTTTTCTATTTTGCTACATTGGAAAGATACGAAAATCTTTATTTCTAAAGAAAAATTCCCGTTGGAAAGAATTTTTGTTCTTTTCAAAGGGAATTTATAAGTTGTTAAATCGTTCTTATTTTAAATTATCCAAGTCAGATAAAGTGTAAAACTTCATATTATTGCGTTTAATGTATTTGCAAATGAGTTCTAATGTTGCATTTTTAGTCTCATAATCTGTCGTCACACTGTCTACGGTCTTGTGACTATTCAGAATCAAAATTTTATCATTATTCTTCGCATAATTCAACAATTTCAGAAGGTGAGGAATATTAAAGTGGTTGTGTGTGTCATCAATACTGAAGCTATATACCATTTTTGAATGATTGAAATAACAGCCTTGTTTTGAGGCGACTTCTTCGCAAAAAGCGCGCCCTCTTACAATCTTGAATTTGTTTAATAAAGCGGCATCCAATTCTTTATTTCTTCCTCCATATGGATAGACAAAAGAAGTAATCTTGAAACCATAAAAATGCATTAAACTCATCATTGGATTTATTTCCTGCTTAAAATAATCCTTGATTCCGTATTTCTTTACAAATTTTTCGGCGTGATAATGATGGAGTCCGTGGCCTGCAATTTCGTGTCCTTCATTTTGTAGTTCAAGAAGTTTCTTGATTTCTGCATGGCGTAAGGTGTTTATTTTGCTAACGCAGAAAGTGGCTTTCCAGGAATACTGTTTCAATTTTTGATCCGTATCAAACCATTCTTTTGAGTAAGCATCGTCAAAAGACAAAATTACTCCGGCTCTGTAAGCCGTGATTTCTGGTTTGGTTTTTTCCTTCTCACAGGAAAATAAAATAAAAAAAGGACAAAGTAATACGGTTTTTAGAATCAAATTCTTCATCATTACTTTGTACTTTAAGAATATATTTTTCGTTAAATCCCCAAGAAATTACTAGGTGTGATTTGCATTAATTCTGCTTTGATTTCGGATGAAATATCAAGAGTGCTAATAAATTCGTGAATCGAAGTTTTGGTTATCGCTTCGTTGGTTCTGGTGAGTCCTTTCAAGGCTTCGTATGGATTTGGATAGGCTTCACGACGCAAAATTGTTTGAATCGCTTCGGCAACAACTGCCCAGTTTTTCTCCAAATCTTCGTGGAATTTTGGTTCGTTCAACAAGAGTTTATTCAAACCTTTCAGTGTAGCTTCAAAAGCGATTAAAGTATGTCCAATAGGTACGCCAATGTTTCTTAAAACTGTACTATCAGTTAAATCACGTTGCAATCTTGAAACAGGTAATTTAGCCGAAAGATGTTCGAAAATAGCATTAGCCATTCCCAAGTTTCCTTCTGAATTTTCAAAATCAATTGGGTTTACTTTATGCGGCATTGCCGATGAGCCAATTTCTCCTGCTTTGATTTTTTGTTTGAAATATTCCATTGAAACATAAGTCCAAATATCTCTGTCCAAATCAATAATGATGTTGTTGATTCTTTTCAACGCATCAAAAAAGGCGGCAAAGTGATCGTAATGTTCGATTTGAGTAGTCGGGAAGGAGTGGTGTAGTCCAAGGATTTCCTCTACAAAATCTCCCCCAAATTTTCTCCAATCAATTTGTGGATACGCCACGTGATGAGCGTTATAATTCCCGGTTGCGCCACCAAATTTAGCTGCAAACGGTATGTTGAATAACAAACGCATTTGCTCTTCTAAACGTTCCACAAAAACTCCAATTTCTTTACCTAAACGGGTTGGTGAGGCTGGTTGTCCGTGAGTTCTGGCTAGCATTGGAACGTCTGTCCATTCGACACTTAAATCTTTCAACTTTGAGGTCAAAGAGATTAATGATGGCATATATACTTTCTCAAAAGCTTCCTTGGTCGAAAGCGGAATTGCAGTATTGTTGATGTCTTGTGAAGTCAATCCGAAGTGGATAAACTCTTTGTATTGGGATAATCCTAGTTTTTCGAATGCGTCTTTGATAAAATATTCCACCGCTTTTACATCGTGGTTGGTTACTTTTTCGGTTTCTTTTATCCAAAGTGCATCTTCGGTCGAGAAGTTTTTATAGATGTTGCGTAAACTTTCGAATAGATTTGGGTTTATGTCTTTGAGTTGAGGTAAAGGAATTTCGCAAAGCGCAATAAAATATTCAATTTCTACCAATACGCGGTATTTGATTAAGGCTTCTTCGGAGAAGAATTTTGAAAGTGAACTGGTTTTACTTCTGTATCTTCCGTCGATTGGGGATACGGCGTTTAATTCGTTTAGTATAGTCATTGTTGTTGGTTTTTTAGAAAGCGCAAAAATAAGGAATAGTGTTCAGTATTCAGTATTTAGTGTTCAGTTTTTTAATTTAAATTGATTTTGAAATTGCCATTGCAATGAAATTGTTATTTCAGTTTTTCAAGGTCTTTTCGAACCGTTTTCATACCTTCTGAACCTGTGGATGCTACAACTTTGATGTCATTTGGTAAATCATAAATTTGGGCTGGTTTTGGGTCAATGTAATACACAGGGATAGATGGTTTTGCAAAACTCATCAATCCAGCAGCAGGATATACTTGAAGTGATGTTCCAATTATTATCAGAATATCAGCATTTTGTACAATAGTTACGGCTTCTTCCAAAGCAGGCACTTCTTCACCAAACCAAACAATATGTGGCCGCAGTTGATGTCCTTTGTCATCAAAGTGGTTAGAATTCAGGTCGGTTTCCCAATCTAAAATGTAGTTTTTGTTTACTGTACTGCGCACTTTTAATAATTCACCGTGAAGATGTAAAACTGAAGAACTTCCTGCTTTTTCGTGCAAATTATCTACATTTTGAGTAATGATTGACACGTCGAAATCATTTTCTAATTCAGCCAGAATTTGATGACCAAGATTGGGTTTTACTTCGCGTAATTGTTTGCGTCTTTGATTGTAAAAATCAAGTACTAATTCAGGGTTTTTCTGCCAGCCTTCGGGTGTTGCGACATCCAGTACATTATGACCTTCCCAAAGTCCATCGGAATCACGAAAGGTTTTGATGCCACTTTCGGCACTGATTCCCGCTCCGGTTAAAACTACAAGTCTCTTTTTCATATTTAAAATGTTTTTTACCGCAGATTTGCATATTTTTTAATTGAAATTAAAATTAGTGAATTCGTAGCGAAAATAGTTAGTATTTTTGGCAAATAATTTTTTTATAATGATTGATTTAGACTATCTCACTTTTCTTGAAAACATTCTTACCGATAATAGAAAAGCCAAGTTTCTGAAAGTGTTAGAAAACAGAACCAAACATTTTACAGTAGTTGTTGAGGATGTTTTTCAAATGCACAATGCCAGTGCCGTGATGCGCAGTTGCGAGGTTTTTGGTATTCAGGAATTAAACGTTATTGAAGAACGTTACGGCAAAAGCATCGATAAGGAAATTGCGATGGGTGCGCAGAAATGGGTTGATATTAACAAATTTGATAATGTCTCCAATTGTGTTGAAACTTTGAAAAACAAAGGCTACCAAATTATTGCCACCACGCCACACGAAAATGATTGTTTGTTGGATGATTTTGACATTTCGAAACCTAGCGCTTTATTTTTTGGTACAGAAAGGGATGGATTATCACAAGAAGTTTTACAAAAAGCTGATGGTTTTCTTAAAATTCCGATGGCTGGTTTTACCGAAAGTTTGAATATTTCGGTTTCCGCGGCGATAATTATTCAAAACCTCACTAACAGATTGCGTCAATCAGAAATAGATTGGCATTTGACAGAGGAAGAAATTTTGGAAAAGCGCTTAGCTTGGGCGCGAAGTTCGATTAAAGATATTAAGAGAATTGAGGCAAGGTATTTTTCAGAGTCATAACTATACCCACTACTTCAGCGGTTTTCTATCGATAAAATACATTGAGCTTGTTATTTATAGAGTATTTTATCCTTTAAACGATTTTAATATTTTGTTCAAGACATAGTCTATAGATTTGTACTGTAACTATAAAATATAGTATAATGAATTCTAAAAATATTTTTAGTAAATCTTATCGACAAGATTATTTTGATGGATATTCAAATGGTCAAAATCCGTTTTTGCTTATTGACAGGAAGAAAAGCAGTGTAGCTTACATTTCTGGATTTAATTCAGGAAGAATGGATTATGAGGAAATGAATGGGCAGATTTCAAAAGGAATTCCTAAAAGATTTGTTACCATTAAAGTTTTAGAAGAATTTCTTTTGTCGGGTTTACTTGGTTTGGATATTGAAGAAATTGGCGATTACACTACTTATCAACTCAATGTCATTTCGAAATGGTATCAGAGTGGAATTGAAAAATACGATCCAAGTCATAGTACCTACCTTTTCGAAGTTCTTGAGGATAAAGGAATCCAAGTAGATTAGATTTTTTTAAGTTAATAGTCAAACTACTTTTTGACTAAATGTTATAAACTATTTCCTTTTCAGAATTTTATATTCTTCGTAGCATGAACTAATGGCATCCAGAATTTGGAGATCGTTGGCGGTTTTTACAAAGGATTCGGAATAATTACAACGTTCCAGAATTTCAGCAATTTCTTTTTTATCTACTCCTAAAAGTGCCGCAATAGTTTCTCGATCATACTTTGTTTCTAGCAGATTTCGAACAGTGTCGTCCTTTTTCATTTCTCTCAACCTTTTTAGTTCCGTTGGTTTTTTGCCAAAGAAATTATAAAGTGCATCAGCGGGATTAAAGATAGAACCCATTACTTTTCCAAACGCATTTGGTGAGTATTCACCTGCTTCGTAGCCTTCTGTTAAACCTGAAATGCTATAGCGATAATTTTCTTTTACAGGAATCAATTTAGAATCGACTTCAATATAACCTGTTAAATTATAACGTCCTACCACTACTTCTTCAAGTGCATACGCTTTTTCGGTAAGTTGAATTTTAGTAGTTTTGGTTTTTACCCAATCGTTTGTAACTCTGACTCTCAAAGATTGGAAACCTATAATGGTAATGTGCAGCGTATCATTTACGGAAACGGCCATTTCAAAGTTGCCTTTTTCATCGGTAGTTGTCCCTCTTACTTTATTGATGTTGATAATATTTACATTTGGTAAGGGGAATTTCGTGTTGTCATTGATAATAGTCCCAGTAACGGTTTGGGCTGGTTCAATAACTTGTGCGAAAGTTGTTGAGGCGAGTATTAAAAAAAAGAAAACTACAAAATATTTCATAAACTGATTTAAAACTTTAAAAGTAATAAAACGGGATTAAATATTTTGTAGTTTCAGTATAATTATAAGAAAATTAACAAAATGTGTTAACTTCTTCTTGGTCTTCTTTCTCTTGGCGTGTCACCAAAGCTTTCAGAACGTCTCGCTGGTCTTTCTGAAGAACCACCTTCACGTCGCGGAGCTGCATCAGAAGATCTTGGGCTTCTCTCAGAGAAACCGCTAGTTCTAGGAGCTGATGCGCTTCTTGGTCCAAAACCACCTTCTCTAGGTGCAGAACTTCTGTCGCTTCTAAATCCGCCACCAGAGCCACCAGAGCCTTCGCGTCTTGGTGCAAAGTTTCCTTCTCTTCTTGGAGCTGAACTTCTTTCGCCACCTGAACGTCCTCCGCCGAAACCACCAGAACTTCTTCCGTTGTGATCGCGTCTTCCGCCACCGTCGTTTTTAGAAATTTCAACATTGATACGACGTCCTTCTAATTGTACATTGTTCAATATTTCCATTACTTTATCCGTATGTTCCGGGTCTGTGTTAAAGAAAGAGAAACCTTCTTTTACATCTACCTTGAAAACATCATCACGACCAAGGTCTAAGGTTTCTTTTAAATAATCTTTCAAGGACATCCAGTCGAAATTGTCTCTTGAACCAATGTTTACAAAGTATCTTGTAGCACCACCATTGTTATTTTCTCTTGATTCACCGTCTCTGTCATCACGTTCTCTTCTTTCAGAACCTGAAGATTGAGAAGAAATATCTCTAGTTTTCTTGTAATAATTGATGAAACGATTAAATTCAACCGAAACCATTTTCTTAATCAATTCTTCTTTCGACAATCCTTCTAATACATTGTTGATTGCTGGAAGATAGTTGTCAATTTCGTGATCAACTTCAGTGTCTTTAATTTTAGTTGCTAAGTGCAATAACTGAATTTCGCAGATTTCGATTCCTGATGGAATTGTTTTTTCTTCGAATTTCTGTTTGATGATTCTTTCGATAGCCGAAATCTTGCGGATTTCACTTTTAGTTACTATAACTATAGATGTTCCCAGTTTTCCAGCACGACCTGTACGGCCTGAACGGTGAGTGTAGGTTTCTATTTCGTCTGGTAATTGGTAATTTACTACGTGAGTAATATTATCAACATCAATTCCACGAGCAGCAACATCAGTAGCTACAAGCATTTGGATTTGACGACCTCTAAATGATTTCATAACCCCGTCACGTTGCGCTTGAGATAAATCTCCGTGCAAAGCGGCTGCGCTGTATCCGTCTTCAATTAATTTTTCGGCAACAGCTTGTGTATCGCGTTTGGTTCTACAAAAAACTACTGAGAAAATGTCTGGATTAGCATCAGCCAATCTTTTTAAAGCTTCGTAACGGTCACGGGCATTTACTAAGTAAAATTCATGTGAAACCGTTGCTGAACCTGAATTTTTAGCACCAACAGTAATTTCTACCGGATTGTGCATAAATTGTTTTGCAATTCGGGCTACTTCTTGCGGCATAGTAGCCGAGAATAACCAAGTGCTTTTTTCGTCTGGCGTAGTCGAAAGGATGTTTACGATGTCTTCATAGAAACCCATATTCAACATTTCGTCTGCTTCGTCAAGAATACAGTAATTAATTTGAGTAATGTTTACCAATCCTCTGTTAATCATGTCCTGCATTCTACCCGGAGTAGCCACAATAATTTGCGCACCTCTTTTGATGTCTCTAGCCTGTTCTGTAATACTCGCCCCACCATAAACAGCCACTACATTAATACCTTTTTCGTATTTTGAGTAGTTTTTAATCTCGTTTGTAATCTGCAAACATAGTTCGCGGGTAGGTGATAAAATTAACGCCTGTGTATTTCTGTTGTTGGCATCAATTTTTTGAATGACTGGAAAACCAAAAGCTGCCGTTTTCCCTGTCCCTGTCTGAGCCAACGCAACTAAATCTGTGTCTTGTTCCAATAATAGGGGAATCGCTTTCTCCTG
>CAMAQD010000029.1 GCA_945860385.1 Flavobacterium psychrophilum
GAAAGCAAGAAAGGCAAGTTTTTAATTACTACTTTTCGAACCGTTGTGTCCAAAGTCGCAAAAAGTTTATTCTCTACAAAAACATCGCTTTTGCCAATGGCATTCATCAAAGTTGATTTTCCAACATTGGTATAACCCACTAAAGCTACACGAACCATAGCGCCACGATTACCTCTTTGGGTTCCCATTTGCTTGTCGATGGCTTTTATTTTTTCTTTCAATAACGAAATTCGATCCCGAACAATACGTCTGTCGGTTTCAATCTCTGTTTCTCCAGGTCCACGCATCCCGATTCCCCCTTTTTGACGTTCCAAGTGCGTCCATAAACCGGATAATCTGGGTAACAAATAGATACATTGTGCCAATTCTACTTGAGTTCTGGCATAAGAAGTTTCGGCTCTTTGGGCAAAAATATCAAGGATAAGATTGGTTCTATCGAGGATTTTACAATCTATAATTTTGGAAATGTTTTTTTGTTGCGAAGGCGTCAATTCATCATCGAATACTAGGCTCGAAATATCATTTTCTTTGACAAAAAGATTGATTTCGTCTATTTTCCCCGTTCCTAAAAATGTTTTGGGATTAGGTTTGTCCATTTTTTGCCAAAACCGTTTCACCACTTCACCGCCTGCGGTAAAAGTCAAAAATTCCAATTCGTCCAGATATTCTTTAAGTTTATCCTCGCTTTGGTTTTGGGTAACGATACCAACAATGGCCGTTTTTTCAAAATTTATTATTTCTTTTTCTAACATAACTTTTAATAAGCCACAAATTTAATGATTTACGAGGGACTTATGGACATTGCATCGAAATCTATTCCATAGCCTTCACTCTTTTGACCAAGAAGGCAATTAAAATTCCGAACATCCCAATAAAAGCAAATGAAAATTGCAAACCAAATAGTTCAGAAATATGACCAATAACAGGTGGTCCCATTAAAAATCCAAGGAAACTCACGCTGGAAACTGCCGTCAGTGCTTCGCCTGTTGGAATCGTTTGATGTTTTCCCGCGATACTATAAAGTGTGGGAATAACGGTAGAAACGCCTAAACCTACAATCATAAAAGCAATAGTACACGGAATAATATAAGGGAAAATTACAGCCATATACAAGCCAAATGAAATCATAACTCCACTGATTTGCATTACAGTTTTTCGCCCAAATTTATCAATCAATCGTCCACCCAGAAATCTTCCACTAGCCATCATTATCATAAATGAAGTATAACCGATAATGATTAATGGGCCGGGAGCTTTCACAATATCTTTGAAATAAACACCGCTCCAATCGAACATAATGCCTTCACTCGCCATACTGCAAAAACCAATGATCCCCAATAAAACCAAGGATTTGTCTGGTTTACTGAATATTTTTTTCTTTTCGATACGAACTTTTTCTTTGGCTTTTATTAAATATTTGAAATTGATGGTTACCAAAGCTACTACAACAAAAGCCACGATAACAAAGTGCATATACGTCGTGATATGGAGTGCTAACATTCCCAGTCCAACTAGAGCTCCGGTAAATCCAGCCAAACTCCACATTCCGTGAAATGAAGACATAATGGCTCTCCTGAAAAGTCCTTCGGTATAAATGCCTTGCGTATTGATTGAAATGTTGGTCAAGTTGCCAAAGATTCCAAAAGAAACCAGGGCGAGAGCCAATTGCCATGCATTTTGCGCCAAACCGATATTGGTCAAACTGAAAACATACAGTAAAGCTGCTAAAGGGAGAATGCGATCACTTCCGAAACGAGTTACTAATTTTCCTGAAAAAAACATCATTGTCAACTGACCCACTGGCAATGCAAATAGAATCGTTCCTAGTTCGCCATCGCTCAAATGCAAATCGGCTTTAATGTTTGGAATTCGGCTTGCCCAAGTGGCAAAAGACAATCCCATACCAAAATAAAACATTGAAACTGCCCAACGAATTCGGTTTAAATACGATTGTTTAACGTCTCGATAGGTTTTCTTGTATTTGCCTTTCGCTTTAAAATTGCCAATAAAATTTAAATCTATCAAACTATTGTCTATTAAAATTGAATTTGCAAAAGTACACAATCAATGGGTTTCTGTTTGCAGTTTTATATACAAGCTGAGCAATACAACGTTATTGTTTATAAGTTGATGGCTCTTTTTTGTTCACTGCTTTGAAAAGCTGCTTCAATAATTCGCATCACATTGACACCATCTTGTGCCGTAACAGGCTCAGATTTTCCATTAGTAATAGACTGATAGACGCCATCAAAAAAGTCATAATAATTTCCCTGAAGCGTTGGCACTTTTTCTTTAATGATATTGCCGTCGATTTCGGTATGTAAAAGTCCTTCCTGACCTTCTTTTTCGGTTCCCCAAATGGTTAAATTGGGTTTTTTGCCTACTTTCAATTCATCTTCCTGCACATCGCCACGCGATTTTAGAAAAGACCCTTTCTTACCATGAACCACATAGGAAGGATTGGGTTCTCTTACAAAAAAACCCGCTTTCAATCGGACTCTCAAATCCGAATAATACAGTAAAACATCCATATAATCATCAACTACTGAGTTTTCTCTCGTGATTCGAATATCGGCAAAAACAGTATTGGGTACACCAAATAAATGCAAAGCCTGGTCAATAATATGTGGACCCAAATCTTTCGCAATTCCCGAACCGGAATTGATGGTTTCCTTATGAACTTTTGGACTCAAAATAGGATTGTAACGATCGAAATGAAACTCGGCTTCGACGATTTCGCCTAACAACTTTTCATCAAGGATTTTTTTTACGGTTTTGAATTCGCTATCCCATCTTCGGTTTTGAAAAACCGATAATTTCAATCCATTTTCTTTGGCCAAAGCAGCTAGTTCCTTTGCTTCGGCAACATTTGAGGTAAATGCTTTTTCGACAATGGCGTGTTTTCCGGCGAGCAATACTTTTTTGGCATATTCAAAATGAGTGTCAATTGGCGTGTTGACGATAACCAAATCAATGGTTTTGTCTTCCAAAATCGATTCCAAACTAGGAAAACTTTTGACTTCGGGATAATCTTCCTGTATTAATTTTTTGCTTCTTTCCCAAGAACCTACAAGTTCAAAACCGGGATGAAGTTCTAAAAATGGAGCGTGAAAAACTTTTCCAGACATTCCGTAGGACAAAAGTGCTGTTTTTATTATCTGCATTTTGTTTGTTTTATAAGTCTATGACGTCTTTGCCAAAGTTCAATACTTTGACAAAAATTGTTAAATGTTATTATATTTTGGCTCTTTCGTATTGTTTTGGCCACTGTATTTCTGCACCCAGTTCTTTGGCAAAATCTAATGCCAAATTTGGGTTTCTCAAAGATTCTCTGGCAAATAAAACCAAGTCTGCTTTTCCTGTGGCGACAATTTCTTCCGCTTGGATTGCTTCTGTAATTAAACCAACTGCTCCCGTTAAAATGCCTGTTTCTTTTTTGATTCTTTCGGCAAAAGGAACTTGATAACCTGGTCCTAAAGTAATTTTTTGATGTGAAACTAAACCACCCGAAGAAACATCTATCAAATCTACGCCCTTTTCTTTCAATAGTTGAGAAAGTTGAATAGATTCTTCAATATTCCATCCGCCATCCGCCCAGTCTGTAGCTGAGATTCTGACGAATAATGGTAAATCTGTTGGCCATTCGGATTGTACGGCTTCAAGAACTTCGAGCATTAAACGAATCCTGTTTTCGAAACTTCCGCCGTATTCATCGGTTCTGAAATTAGACAAGGGTGAAAAAAACTGATGCAATAAATAGCCGTGAGCCGCGTGAATTTCTAGGACTTGAAAACCAGCTTTCAAGGCTCTTTTGGTTGCCGATTTGAAATCAGAAATTACTTTTTGGATTCCATTGTTATCTAAAGCAATTGGGGATTTTTCATTGGAATGATAACCAACTGCGCTTGGCGCAACTGTATCCCAACCTTCATTGGATTCGTCCAATTTTTTGTTGCCGCTCCAAGGTTCTGAGACACTTGCTTTTCTTCCGGCGTGTGCCAATTGAATTCCGGGAATCGAATTTTGGGAAAGTATAAACTGATTTATGACTTGCATTTTTTCAATCTGTTCGTCTTGCCAAAGTCCTAAATCTCCGGGAGAAATTCGCCCTTCGGGACAAACTGCTGTTGCTTCCTGAATAATTAGACCCGCTCCGCCACTAGCTCGACTACCTAAATGTACAAGATGCCAATCGTTGGCAAAACCGTCTTCTGAGGAATATTGACACATTGGCGAAATAGCCATTCTGTTTTTAAAAAGAATGCTTTTTATTTGAATGGATGAAAATAAGTGTGATGACATAGTACTAGTTTTAATTTAGAAAATAAACTTTTATGGTCTTTTTATTGTATCAAAAAAGCAAAGTTAACGCCATTGCAGTCTAGTATAGAAGGAAATTACACAATTATTAACAAATAATTATCGTCTGGCAAAAAGTAAACCTTTGGAAGTAAAATAGAAAACCTTACTTTTGTGCGTTAATCAAATTAAATTAATAAGAGGATGATATTGCTTCATTCCTCGCAATGACATATAAATGGAAATAGTTATCAAACTTTCTCAATTTTTATTGAGCTTATCATTACTAATAATACTTCACGAATTAGGACATTTTATCCCTGCCAAAATATTTAAAACCCGAGTAGAAAAATTCTATTTATTTTTTGACGTAAAATATTCATTGCTTAAAAAGAAAATTGGCGAAACCGAATACGGAATTGGATGGTTGCCTCTGGGTGGGTACGTAAAAATTTCCGGAATGATTGACGAAAGTATGGACAAAGAACAAATGGCTTTGCCTCCGCAACCATGGGAATTTCGTTCGAAACCAGCTTGGCAACGTTTGATTATTATGTTGGGTGGTGTTACTGTAAACTTTATCTTGGCTTTTATCATTTATATTGGAATGGCGTTTAGTTATGGAGATACTTATGTTACAAATGCCGATCTAAAAGATGGGGTTTGGGTAACAAATCCAGCTATTGAAAAAGCAGGAATCCAAACAGGCGATAAAATTCTCTCCATAAACGGAAAAACATTGGAGCGTTATGATGATATCTTAAAAAACTTATTCTTGGCTAAAGAAGTTGTTGTAGAACGGAATAATGAAAGAAAAACTATTCAATTCCCTATAAATATTATCAATCAAATAAGCAATTCAGGTGTTAAACGAACTTTGGTTGAAATGAGGATTCCATTTATAGTTAGTGATATAGAAAAAAGTTCTCCAAATTTTAAAACTATAAGATCTTCTGACATTATAACTCAATTTAATGGTATGCCTATAAAATATGCAGATCAAGCAATATCACAGTTTAAAAACTTTAGTGGAAAAACTGTTCCAATAACTGTAAAAAGAGGAGAGAAATTCGTTCAGACAACCTTAACATTCAACAATAAATCTAAATTAGGAATTACTTACGCTTCAAGATTACCTTATTCTAATATTGAAAAACTCAATCTTTATAAAGTTAATCGTGAAAAATACAGTTTTATAGAATCAATTCCTATTGGAATTAATACTGGCTATAATGGATTAATTGATTATGGCAATCAGCTTAAAACAATATTTAATCCAAAAACTGAAGCCTACAAAGAAGTGGGTGGTTTTACGGCTATATTTAACATTTTCCCAAATACATGGAGCTGGGAAGCTTTTTGGAATATTACCGCCTTGTTGTCGATTATGCTTGGTGTGATGAATTTATTGCCTATTCCGGCTCTTGATGGTGGTCACGTAATGTTTTTATTATATGAAATCATTAGCGGTCGAAAACCAAGCGACAAGTTCTTAGAGAACGCCCAAATGGTTGGTTTCTTTCTACTTATCACATTGTTGTTGTTTGCTAATGGGAACGACATCTATAAGGCAATTGTAGGGAAATAATTTTTTTCGATATTTTTTTCAATTTAGTTTGCAAAAATTAAATTTAGCACTATATTTGCAACCGCTTAAACAAACAACAATTGCTAGTTAAAGCAACAGAAAACGTTCATTCAAAACAAGAATAATAAATACAGTTTCCTTCTTAGCTCAGTTGGTTAGAGCATCTGACTGTTAATCAGAGGGTCCTTGGTTCGAGCCCAAGAGAGGGAGCAAAAAGCTAGTCGCAAGACTAGCTTTTTTTGTTTATATTTGGGTGTAAATTATTGTGAAGTCCGTTTTGGTTTTTAAAAAGTAGAGTTTGTAACTAAACTTCATAGACCTCCTGAAATAATCCAAAAATTACACATTAATAATTTAAGTTATTATTCAAGACTCATTTTTCAGCCCCGTAGTTCAACGGATAGAATGGGAGTTTCCTAAACTTTTGATCCGAGTTCGATTCTCGGCGGGGCTACAATTTAAAATCCAAATTAATAACTGTTTCTATAATCTTTTGGTTAAGGCTCAAACTGATTTACACCTCTTTAAAAAGTACTTTTTTGGCAAACTATAAATGACAATACTTTAAAACCATAAGTTAATAATTTAATAAATTTTATCTCCTTATATTCGCTTTTATTAATTTTAAAAAAAATTTAATTCAAAACAGACTTAATAATTATCAGTTATGAAAAAATTCGCGCTTGTTTATATTCTGTTTTTTTCTGTTATTTTTCTAAGTTGCGATGCGCAAGTGAAATCTAACGATATTCCTATTAAGGATGAAGTTAAGAATTACACCTTAGAAAAAGTGGTGTCCGATATTCCAATCCCTTGGGGAATGGTGTGGCTTCCTGACGGAAGTATGTTGGTTACTGAAAAAAGTGGCGTTCTATATCATATCATAAATGGCACAAAAACCGAAGTGAAAAATGTTCCCAAAGTTTACAACAGAGGACAAGGCGGTTTGCTAGACATCGCTCTTCATCCCGATTATGCCAAAAATGGTTGGATTTACATCACCTATGCTGCAGCGGAAGGCGAAGGAGAGGGCGGCAATACCAAACTCATTCGAACAAAATTACAAGATGGAAGTTTAACGCAAATTGAGTCTTTATACAAAGCAACACCAAACTCCACTAAAGGGCAGCATTTTGGTTCCAGAATTGTTTTTGATAATGAAGGGTATTTGTATTTTTCTGTGGGAGAACGTGGAGACAGGATAAAAAACCCACAAGATATAACTCGTGATTGTGGAAAAATATACCGCCTGAATGATGACGGAAGTATTCCGAAAGATAATCCGTTTGTAGGTCAGGCAGGTGCAAAAGAAGCAATTTACACGTATGGCAATCGCAATCCGCAAGGAATGGCGAAACATCCGGAAACGGGTGAAATTTGGGCACACGAACACGGTCCTCAAGGTGGTGACGAAATCAACATTATAAAAAAAGGTGCTAATTACGGTTGGTCTGTAGTCACTTATGGCATTGATTATGATGGTACAACGATTAGCACTGAAAACAAAAAACCGGGCATTGAAGATCCTATTTTTTATTGGTTACCCTCTATCGCTCCAAGCGGAATGGCTTTTGTTACTAGTGACCGTTACCCCGATTGGAAAGGTCATTTAGTGGTTGGTTCCTTAAAATTTCAATATTTGGAATTAGTAAAATTGAAGGGAAAAGAAGTCATTGAGCGCCAAAAAATTGCGACAGACATCGGTCGTATCAGAAACGTAGCGCAAGGTCCAGATGGCTATATTTATATTGCAGTCGAAGGAAAAGGAATTTTCAAAATAATCCCTAATTAATCTATGTTGATAACCAAACTGTATTATGGATTTGGAATGGTTCTTTTAGGATGCTTTCCAATTGAAAATTTAGGTCTTGAAACTGTAGCAACTTCTAAAAAAAACAATCTTGTTGTCGCAAAAATAAATAAAA
Source organism: Flavobacterium psychrophilum (assembly GCA_945860385.1). Classification (GTDB taxonomy): domain Bacteria; phylum Bacteroidota; class Bacteroidia; order Flavobacteriales; family Flavobacteriaceae; genus Flavobacterium; species Flavobacterium psychrophilum_K. The sequence goes on from CAMAQD010000029.1 coordinate 7,813, forward strand.
TTAAAGGTGGTGAGCTAAATCTTCAGCAGCCTGGAAAAGAAATCTACACCGATTTTTGTGTCCAATGCCATGGTGCAAATGGCAAAGGAGATGGTATAAAAATACCTCCTCTCGCTGGCTCTGACTGGCTTACCAAAAAAAGAAAGCAAAGTATTCACGGCGTTAAATTTGGGCAAAATGGCGAAATTATTGTCAACAAAAAAAAGTTCAATAATAATATGCCTCCAATGGGACTTTCGAATCAAGAAGTAGCCGACGTTATTAATTACGTTATGAATTCTTGGGGCAACAAACAAAAGAAAAAAGTTACCGAAGAAGAAGTCGAAGGCGTTTTATATTGACATTTTCCTCTCCCTAGAAATCATAAGAAACTGAAAAACCTCCATAATAATTTATCGGATTGCCCGGGTAATAATACCTTGGTGGAACGACTCCAAAACCTACTGCATTTGGCAAAATACTAGCAGCATATTTCTCGTCTAAGGCATTGTTTATTCCGGCACTCAATTCTGTTTTGAGCACTTTAAGTATCGTGAATGAATACGTTGTTTTAATATCAAGTAAAGAATAGGCATCACTGTATTTTGTGTTAGCATCATTCATCGGAATTTTTCCAACAGTTAAATAGGACACATTTAATCCGAACCCTTTTTTGGTGTTTACATCCAATCCTAAACTCCATTGTTTATCAGGAACACCCGTGAGTTCATTGCCTGAATAATCGGCTTCACCATCGACAAAATTCTTGAATTTAAAATTATTTAGAGTCGCTGAAAAATAAGGAGTGATTTGAAATTCCAAAGTTTCTAAAAGCTTGTAATTCACAAGCAACTCAATCCCTGGATGAGAACTCGAACCCGCATTGATTCCCACATATTGGTCGTCGGCAGTGCGACGTGCTACCAATAAATTTTCGATTTGGGTGCTAAAAAAAGTGAGCTCGGTATATAATCTGTTTTCGAACCAATTCCCTTTGAAACCAATTTCGTAATTCCAACCCGTTTCTGGTTTTAAATTGGTATTAATTTGTCCGTCTGGGGTCAAAGTTTCGGCAACGGACGGCACCGAAAATCCTTTGCTAACTGAGGTGTAAATGTTTTTTCCTTTTCCCAATTTATAGGAAAACCCAATTCTTGGCGACCAAACATTGCCAAAAGTATAGTCATTATTTTGAGTATCGGAATTAGTTTGGAAAACATCTTTCAAAGAATAATTTGTTGAATTTAGTGCGATTCCGGTTTCTAAATGCAGATTCTTTGAAAGCCAAACTTCCATTTGTAAAAAATAATTACCATAATTCCGTTTTTGTTGTATTGCACTGAACTGATCTCCCTGAATACTTCCCTGACCGGATTGCGACAGATATAAATTCTTAAAAAGTGAATACTGGTAATTTTCTGCTGCGAGTTCTGTTCCAAAACTTAGCTCAAATGGCAAAGAAAGCAACTGATTTTTGTAGTTAAAATGCAAACGAAGTCCTAATGAATTGGTTTTATCTTCTAGAATATCAAAGGGTCTTGCTTCCTGTCCGTCCTTAAAATTAGAAAAAAGACTCGATTTCAAAGACCAGTTTTTAGAAAATTGATGGTCATATCCCACGCCCATCATCAATTTGTCGTAAGATTCATATCCCTGTGCCGCAGCCCAAGTGTTAGCCGCCTTTTCAGGATTGTTTTTAAAATCCTTTTCATTCAAAGAGCTGGGAATATAGGCTTTCAAGCGAGTGAAAATTCCCAAAAAGGACAAATTCCCTTTTTTTCCTATTTTTTGATCTCCAAATAGGTTGAACGATTTTCTTTTATAGGAGCTATTGGCACGGTAACCACCACTTTGCAAATCCGAATAGCTGGAGAATAAATTAGAATTCAAATCGCTGTATCCGCCTGAGAGTCTCTGCTGGAGCAAACCAAAACTACCAAAAGTCGAAGTTGCTTTTCCAAAAGATTCCAATAAAGGCGTTTCCATTGCAAACAAATGAATTACTCCGCCCAAACCAGAACCAAAACTGGTTGAATTAGGACCTTTACTAATTTCTATTTTTTCAATAGCGGCAACATCAATATCTTCTATGACCGTTTCTCCTTCACCTGAACTTAGCGGAATCGAATTAAAATAGGCTTTTACCCTAGTCGTGCCGTATTGCGATCGGGCTCCAATCCCCCGAATACTAATTCTATTGGTATTTAAACTTCCTTGTTGCATAAAAACTCCGGGGATTTTATTCAAAACGGGAGTAAGAATAATTCCATCGGTTTTTTGAATGTCAGCGGAACTGATTACCGAGACAGCTGAAGCTGCGTTTTGAAGCACATTTTGGATTGGGGAAGCTTTCAGAATTATTTCTGAAAGGGCCAAAGTGTCTTTAGTTACTTGACCAGAAACGAGTGCAATGCCGAAGAAAATAAGAAAAAAAGATAAGATATTTTTATACAATGGTGAGGACCTTTAGGTGAATAAATCGTTTATAAAATTAACTTATTCTTTTTCGATTCCCAAAAAGAAGTTAGTCTAGTTTAAAATTTAAATTAGTGCTGAAATGTAAAAAATGATTATTCAAAAAATGGCGTTCATTTAACTTTTAATCTATATTTAATTCCTGACTGAGTGATTGACAGACTTTTCAAACGACGGTCTTATTACATAGAATACTCTGCAATATTTCTTGCCTTATTATTGACATTGCTCTATTAATTTTACAAGAACTGCTTTTAGTATTATAGTGTAATAATTTGACAGAAAATATCAAATTAGTTCCTAAAACGCCTACCTTTATGTACTTTATAAAAGTGCTCCAAAATGCAAAAATCAGTTCGATCTCTTCCGCTTCTAATGTTTTTTTTGTTGTTTTTAATGAATTTCAGTAGTTGCAAAAAAGCTGAAGCCTCCGATGCACATACCGAAAAAAAAACCAACAAAACAGTTCAGCCTGTTCCCGCAATTACATCTTCTACCATTGACACCGTTGACTATAACAAAAGAATGCTCAAATTGAGCAATAATGATACTACTGGGAAATGGCCTGTAAAAGCACCATATCCATTGTCTGGAGCCATCCTGCCGTATAATAGAATCATAGCGTTTTACGGAAATTTATATTCCAAGAGAATGGGAATTTTGGGCGAATTACCAAAAGAAGAAATGCTCAAAAAACTAAAAGGAGAAGTTGCAAAATGGCAAGCCGCCGATTCTGCTGTAAAGACAATTCCTGCCTTGCATTACATCGCCATCACAGCCCAAGGTTCGCCGGGGAAAGCAAATTTACACCGTATGCGAATGCCTTTTAAGCAAATTGACACAATTATTAATTGGGCAAAATCAATAAATGCATTAGTATTTCTAGATATTCAGGTGGGTCATAGTTCCGTAAAGGAGGAAGCATCGACATTGGAAAAATACCTAAAATTGCCCAATGTTCATTTAGGAATTGACCCCGAGTTTTCGTTGAAAAATGGAGAAATACCCGGAACAAAAATTGGCACCTTTACAGCAGATGATATCAATGATGCTGTAGAAATTTTGGCGAAAATAGTGCGTGAAAACAATCTGCCTCCCAAGGTTTTGATTGTACATCGATTTACTCAAGGAATGGTAACCAATTATAAAAAAATAAAAACAGTTCCCGAAGTTCAGATTGTAATGGATATGGATGGATTTGGATCGAAAGTTTTAAAACGATCAACTTATCTTAGATATATTTATAGGGAACCCGTGCAATTTACGGGCTTTAAATTGTTTTATAAAAACGACAATAAAAACGGATGGCAAATGTACACTCCAGAAGAATTACTAAAATTTACACCTCAACCCATCTACATTCAATATCAGTAGAATAGCAATCCTTGTTATATTATGAAAAATATTCTCTTCCCATTTCTTGCTGGAATTCTGTTTTTTGCAGGATGTAATTCTAGACCCGATGCAATCAAAAAAGAGATTCCTACTCTTACATCGCAAGTCAAAAATGATGAGCAAAGAAAGCAAGTATCTAGTCCAACAACTATTCTCCACAAACCTGAAATTCCAGTGTTGTGCTACCATCGTATTCGAACCATTCTTCCTAATGAAGGGGAAAATATGAAAACGTATTCGGTTTCTCCTTCTCAATTTGCAGAACAAATGAAGGCATTGTCGGAAAATGGATTTCACACAATTTTACCAACTCAACTGGAGGATTATTTAACTCACGACGGAAAATTGCCTTTAAAACCAATATTAATCACTTTTGACGATACTCGTGAGGAACAATATCGATTAGGAGCTGCAGAATTGAAAAAATATGGGTTCAAGGGACTCTTTTTTATTATGACAGTTTCTATTGACCGTCCAGGATATATGACCAAAGCCCAAATCAAAAATTTGTCTGATAATGGTCACTCCATTGGCGCACATTCTTGGGATCATCATCTGGTGACAAAATACAAAGGAACAGATTGGGAAATCCAACTCCAAAAACCCAAAAAAAAATTAGAATCCATTACCGGAAAACCCGTGAAATATTTTGCCTATCCCTCAGGAGTTTGGTCCACGGCGGCCATTCCTAAAATTAAAAGCAGTGGTTACCAACTAGCTTTTATTCTGTCAACCAAAAGAAATTTGAATGAACCTATTTACACTATCAGGAGATTAATTGTTCCTAATTCGTTGTCGGCTGGTGGAATGCTGAAAGCAATTCAAAACACTTTTAATAAATGATGGGTTTAGCAATTATTAGAAGAAATCTACAGCAAACAACATCAAGTATTCTGTGAAGCATTAAACAATTTTACAAAATCAATTGAGAATATAAAAACTAAGTTGCTAAAAAGACAAATGTAACATTATTCTCTAACACCCTATTAAAAAAGATTTAATCATCATTATTTTTTATGTTTTATAAAAATATACCCCTATTAAAACAGGGGTATTCTGCTTTTTTGCGTTTTTTAAAATTGAACAATTAAAAAAACAAGGTAAAAAAAACACATAATTATCAAAAATATTTATCAAAACAACGAATATGGCATAAATTGTTAAATACACAACAAAATAGATTTTTTGATGAAAATAAAATAATAAATTTGTTCTTAGCAATTATTTTTAACAAATAATAATTCAAAAAATTGATTATTTAACAATGTAAAATATGATGAAGTTGATTCCCAAATTGAACCCAAATGGATGGGACGAGATGTTTTCGAGTAAAGGAGTGCGAAATTCGTACCGTAACGTATTACATACGCTACAAAACCTAAGTCCTGAAAATATTGAACAAAAGCAAAAACAAGCTTCTGATTTTTTCATGAACCAAGGAATTACGTTCACGGTTTACAGTGATGACAATCAAGGGATTGAAAGAATATTTCCGTTTGATATTATCCCAAGAATAATCACTCAAAAGGATTGGAACGAAGTAGAAATGGGGATTGTGCAACGACTGAAAGCGCTTAATTTGTTTTTAGAAGACATTTATAATGAGCAACTTATTATCAAAGAAGGTATTATTCCAGCGGCTTTAATATCCTCTTGTCCTCATTACATTCAAGAAGTACACGGAATAAAATTGCCTCATAATATTCACATTCACATAGCCGGTATCGACTTAATTCGAGGTGAAAAAGGAGAGTTTTATGTATTGGAAGACAATCTTAGATGTCCAAGCGGAGTAAGTTATATGCTGGAAAACAGGGAGATTACTAAGCGTATTTTCCCGGAAATGCTCACTTCTAATCGGGTAAGTATGGTCGGTAATTATCCTATGGTTTTGCACAATATATTAATCTCAATGTCACCCCGAAACATCTCGAATCCTAATGTTGTTTTATTAACTCCTGGGGTTTATAATTCGGCTTATTATGAGCATACTTTTTTGGCGAGACAAATGGGAATCCCACTTGTAGAAGGAAGAGATTTGGTTGTAAACAACAATAATGTTTACATGAAAACCACTTCGGGACTGGAACAAGTTGATGTGATTTACAGACGCCTTGACGACGATTATTTAGATCCTTTAGTGTTCAGACAAGATAGTGCTTTGGGAGTTCCCGGATTAATTAGCTCTTACAAAATGGGAAATGTGGCTTTAGTAAACGCTGTAGGAAACGGAGTTGCAGACGATAAAGCCGTTTATGCTTACGTGCCTGATATGATAAAATATTATCTCAACGAAGAGCCTATTCTAAAAAATGTTCCTACTTATCAAATGGAAAACAAAGAGGAACGGGAATTTGTTTTTGCTGATATGGGAAATATGGTCATCAAAGAAACCAATCAGAGTGGTGGATATGGAATGATTATGGGCAATAAAGCCACTCAGGAAGAACTGGAAAATGGGAAAAAAGCAATTCTTGCCAATCCAAGGAATTTCATTGCACAACCCATTATTCAACTGAGCACCGTGCCTTGCCTTATTGATGGTAAACTCAAACTGCGTCACGTAGATTTAAGACCTTACGCCTTATTTGGGCCTGATGGTGTAAAAATTGTACCGGGAGGATTGACTCGTGTGGCACTTACCGAAGGTTCTTTAGTAGTTAATTCTTCACAAGGAGGAGGCAGCAAGGACACTTGGATTATTGAATAAAAAAGGAATTAACAAGAGGCTAAGATGGCTTACGCCACGGCGCACAAATCGTGCCTCGCAATGACAAATAAAATGAAAACAAATATGCTCAGCCGAGTTGCAGACGGAATGTTTTGGCTCAACAGATATATGGAAAGAACGGATGGGATGTTGCTGACTCTGAACACTTTCTATATCTTGTCATTTGACAAAGAAATGAATGATTCTCAGGGATACAGACCGTTATTAGAATATTACACTGACTTGTCTAAAAAACAAATTATTGAATCGCAATATGATTCGAATTTTGTGTTGAAATACATAATTTGCGACAATCATAATGTAGATTCTGTTAAAAACCTTGTTCGGAAAGCCCGCGAAAATGCCAGAGGTTCGCAAGACAAAATTACCAAAGAGCTTTGGGAACACATCAACTCACTGTATCATTATACCAATTCGCCTGAATTGCCAAAAAGGTTGGAAACATATGAAGCGGTCAGTGTCATTACCAAACTCAAAAATGATCTTTTGTTGTATAACGGAATACTTCATGTTACGATGCCAAGAGGTTTGGGTTGGTGTTTTTCAAGCATTGGAAAAAATATAGAACGCTGTTTACAAACTATTTCAATGACACAAGCGTATTATAAACCCATTAATTACAATCTTGATGGCGACGAAGATTTATTGTATTGGAGACGATTGTTGTTGTCCCTTTCGGGTTATGAACAATATTTGAAAAGTTATAGCAACATCTCACACAATCGAAAAATCGCTCAGCACGTGGTTTTCAATAAAGATTTTTCACATTCGGTTATGTTCATATTAGAAATAATTGACAAATATTTAGGGTACTTGTGTATCGATAATATTTCGCCGGAAGCTAGAACACTTCAAAATCAATTTGGAAGACTAAAAAGCATGGTAAAATATACGGATTATCATAACCTAACTAACCAGCAATTAGAAGACGTTTTAAACGATACTAAGACACAATTGGTGCAATTTTCGACTGATTTTTCTAAATTATTCTTTTCTTATACCTAAAAAAAATGGCAACATATAAAATTATTCATATCACAAAATATCAATACAATTTTCCTATTAAAGAGAGCATCAACGAGGTGCGTTTGTTTCCATATCCTTTTGATAATCAAGAAGTTTTGCAACATCAGCTTTTGATAACTACTAATCCTATTGTCGAAATCTCAAAGGATTTTTATGGCAATAGTGTGGGTAATTTCAATATTTTGGGACCTCACAAAGAGATGATTATCGAATCCCAAATGTTAGTACGAGTTAATCATTCGCTCAAAATTCCTGAAATTGATACTACCAAAGTGCAAGATCTAGAAATAGAAAAAGTAAACAACAGCTCCTTACTTCGACTATGTTATCCAGATGTCATTACAAATCAAAAAAAAATAGACTCCTACTTAAAAAAAATAAATGCTAATACCATTTCTGTGATAGAAATTGCTCAAAAATGCAGTGAATATATTTTTAAAAACTTTACGTATACCAAAGGAATTACAAATATTGAAACCACCGTTGATGAAATATTAGTCCATAAAAAAGGTGTCTGTCAAGATTTTGCTCACGTTTTGCTTCAATTTTTACGCACAGCTGGGATTCCTTCCAGATACGTGAGTGGCTATATTTGTCCAAATGCCGTTGGATTTAGAGGAGAAGGAGCAACTCATGCCTGGGTTGAATTTTATACTCCATCTCAGGGCTGGCTTGGCATTGATCCAACCAATAATATTTGGACAATGGACAAACACGTCAAACTTTCAGTAGGTCGGGATTTTAATGAATGTACTCCTGTAAAAGGAACATTCAAAGGGTTTGCCAAACAAACTCTTTCGGTAAGCGTTTCGATAGGATACGAAGATGGAAGACAGTTTGAAGAAGTAAACGATGTAAAACTTCAAAAAGTTTCAGACGATGTGCAAAGACAGCTTGATCTTTTAGAGTATCAACTTCAGTTACAACTGCGGCAACAGCAGCAACAGCAGCAACAGTAGTTCCAACTTTATATAAAAACAGCGCCATTTTATTTAATAATAAAATGGCGCTGTTTTATATTGTATACATCTCGATTTTACATATTATTTATCCAACTAGCTGGATTATTATAAGTTGAATTTTGGGAAATTATAAATTTCAGTACCGTTCTTCCTGTTTCGCCATTGGTTCGTACTCTTCCTATACTTTGCTTAGTACTTACTTTATCTCCTCTACTTACATTTACCGAACTCAAATTTTGATACACTGTAAAATAATCCCCGTGTTGTATCATTACGGCTTTGTTTACTGGAGACACAACTATAACACTTGTTACTACGCCCGCAAAAACGGCTCTAGCTGTTGCCCCTTGATCGGTTGTAATTTCGACACCGCTATTGTGGACTCTCAAGGAGGCAAATTGTGGGTGCTGCTGATCTCCATAGGGCAATGAAACAAATCCTTTTTCTACTGGCCAAGGCAATTTTCCCCTATTAGATTTGAAATTATCGGCTAATATTTTTTCTTCTGGTGTTAATACAATTTTTGAGGAAGATACTGCTGGCGCGGAGGATACAATAGCTTTCGCTCGAGTTTTTATTTCTTCTTTGGTATCACCAGCCTTTGCTTCGGCTTCAGCTTTTCTCATTGCTTTTTCCAGAGCTGCTTTTCTATTCGCTTCGGCAATGGCTTCCCGAATCAAACGATCAATTTGTCTGTCGATTGCTCTTGCCTCTTGTTGTTTTTTCTTGATGTCGGCAGCAATTTTATTCTTGTCTTTTTTAATAGATTTGACTAGTTTATCTTGCTCTTGTTTTGCTTTTAGCAATGATAAACGTTCTTTTTCGTTTTCCTGAATCAGTTTTTGTTTGGCTGATTTTTGAACGCCCAATTTTTCGTTATAATCTGTAAGCTGATCTGATTTTGATTTAATTTCAACACCTTGCATTTTTCTGTAGCCAGTGTACTGCTTCATATATTGGGCTCTTTTATAGGCTTGCAAAAAACTATTAGAGGATAAGATAAACATCGCCCGGCTTTGTTCAGAACGACTTTTGTACGACTTTACAATCATCTTTGCATAATCTTCTTTGAGAATAACAAGTTCCCGATTCAGTTGATTGATTTTGAGTTGATTGATATAAATATCGTTGCTCAACAACTTGGCTTGCTTTTCGGTAGTATTGATAAGTTTTTCTTTAAGCTTTATTTTATTGGCTTGAATAATAACAACGCTTACCGCTGATTTTTCTTTTTTCTTTACCGATTGCAACAACTTTTCATTATCTCTAATTTCTTGTTGTATTTGGGCTTTTCGTTGTTCTAATTTTTCTTGCTGTGATTCTTGACTCCACATCATTGAAGTCATGCAAATTAAAATCAGGCTTAGGAGAAATTTTGGCATAGTAAAATAAGTTTGTGCAAATTTACTTAATTATAATTCTTTTGTAGTCATTTGGGACACTATAAGGAAAAGAAAGTTCTTCATTAAAGCTTACCGTGTTGTATTCTAAATTTATTTCCGTTTTACCTTTCTTTTGATAACTGTCGATATTTAGAGTTGAAGGCAAAGTCATTTCTTTGAATTCTTTTTTGTTGGAATACTCCACCTGAATCATTCTTTCCTCTTTGGTTTGTGTAATTTCCTGTTTGTTTATTGTGAAATTATTTCCGTCAATGTAGAACGATTTCTTAGTGTTTCCATCAGAGTCTTCATCCAATCTATATATCTGATCGGCGAAAGTTTCTGTATATTTTCCTTCTTGCAAATTATCAATTGCCCTTCCCAACAACATATTTTGCACCTTGTTGAAATCTAAATCGGTTCCTAATAATTGACTCAACGCACTGAAATCGCCTTCGTAATAAGTGCCTTTTATTTTTTCGTAATAACTCACGGACGATGGCGTAATCGAAGCTTTGGCCATTGTAATTCCCAAAAACCGTATGCTTACCAATATTTGCTCGTCTTTTTTGAGTTTAATTTCAGCTGTAACATTCTGATTTTGTTTCTCAGTAGCGTATTGAATACTCGCTTTTATATATAATGTCGAAAACTCATTTTTATTGTTGTAGTAGTTTTCGATAATTTTATTGACACTCTTTCGGTTTTCATTTTTAGATACATCGACCACTGCTGTTTTGGATTTACACGATACAAGTACTAATGAACTAATGAAACTAACCAAAAAAAGAAGTTTTACATTTTTTGAAAATTTATTCATTCTATATTTTATTTTTTGGCTTTTAATAATTGATTGGCTTTAGCAAAATACTGCTCTTTTTTCTTAAAATCTCCCAAACCATTGTAGGCCTCGCCCAATTGCAGGTTAAAATTAGCTTCCAAAAGTACATCATCCACTACATAATCCATTCCCATTTCTAACATTTCAGTAGCTTTTTTGAATTGCTTCAACTGATTGTTTGCTAAACCCGAAAAGTAATAAAACTGAGGTTGTGTTGGATAAATTTCCACCAAAGTTGTCGCTTTTTTTAACAGAATTTCAAATTGTTTGGTTTCGACGTAAGACTGAAGCAAAAGTAAATTAGTTTCAATATCGTCTCCCGAATTATTTTTTAAAGCTTGTTCATAATAAAAAATAGCTTTGTCCCATTGTTTTTTGCCATAATAAAATTTCCCGATTTCTTTGCCAACATTTACGGTTGTATCTTTATCAAAATAGGCAATCGCTTTTTCTAAATCTAACGAATACTGCGGATTTTTATTGACAAAAATCAAAAATTCATTCAACACTCGGTGTTTTATTTTAGAATCTATTTGGGGACTTGACAAAACCACATTCATCGCATTGATTGCTTTTGGAGCTTCACTTTTGTCTAAATAAAATTTAAATAATCCTACTTGTGCCCAATCCGAATCTGGTATTTCTATTTCTAATTTTTTGGTGATTTCGGCTGCTTTTTCATTTTCATTATTCTCCGAGTACATTTTAATTAACGCAACATAATTGGACTCATCTTTAGGATTCAGTTTAATTTGAGCTAATAAATTATTTATTTCCTTATTTTGAAATTTTCCTTGTGCCAAAATCTGTGTTTTGTACATTTCCCGTCTGTCCGATTTTCCAACTTTTTCATTTAGTTCATCAATTAGAACGAGTGCTTTGTCAAATTGTTGCGTGTACATATAAAGTGAAACCAAATCATCTTGATACTTTTGGTCAAATTCAATCAGTTTATTAACCGCGATAATTGCTTGGTTGTAATTCTTAGTCTGGTAACTTACATCGTACATTCCTGCCCAAAACCATTTGTTTTTAGGTTCGATTTGTGCAGCTTTTTCATAGAAGGAATAACTTTGCTCATAGTTTTTTAGACCAAAATAATTCTTTCCCATTTCCGAATACACTGCTGCATCATTGGGTTTTAATTTCAAACATTCTTCCAATGCTGTAATGGCTTTGTCGTAATTCTCGATTCCTTTTTGCTTCAAGGATTCATAAAAATAATCTTGAAATTTGTCTGTTTCAGGCACAATTGCTTCTGGTTCGTCTTGCGCCAATAGCGAAGTTGAATTGCAAAGCAAAACCAAGAATAAATAGAAGGAAACCGCTTTTTTCATTTATTTTTTTCAAATATACCTACAATCAACGGATTAAAATCTGTTACTTTTTATAAACCATTAAGAAATTAAGAAAATTAAGTTTTTAGTCTTAATGAGGCTTAATTTCTTAATGGTTTAAAAATAAATAGCTTTATTTTTTATGTTTTCAACTGGAATTAATACATCTCTATTATTCCAACACCGAATAATCGCCAATACTAATGCTCGTAAATTTACCGTCAAAACTAGCGTGACTTCCTATCATCGCATTGTCTAAATTGGCGTTTTTGATATGTGAATGGGTTTGCACCAAACTATTTTTTATCGAACTATCAACAACGTGACATCCATTTCCTAATGATACATTTGGTCCAACCGTTGCATTAATTAAAATCACATCTTTCCCTATATAACAAGGTGGAATAATTGTTGAATTCTCCAATTTTACATCATAATCTACCAAATGTTCTCCGTCGTTGTGCAAAAATCCTAACATTCTGGAATTCGTTTCCACGGTCACGTCCTTGTTTCCGCAATCCATCCACTCGGCGACTTCTCCCGGTACAAAAACCATACCTTTTGCCATCATTTGTTTGATTCCGTCATTAATTTGATATTCGCCACCGTTGATGATATTGTTATCCAAAACATATTGGAGTTCGTTTTTCAAAACGGCAACATCTTTGAAATAATAAATTCCAATCACGGCAAGATCCGAAACAAATTCTTTTGGTTTTTCAACCAATTCAATGATTTGATGCGCTGCGTTTAAATTGACCACACCAAAAGCTTCCGGTTGATCTACTTTTTTTACCCAAATCACGCTATCGGCATTTTGATCCAAATCGAAATCGGCACGAATCAAGGTATCGGCATACGCGATAACGGCTGGACCACTCAAGGAATCTTTGGCACACATAATCGCATGACCTGTTCCCAGTGCTTCATTTTGATAATAAATTGTTCCTTTTGAACCCAATTTTTCGGCAATGGCGATTAAGTCTTCTTCAACTTTTTTGCCAAAACTTTCGTGAATTATAAAAGCAATTTCTTCAATATCCTGATTTAAAACTCCTGCAATATCTTCTACTAATCGATGCACGATTGGTTTTCCAGCAATTGGAATTAAGGGTTTCGGAATGGTTAATGTGTGAGGTCTTAGTCTGGAACCACGTCCCGCCATTGGTACTATTATTTTCATTTTTTTAGTCATTGCGAGGAACGAAGCAATCTCATCCTCATATTAATTTATTATTTCTTTTACCGCAAAGTTCACGAAGATTTTCGCAAAGTTCACGAAGATTTTTTTATTTGTTTTTATATTGTTTTGAATCTATGTTATAGAGAATTTATCACTTCTTATCATTTTGACAAAAGCCAAATATACAATAAGAATTACCTTCTGTTTTAAAATCTCATTCACTTATAAATGAGGTGAATTGGCTATTTTTTCAACTTCAATTTTAAATTCTTCTATTTCACGCTGACTTTTTTCTCCTAGAACATTTGCCAAATTTTGAAATTCAATTTTACCATTTAAATAATAATTTATTAATTCACGCCTTATTTTTTGAAAATCATCTGAATTGTACAATTCATAATAACAAGTTTTAAATTCCCCAGAATATAATTTTATTCTTAAATAATTTCCGACACCGTTTGAACGCGCACTATTAAAATTTCCTCTTGAACCACCAACTAATTTATCATAATAGTCATCGTTTGAAATCTCAATATTTCTAATTTTTTCAGAGTAAAATATTTCATTATGAATTTGAATTGAATCCATTTCAAAAGTTAAAAAACCATCTAATTCTCCTTGTAATGGTTCAGTTTTAGGAATGCCAACAAGTCTTAAAATGATTCCACAAGTAAAGGTTAGAAGCATTATTCCAAGAATAAAATTATTGAGAAAATTTTTTTCTATAACTGATCCTTTGTTCGCTATTAATAAAACAACCAAACAAGTAAATAAAATAGGATAAATAATTTTATTGTTACTCCAATAAAATTTATTTGATTTAGTATATATCGTGAATCTCTGCATATGCATTTTAGCATTCAACTAATTAAATCCTACTTAACTCCCGTACTTCCAAAACCTCCTTCGCCTCTTGAAGTTTCGGATAATTCTTGAACTTCAATCCATTCGGCTCTTTCGTGTTGGGCGATGATGAGTTGGGCAATGCGTTCCCCGTTTTCGACAACGAAAACTTCATTGGATAAATTGACCAAAATCACGCCAATTTCTCCACGATAATCCGCATCGACAGTTCCAGGCGAATTGAGAACTGTTATTCCTTTTTTGGCAGCCAAGCCGCTTCTTGGTCTAACTTGTGCTTCATAACCTAGGGGTAATTCGATGAAAAGACCTGTTTTAACGATGGTTCTTTCTAGTGGTTTTAAGGTTATGGATTCGGTTAGATTGGCACGCAAATCCATTCCTGCTGAAGCTATTGTTTCATAATTAGGCAAGTCGTGTTGCGATTTGTTGATGATTTTGATTTTCATTTTATTTATTTTAAAAATACTTAGGGACTTCAAGTCGCGACTCGTCTGTACTCATTGTCCTTATTTATTGTGCTTATTTATTTTTTCCGTTTTACGATAGCTAATATCGTTTCTTTCTCGTTGTGATAAACAAAATACATAAATGCGACTAGTAACGGAATTCCAACGAAATAATTTTCTCTGAATCCGTAGAAAGAAATTACAGAAAATAAGATGGACAATCCTAAATAACCCCCTATTTTCTCCATATCGTACGGAATGGGGTAATATTTATTTCCGAGAATGTATGAAATAATCATCATACTTCCGTAGGCCGCAATGGTGGCAATAGCCGAACCGTAATAACTGTATTTTGGAATTAAAAGATAATTCAAAATCAAAGTTACTATTGCTCCTATTATCGAAATATAAGCGCCAATATGAGTTTTATCGGTAAGTTTGTACCAAACGGAAAGATTGTTGTAAATACCTAGGAAAAAATTAGCTAAAATAATTAAGGGCACGACTTTCATCGCTTGCCAATAGGATTCGTTGTCGAGCAAGAGCACCTTTAGGACATCGGCAAAAACTATAACGCCCAATAAAATTAAAGAACCCAATATCACAAAATATTTGGTAATAACGGCATAGGTTTGTGGTGCTTTATCGCTACTCGAATGACTGAAAAAGAAGGGTTCGATTCCCAAACGGAAAGCAGTGGCAAACAAAACCATAAACAAACCAAGTTTGTAGCAAGCAGAATAAATTCCAACCTCGGATTTGGCAATGTTTTCTGGAAGCAATCTCTCCAATAAAATTTTATCGAAATGTTCGTTGACAGCAAATGCGATTCCTGCGACAAGAATTGGTAAACCATATTTCATCATTTTTTTCCAAAGAACGGTGTCGAATTTTCGATTTAGGTTAAGATAATTTGGCGAAAGCACGACCAGTGTTAGTAAACTCGCCAACAAATTGGCAATGAAAATATATCCAATTTCAGAATGCTCAACATATAAATTATCAACAAACGAATGAGGATTATCTGCTGCTAACCGAGGTAAATACATCAAAAAGAATACGTTGAGCCCCAAGTTTATGATTACGTTTCCTATCTTGATAGCAGCGTATTTCATAGGTCGCTGGTTGGCTCGCAGCTTTGAAAACGGAATAATGACCAGCGCATCTAGGGCTAAAATCCAAATAGCATAAGTAATATATTGTACCTCGACATTGGCATAAGCGGCTAAAGAATCTCTAAATATTAAAGCCCCGAAAAGAAAGAAAATGGTGGACCAAAAAATAGTAATGGTGCTGGTGGCAATTACATTTTGCTTTTCTTTTTCGGAATTATAGAAGCGGAAAAAAGCCGTTTCCATTCCGTAAGACAAGATCACGTTGAAGAACACCATCCAAGACATTAGAACAGAGACTTCGCCATAATCGGTTGTGGGCAATATTCCTGTGTATAATCGCACCAATAAAAAACTCAACATTCTTGGCAAAACCGTTGCGAGTCCGTAAATGGCAGTTTGTTTGAAAAGATTTTTATATAATCCCAAGTGAGTTATTATTAATTTTATGACACAAAAATAACCTTTTCTTTGGTTTAATACTGAATTTATTGATTCAATCCAAATAGTTTAATCCTCAGGGTTATGTCAATCCTTCTTCGTTTAAAGTTTTTATGAAATGAAATCCTCTTGGTGCATAACCTTGATTGTAATAGAAACGATGCGCTGTAAAATTTTGGGTGTATGCATCGAGTACAATCATTGTGCATTCTAAATCGGTTGCCCTTTGATTGACATAATCGGTTAGCGTTTTTCCAATGCCTTTAGAACGATGTTCTGGGTGAACAATGAAGTTGTCGATTTCCATATATTTTCCTGACCAAAGTTTGATTCCATACCATAAACCTGTGAGTCCAACACAGACTAGGTCTTCAAAAATCGCAACTTGGGTATAATTGTGAGGAATCATGGTTTCGAGATAACTTTTGTATTTTTCTTCTGAGATATTAGGATACAAATGACGGATGATGCTAATTTGTGCGAGCATTTCTTCGAGTGTAGTGAGTTCTATGGTTTTCAAAATTGGGTATATTATAATTATGGTATAAAATTAAATAAAAAAAGTCCCGCAATTGCGGGACTTTAGAAACTTATTTGAAATGAGATTTATTTTTTGATAACTCTAAGGCTTTTGTTGATATCCCCTTGTTTCAAAACTATAACATAAACTCCTGGAGTAAAATCATTACCAATCGTTTGCTCATTGATTTCAGCGTAATCAACATTAATAGATTTTACTGTTTTACCAGTAATATCATAAGCTGTTACTTTCACCTTTTCGTTAGAAGAAGAAACGTAATCGAATTTGAAACTATCTGAAGATGGATTAGGATATACTTTTAAAGAGAATTCTGCATTTGAAGAAAATGAATCTGTTCCCAAAGTAGTAAAATCAGCGCCTGATAAAGCAATAGAACTTGTTGCTGGTCTGTAATCCAATCCTGTGTAAATACTTCCGTCTGCTTCGTTGTATGGTGTAGTTAACAATCCAGCGCTTGCTGTCTGACTTGTATTGCTATTTGATGTAAACCAAGTAGCTACATCAAAAGTTGTTGCTGGAGATTCTACTTTAACCGCAACTTTTAATGCAGTTGTACCAGCTATAATATTACTTTTAAATTTTAAGGTGTTGTTTGTAGCGTTTGTTATTGTAGTGGTTCCATCAACAACTACTCCGTCAACAAAATCCATAAAAATAGAATTCCAAATTTGAAGTTGAGTATTTCTTCTCATATGAGCTGCTCTTCTGTGTCTAACATTTACAGCGCCGCCGTTTGCTAAAGTTGATCTGTATGATGGGCCTATCAAAGTACAGTTTGAAAAAATACCTCTTGTATAACTTGTTCCAGCTGTACTTGTTGAATTGTTGTCTGTTTCAAAACAATTAGAATCAGAAGTGTCCGCCGCCGTTGGCTGTTTGATAGCTAGACAAAATTGAACACTACCGCTGAAACCGTTGTCAGTATCAAAATCATCGTCAAGACCGTTGAAAGCAACTAGGTGCGAACAATTTACTGCGCCACCAAACCACTCGAATGAATCATCATTAGCATAAGAAACTTGAACATAATCAATTTTGGTTCCGCTACCAACTGCACCCATCGTTAAACCATTAATCTCCGTATTACTTCCTGCAGCACCATAAGTGAAGCCGGCATATTCTATACGTACATACTTTAAAGAACCAGAATTATCAGTATCGTCTGGGGTTGCACCACCGCCAAATTCTGTATCAGCACTTGCTGCAATACCTTCAATGTTATTTATACCACTATTGATGTTGTAAGTGCCTTTACCCAGTAAAATTACTCCTCCCCAGTTACCTCTAGCTCTATTACCGGGAGTATTTCCTGACGTGAATACAATAGGACTAGTAACTGTACCTTCAGCAATAAGTTTAGCACCTTTGGTAATAAACAAACCTGCTCCTGGAACATTACTGGCGATAACAACACCTGGTTCAATCGTAAGTGTAGCGTTATTTTTAACATAAATTTGTCCTCCTAAAGCATACGTATTTCCTGCTGTCCATGTAGTATTAGTAATTATATTTGTTGAAACAGTTACGTTAGGTGTTGGATATACTTTGTTTTGTGGGTCATATTCTGTCCAAGTATCTGTCCACATTGCTTCTGGAGCAGGAGCAAAAGCGCCTCTGTAAGTTGTGGCAATAATTTGAGAAAAACCAGTATAAGTTACTAGCATTAGCATTGATAATAAGTAAATTTTTTTCATTTCGTGTGTGTTTTAAGTTCTTGGCAATATTACGATTGCAATGTAAATTTTGAGTAAACTGAAAGTTACATTAACGATATCATTATATTGTTTAAAAATTAAGAGCCTGTTAAAAAAACAGGCTCTCCAGAATAAAAGATAATTATTTTTAAAAATTGTACGTCATTACAAAAGAAAAAACTCTTCCAAAAGTGTTTTTGCTTATTAGATCATCTTCTTTGCTATTGTAACCGTTTTTGTTTTGAGAATCACCAGTGAATACTTTATTGACAAAACCATCAAATCCTTTAACTTTTTCTGTTCCTGGCAAGTCATTGTTTTGATAAAAAATTAAATCTTGCGCTAATACATTTTGAACGTTTAGTTTTAGTTCAATTTTGTTTTTATACAAGCTTTTGGCTAATTGAAAATCTAAAAATGTTCTTGCCTTTTCCCAAAATGCAGGAGCGGGATTACCTGTTGTTTGGTTTCCGTGAATTGTAATTCTATTCCCGACTCTGTTTATATTACCAGAAAATGACCATCCAAGCTCTTTGTTTAAATATTGTAAACCCGCATTAAACACATAAGGGGATTGCCCTTGCAAAGGAGTTTTTACTGCAGTAGCATTTAAATTGGAAATATCTACTTCAGAACGAATAACGGCTAAATTAGAAAAAATAGTCAAATCATCTAAAAATTTATTCTCTTTAGACCTAAGTATCGAGCTTAATAAAAGTCTAAACTCTAATTCTACTCCATAATTAGTACCCGTAGCAGCATTTTGATATTTATTCGAGTTGTTGGCTAAGGCTTGAAGCTCGATTGGATTTGTAAAATCTTTGTAAAAAAGGGATGTTGAAAACAATTGCCCTTTTCCTAAGAAAAACTCGTAACGCAAATCGGCATTATAAATTTCGGTGATTTTCAAATCTGGATTTCCTTCAGTACTCATTCTAGTATCGAAATCATAGAATAAAAAGGGTGCCAACTCTCTAAATTCAGGTCTATTCAAAGTTTTAGAACCGCTTAATCTCAGATTTTGTTTTTTATTTAGACTGTAAATAAAGTTCACAGAGGGTAATATGTCTAATTGTGTATCCTTTACAACTATTGGGACGTTCACATCCGATTTAGTACTTAGTTGCTGCGAATAATTTTCAAGACGAACTCCCCAAATTATTCTCAATTTATTGAAAATATTATTATCAATCATTACATAACCAGCATCTAAACTCGATTCTGCATCATAAGCATCACTTCCCTTTGTGCCTTCAAAAAGAGTCAAACCGCTTACTCGAGGTGAAGCTGACAAAATTCCTATATTGGATGCGTTAAATATTGTAGCATCGGGTAAGGTTGGTATATTGGACGAAAAAGTGTTTTCTCCCCAATTTATTCCACTCACTTTTCCATTAAAAGGAGTGTAACCTAACTGTCTTGCCTGAAATTTTCTGTTACGAAATTGAGTGATTCCTCCAATTTTTATATCAGCTGAGAAATCATCAGAGAAATCTATTTTTTTGCTGACATCTATTTTGCTGCTGAAAATGCTTTCTGTATTGTTAGAGGTAAAAATAGAGCCTGGGTAATCGATACCTACTGCATCTATAACAAAATTTGCTGTGGGTACAGATCGTGTGCCATCTGAATATTGAATATACTCATAGGTATTTCTTCTTTCAGCAGGTACTTCGCGTTGTACATTACTGTATGATCCTACCCATCCTAATTTAATTTTACTTTCAGGCAAAAAATGTTCTCCTATAAGTTGCCCAGTATAAATTTTGTTTTGAGTAAATAATCTATTTGTAGAAGTCGTTATTATCGGTTCTGCATCTTGTGCATTTTTTGTTCCAATTCTATTAGTAAACCGACTTTCAGAAGTTACACTGTAAAGGTTTTTAAAACTAAACCTATTATTGGTATTTAATTTTAAAGAAAGATTTAGAATACCTCCAGTCAATTTTTGTTTTCTGTAATTATCATTTTTGAAATCTTTACTAATAAATTGAGGTGTTTCATATTCTTTTAAGCTACCTACTCCAAAAATGTTGGTTACATTGTTAGTTAATGATGCCAATAAACCCAAACTTTGTGTTCCATTAAATTTGAAATAGCGACCTAAAGTTAACTGAAGACTAGAATTGGGGTCAAATTTGCCCTCATCTACACTCCAATCGGTTTGATAATTCTTTGCCAATGAAGCTATTTGTTGAATACTGGTTTCTGTCTTCAAACTTTGCAATGCTAGAAAATCGGGGGAATTTGGAAAATAAGATGGCAAACCTGTTTTAATATCGTTTGCTTGAAATTTAGTTTGGTTGGTCGTAATAGTGTTATAACCTGCTCCTACCGAAATAGATTGAAAGTTTTTATCCGGTGTAGATTTGGTGTTTATCTCGATAACTCCTCCTGCAAATTCTCCTGGCAAATCTGGTGAAGCTGTTTTGTGAATCACTAAATTATCAAGCATATTTGCTGGAAAAATATCAAATGAAAAAGCCTTTTTATCTGGTTCGGTGCTTGGAAGTGGAGATCCATTCAAATAGGTAGTATTGTAACGGTCATTTAAACCACGTACAATTACAAATTTGTTGTCTTGAATACTGGTGCCACTAATTCTTTTTAAAACATCTGATGTTGTTCTGTCTGGTGTTCTTTTGATGCTTTCTGCTGAAATCCCGTCAGAAACTCGGATGCTGTTTTTTTGCATTGTTAAAAGCGATTGCACAGATTCCGTTTTTGCCTTAACCGTTCTGATTACAACCTCGTCAAGGACGCTGTTCATTTCAGCTAAAGAAACATTCAAAATAGTAGCTTCTTTATCTATAACTTCGACCTCGGAAACTATTTTTGTTGAAAACGAAAACAACGAAAACTCTAAATCATACTTTCCTGCGGGCATTTTTCTGAAATAAAATTTTCCTTCAGCATCTGTAAGTGTTGCCAATTTTGTTCCTTTAATAGCTACCAAAACTCCTGGTAATGGTTTTCCAGTAGATTCCTCTATTACAGTTCCTGTAATAATTGATTTTTCATCTATAGTTTTTGTTGTTGTCGGTTCTGAAACAGAAGCATCGGCTATATTTGACACTCTATTGTTGTGAGAAAAGACAGAATTTACAAAAAATAAAAATACGATAAGATAAGATAATTTCATTGAACTATTTTTGATTAAAAATTGCTAGAATTTCACCGCAAAAGTACTCTGAATATACTCTAGGAATGTTACTCATAGATTAACAAATTTCTACAAAACAACGCTAAAGTTAATTTATCGTTAACTTAATAATAAGTATGTGTTGATATTAATCCAAGTTGAATTTTATGTAAAATTTAGTGTATGATTACCATAAAAAAAGTCCCGCGATTTGCGGGACTCTCATATATATTTCGAATAAGATTTTTATCCTTTCAAAGCTTCCGCTCCACCAACAATCTCCAAGATTTCATTGGTAATCGCAGCTTGACGTGCTTTGTTGTAAGTCAATTTCAATTGATCTCTTAATTCAGTTGCGTTGTCTGTTGCTTTGTGCATTGCCGTCATACGCGCACCGTGTTCAGAAGCAAATGAATCTCTAACTCCTTTGTACAATTGTGTTTTCAATGATTTTGGAATCAAAGTCAATACGATTTCTTCTTTGGATGGTTCAAAAATATAATCTCCGGTTGAAGCCGGTTTGTCTGATTTTATTGCAGCCAGCGGCAAAAATTGTTCTACCTGAACGATTTGGGTTGCGGCATTTTTAAATTGATTGTATACCAATTCGATTTTGTCGTATTCTCCAGACACAAATTTTTGAGTCAATGTTTCAGCAATCACCGTAACGTTTTCAAAAGTCAAATGGTCAAAAACGTGACTTTGATTGTCAACAACAGTAAGTGTTTTAGTCAAAATATCGTTTCCTTTTTTTCCAATAGCAAAAACATCAACTTGTTTTCCTGCGTAAAAATCAGCACGGTGTTTCACTTCCTTGATTACATTGGTATTAAAAGCGCCACATAAACCTCTATTTGAAGTAATCGCAACGACTAATACTTTTTTAACCTCACGTTGCTTAGTGAACTCACCTCCCACATCTCCATCAAGAGTTGCTGAAAGATTTTGCAATAATTCCGTTAATTTTTCGGCATAAGGGCGCATTGCCGTAATGGCATCTTGTGCCTTCTTTAGCTTTGCTGCAGAAACCATTTTCATCGCAGCAGTAATCTGCATCGTCGATGAAACGGAAGTAATTCTATTACGGATTTCCTTTAAATTTGCCATTTATTATGGTATTAAGATTGAAGTAATAAGTATCAAAACGTCTTAATTCCTGATACTTACTACTTAATACTTTTTAGTTATATTTCGCTGAGATTTCTTTTGCTACTGTTGCCAATACATCAGTAATTTCGTCAGTTAATTTTCCTGCTTTCAATGCGTCAAGAATATCTCTGTGTTTGTTGTTCAAGAATTCCAGGTAATCTTTCTCGAATTCTTTCACTTTATTTACAGGAACACTTCTCAACAAGTTCTTAGAACCTGCATAGATAATGGCAGTTTGGTTTTCAACAGTATAAGGATCGTTTAGATTTTGTTTCAAAATCTCCACGTTTCTTTTTCCTTTTTCAATTACGTTTAAAGTAACGGCATCCAAATCAGAACCAAATTTAGCAAACGCTTCCAATTCACGGTATTGTGCTTGATCCAGTTTTAATGTACCTGCCACTTTTTTCATTGATTTAATCTGAGCATTACCTCCAACACGTGATACAGAAATACCTACGTTAATCGCTGGACGAACCCCTGAATTAAACAAATCACCATCTAAGAAAATCTGACCATCAGTGATCGAAATTACGTTAGTTGGGATGTATGCAGAAACGTCACCGGCTTGCGTTTCGATAATTGGCAAAGCAGTTAATGAACCCCCACCTTTAACAATACCTTTCAAAGTATCTGGTAAATCATTCATATTTTTTGCAATTCCGTCATCGGCAATAACTTTACAAGCTCTTTCCAATAAACGAGAGTGCAAGTAGAAAACGTCTCCAGGATATGCTTCACGTCCCGGTGGTCTTCTCAACAAAAGAGAAACTTCACGGTAAGCAACAGCTTGTTTAGATAAATCATCATAAACAATCAAAGCCGGACGACCAGAATCTCTGAAATATTCTCCAATTGCAGCACCAGCCATAGGAGCATATACTTGCATTGGCGCTGGATCAGAAGCATTAGCAGCCACAATTACTGTGTAAGCCATTGCACCTCTTTCTTCCAACATTTTTGCGATTCCTGCTACCGTTGACGCTTTTTGTCCAATGGCAACATATATACAGAATACAGGTTTTCCTGCATCGTAAAATTCTTTTTGATTCAAAATGGTATCCAAACAAACGGTAGATTTACCTGTTTGACGGTCGCCAATAACTAGCTCACGTTGTCCACGACCTACCGGAATCATTGCATCTACTGCTTTGATACCTGTTTGTAACGGCTCGGTAACTGGCTGACGGAAGATAACTCCAGGAGCTTTTCTTTCTAAAGGCATTTCGAATAATTCACCTGTAATCGGTCCTTTTCCATCGATTGGAAAACCAAGAGTGTTTACTACACGACCAACCATTCCTTCTCCTGTTTTTAGGGAAGCAATACGTTGTGTTCTTTTTACAGTTGAACCTTCTTTGATTCCTGTTGATGGTCCTAAAAGTACAACCCCAACATTGTCTTCTTCAAGATTTAATACAATCGCCTCAAGACCATTGTCAAATTCTACAAGTTCACCGTATTGAACATTAGAAAGTCCGTAAACACGGGCGATTCCATCTCCAACTTGAAGTACAGAACCTACTTCTTCCAATGTAGCATCAGATTCAAAACCTTCTACTTGCTTTCTTAATATTGCTGAAATTTCAGCAGGTTTAATTTCCGCCATAATTATTTATAAATAACTAGTTACTTAATTCTCTTTTTAATACTTGTAATCTGTTGGCAATGGAAGCGTTGTATTGCTTGTCGCCTATTCTTAAAATAAATCCTCCAATGATGGAAGGATCTACCGTGTTTTCAATAGTAATTTTTTTGCTTGATGAAAAGGTTGCTATTTTAGCCGAAACTTTAGCTTCTAAGGCTGCGTCTATCGGAAAGGCAGTAGTAACTTTCGCTACTTCAACACCGTTCATAACATCAAACAAGGTGTTGTACTCTAATGCAATACCTTCCAGAATTTCGAATCTTTTGTTTTCCAATAATAATTGAAAAAGACTTTTTGTTACTGCATTAACAGAAGCAAAAACCTCTACAACAACATTCTTTTTAGTCTCCGTTACAATAAGCGGATTTTGGATGAAAGAACTCAATTCAGAATTCGATTTTATTGTCGATGCAATCAATGCCATATCAACACTCACTTCAGAAGCGGCCTTTTTGGACTCGGCTATTTCTAAAATGGCTTTTGCATAACGAATTGCTGCTCTTGTACTTGACATATTAGTTTAATTTAGCGTCGCCTAACATTTTTTCCACTAATTTTACTTGAGCTTCTTTGTTAGATAATTCGTCTTTTAATAATTTCTCGGCAATTTCAAGTGACAAAGTAGAAACCTGTAGTTTCAATTCGGCCATAGCTGAATTTTTTTCGCTTTCAATAGCGGCTTTTGCTTGTTCAATCATTTTCAAACCTTGAACTTGTGCTTCATTTTTAGCATCGGCAACCATTTTGTCTTTCATTTCACGAGCATCTTTCAATAAAGCATCACGCTCTAATCTTGCTTCTTGCAAAATACGTTGATTGTCTGCTTGAAGATTTTGCATTTCTTTTCTGGCATTGTCAGCAGAAAGTAAAGCATTTTTAATTCCTTCTTCTCTTTCGTTAACGGCATCCAAAATAGGTTTCCAAGCAAATTTTCTCAATAAGAAAATTAATCCTATGAAAATAATGGAGTTCCAAAAAAACAATCCAAACCCGAAATCTTCCCACAATTTTTCCATCTTAATTTAAGTATAATTTATATTGTAACAATGTGTGTTTTTAAAATTAAAACAAAAGCTGCAACCAACCGTTACAGCTTTTTGTCTTTTTCTAGTTTACTGCAAACAAAGCTGCGAAACCAATACCTTCAATAAGCGCAGCTGCAATAAGCATAGCTGTTTGAATTTTTCCAGTAGCTTCTGGTTGACGAGCGATGGCGTCCATTGCAGAACCACCGATTCTACCAATACCAATACCTGCTCCAATAACTACTAATCCTGCTCCAATGATTTTAGGAATTTCCATAAAAATATGTATTAAAAATTAAACATTCAATTTGATTTTGCCAGCGCATCGTCTGGCTCA
>CAMAQD010000030.1 GCA_945860385.1 Flavobacterium psychrophilum
GCGTATAAAATTACCGCTTTTGTTCTAAATAGGCATGTTATACGCATGTTTTTGCTAGTATTTATGCGTATAATTTTTTACTTTATACTATACAAATTTAATTAAAAATCTTACATATCAAAAGGATTAATGATGTTTTTTAAAGAAGTACTACTTACATAGGTATAAATCATAGTTGTTTTGGGACTGCTATGCCCTAATAGATTTTGAATATAGCGTAAATCATCACCATTGGTCTATAGTCGCTATAACGTAGTGTATTATTTAACACAATATAAAAATAATAATTGAAATACAAATCATCAAAAAAACTCTTAATATGTTGAATGCCTTTTACTTCAAAAAGTTTGAAAACAGCAATCAAAATCCTTCAAAAACACCCAATCCAAACAAAGCAAAATCATATTTCACAGGATCGTTCGGGTCGAGTTCACGGAGTTTTAAATCGAGTTCTGCCAAGGCTTTTCCATCATTTTGTTTTCGGGTAAGTAAACCTAGTTTTCGAGCCACATTTCCAGAATGAACATCCAAAGGACAAGATAAGAGAGAAGGCGAAATACTTTTCCAAATGCCTAAATCAACGCCTTTGTTGTCTTGGCGACACATCCATCGTAGGTACATATTAATTCTTTTCGCCGCGGAACCGTTCATTGGGTCAGAAATGTGTTTTTGGGTTCGGTTTTGATGAGGAATTTCGAAAAACAGCTTCTTGAATTCGGAAATACTTTTTTGCATCGAATTATGTTCTTGATGTTTGGCGAAAACCGCTTCAAGACCACCGTGATTATTGTAAATATGCTGCAAGCCTTTTATAAAACTCGAAAAATCCTGACCGTTGAAGGTTCTGTGTACAAAGGATTCTAGTCGTTTCAAATCCTCATTATTATGTGACATCACAAAATCATAAGGTGAATTCCCCATCAAATCCATCATTTTATGGGAATTTTTGATAATCATTTTGCGATTGCCCCAAGCGATGGTTGCACTCAAAAATCCAGCAATTTCAATATCTTCTTTTTGCGAAAACAAATGCGGAATTTGTACAGGATCACTTTCAATAAAATCAAGCGTGTTGTATTGTATGACCTTTTCGTCGAGGAAAGATTTAAGTTCTGATTTATTCATTTTCGAGTGTGTTTTTTGAATAAAATCCATCACCTAAATTGGATGTTCTAAGTTGAGGTTTGAAATGGTATTTCTTTTTTAAATAGTCTATCTGAACTTTGTTTACACAAGGTAATTTGCCGTTTGCAGTTCCATAAAAGAAGAAGTTTTCTTTAGGGGAATAATACTCTAAATTGTCTTCTTTGATTTTTTCGAATTCTATTTCGGCATATTTCGAATTTTTTTTGGGTAGTACAATTTGAGTCCAGCTGTTTATTTCTTTTTGTTGATGCAGTTTGTTTTTTGTTAAATTAGGATACCCTATAATTTCTGTAAATATAAGAGGTACTAGTATGACGATTAGAAATAAATACAGCGTAGTCTTTATATTGATTTTAAAATAGTAAAAAATCGAGCCGAAAACGACAACGAACAAAAACACAAATTCAGGAAGAAAATAGCGGTATTGTGGGGAAGTAAAGAGTAAAATTAAAAAATTGAGAGCAAAGACACTATATAAAAAAATATATTTTCTTTGATTTTTAAAGCCTTTGACAAATAGTCCAACTGCAAAAAGCAGAAGAATTCCAAAGTTGAAAACACGGTTTATTCCACCAAGATGAATCCAGGAATTTAATTTATCAAGGATTGTTGGATTTTTTAGAATGCTCGTTTTAAAATAACCTGAATTTTCGGTGATTTGGATAGCAAATTCTAATAATTTTTTGGGAATTGTCCAATCTTCGTTTAGGGGAAAAATATTTAATGGATAGAAAGGATATCCAGTTACAATGGCATTTTTAAGGCACAAAACTATAATAATTATGGTGCTTGAAACAAGAAAGAAATAGATTCTTTTTTTGTTTTTATAAATCTGGTAGAAAATGATAAGAATCAGAGGCGCTACCGTGATTTTAATAAATACCAGATTTAGAAATACCAGCGTTGCAATTTTGGAATTTTCAAGAGTGTCCTCTTTTTCCATAAAATAATAAAAAAGTATTTGCGATAAGACGATAATTATCAAATCAGGAGATGGTGAGCTAATAAATTGAAAAAATAAAATATTGAATACCAGAATAAATCCAATCCAATGAATTTCGCCATTGATTTTGTTTCTTTTTTCAAATTCGGTTATAAAATAGATTGACGATAAGTTTAAAATTAAACCGTTGATGTCATTGATTCTTTCCGTTAAAAAATTGAAATTAAATCCAGCTTGTAAAACGTGAAAAGGAGAAGTCTGCCCAAAATAAATATGCAAATTTCCAAGACCTTTTACAAAGCCATATTCGTTTATCCACTTAATGGTTTGGATATAGTAGCTTTCATTATCAACAATAAAAGGAAATTGGCTGCATTTAAATAAGGAAAAAATAAAAATGGATACGAAGCTAAACTTTGAAATAGTGGAGAGTGACCGTAAATCGAATAGGATTTCTTTTATGCTTTCTTTGATTTCTTTTGATTTCCAATACGCTAAACCGATGCTAATTAAAAAATTGGCGATAAATACTTCCAACCCAATTTTAAAAAAGAAACTGCAAATGCTCAGTCCCAGACATTGGATAAAAATGCCTAAAAATATTGGAATGTAATTTCCTGAAGATTTTAATTTTAAAAGCGATTTCACTGCAATTCCAGACGGAATGAAAAAAAATAGGAGGATAATCCAGCTTAAAGCAATTAAAATCATAACTTTTATTTAGAAATCAATCCATCCACCATTACCAATTTTCTATCCGCCATATTAGCTAGTTCTTCGTTGTGGGTTACAATGACGAAAGTTTGCCCAAATTCATCCCGCAATTTGAAAAACAATTGATGTAAATTTTCGGCTGAATGGGTGTCCAAATTTCCCGAAGGTTCATCGGCAAAAATAATGGCAGGTTTGTTAATTAAGGCTCTCGCAACAGCCACACGTTGTTGTTCTCCGCCTGAAAGTTCATTGGGTTTGTGATTTATTCGATGTGAAAGTCCTAGATATTCGAGTAATCTTTTGGCCTCAGTTTCGGTTTCATGACGCGATTTATTGGCAATATAGGCGGCAATATAGGCAGGAATGCAAACATTTTCCAAAGCCGTGAATTCCGGTAACAATTGATGAAATTGGAAGATAAAACCCAGGTTCAAATTTCTGAATTTAGATAAAGTTTTGTCATTCATCGTCAGAATATCTTGGTCGTTGATGCGCAATTCTATTCCGTTTTCTATTGTGGGCTTGTCTAATGTTCCAATAATTTGCAAAAGTGTTGTTTTTCCAGCACCCGAAGCACCTACGATAGAAACAATTTCGCCTTTTTTTATGTGTAAGTCAACTCCTTTGAGCACGTGAAGTTGGTCGTAATATTTATGAATGTTTTTTGCTTGTATCATGATTTGGAACTATTTTTACAAAGAAACAAAGATTTTGGTTATCATTCAGGAAATATTTTAATGGTTTCAATATCTTCTAACTTCCATCTTCTAACCTCTAACTTCCCACTTCAATTCGTATCTTTGTTTTGAAAATTCGTTATAATGAAAGATAAAATTCTTGAAGAAATTAAAAAAGAGGAAATTGGCAATAAAAACCGAAATCTTATTCTGGGAATTGCATTCGATGCGATAGGAATGTTGTCGTTTGCTATTCCTTATCTGGGAGAATTTTCAGATGTGATTTGGGCTCCGATGGCTGGATTTCTCATGACTTGGATGTACAAAGGAACTGTTGGAAAAGTAGGTGGAATTTTTACTTTTTTGGAAGAAATTATTCCGTTTACCGATTTTATTCCTTCCTTTACATTGACTTGGATTTACAATTATTGGATAAAAAAAGAAAAATAATTTACTTTTTTTCTTCTCTGAAAAAAAATCCTAATCCCATACTTCGAAGCATTTTTTTTTCGAATGCCCAGAAAAATTTAAATTGCCCAAAAATAAATCCTATCAGCACCAAAAGAACTTGGTATATTGGGAAAATTAAAAGCAATCGAACAGGAGTAAACCACAAACCTAAATCTTCTTTTATAATTCCCAACCAAATACAAAACGGTTTCGACAACCAAGCCGATGCCGTTCCTGTTATTGCAAAAACGATAAATATGATGGTAAGCTGAAAATTAGATGTAATTCCCCAACGTTTTTTTAATTTCTCCATCTTAATTTAATATGATAATACAAATATACTCATATTATCTTGGCGGTACATTACCATAAAGTCTTTGATTATAGGTATTTTGAAAATAAATCATGTAGTTGTAAATTAAATAATTTACTTCATATCCATAGTCTATATTTCGGTCGTAATTGATCGACATTTCATATAAATTTGGATTGTACCGTTGGGGTTGCATTACGCGATTATTCCATTCTGTTACATAAAATATATTTTTGTTTTCCAAATAAGATTGTGAATGATAACCCCGAGGAAAGGATCTGCCAGCGAGCCAGGAACTGAAACCAGGGTCAATAATAATCACTTCATATTCTAGCGAATCATTGGCAATTCTTATAGTGTCATTTGTAATTTTCAACTCATTTTTTGCAATTTTTATGGTGTCATTTTTAACAGTCAAATTGCTCTCGGGAATAGCCACAACTGACTTTTTACTATTGCAACTAAGCAGTAGAAAGAAAATCAATGTTACTATGTAGAAATAATTTTTCATACTAAAAGTCCGAATGATAAAATTACAAAAACAAATGTTTGATTAGTTGTTTTTTAACAAAAAAAAAGGCTGCCTTTTCGGGACAGCCTTATATCGATACGCTAAATTTTTTAGCCCAATAAACTTATAATTTGTGAAGCTAATTCAGTTCCAATTCTATCCTGAGCTTCTCCGGTTGCAGCTCCAATGTGTGGAGTCAAAGAAATTTTTGGGTGCATCAAAATGGTCATTTCTGGTTTTGGTTCGCTTTCGAAAACGTCTAATCCAGCAAATGATACTTTTCCTGAATCCAATGCTTTTATCAAAGCTACTTCGTCAATAACACCACCACGAGCACAGTTTACAATTCCAACACCATCTTTCATAATCGCTAGTGCAGCTTCGTCAACGATGTAACCATCTTGAGCAGGAACGTGCAATGTGATAAAATCAGCTTCTTTGAATAAAGATTCCAATGATTGAGAAACGATTGTTGTAGTAATAGATTGTCCGTCGAAAAATTCCACTTTTACATCTACTTTTGGAATAAAACTATCGGCAGCAATCACTTTCATACCAAGACCTAAAGCCATTTTTGCAGTAGCTTGACCAATACGTCCAATTCCAACAATTCCAAGCGTTTTTCCTCTTAATTCAGTTCCGTTGGCATACGCTTTTTTCAAACCTTCAAAGTTAGAATCGCCTTCAAGAGGCATATTTCTGTTGGAATCATGCAAAAAACGAACACCTGAAAATAAATGTGCAAAAACCAATTCTGCCACCGATTCCGATGAGGAAGCTGGCGTGTTTATTACATTTATTCCTTTGCTTTTAGCATAATCCACATCGATATTATCCATACCAACACCACCACGTCCAATGATTTTTAGACCTGGACAAGCATCAATAATGTCTTTACGAACTTTCGTTGCACTTCTTACCAATACTACGCTTACATTGTTTTCGTTTACGAAATTAGCCACTTGTTCTTGTGCTACTTTTGTAGTTATAACTTCAAACCCACCTTTTTCTAAAGCTAGAATTCCACTTTTTGAAATTCCGTCATTGGCTAATACTTTCATTTCTTTTATATCATTGCGAGGAACGAAGCAATCTCATCCTCATATTAATTATTATTTTTTTTCTAGGAGCTTTTTCCCGCTATCCGTTACAATATTTTTTGTTTTTAAAGGAAAAACAAAAAATGATTTCCACTGCTATCGGGGCTAAGACATTCAGTTAAGAATTAAATTTTATTTTCTAAATCTTTCATTACATCAACCAAAACTTGCACACTTTCTAATGGCATTGCGTTGTACATTGATGCTCTGTAACCACCCACTGAACGGTGACCAGGCAAACCAATAATTCCGGCTTCTTTCAACATGGCATTGAAAGTATCGGTGTGCAAAGGAGTGTCTAATAAGAAAGTGGCGTTCATTGTAGAACGGTCTTCAACAACTGCAGTTCCTACGAATAAAGGGTTTCTATCAATTTCCGTATAAAGTAAATCTGCTTTTGCATTGTTTATTTTTTCGATAGCAGCAATTCCTCCAAGATTTTTCAACCATTGCAAAGTCAATAGTGAAGCATAAATAGGGAAAACAGGTGGTGTATTGTACATACTTTCCGCTTTGATATGTTTTTCATAATCCAACATGCTTGGAATATGGCGACCGTTTTTACCAAGAATTTCTTCTTTCACCACTACTAAAGTTGTTCCAGCTGGTCCCATATTTTTTTGAGCACCGGCGTAAATAATTCCAAACTTAGAAAAATCAATGTTTCTGGAGAAAATATCAGAACTCATATCACAAACCATTGGGATATCCAAATCTGGAAATTCCTTCATTTGCGTTCCAAAAATGGTATTGTTGCTCGTGCAATGAAAATAATCTGCATCGGCAGGAATAGTATATCCTTTAGGAACGTGGTTGTAATGTTCGTTTTTCGAAGAACCAACGATAACAGTTTCTCCAAAAAATTTAGCTTCTTTAATAGCTGCACTTGCCCAAGTTCCAGAATCAAGATAAGCGGCTTTTCCGTTTTCTTTCATCAAGTTGTAGGGAGCCATCAAAAATTCCATACTTGCTCCGCCAGCAAGAAAAAGCGCTTGATAGCCTTTGCCTTCTAATCCTAAAAGTTCTAAGGCCAATGCACGAGCTTCCTCCATTACGGCAACGAAATCTTTGCTTCGGTGCGAAATTTCTAAAATGGACAAATCCGAATTGTTGAAATTTAATATGGCTTGTGCTGATTTTTCAAAAACTTCTTGCGGTAAAATACAAGGTCCTGCGCTGTAGTTGTGTTTTTTCATGGTGTAATTGATGTCCAAAAAATTAAGTTGCAAATTTCGGAAATCAGAGTTGAATAAGCGTTAAATAATTCGAAATAATTCGCTTATTTTTTTCTATATTGTTAACAAAAATGATATTGTATCAACATTATCTGCATAATCCCATAAATTTGGCTTTTGGGTTTGTCCAAAACTAATACTGCCTTCAACAAGATTATTGCTTACAATACATTGAATTTGTTCGTTTTCAGATTCTAGCCGAATTTGCAAATCTTCGATTGAATCATAGTATTCGTAAAAAATGCTTGAAATTGGCGAAGCATAACTATTGTCTTCTTTTATGGTCAAAAAACCATTGTCCAATAACTTAAAATTACTCATCAGGAAAACCGCCTTGTTGTAATCATAATTGTTGGCGTATTTCTCGTAATGAATGATGTCCTGATATTCGAAAATCGCTTCAAAAAAAGCAGTAAAGGAGTAGCCTGTTGGCACAAAAAGTTTTGAAACATTGCGACATCCTAAACCAAAATACCTAAAAATATCTTCACCCAAAGCAATAAGTTGTTCCTTAGTTTCTTCTCCGTTTAAAACGGCAACCGAATTTCTGTTTTTTCGAATGATACTTGGTTTGCCTTTAAAATAATACTCAAAATAGCGAGCGGTATTGTTGCTTCCTGTGGCGATTACGGCATCAAAATTTTCTAATTTCCCTTCTATAAAAGTAATTTTGTTGGCAAATTCGGGTTCGATTGCAATTAAATATTTGGCTAAAAAAGGCAGTAAAAATTGGTCGTTCGACGAAGTTTTTATCAAAACATTATTTCCTGAAATTAGAACCGACAAAAAATCATGAAAACCAACTAATGGAATGTTTCCAGCTAAAATTAGCCCAACATTTTTAGATTTTCCTTCTTTGAAATTGTAAGCAGAAAGCCATTTGTCCAGATTTTCTTCTGTCAAAGCTGTTGCCCAAGATTGAATAGAAAAATATACATTTTCAGGAGTGTACCAACCGTTGTGTGATTGCGATAATTGTATTAAATTTTCAAAATCTTCTAAAAATAAATCGTTATTCAAAACAGCGGAATTTATACTATTTTCTGCTTCGGAAAACTGACCTAAAAATTTTCCTAATTCAATAAAACCGCTTTTTTTATCGTTTTGTGACATAAGTAACTTGTATATGAAAAGTTTTGATTGTATTTTTGGGCAAAAATAAGCTTTAATTCGTTATAAGTTCAAAGAGAAAACACAGCTTGCTACTTTTAACTTATAACATCTAACTTCTAATATAAAAAAAATGGCAATTATAATAACTGATGAATGCATCAATTGTGGTGCTTGCGAACCAGAATGTCCAAATACTGCAATATACGAAGGAGCAGATGATTGGAGATACAAAGACGGAACTAGAATCAAGGGAAAAGTAGTTTTACCTTCTGGCGAAGAAGTGGATGCTGATGCTGCCCAAACTCCAATTTCGGATGATATTTATTATATCGTTCCTGGAAAATGTACCGAATGTAAAGGATTTCATAGTGAGCCACAATGTGCGGCAGTATGCCCTGTTGACTGCTGTATTCCAGATGATAATCACGTAGAAAGCGAAGAAACTTTACTGTCAAGACAAGCATTTTTGCATAACGAATAATAATAGTTCTTACAAAAAAAATCAAATCCTGAATTGACGTTCAGGATTTTTTTATGGTTTATAAATATGTTTTCAAACCAAAAGGGCTATCGATATGACAGCCCTTTTTAATTTATTTTTGATAATTAATTAGAAATTAAATCCTAATCTAGCATAGTAATAAGCTCCGCTGAAACCCATTTGAACGGCATCCCAGTAGCCACCGGCTTCAACCCAGTCATCCTGTTGATCTGGATAAATATTGAAAATGTTATTACCACCAACGCTAAGTTTAAACGATTTAGAAAGTTTGAATCCTAAGGTCAAATCGGTAACCATTTTAGCGCTGTACGTATCCGTTGCAGCAGCAATTTGGTTAGCAAAGCTTCCGTAATCAGCTACGTCTTGATATGTTTGATAATCTAATAATTTTACTTCACTAAAGCGAGTGAACGATAAACCAGCATTAAACCATTTTCTGTCATACGTTAGGTTCAAGCCAAATTTACTTTCAGGAGCTGAGGCCAACAAGAAGGCTTTGTCACGTTCTCCAAAGAAAGTCTGTTCATCAAGACTTCCGTTTTTAACCTCAGTAATCTTCATATCATTAATATTTCCTGTCAACGTAGCACCAAAAGTGTTTTCGTCAAATTTCTTTTTCCACGCTAACACTACGTCTAACCCTTTTGTTTTGGTATCGGCTCCATTAACAAAAAACTGAGCTGCATCAACATTCAATCCTAATGATGTGGCATCGAAATAGCCTGTCAAAACAATTCTGTCTTTTACATTTATTAGATAGCCGTCAATTGTAGCAGTAAAGTTTCCTTTGGTTACTGTAAAACCTAATGAGGCATTTAGGGCTTTCTCTTCATTTAAAGATTCTATACCAAAAGCTTTTGTTACAGGACTGTCATTGGCAGAAAGTAACACTTCGGTTGCTCCTGAACTGCTGAAATTAGTAAAACTAGTATTGTAATAAATTTGAGCTAAAGATGGTGCTCTAAATCCAGTACTGATGGAACCTCTCAAATTAACAACGTCAGATATTTTAAATCTTGAAGATATTTTTCCGTTTAAAGTGCTACCAAAATCACTGTAATTTTCAAAACGAGCAGCTGCACTTACAAGGAATTTGTTTGTAATATCAAATTCAGCATCAACATAGGCCGAAAAATTGGAGCGAGATTCATCAACAACGTTTTTTGGACTGTATCCAGGAAAACCTTGCGATCCGCCAGGTCTTGGTTCGCCAGAAATAGGATCAATTGGAGCTGATTGCGTTAGCGGGTTAGTAATTGGCTTTCCAGTAGTGTCATAAGTTGCATAAGAACCAATTTCACCTGAGAAAATTTCGAAGTTCTCCGTTCTGTATTCTGCTCCAAAAGCAAGATTCATTCCCTCAAGTATTGCAGCGTAGTTTTTTGAGAAATCTAAATTTAAAGTGTTTTGACTAAGACTATGCCCTCCTGCGTCAAATTGAGTTGGAGAAGCACTTACTAAAGAAGCATTTAAAGTTCCTTTGATGGTATAGTCAAATTTATTTTTTCCATAGGAATTGCTTAAATCAATATTCCATCCGCTGGATGTTTTAGTTTTGAAACCTGCCACGATAGAATTGTCAATAATTATTGAAGTAATTCGTGGTGTAAATCCACCCGGATAAATAGACTCTACCACTCTTTCGCCTCCGTTTCTGGTAAAAGCGTAAGCGTCAGTGTCTCTGTAATTTCTGCCTCCGAAAGCGTAAAAGTCAATTTTATCAGTAACAGGAAGTGATAAATTACCCATAAAATTAACTCCTGTAATACTGGCTTCTCCAAAACCTTTTCTAAAATCAAAACCTGGTCTTAAGGTTTTTTCTTTATTTAAAAATTCACCGGTAAGGTTTGCATATCCTCCTTTTTTGCCTAATACAATTCCGTAGTTTGCAGTAATTTTTGTGGACCCACCATCAAAAGCCTGGTCTTTTCCAAAAGAATTTCCATTACCATTTTTGTCTAATCTATACCCATCTGTATTGGCAGTTCCAACAGGGAAATCTCCTTTTGCATTTGTATTGTAAGCACCATAAGTTACAGAAC
Source organism: Flavobacterium psychrophilum (assembly GCA_945860385.1). Taxonomy (GTDB): domain Bacteria; phylum Bacteroidota; class Bacteroidia; order Flavobacteriales; family Flavobacteriaceae; genus Flavobacterium; species Flavobacterium psychrophilum_K. Next base: position 10,747 of record CAMAQD010000030.1, read on the forward strand.
CCGTTAATTCATCTACATTGTCATTCAAAACAATGTTGATGACACCAGCGATAGCATCAGAACCATATTGTGCAGCAGCACCATCTCTCAAAATTTCAATTCTTTTGATGGATGAAGCAGGAATGGCATTCAAATCGGTTCCTGTATTTCCTCTACCACGAGTTCCAAATAGGTTGATTAGTGAAGATTGATGTCTTCTTTTCCCGTTAATTAAAACAAGGGTTTGGTCAGGTCCTAAACCTCTCAATGAAGCAGGATCAACGTGATCTGCACCATCTGATCCCGATTGTTTGTTAGCATTAAAAGAAGGCGCAACATATTGTAGCAGTTCGTTAATTTCAATTTTCCCGCTCTGTGTTGTTACATCCTTAACGCTAATTATGTCAATGGGAACGGCAGAGTTTACCACAGTTCTTTTGGCATTTCTTGATCCTACAATTTGAACTTCTTGTAATTCTTGTTCTCCTTCTGAAGATAATACAACATTAAGAGTGGTTTCAGTAACTGCTTTTGTTTCAGATTTGTATCCAATATAGGTAAAAACAAGAGTGGCTCCTTCTTGAACTTTTATTTGGTAAGCTCCGTCAACATCTGTTGAAACTCCGTTTTTAGTTCCTTTTTCGAAAATGTTTACTCCCGGTAAAACAGCTCCTGAATTGTCTTTTACTACACCGGATATTTCCTTTTGGGCAAAAAGAAACGTGACGTTCAGTAATAATAATAAAAGTGTAATTTTTTTCATAATAAATTGATTTTTGATTTGACTTTGGTTTGGAATTGGTTCGCAATTTAAATTTTTTTAACAAAACATTTGCAGATAGAGTTGTTTTTTATTAAAAAATTATTGGCAATGGATTAATCTCTAGTTTTTAATGTGGTAAACATTTTTTTAAGTCTTATATTTGCACATTTTTAAATAAACACCATATAATGAAAGCAGGAATTGTAGGATTACCAAATGTTGGAAAATCAACATTATTCAATTGTTTATCCAATGCCAAAGCGCAAAGTGCTAACTTTCCGTTTTGTACCATCGAACCCAATATAGGAGTTGTAAATGTTCCAGATTCGAGAATGACTAAACTGGAAGAATTAGTAAAACCACAACGCGTTCAAATGGCAACTGTTGATATTGTTGATATTGCAGGTTTGGTTAAAGGAGCTAGCAAAGGAGAAGGTTTAGGCAATCAATTTTTGGGAAACATCAGAGAATGTAATGCTATTATTCACGTATTGCGTTGTTTTGATAATGATAATATTGTTCACGTTGACGGAAATGTAGATCCTATTCGTGATAAAGAAACGATTGACATCGAATTGCAATTGAAAGATTTAGAAAACGTTGAAAAACGTCTCGAAAAAGTAAATCGTGCCGCCAAAACCGGAAATAAAGAAGCCCAAGTTGAAAAAGCACTTTTAGATAGAATTAGAGAAACTTTGCTTCAAGCAAAATCAGCAAGAACGGTAGTTCCGCAAAATTACGACGAAGAAGTTTTGATGGAAGGTTTTCAATTGATTACAGCAAAACCTGTTTTGTATGTTTGTAATGTGGATGAAAATTCGGCTGTAAACGGAAACGCTTATGTGGATCAAGTTCGCGAATTGGTAAAAGATGAAGATGCGGAAGTTATTATTCTTTCGGTAGGAGCAGAGGCCGATATTACCGAATTGGAAAGCTATGAAGAACGCCAGGTTTTCTTGGAAGATATGGGTTTACACGAGCCAGGAGCTTCGGTTTTAATTCGTGCCGCTTATAAATTATTGAAACAACAAACGTATTTTACCGCTGGTGTCAAAGAAGTTCGTGCTTGGACCATCAACATTGGAGCCACTGCGCCACAAGCGGCAGGAGTTATCCACACTGATTTCGAAAAAGGATTCATTCGTGCCGAAGTGATTGCTTACGAAGATTTCGTTCATTATGGATCGGAAGCCAAATGCAAAGAAGCAGGAAAGTTCAAGGTCGAAGGAAAAGAATATGTAGTGAAAGATGGAGATGTAATGCATTTCCGTTTCAATGTCTAAATAGAAAATAATGAAAATAGATAGAACTGCTCAAGCGATTGGGCAGTTTTTTTTTGGACCTAATCCAGCTTTTCATTACAAGATTTTCCCATAACTCTATTTTTTCTAAGACCAAAAAGGAGCTTCCTTTAGTCGCTCTTTTTAATCAAGAAAAAAGGAGAGTTAAAGAAAAATGCTTTTCATTGCAATCTGGGGTAAAATCAAGATTGCACTTCCATTGGATTTATGTTTTTTTTATGTAATTTCACTTTAAAATCTATAAAGTAAAACAAAAATGAAAAGATATATTTTAGTATTGGCTTTACTTCTTTTTTTTTCCTGCAAAAAGGCTGAACCTTGGGGAATCAATTTTTATTTCGAAAATCCTCAACCCATAAATGATGCTGAATTGTCGAAAATCCCTAATAAATTTCAAGGATTATTTATGGATTCGGATTCTGTATTCTTTAATATTAAAGAAACTATTATTCTTGAAGAAAATTTTTATCGATTCAAGTTTCCTCTAAAAGATTTGGACTCGTTAAAGAATGAATTTATTTTTTCAAATGGCAAGTGCATTTCTAAGGACAAAAAGGAGATTTATGATTATAGAAAACTCAAAGATTCCATAGAATTTTCAAATAAACAAATAGATACATTTTTTATTTTTTCAGACTCACAGAAAGCCAAACGGTTCGATGGAAAATTAGTTCTGAGTTACAAAGATTCTATTTACTGGACCATAAAATCAATTCGATTAGAAAATAATAGGCTGAAAGTAAAATATATTTATTCTGAAGAAGATTTAAAGAGAATTGATTCATTGACAAAAATTAAATCGACAATGATCGATTCGTCTTCTTTTATTATTAAACCTTCTAGAAACGAATTTAAAAGAATTTTGAATTTGAAACATTTGGGTGAAGATGTAGAATATAGACAAATTTCCAAATAATAGTAGAATTAGCAATAGGTCGATTGCCATTTTTACACTACATTTAGAAAAATATTTATTATGAAAATCATCGCCTTTGCCGGAAGTAATAGTCAACATTCTATCAATAAAAAATTAGCCACTTATGTAGCTTCACTTTTCGAAAATGCTGAAATGGAAGTGTTGGATTTAAACGATTTTCAAATGCCTTTATTTGGTGTTGATATCGAAAAGGAAATCGGTCAGCACCCTTTGGCGAAAGCCTTTTTAGATAAAATTTCAACAGCCGATATTTTGGTAGTTTCCCTTGCCGAAAATAACGGAAATTATTCAGTGGCTTTCAAAAATGTTTTCGATTGGTGTTCCAGAATTGGCGCAAAAGTATTTCAGGATAAACCAATGTTGCTAATGGCAACTTCGCCCGGAGCAAGAGGTGGAGCATCAGTTCTTGAAATTGCCAAGAATGCCCTGCCTCGTTATGGAGCAGCTATAAAAGCAACGTTTTCCTTGCCTAATTTTAATGATAATTTTGATGTTGAAAAAGGGATAATTTCTAATGAGGAATTAGATAAACAATTGAAGGAAATTGTAAAGAATTTTTAAATCCAAAGTCTGAAACCCACTGTCAATATCATTCTTAATAACTTTGACGATTTCCTCTTTTAAAATGGGTTGACATTTCCTATATTAGCACACCCGAGGTCAATGGGAAAAGCATAGGCCGAACGGTACGTAATTAAATTCGATAAATTTTATAATGTCCGATCAAAATCAATATACCGAAGATAATATTCGGTCACTCGACTGGAAAGAACACATCAGAATGCGTCCCGGAATGTACATCGGAAAACTCGGTGACGGTTCCTCGCCAGACGATGGTATTTACATTCTTCTCAAAGAAGTCCTGGACAACTGTATCGATGAATTCGTTATGGGCGCAGGAAAAACCATCGAGGTAACCATCAAAGACAAAACGGTTTCCGTTCGCGATTACGGTCGCGGAATTCCCCTTGGAAAAGTAATCGATGTGGTTTCAAAAATGAATACCGGAGGTAAATACGATTCTTTGGCATTCAAGAAGTCTGTAGGATTAAATGGTGTTGGAACAAAAGCCGTGAATGCTTTGTCCAATTATTTTCGCGTGGAATCCGTTCGTGATGACAAGCAAAAAGCCGCCGAATTCTCAGGCGGAAACTTGGTTTTGGAGGAAGATATTATAGAAACTACCAAACGAAAAGGAACCAAAGTTACTTTTATTCCCGACGAAGCGATTTTCAAAAATTACAAATACCGTTATGAATACATAATCAAAATGCTCAAAAACTATTGTTATCTCAACAATGGTTTGACTATTTTATTCAACGGTGAAAAATATTTTTCTGAAAATGGATTGAAAGATTTATTGGAAGAAACCATCCACGCTGACGATCTCGAATACCCAATCATACATTTGAAAGGAGACGATATCGAAATCGCCTTAACGCACAGTAAAACCCAATACAGCGAGGAATATCATTCGTTTGTAAACGGACAAAATACGACCCAAGGAGGAACACATTTGGCTGCTTATCGCGAAGCCATTGTAAAAACCATCCGGGAATTTTACAACAAGAGTTTCGAAGCTTCGGATGTACGGAAATCCATTGTGACAGCCATTAGCATCAAAGTAATGGAACCCGTTTTTGAGTCACAGACCAAAACCAAATTAGGTTCGACCGATATGGGTTCAGAACCGGGAATGCCATCTGTTCGAACATTTGTCAATGATTTTGTAAAAAATAAATTAGACAGTTATTTGCATAAAAACCCGGCAACTTCTGAGGCACTTTTGCGCAAAATTATGCAGGCAGAAAGAGAAAGAAAAGAACTTTCCGGTATTCGAAAATTGGCGACAGACCGAGCCAAGAAATCCAATTTGCACAACAAAAAATTAAGAGATTGTCGGGCACACCTTCCTGATACCAAAAACCCAAAAAATTTAGACAGTACCCTTTTTATCACTGAGGGAGATTCCGCTTCGGGATCGATAACTAAATCTCGTGATGTTAATACACAAGCGGTTTTTAGTCTTCGTGGAAAACCACTGAATTGTTACGGAATGACCAAAAAAATTGTCTACGAAAATGAGGAATTCAATTTGTTACAAGCTGCTTTAGATATCGAAGATGGTCTTGAAAAATTGAGATATAACAACATCGTAATTGCCACCGATGCCGATGTCGATGGAATGCACATTCGTTTGTTGTTGATTACATTTTTCTTGCAATTTTTCCCGGAATTAATCAAAGAAGGGCATTTGTATATTTTGCAAACGCCGCTATTCAGGGTTCGAAACAAGAAAGAAACCATTTATTGCTATTCTGAAGAGGAACGAAAAGCAGCCATAGAAAAATTAAAACCAAAACCGGAAATCACTCGATTTAAAGGTTTGGGTGAAATATCGCCAGACGAATTCAAGAATTTTATTGGAGAAACCATTCGATTAGATCCAATTATGATGGATAAAAACACTTCAGTAGAGCAATTGTTGTCTTTCTATATGGGAAAAAATACGCCGGACCGACAAGAATTTATTATCAAGAATTTGAAGGTGGAATTAGATACGATTGAAGCAAGTTAAAAATGATTTAAAAACATATAATTGTCGAAAGAACTTCAAAATAAAATTTTATTCCAGCAGGTAGTTGAGCTATTGCAAAATGCTCGACAACAGGTTTTACGTACTGTAAATTCAACAATGGTTTGCACGTATTTCGAAATTGGAAGAATGATTGTTGAAGAAGAACAAAGCGGAAAAGACCGTGCTGAATATGGAAAACAAATTCTAAAAGGGCTTTCTCAAGATTTAACTGTGGAATTTGGGAAAGGTTTTTCTGTAGTTAATTTAGAAAATATGAGGAAGTTTTATTTAGCTTACTCAATTTCCGAGACAGTGTCTAGGATTTTACAAATTCAAAAATCCCAGTCACTGACTGGGGAATTGAATAATAATATATCCCAGTCACTGACTGGGGTTTCTGAGGGATCAATTTCGAAATCACTGATTTCGCTTTTCAAATTGACTTGGACTCACTATGTTTTCTTAATGCGAATTGACGATGAAAAAGAAAGGCGTTTTTACGAGATAGAATCCGAAAAATACAATTGGAGTGTTCGGGAATTGAAGCGTCAATATGACTCTGCACTTTACACAAGATTGGCTTTAAGCCGCGACAAAGAAGGTGTTTTAAAACTTTCGGAACAAGGTCAGATTATAGAGAAACCGAAAGACGTAATTAAAGATCCCTATATTTTGGAATTTCTTGGATTGCCTGAATTGCATCAATATTCTGAATCGGAATTAGAAGAAGAAATCATCAATAAATTGGAGCATTTTCTTTTAGAATTGGGTCACGGTTTTACATTTGTGGCTCGTCAACAAAGAATAACTTTCGACGACAAACATTTCCGAATTGATTTGGTTTTTTATAACCGAATTTTGAAATCTTTTGTTTTAATTGATTTGAAAATCGGAGAACTGAAACATCAGGATTTGGGTCAAATGCAAATGTACGTCAACTATTATGATAGAGAAATGCGTTTGGAAGACGAGAACAAAACCATAGGAATTGTACTTTGCCAAAACAAAAGTGATTTGGTTGTGGAATACACTTTGCCAGAAAACAACGAGCAAATTTTTGCCAGTAAATACAAAACAGTTCTTCCGAGTAAGGAGGATTTAATGAAATTAATTTCTAAGGAAATAATCGAATAGATATGAAATATTGGATAATATTTTTTGCTACTTTTTTTATAATATCTTGTAAAAAAGAACAAATAGAAAATAAAGAAAAAATAGAAACTGATTTAGTCATTACAATTCCTAAATCAATTAGCAAAACAATTAATAAAAGATATTTTCCTATAATGAATTTTTCAAAAATTGAATTGGTCTCGTATTATAATAGAATTATTTGGGACACTGTAAAATATAAAGGGGAGCGACCTTCTTATAAAATGTTAGTTGATAATTATAAACTGACTTTTGATAGTACAATGATTCAGGAAAGAGTTGTTTTAAATAAATCTCAAGAAAAAGAACTTCTTAATCTGATGGTCTGTGACACTTGTATTCCAGAAGAATTAAATGCAGCTTGTTATGATCCTAGGCATATGATTTTATTTCGCGACAGTAAAAATAGAATTGTTGGTTATAATGAGTTTTGCATAAACTGTGTTGGTGGAAGAAATTCTGCTAATCTTGAAGGATTTCAAAAATATTGTTATTCAGAGATGGGTGAATTATTTAGAAAATTTGGGATTAAACTTTTCGTTGAAGATGATGAAGAGGGAAAAGAATATGAGTTTTTAAGTAAAAAAGGATATTTACCAATAGATATAAAATAAAATACTGAAATAAATTCAGCATAAATGAAAGACGACGAAGACGAAGATAACATTATCCCAAACGAAGACGAAAATAACGAAGAGTTAAATGAGTCAGCGGGCGAAGAAGGTTTTGAAGACATAAAAACTTCAAGTGGGATGCAGCATTTTTACGAAAATAACGACGAAGGGAACGATACCATAACCAAAGTTACAGGAATGTACAAAGACTGGTTTTTGGACTATGCTTCGTATGTAATTTTGGAGCGTGCCGTTCCAGCAATCGAGGATGGTTTTAAGCCCGTTCAGCGCCGAATCATGCACTCGCTTAAGGAATTGGATGATGGTCGTTACAACAAAGTGGCGAATGTCGTTGGGCATACCATGCAATATCATCCACACGGAGATCAGAGTATTGGTGATGCTATGGTGCAAATTGGTCAGAAAGAGTTGCTGATTGACTGTCAGGGAAACTGGGGAAATATCCTCACGGGCGATAGTGCCGCGGCTTCTCGTTACATTGAAGCGCGTTTGTCAAAATTTGCTTTGGAAGTTCTTTATTCTCCAAAAATTACCGATTGGGGTGTTTCTTATGATGGCCGTCGTGCCGAACCCAATAATCTTCCCGTAAAATTCCCGTTGCTTTTAGCGCAAGGTGCCGAAGGGATTGCCGTAGGACTTTCCACGAAAGTGTTGCCACACAATTTTAATGAATTGATAGATGCTTCGATAAAAATATTGAAGGGAAAACCATTTACACTTTTTCCTGATTTTCAAACTGCAGGAATTGCGGATGTTTCCACTTATAACGATGGAATGCGTGGCGGACGTGTTCGCGTTCGTGCCAAAATTGCCCAGTTGGACAAAAATACTTTAGTGATTACCCAAATTCCATTTTCGACCAATACGACGACTTTGATTGACAGTATTTTGAAAGCCAATGAAAAAGGGAAAATCAAAATCAAGAAAATTGAGGACAATACCGCTGCTGAGGTAGAAATATTAATTCATCTTTTCCCCGGTGTTTCGCCAGACAAAACTATTGATGCTTTGTTTGCCTTTACGGGTTGCGAAACTTCGGTTGCGCCTTTGGGTTGTGTGATTGAAGACAATAAACCTCTATTTGTTGGGGTTTCTCATATGTTGAAAATTTCGACAGAGAGAACAGTGCAATTGCTGAAAAGCGAACTCGAAATTCAGTTGTCAGAACTGGAGGAGCAATGGCATTTCCTTTCATTGGAACGCATTTTTATCGAAAACAAAATCTATCGTGACATTGAAGATAAAACAACTCGTGAAGATGTAATAAAAGCGGTTGATGACGGATTAAAACCATTTACTGAAAAATTAAAACGTGCAGTTACCGAAGAAGATATTCTTCGTTTGTTAGACATTCGAATTATGCGTATTTCGAAATTTGACAGTAACAAAGCGCAAGACAAAATTGAAGCTTTAGAAGGTGATATCGAACAAGTTAAATATGATTTGGAACACTTAATCGATTTTGCTATTGCCTTTTTTACCAAATTAAAAGAGAAATACGGAAAAGGTCGCGAACGCCAAACCGAACTGCGCAGTTTCGATAATATAGAAGCAACAAAAGTGGCTTTGCGAAACACAAAATTGTATGTAAATAGGGAAGAAGGCTTCATTGGAACAGGATTAAAGAAAGACGAATATGTTACGGATTGTTCCGATATTGATGATGTGATTGTTTTTCTTCGTGATGGAAAAATGATGATTTGCAAAGTCGATGAAAAGAAATTCGTTGGAAAAGACATCATTCACATTGCCATTTTTGATAAAAGCGACAAGCGTACGATTTACAATATGATTTATCGTGATGGAAAATCGGGACCGGCTTATATAAAACGTTTCAATGTTTCAGGAGTTACACGGGATAAATTATACGATTTAACCAATGAAACCAAAGGATCACAGATTCTCTATTTTACCTGTAATCCAAATGGGGAAGCCGAAGTGATTACCATTTTATTGCGTCAAATAGGAAGTATCAAAAAACTGAAATGGGATGTAGATTTTGCTAATATTGCCATAAAAGGTCGTGCTTCCAAAGGGAACTTGGTCAGTAAATATCCAATCAAGAAAATCGAAATCAAGGAAAAAGGGATTTCGACATTGAAACCAAGAAAAATTTGGTTTGACGATACTGTTCAAAGATTGAACGTTGACGCCAGAGGAGAATTGCTTGGAGAATTCAGACCCAACGACAAGATTTTGGTAATTTCCCAAACAGGAAAATTAAAAGTCATCACGCCGGAATTATCCACGCATTTCGATGAAGATATGGTAGTTTTGGAAAAATGGCATCCGAAGAAACCGGTTTCCGCCATTTATTATGATGGTGAAAAAGAACGGTATTATATCAAACGTTTCTTGGTAGAAACCGAAGGAAAAGAAGAAACCTTTATTACGGAACATCCCAAATCACAACTGGAAATCGTCTCGACCGATTATCGTCCGATGGCGGAACTGGTTTTCACGAAAGTGAAAGGCGTTCAAAAAGAAAATCAAACGGTTGATATTGAGAATTTTATTTCCGTGAAAGGTTTTAAAGCACTCGGAAATCAATTGACTACTGATAAATTAAAGCAAGTTAATTTGCTTGAACCATTGCCTTACGAAGAACCGGAAGAAGTGGTTCCTGAAGAACTCGAAGTGCAGGGCGAGACGGAAGTTGATATTTCTGATGATGATAGTGATGATGTTCAACTCAATGAAGACGGACAAATCACTTTATTTTAAAATAAAAAAAGCCACTGAAAAGTGGCTTTTTTAGTATTGAGATGCCTAAAACTTGGCGCTTATTCAATTTTGCTTAACATAAAGTATTTAATTTTCTCTACCATATTTTGGCTGCATGTTATATACAAATTTTAATTAACAATGAATATTATAGTTTTTGTTCGTTTCAATTAAATTAGCCTACGGTGTGTTCAGAAATAGTTTTATTTCTTAATAAATTTCCAAGTGGTTGCAAATTCCCCAATTCTTAAATTACACAAATACAAACCTTTAGATAAGTTGGAAACATTAAGTGATAATTTTTCAGAGGAAGTTACATTTTTTGAATAAGACACTATTTTTTCGCCAGAAATAGAATATATATTTATTGCTGAATCTCCTGAAACAGTATCAGATAAATTAATGTTTAATATTGTATCAACCTCTGTTGGATAAAATTCACCTAACTTCAAATTGTGGTTTTCTATATCTAAATTAGGACAGGCTGTCGAAATGACTCCTTGTGCTGTAACGCTCAATGTTGCTCCAGCTCCACAACTTGCATTTGGAATAAAAATAACTACATCTGAAACTGGAAGAACTGAGTAAGTGTAAGTTGGTTTTGTAGCCGTCAGTTTGTCCAGACCTGTTACTGCTGTTGGTATTAAACCTTTGGTACAACCATCAAATTTTACGGAAGTGGTTCCAGAACCTTCGGTAACAGGGCTCGAAATGGTAGTTATTTGTTCAAAATTACAATTCTCAACATAACAAGTTGTTCCACTGTTTCCGGCACCCAATCCAACAGCCGAAGCTCCAGAAACGCTGGTTTTGAAGTAACAATTTAGCACGTGCAATTCGGCGTTTCTGGCTCTTGGCATTCGGGCTTTACAACCTTCTGCCCAATAACAATTTTGAAAAGTTACACTGAATCTACCATCAGAAGAAGGCATGTCATCAATTGCTGATCCTACTAAATTTGAAAAACGATGGTCAGCAGAACCTCCTGAACCTCCTGCAATCGCTGGTTTTAAATAGGTGAATTTACACCAAGAAACCGTGGTGTTATCGGCTTGTCCTTTTATATCAAAATTACCATCCATTCCGTCTTGAAACTCGCAGTGATCTACCCAAATATTTCTACCTTCGTTAGTAAGATTGTCTCGTCCATCACAATCAAAAGCACCGGGACCTTCAAAAATAAGGTTTCTGATAATTACATTGTTGGAACCTGCTTTTATATAAAGAATTCCTGAATTTGCTGCCGATGTTGAAGAATCACTAGCCGATGGAGGATTAGTAGTTATTGTTATCTTGTTGTTTCTAAGTCTTGCTCCAGGCAACCCTATAATAGTCTTGTTGGTCAACAAAACACTTGTATAGTCACAATCGATAGTTCCTGAAACTAATATTATGGAATTGGCAACCACAGTTGAAGTAAGGGCTGTTTTTAATGCGCTATAGGTAGAAACTGTTACCGTATTAGAAACTGTGGGATTTCCTCCTCCTGTAGCAGCTGCACCAAAACCTTGTGGGCTCGCCATATAATAATCTTGAGCTGAAACAATGTTTAGGAGTAGTAATAAAGTGCCGAGTAAAATTGTTTTTTTCATTTTTTTATTGCGCTTGATGTGTTTATGACCGTAACATAGTATGCAAAACAGATTTATTTTATGTTTAAATAAAAAATGTAATCGATTACAAATATATAAATAAATTTTAATCTTTGATATATTTTACTAAATCAAGATTCATTTTCTTTAATTCATTTACAGCAATTTTAGCAACTTCGGTAGCGCCTTTCACATTTAAATGAGTGTTGTCTTCTTTTCCTTCAGGGAAAAAGGCAATCTCTTTTGGTTTATAATGGAGATGCAATTCTTTTGATTTTTCAGGACCATATTTCATTTCCAATAATTCCGTGTAATATTCCATTTCTATGAATGGAACATTAAATTCTTGAGCTACCAAACGAGCTTCAAGAGTATAATCGGCGTGAGTACTAATTAAGACTCCTTGTTCATTGAAATTTCTTCTCGTTATAGAAGAAAATATAATTGGAGTCGCTCCTTTTTCTCTCGTTTGAGTCACAAAACGAATAAGATTATGGCGATAAGCGGTATGGGGATTGGTATAGCGTGTAGAATCGGTTACTTTTCCGTCGTTATGTCCGAATTGAATGAAAACATAATCACCTGGTTTAAGAGAATTGTATACAGCTTCCCAAAGTTTAAGATCAATAAAACTCTTTGTACTGCGTCCATTTACAGCTCTATTATCTATCGTTATTTTATCATTAAAAAACATGGGTAACATTTGTCCCCAACCGCGTTCCGGGTTTTCGTCTGGTTTAATTTTATTGGCCATTGTAGAATCGCCGATGCCATAAATCGTTAGTTTTTGTGCTAAACTGCTTAATGAAATTAGCATTAAAAATATAGTAATAAGTCTCATATATAATTATTTTAAAAAATTATTTATTGTTTTGGAAAAGTCCGATCCCATAATATTTTTGATGGTGTATTTTTTCGCCTCTGATTTTTTTAATTGGTGTGACCACGAAACTCTATTTTCAGGCTGAAATCCCGGTCCATTACATTTAAATTCAGCGTAAAAAGCTGTTTTTTCAGCTTCGGGTTTTGACCAATTGTGCCAACCTTCGGGTTTTATATGGTTGCCCATTTCGCAGTTTATAAAAACGGTTTTGGCATAAATTCGCCAAGGTCTTCCCAGATACACTTCTGATGCTTTCGGGGCTGCCGTTATTTTGCAATTTTTGAAAACATATCCAAATGCTACGTTTTGGGGTGTTGAAGCGGCTGTAATATAGGAATTGCTTTTGCTGTGAATAGTACAATTTTCGAATAAAACAGTGGCATCTCCAAAAATAAAATCAGTAGTTCCTTCGATATAACAATCCTTAAAATAGTTCTTGGTTCCTTCACCCGATGTATAAAGAGTGTCCTGATTACCTAATAGAGAACAGTTGCTAATTATGACTCTATTTGCATTTACGTTCAACGCAACCGCCTGACCCACCTCGCCTGAGGTGTTTTTAATGGTTAGGTTTTTTGCAATAAAATCATTGCCTTCTATCAAAACTGTGTAGGTATGAAATGTACTATTCCTGCCGATATTTATTTTATTGAAATAGTCGTCATAGCTGATGATTGTATTTTCTCGGCTTTCGCCAATTAAAGAAATGTAAGGATTCCAAGAGTGGATTTTTACTTTTTCAAAATAAACTCCGTTCTTTATAAAAATAGTAATTCTTTCGGATGGAAATGCTTTTGCTGCGTTTATAGCTTCTTGAATTGTGGTAAAATCACCACTCCCATTTTTGTCAACAACGATGTTAAATTCGTCTTTTGGCGCGGTATTTTTCTTTGGAATTGCCTTTTCAGTTACAACTTCAGTTTTTTTTTCCAGGCTGGATATTTTTTCAATACCTCTTTTGGTTCGTTGGTGTACCAAGCGTATCCCGTTCTTCGTTCTTGTCCGATTTCTGCAATTGACGATTTCTTGATTCCATCACGGTCACAAAAGAATGGGGCATTGTTTTCTAGTTCCATAAACCGAGCCCAAAGAGGAGTTGCATTGGTATCTTTCACCATCACTTTTTCGACAATTTTGCTATTAGGAACAGGAACGCGTTCTTCTCTAAGGTCTGTAATTTTTGTTTTTTCGAACCAAGTTACCGCACTGTTTACTGCTGTAATTATTTCTGGTGACGGGTTTTCGATTGACATTAAAAGCAAAACGATTTTAGCAGATTCTTTCCCGCTTAAAGAAGCTAATTCATAAGCGCGTGCATTTGCCGGAAGCAAGGTCACTTCGTCATGTTGTGCACACCAAGCAGTGAGAACGCCATTTTGTTTGTATTGTGTTTTTAAAATACAGTCGATTCCTTTGTCGAAAGCGATTTTGGCTTTTTCTAAAGTGGCTTCAGGAGGTTTTATAGAATAGTAATCCGTTTTTTCTACGCACTCTTTTAATACATTTAATATGTTGACCATTGAATCATCATTATAAGTGATGTGTGTGTAATATCCCTTTTTAAGAGGATAAAATTGGGGCCAACCTCCATTTTCATATTGTGCATTCAACAAATAATTTAAACCAGCTAAAAAGGCTGTTTTATATCTTTCGTCCGGAACTTGGCCATACATTTTTGCTAAAAACAACATTTCTTGGCAGGTTGCACCATTATCAGTTGTCACTTCTTTAGTGTTGGATTTTAGGGTAATTAATTTTTGCTTTTCTTCCTCATTCAAAGGAGTTTGCATTTGAATGTTTTTTGGCCATCCGCCAACATTGCGTTGGTATAACAATACATTTTCAGCAATTTGTTTTGCTTCATTGGAAGCAAACCAAGCACCTTCCTTTTCTTTAATTATTGAAGCCCATTTTTGATTGTGAACTTGAGCCTGAATACTTGTGTTTACTAGAAATAGTAAAGCAAATAAAATTATAGTTTTTAATTTTTTCATTTTGAGTTTGTTGTTATTTTGTGATTCTAAACCAATCAATTGCGGCACTTCCAGCGTCATTTATTACGCCTTGCCTCAATGCCAAAAGGCCTATTTTTGCACCTATCCATTTGCCTTCTTTCGCTGTAAAACTTTCGCCAATTGGATTAAATGTGTCTCCATTTTCACTGTAGAAAAATTCACAAATGCCATTGGCTTTTACTTTTACTTGTAAATAAACTGTTTTGTTTTGTATTGCAATAAGTTTGCTTTCGGTTTCTACTCCTTTTTTATCAGCTTTTAAAGCTGTTTTTTGAGAAACATATAATTTTCCACCTTCTTGTTTTAGACATAAAAAACTATAATCCAATCCCATAATTACCAATCCTGTGTATTCACCTTCAAATCGTGAATTGAACGTGAGTTTTGTAGTGGCAGTAAACTCGTTTGAAGGGAATTTTTGTAACAATAAATTGGGAACATCAAATAGATTGATATACTCTTTTGGTACAGGAATACAATTCAAATTGTAATATCCCATAGGTGTTGGAAAACCCCAAGTGATTTGAGGATTTGCGTGCCATTGCCATTGGAGACCAAGTTTTGGAACATTGAATTCGTCACTCTCTGTTGGTGTTTCTATAGGGAATGATTTCTTACCAACATTTGGTTTTTTAAAGTTCATTACTGGTTCTCCAATGCCGTTTTTGTCGTCATCAGTTCCTATTATTGGCCAATCTTTTTCCCATTTCATTGGTTGTAAATGCACCACTCTTCCGTAAGCAAACTGATCTTGAAAATGAATAAACCAATCTTCTCCTGTTTGTGTTTGTACCCAAGCCCCTTGATGCGGTCCATTTACAGTAGATTTTCCTTGATCCATTACCTTTCTTTTTTCATAAGGTCCAAAAACGTTTTTAGATCTTAAAACGGTTTGCCAACCAGTTGCTACTCCACCAGCTGGCGCAAAAATGTAGTAATAGCCGTTTCGTTTGTAAAATTTTGGGCCTTCAATCGTATTTTCATCGGCGTGACCGTCAATAATCATCACATCATCATTATTGGCTGATGAACCTTCGGAATTCATAGAGCAAACAGCTAAAAGGCTTTTGATTCCGGCACGACTTCCTGCAAAAGCATATCCAAGATATACTTTTCCATCTTCGTCCCAAAGAGGCGTTGGATCAATTAATCCTTTTCCTTCTTTAACCATTATGGGTTCAGACCAAGGACCTTCGGCTTTTCGTGCTTTTACAAGATAAATACCGTAATCTGGATCAGGATAGTAAATATAAAATTCATTGTTATGATAGCGAATGCAAGGGGCCCAAACGCCATTGCCGTGTTGAGGTTTGTTGAATACTTCCAACGGTTTTTGTTTAGAAAGTGCATAACCAATTAATTTCCAGTTTACCAAATCTTTTGAATGTAGAATAGGCAAGCCCGGAATACAATTAAACGATGACGCGGTCATATAATAATCATCACCAACACGAATAGCATCTGGGTCGGAATAATCAGCATACAAAATGGGGTTTTTATAGGTTCCATCTCCGTTATCAGCTACCCAAACTTGGGAATGATTTTCCTGTCCTAATGTCGTTTGAATTGAAATTAGGAATACAAAAAAAGCTATGATTTTAAAAAATTTCATTTCTATTTTATCTGTTTAATTCTAAGGCTGCCAGAATAAATGGCCCAGTTGCTTTTGGATCATTGTCTTTTTTTCTTTCATTGACATAATATTCGTAGGAACCGTCTCTGTATGGAATACCTCCAAGTCCTGCAACGGCGCACGCTTGAGTAAGTGTAATTGTCCCATCGGTATCTGTTTTTATCAATTGTTTGGTCAAACCATCGAAGGCTTTGTTGGCTACTTTTTTATATTTTGACGTTAAATATCCTTTGTTTGCCCCTTTTGCATAAACATAAGCAAACATTGAGGTTCCTGACGATTCTAAATAGTTTCCTTCTTTTCCGCCTTTATCGGTTACTTGATACCACAAACCCGTTTTTTCGTCTTGAAATTTTTCTAAACTTGCGGCGATGTTATTCAAATAACTAACTAATTCTTTTTGTTTTGGATGGTCTTTTGGAAAATAATCCAAGGCATCAACTAAGGCCATCATATACCAACCGATGGATCTTGACCAGAAATTTGGAGAAACACCCGTATCTTTATTAGCCCAAGGCATTAATTTTTTTTCGTCCCAACCGTGATATAATAATCCTGTTTTTGGGTCAGTGGCGTGCAATTGAATTTCTTCAAATTGTTTAGCAACATCGTCTAGATTTTTTCCATTTTCAAAAGTAACGGTGTATTGTGCATAGAATGGTTCACCCATATACAGGCCGTCGAGCCACATTTGGTTGGTGTAAATTTGTTTGTGCCAAAATCCACCTGATGCAGTTCTTGGTTGTCCTTCCAATTGTTTTTTTAACGTTTGCATCGCTACTAAATAGCGATTTTCTTTTGTAGTTTGGTATAAATTAAATAATAAACGACCAGGCAAAACTAAGTCTATATTGTATTTTTCTAATTCATAGGTTTTAATAGTTCCATCGTTTTGAACTAAAATATCCACATAGTTTTTTATGTAGTCTGCATACCTTGGATCCGGATTTTTTTTATACAATTCTTCGAATGAGTGAAGTACCAAGGCGTGTACATAGTCCCATTTTGGAGTTTTTGCATCGTCAATCATATACGCTTGTGGATGACGTTTCATTAACGTTAAAGCCATTTTATCAGACCATTTTGCGTCTTTTGAAATTTCAATATTTTGTGATTCAACCGTTTTTATGGGTTCCTGCGCTTTGGATTTACAACTAAAAAAAGCTAGTGAAATAAATAGTGTGGTAGCTTTTAAAAGGCTTATTTTTATGTTTAACATAATTTGGATGTTTACTATTTTTTAAAATTTGATTACCAATAAGACATTTTATTTCTAACTAAAGCTTATTCTTTTTGTTTAAAACATCTAATTTTTCATCTAAATATTTGATGAATTCTTCTTTAGATTTTACACCTCCAATTTCTTGTTCCCAAGCTCCTAAAAGGTAAAAAGAATTTGATTTAGTACTTGGTTTGAAAACCAATAAATGGTCAAATTCAGCATCCTCCAAAGATTCTATAGTGTTGATTTCATAAAAAATAGCCATCCCTAAATTGTCTGGAACCAAGGATTGTTTTCCGTAAGTGGCTATGTATCCCCATTTTTTGTTGGCACTTTCTTTTTTAAGGAATTCCGTGTTTTTTTGTTTTACAATTCCGGTGCAAATTCCTTTGATTTCCTTTGAAGCTTGAAAGTTGTGTTTAGTGTAAATTTGGTCCGGTTTGATACTAAGTTCAGAGGTAAAATCAATTTTATCATCAGCTGTTTTCCATCCGTAATAATTGATTTTCACACCTGATTCATTGCTTTTATTTTGAACCATGGCGATGGTAGAATCTACAGCATAAAAGTGTAATTTTTCGTTATTTAGGTAACGGTCGATAGAACCAATTCCGATTCCTTTTCCAGCTTTTAGAATATCTGATCCCCAATCGCTCATTTCGTGATACGAATCGAAGCCATCTAATCCAACTTTGGGTAAAACCATCGCTTCGGTTTTTTTTCCGAAAATGTCAATGGCATTTCTCCAATCGAGATATAAGCGATAGCCTATTTTATTGCTTTCCCAACCAGGACCTTCGTAACGAATGTCAAAAGAATGATCCGTATGTTCAGGAGCCAATTTTAGACTTTGAACATTTTTAAAAGTACCACCGATATATTTGCGACCTTCCCATTTGCCTCCTTCTTTAACAGATATTTCGGCATAGGTTTTTGAGTTTTTACTTGTTGTTTTATTGTTTTGTGCCTGACAAGAGGCTAAACTCAATAGGAGTAAGGCTGCAATTATTTTAGTTGTTTTCATTTTTATATTGTTTAAATACTTTATCTAAAAATTGTGATGTAAATACTATAGTTTCGTCAAACCAAGGATCTAAAAACCAAAAGGAATGAGGTGAATTCTGAATTGTTTGGACCTCATTATAAATTCCGTTTTTGTTTAAAATCGCAATCATATCGTCTCTTCCAGCGTGAAATCGAGGAATACTGCTATTTATAAATAGGGTAGGAGGTGTGTTTTTATCTGTATGATTTAATGGAGAAGCTTGCTGCCAAATTGTTGGAATTTCTTCATAACTGCCTCCTAACCATAAACCAGCTACTTTTCCTTCTTCAGATTCACGATGTTTAAAAGCTAAGATACCGTCAATATTTATGATTGCTTGAACGTATGATGAATTTTTAAGAATCGTATCATCTTCAAAATTTCTATTTTCATTTGTAGTTCCTATTAAGGCAGCCATTTGACCACCGGATGAACAACCTAAAACTGCAATTTTATTAGGATTAACATTGAATTTTGTTGCATTTTTTCTAATATATTGTATTGCCTTTTTTACATCAAAAATAGCTGCTGGGTAAATTGCTTCTGGTGATAATCGGAATTCAATATTGAAACAAGAATATCCTTTGGAGGCCATTTCAACAGCAAAATTTTCCATTTGGGATTTGTTTCCTGATTTCCAACCGCCACCGTGTATGATAATTATAGCGGGATTTTGTTTCTTGGTTTTATTGTAATACGCATCAAGATGTAGTTTTCGGTTGTTTATTTTTAGATAAACTATTTCTTTTTGCTCTTTTACGTTTTCATATTTTTTGGGCTGTACAAGGCTAACATTAGGATATTCTTTTTTTAACTTATTGTAAACACTTTTTACGGTGTAAGTGGTATCAATAGGATAGTCAGCTTGTGCAAAAACAAATTTGGAGAAAAACAAAAGGAGTATTGCAATTTTTTTCATTGTTTAGTTTGAAGAATAAAACCTTTTGCAAAATTTAATAGAGGCGCTTGTAAGCTCCTGATTCAGCTAATTTAAAACAATTAATTAACCATTTTTGTCCCCATCATTTTAATTGTTGGTATTTTTTACAAGTTCACCGTTAATGTAGGTGTTAACTAATTTAAGATTTTCAACATTTTCGATTGAAAACGGAGTGTCTACTTTTTCAATAATTACATTTTTAAACGTAATATTTTTAATAGGAGACTCTTTATGACCCGTAGCAAATATGCTAAATTTCCCGCCATATTTTACTTTTACATTTTCAAGACTGATGTTTTCAATGCGGGGAATGAATTTTCCTTCTTGGTTGCCATGAACGCTATAAAACATATCAACTTTTAAAACAGCTTCTTTTACTTCTCCGATTTCAATGTTTCTAACATAAAAATTTTCTATTAATCCGCCTCTTTTAGAGTTCGTTTTCAATCGAATGGCAACATCAAGGTTTGGACTGCTCATTATGCAATTTTCTACATAAACATTACTTACTCCAGCAGACATTTCACTGCCAATGGTTACTCCGCCGTGGCCATCATACATTTTACAATTTTGAACAATTATATTTTCACTTTTAATACCAACTCTTCTTCCATCTGCATCTCGGCCTGCTTTTATTGCGATACAGTCATCTCCGGTATTGAAAGTGCAATTCTTTATTATTACATTTTTTGAATATTCAGGATCGCAACCATCATTGTTTGGGCCATGGCTATTTATTGCAACACCGTCAATGGTAACATTGGTGGCTTTCATTGGATGAAGAATCCAAAAAGGGGCATTAATAATTTTTATGTCTTTGACCAATACATTGGTACATTCAAAAAACTCAACAAAATTTGGCCTCAAATAATGATTTTCACCAAAAATTCTTTCTGGCACTCCAACACCTTTTTCAGCCATATTCATTAAATTTTCAATGTCTTTTTGTTGTTTTGGCATTCCCTCTTTCCAACCGTAAGTATCTTTTCCGCACCAAGACCACCAATTATCATTATTGGCTTGACCATTTATTGTTCCTTTTCCTGTAATGGCAACATTTGTTTTTTGATATGCATAAATTAGAGGTGAGTAATTCATACATTCTGTTCCTTCAAAAGTGGTATGAACTAAGGGAAGGAAATCTTTTAGGTTTGTACTAAAAATAATTTCAGCTCCTTCTTCTATATGCAAATTCACATTGTTTTCTAAATGAATTGGACCTGATAAAAATTTTCCTTTTGGGATCAGGACTATTCCGCCTCCATTTTTGGAACAAACTTTAATTGCTTTTTTTATGGCTAGAGTATTATTGAAAGTGCCATTTGATTTTGCTCCGTATTTAATAATGTTATAGGTTTTATTGGGGAATGTAACTGGTTTTACATTCTTAATTATCAACTCCATTTTATCCCAAACTACTTTAGTATCTGGAATTTCCTGAGATTTTGCAGCAGTTGAAACAATTAAAATCATTGCAATTGCAAACCGAAAGAATCCATTGGCCTTATTGGCGGGAGGAAATATTTTTAAATGTTTCATTTTTTTAAAATTAAAATTTTTAATATCATTAAATGTAATCGATTACGCAAACATACGAATAAGTTTGAAATAAACAAAATTATGCTTAAAAAAGCATTTAATATATTTTCAATCAAAAAAAATAATAAT
>CAMAQD010000031.1 GCA_945860385.1 Flavobacterium psychrophilum
TCGGTCATTGAAGAAAGTTGAACATCATTAGAGTCATAAAACATAATAAAATTGTTCAATCCTAAGTGTCCAGCAATACGACCAACTCCTTGAGAGATTTCTTCTTGAACACCGCCATCAGTGATGAAACCATATATTTTATGTTCAAAAAGACCGGTAAATCTAGCATCTAAAAATTTGGCAGCTATTGCAGCTCCAACTCCCATTGCGTGTCCTTGTCCCAGTGGTCCTGAGGTATTTTCTATTCCTCTCAACACATCAACTTCAGGGTGTCCCGGAGTAATAGAACCCCATTGTCTGAAATTTTGCAAATCTTCTTTTGAATAATTTCCTAACAAATTATATTGTGCATACATCAAAGCCGATAAATGTCCCGCATCCATAAAGAAACGATCTCTGAAAGGCCAATCCATTTCGGTTGGATCAAAATGTAAATATTCTGAGTATAAAATGTGTAAAAAATCTGCGCCTCCCATTGCGCCTCCAGGATGACCTGAATTTGCCTTTTCTACCATGGATATGGCTAATGCTCTAATGTTGTCAGCGGCTAAATTGTCAATTTTGTTGTTCATGTTTTTAATTATAAATTTGATATATTGTGGTAAAATTTATTCTTTGATTTTAATCCAAATAACTGTTAATAAGAACCTAAGAGTAAAATAATAAAATAAGTGTAAAAAACACATTTACAAATGTAATTAAAAAAATATTATAAAAACAAATAAATTTTACTTAACCATTTAGGAGCATCAAAACAATAATTAATTTTTGTATGTTTGTAAGTGTAATTTAAACACTTTATTATGAAAAAAATTATTTTAGTGCTACTAATGGCACTTATGTTAACTTCATTTGTTTATAAAAAAACAGATTATTCATTCGTTAACGCTGACAAAACAATCAAAATAACATTCGCATTAAACCAAAATAAAACGCCAGTTTATAAAATTTTTTATAACGACAAATTGGTAATCAAAACTTCCGAACTAGGAATCTTAAGAGAAGATGCTAATTTCTATACCGATTTAAAAATCGTAAAAGTTTCTGAAGCCAAATCGATTCAATCTAATTATTCAATGTTTCAAGGGAAACGAAAAAACATTTCCTATGCTGCAAATCAATATACTGTTCAATTACAAAACAAAGAAGGCAAGTCAATTGATATCATTTTTCAAATTTCCAATGATGGAATTGCATTAAGATACCATTTCCCAGAAACTTCAAAAGATATCAAAAAAATTATAGAAGAAAAAACAACTTATAATTTTGACACTGCTACAAAAGCTTGGTTACAACCTATGTCAAAAGCCAAAACAGGTTGGAGCGAAACTAATCCCTCTTACGAGGAGCATTATGCTATGGGAGTGCCTGTAAACACAAAACCAGCCATTGGAGAAGGTTGGGTATATCCTGCCCTATTCCAATCGAATGATACTTGGTTATTAATTTCAGAATCAGGATTACAAAATAATTATTGCGGAAGTAGATTAGTTTACAACGAAACTTCAAAAGCAATGCAGGTGACTTTTCCTCAAAAGGAAGAGGTTTTTCCAAACGGAGCTTTGAATCCTGAATCGCAATTGCCTTGGTACACACCTTGGCGAATCATTGCTATTGGTTCTTTGAATACTATTACGGAAAGTACATTAGGAACCGATTTAGCGGATCCAGCTATTCCTATCGACACGTCTTTTATTAAAAGTGGATTGGCATCTTGGAGTTGGGTTTTGCTTAAGGATGAATCAGTAAATTATGAAACCACTTTGAAATTTATCGATTATGCTTCTCAAATGAATTGGCCGTATTGCTTAATTGATGCCGATTGGAATAAAAGAATTGGCGATGAAAAAATGAAAGATTTAGCCACATATGCCAAAAGCAAAAATGTAAAATTATTAGTTTGGTACAATTCATCTGGAGCTTGGAACAGCACTGTTTATGAACCAAAAAGCAAATTATTAACTGCTGACGGTAGAAATAGAGAGTTCACCAAACTCAACGAGATGGGAATCGCAGGTATAAAAGTGGACTTTTTTGGAGGCGACGGACAATCGATGATTGGGTATTATCACGCTATTTTAAAAGATGCAGCAGCACACAAATTATTAATTAATTTTCATGGAGCCACTTTGCCAAGAGGTTGGCAACGTACCTATCCAAATTTACTGACAACCGAAGCAATCAAAGGAGAAGAATTTATCACGTTTACCCAAGAAGTTGCTGATTTACAACCGAGTCATTGCACCTTGATTCCTTTTGCACGGAACGTTTTTGATCCAATGGATTTCACGCCAATGGTCTTGGATTCGATTCCCAATATTAAAAGAAAAACTACTCCAGCATTCGAATTAGCATTACCTGTTTTGTTCTTGTCCGGCATTCAACACATTGCCGAAACACCTGATGGAATGGCAAAACAACCACAATATGTAGTCGATTATTTAAAAGACATTCCAACGAATTGGGATGATTCCAAATTCATCGAAGGTTTCCCTGGAAAGTATGTGGTTATGGCTCGAAAAAAAGACAATGTTTGGTTTATAGTTGGCACCAATGGAGAAAATACCGCTAAAGAAATCGAAATTGATTTGTCGTTTGTAACTAATAATTCAGGTTTTATCATTTTAGAAAATGAAAATGGATTCAAAAATGAGGTTGTTTCAAAAGGAAATAAACTTAAAGTCAAAATGAAGCCTTTCGGAGGTTTTGTTATTAAAATATAAGGATTTAAAGAGGATTCAATTTATTATAAAAACCCTCGAAAACATTATTTTTCGAGGGTTTCTTATGTTATTGCATAACTATTTTGGCTAAGCCAATTCAATATTTAAACCTAAATTCAGTTGCCTAAAGGTAATTGAAACAACACTATTACATCAAATTTAAAATCGAATTGAGTTAAACATCGATTAACAAATTATAAAAAAAGAAATAAAAAACCCTGAAAAATTGACTTTTCAGGGTTCATAACTACTAATCTAATTTAAAAAACCAAACCATTTTTAAATTATATCGAGCCTAAACAAAAATTATGCTTAGTGTTTTTTTATTATTTCACAGAGAATTTAAAAGTTGTTTTTGTTTTATAATTCTCTCCCGGATTTAATACCGTTGTAGGGAAATCTTTTTGATTTGGTGAATCTGGATAGTGCTGCGTTTCAAGACACAAGCCCGTTCTGTGGGCATAAGTTCCACCGTTTCTCATTGGCAAAGTTCCGTCCAAAAAGTTTCCTGTATAAAGTTGGATTCCCGGTTGATCAGAATACACTTCAAGTAATCTTCCACTTGGAGCATTATAGGCAGAAGCCACAAATCGATAGCCTTTGTCCTGATTGTTTAAAACCCAGCAATGGTCGTATCCTAATCCTTTTTTCAATTGATCATCTTTAACATTAATGTCTTTTTCAATCACTTTTGGTTTTCTAAAATCAAATGGAGTATTGGCAACATCTGTCAATTTTCCTGTTGGAATTAAATCAGCATCCACAGGAACTAATTTATCGGCATCAATAGTGATTTCGTCTTTCAAAATGGTTTTGGTAAAATCAGCTGATAAGTTAAAATACGAATGTTGCGTCAAGTTTACAATCGTTTTCTTATCAGTAGTTGCTTCATAAAGCACGTCTAAAGAGTTGTCATTATTCAAAGTGTATGTCACAAAAACAGTTAAGTTTCCTGGATACCCTTCTTCCAAATCTTTACTGACATACTTCAATTTTAAAGTAGCATTCTCTCCACCTTTGGCTTCTTCAGCAGTCCAAATTACTCTATGGAAACCTTCCGGCCCACCATGTAAAGCATTTTTGCCATTGTTAGTTGCCAATTGATATTCTTTACCGTCCAAAGTAAATTTCCCTTTTGCAATTCGGTTTCCGTATCTTCCGATCAGGGCTCCAAAATAAGGATTGTCTTTGGTATATTGTTCTAAATTGTTAAAACCAACAACCACTTCCTCAGAAACGCCAGCTTTGTTAGGCACTTTCAATGAAGTAATAATTCCACCATAAGTCATGATATTTACTTCCATTCCTTTTTGGTTTTTCAATGTATAAATAGCTACTTTTTGACCCGTAGGAGTTGTTCCGTATTCTTTTTTTTCTATAGACACGCTATCCATTTTTTGAGTTGTATTTTCTTGTTTTTCTTCTTTTTTAGTATCCTTACAATGTATTGTAAGAAAAGCTAAACTCATTATGGAAAATCCATAAATGCAACGTTTTAATACATTCATAATTTGTGGTTTTTTAGTTAACTATTAATAATTCGAAAATTTGAAAGTCAAAAAACACATTGTTTTAGACTTTCAAACTTTCTATTTTTTTAATTACAGACCGTGTTGAAAAATGTGAAAATACGCTTCATTGGCATTCAAAGTATCTTTGAAGTTACGAATAGTGGTTTGATTATCAATTACAACCAATTCGATACCAGCAATATCAGCAAAATCTTCCATAAATTCGGTAGTTACAGCTTGGCTATAAACCGTGTGATGCGCTCCACCCGCAAGAATCCAAGCAGTCGCTGCAACATCAAGGTTTGGTTTACAATCCCACAACACGCGTGCTACTGGTAATTTTGGTAATTCTGCCATTGGTTTTACAGCAACAACTTCGTTTACGATCAAACGGAAACGAGTTCCCATATCGACTAAAGATACGTTGATTGCTTCGCCAGCAGGAGAATTAAACACCAAACGAGCTGGGTCTTCTTTACCTCCAATTCCTAATGGATGCACTTCGCAAGCTGGTTTTCCATCAGCGATAGACGGACAAATTTCAAGCATGTGTGAACCCAAAACATACGATTTTTGAGGTGTAAAGTGATAGGTATAATCTTCCATAAAAGAAGTTCCCCCTTCTAGTCCTACATTCATTACTTTCAAAGCACGAACCATTGCTGCGGTTTTCCAGTCGCCTTCGCCACCAAAACCATAACCATCGGCCATTAAACGTTGAGTTGCAATTCCTGGTAATTGTTTCCAAGCTCCAAGATTTTCGAAAGTATCAGTAAAAGCTCCAAATCCACCTTCTTCAAGGAAAGCTCTTAATCCTAATTCAATTTTTGCAGCGTCGGCTAACGAATGTCTTTTGGATCCACCTTCTTTTAAATCGTCGGTTAAGCTATATGAAGCTTCGTAAACTGCCAATAAATCGTTCAATTGTTGGTCGGTAACTTTATCGATATGTTTGGTAACATCCGAAGAATCATAACCATTTACTGAAACTCCAAAACGAATTTGGGCTTCTACTTTATCGCCTTCAGTAACTGCTACTTCACGCATATTGTCACCAATACGAGCTACTTTAAGGTTTTGCAATTCATTCCAACCTAAAGCTACTCTGGTCCAGTTTCCTAATTTGGTTTGAACACGTTCGTCTTCCCAATGTCCTACAATTACTTTGCGTTTTTTACGCATTCTTGACATGATGAATCCAAACTCTCTGTCTCCGTGAGCCGATTGATTTAAGTTCATAAAGTCCATATCCATAGTGCTCCAAGGAATTTCAGCATTAAATTGTGTGTGCAAATGACACAATGGTTTTTTCAAGATGCTCAATCCACCAATCCACATTTTAGCTGGCGAAAAAGTGTGCATCCAAGCTACAATACCAATACAGTTTTTGTTGGAATTGGCTTCCAAACATACATTTAGGATTTGAGCTGGCGATTTAACCACATCTTTGTAAACCAATTTTACTGGTATTTTAGAAGACGCATCCAATCCTTTTGCAATTATTTGCGAATGTTCAGCAACTTTTCTTAGTGTTTCTTCACCGTATAACTCTTGGCTTCCTACTACAAACCAAATTTCTTTTTGGGCAATATCTATCATTATATTTTTTTTAATTATTTAACTTTTTAATCGTTTATTTATGCAATCTGTATTCTAAAATTTACTGACCGTAATACGAATCTTTTCCGTGTTTGCGTTCGTAATGTTTTTTTATTAGAGAATCTTTCAATCTTGGGGCATTTGGATTTATCAGCAAAGTCAAATGAGCCATTTCAGCGACTACTTCCAAAACTTTGCTATTATAAACCGCTTTTGCTGCGTTTTTCCCCCAAGTAAATGGTCCGTGATTTCCAATAAGAACCATTTCTACTTCTTCGTAGGAAAGATTTTTTTCTTTGAAACAATCTAGGATTTGAATTCCGGTATTGTGTTCATAATTTCCTTCGATAAGTGCATCACTCATTGGAGCAGCACAAGGAATATCAGCCGTTAAATGATCCGCGTGAGTAGTTCCAAAAATTGGAATATCAAGTTGCGATTGCGCCCAAGCCACAGAATAAGTAGCGTGAGTGTGAGCCACTCCACCAATGTTTGGCCAATTTTTGTATAAAAAAGCGTGCGTTTTCGTGTCTGATGAAGGTCGTTTTGTTCCTTCAATAATGTTGTTGTCAAAATCCACAATAACAATATCTTCGGGTTTCAGATCTTCATAGGGAACACCGCTTGGTTTGATAGCAAAAACACTATTTTCTCTATCCACGGCACTTACATTTCCAAAAGTGTACACCACTAATTTCAAGGCATTCAGTTCCATATTGGCCTCGTAGCATTCTTGTTTTAAAGCTGCATATTTTGAACTCATTCGAGATTTTTTATTTAGTTATACTTTCAATAAATTGAGCTAAATCAGAATAGGAATCCATCAATTCCTGATACGCTTCTATTTTATCTGATTCTGGGAAATATTCGCTTTCGAAATCGCTTCCCATTTTTTTGCTGGCTTCAATCACGTTTGGATAAATTCCAGCTGCAACGGCTGCATAAATCGCTGCTCCCAAGGCTGGTGCTTGATCTGAAGCTGCAACTTTGATAGGTTTGTTCAAAACATTCGCTAAAGTTTGCATAATAAATGGTGATTTTCTGGCCACGCCTCCAATACCAATTACGCTATCAATACGAACGCCTTCTTCTTCAAATCTGTCCACTATTTTTTTAGAACCAAAACAAATGGAATTGATTAAAGCTTTGAAGAGATGCGGTGCTTTTGTTCCTAAAGAAATATTCGAAATTGCACTTTTCAATCCTTGATGAGCATCTGGTGTTCGTCGCCCATTTACCCAATCCAATGCAGTAGGAATACTTTCTGATAGCGGAATAGCTTCTGCTTGTTGCGTTAAAGTTTTAATGAAATTAGATTTTATCTCTGCTTTTAATTGTACTTTTTGTTCTGCCGATAAAAGATTGGAAGTGTAAACCAAATTATCTAATGGCCAAGATAAAGTATCTTGGAACCAAGCCAAAACATCGCCAAAAGCAGATTGTCCTGCTTCTAATCCGATATAACCTGGAATCACAGAACCATCAACTTGTCCGCAAATTCCTTTTACGGTTTTTGTTCCAACTGCTTCGTTTGAAGCCACAATAATATCGCAAGTAGAAGTTCCCATAACGCGAACCAAAGCGTACTCGTCGATTTTGGCTCCAACGGCTCCAGAATGTGCGTCAAAAGTTCCAACGGCAATTATGGTATCTGTTGAAAGTCCTAATCGGGTTGCCCATTCTTGGTTTAATGTTCCAGCAACAAGATCTGAAGTATAAGTTTCATCGTATAAGTTTCCGCGAAGTGTTGCCAAATAGGGATCTAATTTTCCTAAAAATTCTACCGGAGGTAAACCGTTCCAGTCTTCGTGCCACATCGCTTTGTGTCCTGCAGCGCAACGACTTCTTTTGAATGATTTTAAATCTTTGTCGTCAATCAATAAATACGTCATCAAATCGCAATGTTCCATCCAAGTGTGGGCTGCGTTTTTAACAGCTTCGTCTTCACGAGCTACGTGTAAAATTTTTGCCCAAAACCATTCAGATGAATAAATTCCACCCTCGTATTTGGTGAAATTTTCTCCACCCCAATTGGCGGCCAATTCATTGATTTCGTTGGCCTCTTTTATAGCAGTATGATCTTTCCACAATACCATCATCGCATTTGGATTGTTTTCATAACCTTTTGTCAAAGCCAATGGAGTTCCATCTTCGGTAACTGGAATTGGTGACGAACCCGTGGTGTCAATACAAATACTTTTGATTTGAGAAGGAGCAACTTTTCCCGCAGCAACTACTGCTTTTATAGTAGATTCCAAGCCTTCAATATGATCCAAAGGGTGTTGACGAAATTGATTTATTGAGGGATTACAATATTCTTTATTTGCCCATCTTTTGTAATGGCAAACATCGGAGGCCAACTCTTGACCATTCTCTGTGTCGATTAAAACGGCACGAACAGAGTCTGAGCCGTAATCTAATCCTATAACATAATTTTTCATTCTAAAATCATTTTAATATGATTACAAATATACTATATTTATTTTATAAGTGTACAAAAAACACTTAATTAAGTTTTACAACTTCATTTTTGTAAAACTCCTAAAAACCAAATCGCATCAAATTATTTGTACAAACAAATTAAAATTCAAATAGTGGTTTTCCGTCCTCATTAAATTTTACAGTCATCACTCTTGCATGTCGATTTGGGTCATATAAAGGATCGCCGACAATTTCATCATAATCTCTAGCGTGGTATATTGATAATGGTGTTATATCATCTTCTGCAACCGTAAAACTATTATGACCAGGTCCAAATATTTTCTTTTCATAATCGGACTCCAGCACAGGGTTTCTTGATTTTTTCCAAGAGTTTCTGTCTAATAAATCTGATGCCTCATCTGCTTCCATCAATCCCATACAATAACAAGCACCTGTAGCACTTGCCGAAAATGTGATATAAATTTTCCCTTTATTTTTTATAACTGCTGGACCTTCATTTACCCAAAAACCTATTCTTTCCCAATCATAATCGGGTGTTGTAAGCATAAATTGAGCAGTTTTCAACTTAATTGGTGATTCCATTTCGGCTAAATACAAATTGGAAGCAGCAAACTGACCTCCTGTTTTTTCAGCCCAACAAAAATATCTTTTGCCGTTATTTTCGAAGACAGTACCATCTAAAGAAAAATCAATAAATGTTTTAAAATCGTCCTCTGCAGCTTGCATCTGACCCAATTCAACCCATTCATCATTTAATGGGTCTTGACCTTTACACTCAATCACATAGGGTCTTAATTTCCAGATATCGTCCACTTCGCTAGCCGCAAAATAGACATACCATTTTCCATCCAAATAATGTATTTCAGGTGCCCAAACATGTTGGCTCATTGGTCCTGAATCGTGTTTTTTCCACACATTAAATGTCTGTGCTTCTTGCAATTCATTTAAAGTCTTTGCTCTTCTCAACTCGATTGAATCGTAGGCTGGAACAGATCCCGTAAAATAATAATATCCATCTGTGTGTTTGTAAACAAACGGATCGGCGCGTTGTTTAACAAGAAGTGATTTATTTTCAGTTGTTCCCATTTTATATGTTCAATTTCTTTTTTATAGTTTCATAATATTCATCAGTGATTTTATATCGAAACATAAGTCCTCCCATAATCACGTGGAAAACACCCGGAATAATTGTCAACATCAAAGCAAGACCAACCAAAGTAGTTTCATTCTGAACACCATCTGGGGTATATTCAAAAAAGTCTAGCAAGTAGCCTACAGCCGCTCCAGCAACCCCCATTCCTGCTTTTTGAGCAAAAGAAATTCCACCAAAAGAGAGTCCAGAAACACGTTTACCTGTTTCAGCATGACCATAATCTACAGCTTCTGCAATAGCTGACCAAAAAACTGGCGCATGCAAATCGACCACAAAAGAAAGTATAAAATAAAGCACATAGGCCAGTACCATATCTCCAGGCTTTACTGCAAAGTACATCACTAAACTAATAGCTCCAACTGCAAGTTGAGTATATTTAAAAAGTTTTACTTTACAGTAATGTTTCGTAATATAGGTTGAAACAGGCATCGCCAATATTGCTGCTGTAACACCTGTTGCCATAAAAGTGGACTGCACACTTGCATCACCTCCAAGGAAATACTTTGCATAGAAAATGGCTACCGATCCACGAATTACATAACCTACGGTTCCAAAGAAACAAACACCAAATAAAAGGGTCCATTGCCCATTTTTGAATAGCAATTTTAATTGCTCTGATACCGGTTTTTTATCTACT
This sequence comes from Flavobacterium psychrophilum, assembly GCA_945860385.1. GTDB lineage: Bacteria > Bacteroidota > Bacteroidia > Flavobacteriales > Flavobacteriaceae > Flavobacterium > Flavobacterium psychrophilum_K. The sequence goes on from CAMAQD010000031.1 coordinate 10,066, forward strand.
TCATGTTCTACTCGCTCTTTGGTTGTAAAAAAGCAAAATAAAAATAGTAAAGTTCCTAAAAGTGCCATAATCCCCATTGCCAATTGATATCCTCTGGCTAAATCATCTTTGCCTAGCTTTTCCGCCAAAATTGGCACCACTATAGACACCAGAAAAGCGGCGATTTTTGCAAAGAAAAGCCTAAATCCGTTGGCACTTAAACGTTCTTTTGAGTCACTCGTCAATACACCAATTAAAGAAATATAAGGAATTGTCACCGTGGTAAACATCAGATTTACAAAAATGTAAGTGACGTAAGCATAAATCAATTTTCCTGAATAATCAAAATCGGGGGTAGTGAATGTCAAAAAAACAGAAATACCAAAAGGAACTGATAAAAACAAGAAATAAGGTCTGTATCGCCCCCATCTCGTGGTGAATTTGTCGGTTATTAATCCCATAATAGGATCGGCTAAAGCATCGATAAATCGAACCAAGAGAAATAAAATGGCCATATCTTTGGGTTTTAACCCAAAAACATCGGTATAAAAAAACGTAATAATCAGAAACATGGAAGAGATTACAACATTGACTGCTGCATCACCGGAACCGTATCCAATTTTTTCGAAGAAGCTTAACTTTTGACTGTTAGATTTCATAAATTATATTCTAAATTTTTTAAATATTCAGCAGATAAATGACTATCACTTTTGCTGTTTACAGTTTAATTATTCTATTTATTTTGAATCCATATTTTCATTTTTCCAACACCTCTGTTAGACCAAGAATAATAAGGAATGGCTTTGAAATTTTTAGTTTGAATGGTGTTCACACCTTCTAAAAGGTTTGGTTCTTTGGTAACTTTGAAAGTGTCATTTGCATCAATGCTGATTTTGTCAAAAGCTGTTGGATTGTCAATTTCTTCGATAGCATAAACGATTGGACCATATTCTAAGGAAACTTTTCCTTTGTTGCTTTCTACTTTTTCATTGGTAACCACTTTTTTCACTTCCATTGGGAGCTCCATTTCTATGATTTCTCCTTTTTTCCATTTTCGGCTGATGGTGATATATCCTTTATCTTCTGTATATTCGAAAGGTTTTCCGTTTATCTTCAGGAGAACTTTTGCGGAAGCGGGAATTGCATAACTGTATAAATCTCCCGGCAAAACTTGGTTTTTCGCCCATCCCGGAATTCTTAACTTAACCGTGAATTCGCTTTCCTTTTTAGGCCAAACTGTTAGTGCAACATTACCATCCCAAGGATAATTGGTTTGTTGTACAATTTGCAATTTGGTTTTGTCTAGTGTTATTTCAGCAGTATTTGAAGCATATAAATTGACGTAAAGCACATCTTTGGTTGTAGAATAAATCAGACCCGGAATCGAAGGAATAAATCGAATTAAGTTGGTTGGGCAACAAGAACAGTCAAACCAAGATTGACGCGTGCAAGCACCACGATTGAATTTATAAACCCCATCCGATTCCAAAGCATTTGGATAAAAGAATTTCTTTCCGTCCAATGATAATCCGGAAATTAATCCGTTGTATAAAGAGCGTTCAATCACATCAAAATAATCTGAATTTCCAGAAATATTGTGCAGTCTGTGATTCCAATATACATTGCCAATAGCAGCACAAGTTTCGTTATAACCGGTAAGATTTGGCAATTCATAATTGTCACCAAAGGCTTCTCCTTCGGGTCTGGAACCAATTCCTCCGGTGATGTACATTTTTTTATTTACTACATTTTCCCATAAACCATTTACGGCTTTGTAATATTCAGAATTATTTTCAATTGCAGCGATATCAGTCATTCCGGCATACATATAAACGGCTCTTACGGCATGACCTACGGCTTCTTTTTGTTGAATAACAGGAATGTCGTCTTGTGAATAAGCACCATATAATTTATGGTTATTTGGGTTTCCTCTGTTATCCAGAAAATATTTGGCCAAATTCAAATAGGCTTTATTTTTTGTGATTTGAAACAATTTTACTAAACCTGTTTCCACGATTTGATGACCTGGAACACCTTGAACTTGGTCTTTTCCATCTCCAAAAGTTTTAACCAATAAATCGGCATTTTTTATGGCAATGTCCAAGAAATTTCTCTTTCCGGTGGCTTCAAAATGTACCACGGCAGCTTCTATCATATGTCCAGAATTGTACAATTCGTGACTAATTTGCAAGGATTCCCAACGTTTCCCTTCGATTACAGGGACCCAAGGTGCTGGCGGTTTGGCTGGATTTATGGTTCTCCAGGTCGTTAAATAGCCATCTTTTTCCTGACCAATTTTGATAATACCAATAAGTGAATCCAATAATTTTTCGAGTTTTGGATTGGGTTCACTAATCAAGGTATTCGAAGCACCTTCGATGATTTTGTACACATCCGTATCGTCAAAAGGCATTTGCCCCTTCACGGTTCCTTCTTTTTGTTTCCCTGCAATTAAAAAATTGTCCATACGTCCTTCTTCCTCACATTTCTGAATGGCGTATTCTATGGTTTTTTCTTGTACTTTTTTTATTATTGGCAACCAAAATTCATCGGTTATTTTAACATTTTTAATATTTACCGGCTTAATAGTGTAAGCTAGCTTTTGAGGTGTACCTGTTTCTTTTAAACGTTGTTGGCAATGTCCAAAAACGGTCATTAATAAAGAAACTACAATTGTTATTGTTCTAATAAAGTTCATCTTTAATCCATTGGTTTTACTGTTGGCCAACCCTCTACCCATGTAACTTCTTTTACAATTAATTTTGGTAATGCTTTATCACTAGCATCGTACCCGTGCATAAATGTATAGTCTTTACCATCAAAAGTAAAAACGCTATTGTGCCCAACTCCATACCAGTTTTTGTTGCCTTCAATCACTAAAGATCCACCACCTTTATTAAGTTCAATACCGTTTTTATCAACATAAGGACCAGTAACGGATTTAGACCGACCAACCATTAATTTATAAGTGCTTTTTTCACCACGACAGCAATAATCCCAAGAGTTAAATTGATAATAATAATCTCCTTTTTTAAAAATAAAAGGACCTTCAATGGCTGCATTACCTGCCTCTGCCTCTTCTGTATCGCCTTTTCGGTCTCTACTTGCGATGGCTGTCCATTCCTCTGGTTTTGCGACTTCTTTTAGATTAGCATTCAACTTTACCATTTTTAATCCACTCCAAAAAGAGCCAAATGCCAAGTAGGGCGTTCCCTTTTCATCAAAAATCAAATTGGAGTCAATGGCATTCCATAAATCTCTGTTGGGTACCGATTGAATAACAATTCCTTGATCTTCCCATTTGTAATTTTTATCTTCTGAATTTAATGTGGTATTGATTACTAATCCAATGGCTGAGGTGTTTTTGCCAAAAGCAGATACGGAATAATATAAATAATAAATACCATTATGAAGCGTAATATCTGGAGCCCAAATATGTCCATTGAAACCCGGTGCTACGTCTAAAGCCCAAGCTGGTGATTTTGCAAAAACTGGATCAGCTTGTGTCCAGGTTTTTAAATCTTTGGATGTAAAACGTGTAATTCCAGGTCCGGTGCAAAACAAATAGTAAGTATCTCCTTGTTTTGCTACCACAGGATCGTGAGTAATTGGTCTTTTTTGAGCAAAAGAAACACTAATAACAAAAAGTGTTAGTATAGAAAATAGTGTTTTTATAAATTTTGGATTGTGCATCATTTTTATCATTTTTAAATCTTTATTCATTTCAATGAATTCCTTCCGATGTCATAATTACCCGTTTCATAGTGCCATCTTCGTTATAATACAACCTATCGATACAAACTGATCTTCTGAAACTACCGCCATTCGGTTGAATTGCACCATTGTGGTAGATGAAATAAGGAACTCCTTTGAACTCAATTATAGACTGATGATTGGTGTTTGAATTTCCAGCTAATTCATTCAAAATCCCTTTGAATTCCCAAGGTCCTTTGATGGATTTGCTCATTGCGTAGGCAATTTTTTCAGGAAATTGATAGGCATAAGATAAATAATACCAATCCTTATGCTTGTGAATCCAAGGAGCTTCAGTAAAATTAGGCAAGCTGATGGTTTGAATTGGTCCATCTAATTCGGTCATATTCTCCTTTAGTTTTGCATAATGACAAACGGTGTTTCCCCAGAAAAGATAGGCTTGGCCATCATCATCAATATGAACTGTTGGATCAATATCGTCCCAGTCAATTTGGGTTTGTGTAGTCATGTCATTGGTAATAAGAGCTTTTCCTAAAGCATCTTTGAAAGGCCCTGTTGGACTGTCAGAAACACCAACTCCTATTGCTTTTCCTTTTATGGTTCCGTGAGAAACAGTAACGTACCAATAAAATTTTCCGTTGCGTTCGATAACTTGGGCTGCCCAAGCATCAGATGATGCCCATTTAAAATCAGTCACTTTAAGCGGTACCGGATGTTCTTGCCAATGCACCATATCCGAAGAGGAATAAACCAACCATTCGTTCATTTTATAAAAATTGAAATCGTTGGGAGCCTCATCGTGACCAGCATAGAGATACACTTTGTCCTTGTAGACCAAGGCCGCAGGATCACCAGTATATTTATCTTTAATGATTGGATTGTTGTGGTGAACCGCATTCCCATTGGCGGAAGCCTTACCTTCTTCTGGCTTAATTGTTTTACAAGAAGAAATAAAGACCAATAGAGATATAGCTACGAGTAAGTTTTTCATAAAATTATGATGGTTGTGGAAAAAAGTTTGGTTATCCAAATGCTCTTCCTAAAAGCAGAAAGAGCATTTTTTACTAACTAATCAAATATTTAAAAAAAATCAATTTATTTTTTTGCCCCAAATTGGAACACCTGTCGCGGTAAGTCCTGAATAGGTCAAGGTTACTTTTCTTGTAGCCGCTTCCCAATCCCAAGCATCACTGACTTTACATTTTATACCATTTACGGTAAGTGTTTTGTTGGCGCTGTCATAGGACCAAGTTCCAGTGGCTGCTCCACTTACTTTTTTGTCAGCAGTCAAATATATTGTAGCCGATTTTTGGATCACTGCATATTGATAATTCATCGTAATTTGTTCCCAAGTTCCAATGAAAGAGGCGTCAGTAAGCGTAGTTTCTGGCACAGCTGCATATCTTTCCGGATCGACTACAGGCCATCCATCTTCTGTCCATTTTATGGCACGAACATGTCCCATCATCAGCGCATTTGACGCATTGACACCGGGTACATCTTTTGGCAAACGCGCCTGAGAAGCATAATACCATTGTTTGGTATCAGGATTTTGAAAAACGGAACAATGCGAAAATCCAACCCATCCTGTGTGACCATTAAAGCTATAAGGATGTGTAAGCATTGGCCAACAATCCGCACCGTTAGTTACATTAGCACCATTGATTCCCAAGAAAGGTCCTGTAATACTTTTGGAACGGCAAACTCTCGTGTTGTAAGGAACATCAAGTCCGTCATAGGCTAAGAAAAGATAATAATATTGTGTATCTGGATTGTATATAATCTCAGGCCCTTCGGAACCTTGCCAACGACTTGTAGCACTTCGCGATGCGATGCGAGTTCCATAATCGCTAAGTGTTTTTAATTGGTCAGGTTTTCCAGTGGTTGGATTCAATTTCAGAGCTGCAATACCCGAATGCCAAGAACCATAAATTAAGTATTGATCGCTTTCTGGAGTAATAATTAATGTTGGGTCGATGGCGTTAAATTTGAAATAAGCATTTTCCCAATTTCTGGAACCTGTAAAAGAATAGGGTTTTAATCCATCGGGCTCAGAGCATACTACCATTCCTTTGTCAACCCAAACATTTGTGGCTAAATCATCTGATTCTGCCAATCCTATAAAAGCTCTTTCTGACCAAGAAAATGTAAAATCGGTACCTACAATTGGTTCGTCAGCTACAATACTATAATACATACGGTATTTGCTACCCACTTTTTTAATATAAGGAGCCCAATACCCGTATCTTGGATTTGTAATTGCAGGTAATGCTGGAAGCATTCGCGCTCTTTTATTGTTTAAAGAATCTTTTACCCAAGCAGGAGCTGTTACCATTGCCGATCCCATATATTCCCATGTAACAAGGTCTTTGGAGCGTCGGTAAGGAAAATGCCCGTGACCATCGTGTGCATTTCCATAGGAAGCATCAGTTTGATACATGTAGTAATACTCTCCACATTTTTCTACCGAAGGGTCATGAACATTGGCTAAATTCCATTGTGAATTAGTACTCCAAGAAGCTATAGATATGTAATTATCCGAATAAGTAGGCCCAGCAAATGTTGGTACAACTGGCGGAACTACAACTGGTGGAACTACAACTGGCGGAACTGGCGCGGGAGTATCCTCTCCAGAACAGCTACTTACAGATACTACCAATAAAAACAGTACTAGATAAGGTACTAATTTTAAAATGGAATTCAATTTTTTCATTTTTATCTTTTTTATTTCCCTTCTAAAGTTACAACAGAAAAAGGAGGAATTACTACTTCTAGTTTCCCTTTTTTGATTTGGAATCCTTTAAAAACTACAGGTTGAATTTTTGTTGGATTATCAAAAGTATTGTGATCTTGTAATTTTGATGATGTAACAATTATTCCTGATACCGATTTGATTACTAATGCATTAAGGTCAATTTCTACAGTATTTTCTTTTTTGGAATCAACATTTACTAACGAAATATGAACTAATCCATTCTTATCTTTTGATGCCGAAACTGATAATGCAGGAAGTGTTTCACCATTAAAAGTGTATAACGGTGAGTTTATAGTAACTGGCAATAATTTGGCGTCTTGGTGCACACTGTACATCTGCATTATATAATACGTTGGTGTTAAAAGCATTTTGGTTTTATCGGTAAGAATAACTGCTTGCAATACATTAACGCATTGGGCTAAATTGGCCATACGAACTCTCTCAGCGTGATTATTGAATATATTAAGTGTTGCCCCAGCCAATACCGCATCTCTCATGGTGTTTTGTTGATATAAAAATCCTGGATTGCTTCCTTTTTCAACTTCGTACCAACCACCCCATTCATCTACAACCAAAGCAATATTTTTCTTCGGATCGTATTTGTCCATAATGGCAGAATGTTTAGTAACCAATTCTTCCATTTTCAATGCTTGCTGCATAGTTTTGAAGTAAAGTTCTTCGTTAAAATCTACAGCATCGCCTTTCTTAGCCCAATCAATTACAGAATAATGATGCAAGGCAACTCCACCAAGCATATTGCCTGGAATGTTTTTCATCAAAGTTTCAGTCCAATTATAATCAACGCTATTCGCGCCCGAAGCTACACGCATCAGCCCTCCTGAATTAGACCAATCCGACATAAAAGTGGCATATTTACGGTATTCGCCAGCATAATAATCAGCTGTCATGTTACCACCGCAACCCCAAGCTTCGTTACCAACTCCCCAAATTTTTACTTTCCAGGGTTCTTTTCTACCGTTTTTTACACGCAAATCACTCATTGGACTTTTGCCACTAAAATTCACATATTGTACCCAATCTGCCAATTCTTGAACTGAACCACTACCCATATTTCCAGCCAGATAAGGCTCCGTTTCTAATAGTTCGCATAAGTTTAAGAAATCGTGGGTTCCAAAACTATTGTCTTCGGTAACGCCACCCCACCATTGGTTTACAATGGTTGGTCGGTTTTCTTTGGGACCAATTCCATCTTTCCAGTGATAGGTATCCGCAAAACATCCGCCTGGCCATCTTAGGTTTGGTATTTTTAATTCTTTTAGCGCTTTAATAATATCATTACGCACTCCATTCGTGTTCGGTATTTTCGAAGTGTCACCAACAAAAAGACCGCCATAAATACATCTACCCAAATGCTCTGCAAAGTGACCGTAGATGTTTTTATTGATTATTGGCGCACTTTCACTGTTTTTTATGACAACTACTGTGCTTTCTTTTTGTGAAAAAATACTTTGACTAAACAGAAGACAAACGGATATTAATACTATTATTTTTTTCATAATTACTTTAAGTTATAATATCACAAGGTAAGCTTTTTAGACTTACCCCATGATACTAACAATTCTAACTAATTCAATATACTAACTCAACAAAATTTATTATTAATAACCATCATTTTGAACCACTCCAGGATTGTTGTCAATCTCAAGTTGTGGAATTGGAAAAAATTCTCTTCCGGCTGCATAAGTAGTAAACTCAGCATCTCTGGATTTTAACCAAGCTAATTTTACAGGATCTTGTAACCATCCCCAACGACGAATGTCATCAAAACGGTGACCTTCTAGAGGGAATTCCAAGAATCTTTCGTGAGCAATCTGATCTCTCATTGTTGCCTGTGTCAACCCTGGTTTTGCAGTAGCTAGATTAGGCAAACCAACTCTATTTCTTACCATTTGAATGTAAGGATAAGCTCCTGCTGTATTTCCTGTTTCATTTAAACTTTCTGCATACATAAGAAGAACATCAGCATATCTTAAAATACGTTCATTAATACCTGAACGCCAGTCAAATTCATTGGCATAAGCCCCGTCAGAATTTTGATATTTTCTGCAGAATAAGTTATTTAAATCTCCTGCATTATTTGCATAAAATGTAGCAAAATCTTGCCCGTACAATGTCATTCCACCCGGTTTATTGTAGAACATAGTGGCATCTAAACGAGGATCTACAGTATTTGCAGTTGTTTTTTCAATTTGGAAGTCATTGAATAAAGTTCTTGTTGGATTTACGTCAGTCCATCCAAAAGCTCTAGGAGCATAAGTAATGGCTCTGGCAGAAGTTTTTCCCCAACCAGATTGTGGAGCTCCACCCCAACCTAAATCAACACCACCGGCATTTCTGCTGAATTGTACTTCAAAAACAGATTCTTTGTTGTTTTCATTGGCATCTGTAAAATTGTCTCTGTAATTACCAACTAACGAATAAACACCCAAATCAATCACTTTTTTGAAGGTGTCTCTTGCATTTGGAAAATCCTTGGTAAACAAGTATGCTTTTCCTAAATAACCTAAAGCAGCACCTTTAGTTGCTCTTCCTGCTTGTCCTGCATCTAAACCACTAACATTAGCGTACGAAGTAGGCAATAAATCAGCAGCAGCTTTGAAATCAGCAATCACTTGAGCCCATCCCTCTTCTTGAGTTTTTTGTTGACGATAAATTTCTTTTGAATCTAAAGGTAAAGGTACTTTTTTAAACATATTTACAGCGTGAAACAAAAACAGTCCTCTCATAAAATAGGCTTGACCTAGAATTCTGCTTTTAAGAGCTGCATCTTTCATCGCAATACCTGGTACATTGTCTAAAACCTGATTGCTGCGGAAAATTCCTTGATAATATGTCTCAAAAGCCCAGCCATAGATGGCGTTATCTGAAGGGTTTGAGTTAAATCTACCTACATTATACATCGATCCCCATGGACTAAAACTAGTACAATCATCACCTTTAAGGTCGAGCAATAAAGGAGTACATCTCATGTAAGCACCATCTGGCAACAAGCTACCATAAGCTGCATTTATCCCCAAAAGGGCGTCTTCGTCTGTTTTCCAAAAAGATCCCGTAGTAGCTAAGTTAGGATCAACTTGTACCAAGTCTTCATCATTTACACAACTCGTTAATACAACGGATAGTGAACAGAAAACGGTTAGATATTTAAATATTTTATATTTCATTTTGATTCGTTTTTTATGTTATTAACTATTTTAAAAGTCTATTTCTACACCCATGGCAAAGGTTCTAGGATTAGGGAAAGAACCCTGATCATAACCTCTGGAAAACAATCCGTCATTATTTGTGAAATCTGGGTCATATCCTTTGTAATCGGTAATAGTTATTAAGTTTTGTCCATTAACATACACTTTTGCTCTTTGTACATAATTATTCTTTTTCAAAGGAATATTATACCCTATTTGTAGGCTTTGAAGTTTTATGAAGTCGCCGTTTTCAATAAATCGGTTTGAATCTCTGGCATTTCCATTTGGATCTCCAATAACCGGACGAGGAACATTTGTATTCGTGTTTGTAGGAGTCCAATAGTTTAGCTCGTCAGTGCTGGCATTACTGTATTGTCCGCCCATTAAGTTACGGTAAGCGGCATTAAAAACTTTGTTGCCTCCACTACCTTGCCAAAACATGGAAAACTCAAAATCTTTGTAAGTACTGCTGAAACCTAGACCATAACTATATTTAGGAATGGTAACCCCTTGAAAAGTTCTATCGCTGTCATTGATGATGTTGTCGCCATTGACATCTCTGAATTTTATATCCCCAGGAGCAACAGCACCGGCTTGAGCAGGAGAGGCAGCAATATCTGCAGCATTTTGAAAAATACCGGCTACTTCATAACCATACAGTTCACCAATAGATCTTCCTACTTCAGTTTTTGAAGCCGCACCAATGATTGGAATATTACCTTCACCAATTTGCAAAACTTCATTTTCCAAGGTACCTAAATTGGCGGAAATATTATATTTAAAAGCATGGTCATTGTTGATGTACGATGCCGTAAATTCAAAACCTTTGTTTTGCACAGATGCTGCATTGGTATAAATATCCGCTGGAAAAGCTCCTGTAGAATAAGGAATTGGTACTCTAGCTAAAAGGTCCGTGGATTTTTTTATAAAATACTCTCCAGTAAACTGTAATTTATTGTCAAACATTCCTAATTCTAATCCAAAATTCGTGGATTCTGTATTTTCCCATTTCACGTTCGGATCTCTTAAGGTAACAACAGTGGTTCCTGGAGCTAAAGTATTGCCAAAGGCATAACTTGCAAAAGGATTAATAGTTGAGGCATAACCATAAGCGCCTATGGTATTGTTTCCTAGTTGACCATAACCTGCTCTTAATTTAACAGAATTGATCCATTCTGGAAGTTTTAGGAATTTTTCGTTGCTCAGTTTCCATGCACCTGAAAAGGAGTAATAATTACCTGTATTATTTTCAGGAGCAAAAAGAGATGATTTATCTTGTCTAAAATTTGCATTTAACAAATATCGATCATCAAAACTGTAGTTAATTCTACTTAGATATGAAATTCCAGTTACTGTGCTTTCATATTCAACACCCGAAACGTCCTCTGCATATTCTAAATGACTGATTTCTCCCGGTAAATAGCCTACACCTCTTCCTGTTTGATTGTAAAATTTATTATTTTCTTGAACCCAACCTGCCAAAGCATCAAATTTATGTTTCCCTACAGTTAGGTTATAAGTAAGTAAATTATCAAGAATAGTTCTGGTTTGTTTACCATTTGAAAGGTCTAAAGCCGCTTCCTCATTGGTAGTAATATAATACCAACCTAAATCACTTGGCGGGTTGAAAAGTCTTGTATGCCAATCTAGTACATCTGCACTAGAATTAATTTTGTATTTTAATCCGTCAATGATTTCAAGTTCTCCCCAGATATTGCCAATAAAACGGTTTCTTTCATTATTGTTTTCTGTCAAGTGATTCAAACCAATAACGTTCAGGGTTATCGCTCTTTGGGTTAAGTTGTCAGCTCCACCATAACCACCCAATCTATTTGCATCATAAACCGGCATTGTAGGAATTGCAAGCAACAACTGTTGTATAGCGGATTGGCCGGGCAAATATTCACTGAAATTTTCTTTGTCAGATTGTGTAAAACCTAGTTTAGAACCATATTTAAATTTACCCTTTTTACCGTTTAAATTTAAAGTTGTTGAAATTCGGGTATAATCTTGGGGCGTGTCTAAATAACTTTCATTTTTGAAATAATCCACATTCAGGCTATACGCAAGACTTTCAGCTCCACCACTAAATGTTAATGATTGGTTGTTGATTGTTCCCGTTTTATATGCTTCATCTTGCCAATTGGTATCAACATTACTGATATAAAGTGGATTAGTAGGATCATTTCCAGGTGCTATGGGTGTTATACCTGCATTAACTTCGGCAGCACTGGCAATTTTTTGATACTGCTCTCTGTTTGTTAAAGACCACTTATTAGGTACATTTTGAAAACCAAACATAGATTTGAATTTAATGTCCGTCACTCCGGCTTTCCCTTTTTTGGTAGTAATAATGATTACACCATTTGCACCACGAACTCCATAGATAGCAGCAGAAGAAGCATCTTTCAATACTTGCATCGATTCAATTTCACCAGGAGCAAAATCATAAGGACTGTCAACAATCATCCCGTCAATTACGAAAAGTGGATTGTTGTTGTTGAAAGAAGTAATCCCCCTGATTTTTATGTTCACGTATCCTCCAGGTTCTCCAGAAGATTGTACGGTTACACCTGCGGCTTGACCTTGAAGCATTTTTCCAATATCATAAGATATTGTTTTCTTGGCTTCGGTAGCATTAATAACACTAACAGCTCCAGTTAAGTTTGATTTCTTTTGTGTACCATACCCAACTACTACTACTTCATCAAGCGTTGCAAGGTCAGCCTTTAAAGAAGCGTTAATCTGGGTTTGATTTCCAATCTTGAATTCTTGATTTGCATATCCAATATAAGAAAAAACAAGAACATCACTTGAAGTTGCCGTTATAACATAAGTACCGTCGATCCCAGTTGTAATTCCGGTCGCGGTCCCTTTTATCAAAACATTTACCCCAGGTAATGGCATTGCATCTGTTGCAGAAGTTACAACTCCTTTTACAACCTTATCTTGGGCAATAAGATTATAAGAAGAAAATAGCATTACTACCACTGCTAAAAGCCATGCTTTTCTTGGTAATAAAAAATTACAATAATAAAATAATCGTTTGTTTGTCATCATGCGGATTTTTGGTTAATTAATAAGTGTTAATTTTACATTTGTAAATATAATTAAATTTAAATGACAAAAACAAATATATATCATAAAAAAATCAATAAAAATAAACACATCCTATAAAGTTAGTATAACCAGACTATTAATAAATTGCAATTTTTTAAAAATAATTCACATTTTTAGATATTATTTGTGTAAATATTACACTTTTAACCAAAAAACAAATATTACAGCAAAAAAGGAAATTTCAAAAAAAAATAAAATGGATGTGAAATTCCCAGTTTATACCTATTTTAACACTGAAACGGATAAATAAAATGTTATAAAATTCTTATTAATACTTTGATTTATTGGTTTAAATAAATGCCATTGGGTCCTTATCTTATGAAAAAGTGGTAACTAAAACGATTGAAATCAAAAAAAAGACAAAAAAAAACAATTAATTAAGTTTCAAAAAAAAGGGAAATAAGAAATGGATAAACTATGTTTATGAATTCTAAAAGTAGTAATAAAAAATGCCAGTCTTTTTATGGACAATTATGTTTTTTTAAGCTTAATTTTTTTTTTAATACTATTTAATTTAATTTAGTGTTGAAATAACACTAAATAAATATTTTAAAATTTAAGGAAGTTCATATATTTACACTAAAATTAAAAAGCATGTTAAATAGTTATAGCGCTACTGACAAAGTATTATTAGCAGTAGATTGTATCATTTTTGGATTTGATAATGATGATTTGAAAATACTTTTGGTAAAAAGAGATTTTGAACCTGAAAAAGGAAAATGGTCGTTAATGGGTGGTTTTTTGAAAAAAGATGAAGTTTTAAATACTGCAGCTACAAGAATACTAAATTATTATACTGGTTTTCAAGATATCTATATGGAGCAGTTGTACACTTTTAGTGAAATTGACCGAGATCCAGTAGAAAGAACCATTTCGGTTGCCTATTACGCTTTGATTAATGTCGAGAATCATAATGAAGAATTAATTCAAAATTATAATGCTGAATGGTTTAGTGTTAACGATGCACCAAAATTAATTTTTGACCATGACAAAATGCTAAAACACGCTATTAGTAGATTGCGTTATAGAACTTCAACCAAACCTATTGGATTTGAGCTTTTGCCTGAAAAATTTACGATGCGCCAACTTCAAAAATTGTACGAAGCCATTTTGAGTAAAGAACTCGACAAACGTAATTTTATCAGTAAAATCAATTCATTAGATATACTTATAAAATTAGACGAAAAAGATATGCTATCCTCCCGAAAAGGATCCTATTTATATACTTTTGATAAAGAAAAATACGAAGAAAAACTACTTAATGATTTTGTTTTGAATTTGTAGCAGAACTTTTACCATTCTATATGTAATATAAAGAAGGGAGTCTCCTAAAAAGAGGCTTCCTTCTTTTTTTTACAACTAAGTGAGAATTCAAAATTGAAATAGGAATAAAGTTAAAAATTAAAATATTTTGTGAAGGTATATAGTAGTGTATATTTTGATTAGAAAGTTAAGATGCAAGTATTGTAATTGAATCATTTTTTATAAATTATTTAAATTGAGTTTGTTGTGTGAAAAAAAATATTATATTTACAAGTGTAAAAATAACACTTTAATAATTTAATAAACAAAAAACAAAAAAATGAAAAAAATTTTACTTTCAAAGAAATCACTATTGGTACTAATCTTCGGACTGTTTTTAACGGTCTCAATTGGCATTAATGCCCAAACTTACAATTGGACTGGAGCGGTGGACGGAAATTTCTACAATGCATCAAATTGGACGAGTACATTAGGACCAGTTGCTTTTGATGACTCTTCATTTAAATTCGTTAAAACACGTGCTGTGGTTACAAATCAACCCACCATAAGTCAATTCGTTGGTTGGCAACCAGGTGTTTTTGACAATACTGGTGGAAGTCTGACCGTAAACGCAGATTTTAATGTTTTCTATAATGATTTTCTCAATGGCATCGTTACCGTAAATACTGGAGCGATATTTACTTGCCGTAATATATTTCGAATAGGAAGAGAAGGATTAGGCGAATTAAATGTAAACGGTGGAACATTCAGAAGTAGTAATAATAATACTTGGCAAGGAATTTTTATCGGTGTTCTCAATGGCGGAAATGGTAAAGCCAACATCAATACTGCTGGTATTATTGATGGAGGATACCAATTAGAAATTGGAACAAGAGATTTTTATCCAACAGGCGAATTGAACATAAACACCGGCGGAACAGCTGTTGCTTATTGGGCAACTGTAATAGGACCTAATGGGACCGTTAATGTGAATGGAGGGAATTTGAACACAGGTGAAACATTTAAAGTTGGAGATTTATTTCTTGATACTCCCGGAAATGCTGGGACTGTAGGCGCAACTGTAGGAAAGCTAAATATAAATACTGGAACAGTTACTGTTAATCAAAATGATTTGGCTGGCGTGAATTTTAATTTACATGCTAATGCAAAAGTAGTTATTGATGGAGGCAGCTTAATCATAAAACGCACCGGTGTTGATTTTACATCCACTATAAATGGGTATGTGACTGGAGGTCAAATTGCTGCAGTCGCAGGAAAAACAATAGTGGTAACTTATGATGGAACTTCATTGACAACAGTAACAACTTTACCAGCACTGGGCACTACTGCTTTTGAAACGAAAAATACATTTACTATTTATCCAAATCCGGTTCAAAATCAGATAAACATAATGTCCAAAAATGATTTTAGCGGAAATTTAAAAGTTGCTGTAGTGAATCTGTCGGGACAAACAGTTATGGATAGCCAATTAGAAAAAAACAATTCGGGTTCTTATAGCATAGATGTAAAAAACAAATTGTCAACTGGTGTCTATCTTGTTAAAATCAGCACAGATACTGATACTTTTTCTTCAAAAATTATGGTGAAATAATCTTCCTATTAAGTAAAAATAGCGCTTTTAAATCCTTATTTAAAAGCGCTATTTTATGGGATATAACTTCTTTAATTCTAATGGATTTCTCCAGGTTTTCTATGTTTCCTTACACAACTAAGCCATTAAGATACCAATTAAAAGGATTAAATGATATATACCTTCTTCTTGTTTAATGTTCTCACATAACGACTTCTTTATGCATCACTGTTGCTGTAAGGATAGTCATAAAAAAAGGAAGCCTCAAATTGAAGCTTCCTTTTGTTTTGTAAATAGGTCTTGTTTCTAAATAGTTTTTATTCTTCCACAACTATTTATTGGCATTTTGTCTCGGTACCAAATTTAAAAATGATTTAAAACCTTCACTATATTTATTGGTATCAACCATATAATAAAAAGCTCCTTTTTTTGAATTAAGTTTGTCTTTTTCCTTTAATTTAAATAACAATTTAGTAGACAATAATTTGCGATTAAAATTTCCATTGTCGAATTCTGTATTGTAAACCGCCTCATAAAGACTTTGCAACTGTGGCATTGTAAATTTTTCTGGCAATAACTCAAATAAGAGCGGATGAAGCGCAGCCTTATACCTTAATTTTTCTTTGGCCAATTCAACAATTTTAGTGTGGTCAAAAATCAATTCTGGCAACTGATTGATCGAAAACCAAGCTGGATGAAAATCTTCATTGATTTGCTCTTTGTACTTTTGAATATCAATCAAAGCAAAATAAGCAATAGAAATGGTTCTTTCGACACTATCTCTATCCGGTTCGGTAAAACCGTGCAGTTGCTCCATATACAATCCGTCTAAACCGGTAAGATCTTTTAAAACCCTAACTGCTGCATTTTCGGAACTTTCATTTTCACCTATAAACCCACCAACTAAACTCCAACTTCCTTTGAGAGGTTCAAGGCTTCTTTTGATAACTAACAGTTTCAACTCCTGTCCGTCATACCCAAAAATGATACAGTCTACAGCAAATAAAAATCGTTTTTGTTGGGAATAACTTTCCATAATTATTGGTAATAAAATGTATTACTGCTTACAATCTAAAGCTATAAACTCAGTTTCTGTCTTCTACCAGAATTTTGCATACAAAGCAAAAATAATTAACAATGTAATCACAATCATTACGGTAGTTTGAGGTTTTATCTTAAACATTTCCGAATCTAATTCGAATGCTTTTGGGTTTACTTTTGGTCCGGCAAAACTAACAACAATCATCAGCAACATCGTAAACACAAATGACAATCCCATACAAATATGGAACGGTATTTCGAAACCACCTTTTCCATTAGGCCAAGCGGTATATAACAAGGTTTCATTTCCGAATAAAGCAGGTGCAAATTCATTGAATAAAACAGATAATAAGAAACCAGCAATAACCCCAACAATAGCAGCAGTTCCAGTTGTTCTTTTCCAGAACATACCAAGAATAAACATAGCAAATACACCAGGACTAATAAAACCTGTATATTTTTGGATATAGGTAAATCCACCTACACCACCAATTCCAAGAACATCATTCCAAGTAAATAGTACTGCAAGAAGCATTGCTGCAAAAACAGCATATCTTCCTATGTTGACTTGACTTCTGTCTGTGGCATTTTTTTGAATATATTTTTTATGTACGTCCAAGGTGTAAATAGTAGAAATACTGTTTACTTTTCCGGCTAACGAAGCTACTATAGCAGCTGTTAAAGCGGCTACTGACAACCCTTTTAAACCTGTTGGCAAAAATGTTAATACCGCGGAATAGGCGCCATCTTTTCCTCCAACTAATTGAGGTAAATGTCCGTTTTCATATAAAACAAAAGCAGCAATACCTGGCAACATTACAATAACCGGCATTAATAATTTTAAAAATCCTGCAAACAAAATTCCTGTTCTAGCGGTTTGCAAATCAGCACCCAAAGCTCTTTGAGTGATGTATTGATTACAACCCCAATAGTTCAAATTGATGATCCAGATACCTGCCAAATAAGACAACATCCCAGGAAAAGTTAGGTATTTATTGATTTCTAATTGAGTAGAATTTTCATCAGGTCTTGGAATAATCATTTTGAAATGTTCAGGAGCTTTTTCCATAAGTACTTGGAATCCTGCGATTGCATCTTCTCCAACACCAAAATAGCGTCCAACAGTTGTTAAAGCAATATAAGTGGTTACTAAACCACCTATGATTAAAACCGCTACTTGAATTACATCAGTATATGCAACCACTTTCATACCGCCCAAAGAAATTAGCAAAGCAAAAACAGCTAAACCAATCATAATAGCGTGAAGATATTCGCCACCTGCCAATCCGTTGATCGCTACAGCACCCAAATACAAAATAGAAGTTAAGTTGACAAAAACATATAAAAACAACCAAAATACGGCCATAATCAAAGCGGTAGATTCATTATACCTAGTTTTCAAAAACTGAGGCATAGTATAAATCTTATTTTTTAGATAGACAGGAATAAACCAAATGGCAATAATAATCAAGGCTATCGCGGCAATCCATTCGTAAGCGGCAACTGCAATTCCTAAAAAGAATCCTTCCCCACTCATACCGATAAATTGTTCTGCCGAAATATTAGAAGCAATCAGGGAAGCACCAATAGCCCACCAAGTCAATGTTCCTTCTGCTAAAAAGTAAGCTTTGGCATCGTGTTCGTTTTTTTCGCGTTTCCTATAAATAGTATACCCATAAACGGATACTACAATAAAATAGATGATAAATACAGCATAATCTGCGAAGGCAAGGTTTGGATTTTGGTTCATGTTTAAAATATTTTTTAATAAAATTACAATTGGTATTCCGTAGG
Organism: Flavobacterium psychrophilum; assembly: GCA_945860385.1. Lineage (GTDB taxonomy): Bacteria > Bacteroidota > Bacteroidia > Flavobacteriales > Flavobacteriaceae > Flavobacterium > Flavobacterium psychrophilum_K. The sequence continues at coordinate 28,508 of CAMAQD010000031.1, forward strand.
CAATGTATTCAATTGCTTCTAAAATTAATCAAATTTCACTTATTAAGATTCTGGAAAAATCTCTAAATAAATAGTATTTCCAAATCAGAAAATTAAAAACGGGAAGCTAAATAGGAGGAATAGAATTTATTTGAAAATCATTTCCAAATCCAACTTTATAGTTGATTTTAATTCGATTAATTTTCCAAATATATTATTATTTGTTAAATTGACAATTATTTTATTGAATTATTTATTCTGATAAAACCATTTAAACGAATAACGCATAGAAAATAAATAATTAATATTTTTTTTGCAACAAAAATGTTGATTATCAAATTTAAATAATGATTTTAAAGAACTATTAAAAATTAAAAGCATTTCGAAATTCCTGAGCAACACAAAATAATTGTTAAATATTGCTATTTCAAGAAACATATTTTAATATAAATTCATTCACTTTTAAATTGAATATGCAATGATTTATTTTTCCAATCTTTAATAAAAAAAACAAACCTGATGTCAATCTGCAATATTTAGGAAATACAATAAGTATTTATTGGATTAGGAACTTTGTAATCTGCTGTGCAAAGTTATTTCATAGCCTAGATAGTAATTTTAGTTCGTGAAAGAACGGTACAAACTCCATCTCTTAGGCTACTCAAAGAAATAGATATTATGTGGAAAAGCATAGGTTGTGGTACCCGAGAATAGTGCCGAAATCTTGCCTTTTTTTCAAAAAAAGACACAAAAAAACCCACTGAAATCAGTGGGTTTGTCCGTGAAGGCAGAAGGATTCGAACCTTCGACCGCCTGCTTAGAAGGCAGGTGCTCTATCCAGCTGAGCTATGCCTCCATTAACTAAAAAATAAACTAATTAAAGATAAACTTAATAATTAGTCGGGGTGGCAGGATTCGAACCTGCGGCCTCCTGCTCCCAAAGCAGGCGCGATAACCGAGCTACGCTACACCCCGAAGTGCAAAAAAAGCGGAGAGTAAGGGATTTTATTAAATCTTCTTACAGTCTGACAATGAACAAATTATAATCAAAATAAAAATCGGGTAACCGATTTTGACCCCTTTTAACATACCGTGATGATATTCTTAAAATTTGTGCGGTGCAAAAGTAAGTAATTTGTATGCATAAAGCAAATCTTTTGATGAAAAGTATGCCAAAATTTGAACTAGTTACTTTAAATAACACTTTTTCAATTGGTTGAAATTATATTTTTTTCTAACCAAAAATCAAATGAGCTACTTGTTCGTATTTTATTCCTGTATATAAACAGAACTCATCGATTGTTAAGAACTCATTTTCCAGCTTGTTGAGGTCGGTTTTTACTTTCTGCATTAATCTGGTACTTTGACGATAACTTTTGCCTGTTATGCGCTGTATGTCCTTCGGATAAATGCAAACCCTCTGTTTTTCATTTTTCATACACTATCTATACCTTTGACTAGGCTTTGACTAGCATCAAAGTGCTAGGTACAAAGTTGATATTTTATTCTTTTCAATCCTAAAATAGCTTTACAGATTATTTTATAAATCCTAAAATAGCTATACAAAATTAAGATTTTCTAAGATACCATTTATTGTTGCAAGTTACACCCCTATAGGGTGCTTTTTTATGTGCATTTATGTTGATTTAAGCAATTTGGGTCATTTTTGGACATAGGGAACTGTGCTTGCTTTTTTATTCTGCTAAATAAGCTAAAATTTGTTCTCGAAATCAATTGAAAGATGTTGCAACGGATGATGATTGAGGGAGTTTTAAATGATTTAATAATCTAAATTTTAGAAATTATGGCAAGGCAAAAAGGCATAATTAAGTTGAAAGGTACTATCGGG
>CAMAQD010000032.1 GCA_945860385.1 Flavobacterium psychrophilum
ATCAATTAAGGTATAATAATTGGTCTCGGTTGCTGTCTTCATTAACAAAGCCAACTCCACTTGTGGCGCAGTACTCTTTACCCAAGCGGAATAAGTATAGGAGGTAGTAGGAGCGGTATTGTCAATTGTTGTCCAGACTTCAGAAAACAATACTTTTTTGACTGTAGTCGTATTGGCAATTTTCAAAGAAGTATTTCCCGAGTGTTTCTCGGCAGTGTCATAAGTATAAACTAATGGGTCGGTTAGTGTCCATCCTTTTTTGTCTTCCATACTGTCACTAAAAATCCCTTCGCGACTGGCGTAGTAACCTGTAGCTTCTGGCAAAAGTGTTACCGAGGTGTTTTGGTATTTTTTAGCGGTATTGGCATAGTTGTAGGTGCCTAAGGTATTGGTTTTTATACGTCCATCGGCTTCATAGGTTTGTGCCAAAACACCAACTCCATTAGGATTTGGATAGGAGATTAAACGATCTTGGTTATCATATCCAAAATTTTCACGAACACTCCCAAAAAGACTGTTTTCACGCCAGTTCAAGTTCCCTGTTTGGGGGTTAAATTCGTTAGTCAACTCCATAACAGTACTAGTGGTAGTGGTGGTTAGAGTGTGTTTGGTTTTGGTCAAATAACCATAATCACTGCCATTGCTATCGTATGTATTGACTATATTAATTGCGTTGCCTAGTGTGGCTTCTTTAAGTTGACCTCTCGCATTGACCTTGTTTGTTTCCCAAAGTACTTTAGGGTTGCTACCTTGAGTATCCGTTATTTTATAAGCAAAGCCATTTTTGTAATCGTTTTGGACTTTAGTCTTGCTCGATTTTCCGTTCAGGCTTGCCTCGCTGGTTTCGGTATCGACTCTGCCCCAATCATCATAATGTAGTGTTTTGGTAAACTTGGTACCATAAGCTGATGAGGCTTCTGCAGTGGTTAGCAATCGTTTTTTATCATCATAAGTAAACGTAGTCGTAATAGTGTTGTTAGCATCTTGAACATCCTTGTATTCGGTTTTTTCAAGTAGTTTATCTGCATTATAGGTATATACCGTATTACTATCAGTATTTAGTCCAACTATTGTTTTTGTTTCTGGTTTACCCCAATCATCCAAATCATAGGTGGTGGTGCCATTGGGTGTGGTTTCTTTTGTCATTTCACCCAAAGCATTATACTCATAAGTATATGTCCCGGCTGTTGGATCTACTAAACTGGTTTTTCTGCCCCAGCCGTCTTGGGTTAGGGTTATCTTGGTGGTGGCGTAGTCCGTTTCCTTGAGATTGCCATTGGCAAAATAGCTGTACTTTATGATTCCACCAGGTGTTTCTTCCATTTGCACCAGATTTCCCATAGCGTTTTTGGTCGCTTTTTTGGTAGTCAAAATACTGGCGTCGGTGATGGTAGTGGTTAGTTTGTCATAGACCATACTCATCACTTTACCCTTAAAGTCGGTAACCGTTTCCGGGCGACCATACACATCATAAGTAGTGGTGTTCCATAAGGAGGCAGTGCCAGTATGGGGTTCGCTTATACTATCTTTTCGGTCATAAATATCGTATTTAAAATCTTTGTACGACATAATGTTTTGGAGGTCTTTTATGCCTGAACGTATTTTTCGTCCTAAATCATCATAGAGTTCTTCGCTGTAACTACCGTCGTCGCCTCCGGTGGCAGTAATAAGTGTTTTCTCGTTTTGACGAATATAGGCAAGGGTATTGGTTTTGACTAAATAATCGGTAGTGGTAGTTTTCTTGAACCAAGAATCATACAAATAGGAGGTGGTCAAACCGTAAGGATTGGTTTGGGATTGAAGCGTTCCGTTGGGGTTAAATACATAAGTAGTTTTTAGCGTTTCAATATCATAACTTTCCTCCAAGAAACGACCTGTAGGTTCGTATTTATAATTGGTCACTCTATCGGCAATTCCAGCTGCCGATATGGTTTTTTTTGTAATATTTCCAAAGGTATCGTATAAATTGGCTTCGGTAATGGAACTGGTGTTATTGCCCCATTTCTGGATGGTCTTGAGCAAATTACTTTCTGTTCCCGAACCGTAGCCGTAAATTTCCTTGCTGGTCATACTATCGCCAGAACTGGTTACGGTTTGTGTTTTACTTGCAGGTCTGCCCACCATATAAGGAGACGATACCGCTTCATAAGCCACTGTACTTGTTGTAGTTTGCTCACCAACGCCTCCATTTCTTATTTTATTGATGGACTCTGTAGGGTTGTTGTTGGCATCATAGACCGTCACAGTTTCGCTGCTCGTGTTTTCCAAAATGTTATACGTATTCGACTGGTTGTTTTTCAGCTTATACACTTTAGTTGGCGACAAGCTGGCTTCATAAAACGATATTGATTTGCTTATCAAATTATACGGTGGACTGGTATTGGTTTCGGCGTAACCATTAGCATCATAATCGGGGGTGATTTGGGCTATGAAGGTGTTTCCTGCAGTGGGCGATATCGTTGCACCCGGTAGGAATCGAATACTGTTGGTTGCTTGTACCGTTTGATTAGTCGTTATGGAGTTGTTAATCGTGATGGCACTAGTTCTAGGAGTATTGGGGGCAGTGGTATTGACCGCAATTGTGGGGCTATAAAATCCGAGATACGTATAATTGGCTACATTGGCACCACGCAAATTAGGGTCAAATTTGGATACGGAGCTAATGATTTGGCTATCCTCCTCAAACCAGTTGGTTCGCGTTGAAGCACGAAAACCCAAATATCCTAATCCCTCTAAGTTGGAAGTGGCTCCTGCATAAGCAAAGAGCTGTTTTTTGTAAACACTGGCACTTTGTTTTTCAAGTTTGGTAACTACCTGAACTGTTGCTGCAGACTCAATGTCAGTTCGAGGATAATTTTCGATAAAAAGGGATGGGGTGTATATTGGCGTATAACCATCCTCTGCTAAAGAATCTGGTGATAAGGATTGGTAAGTAATCGATTCCCTCACGCCATTGCCTGTGGTAATTGTTCTTAGTAGTTGATCTTTAGAGCTGTCTTTTTCGGAATTAAAATAAAAAATTTTATTGTTATTTAAAAATGCAATTTCGAGGGTTGGGTTATAAGGTTTACCACTAGTTGGTATTCCTCTTCCTGTGGGTAGGTATATGGGAAGTGGATAGAGATTAATATCTGTTTCCCACAGGGTGCTACTACCTATAGGATTATTAGTGAAGGTTCCATTGTTATTTTGAAAACAATCAACATCAATATATCCTGCTAGGTTTACAGAATTTCTACCATTTTCTATTTTAATTAAATCAGATTTTCCATCTTTATTATAATCCGTGGCAACATAGTTGTATGTTTTTAAAGTAGCATTTGCAGAAAAAGGAATTCCACTATAATTTTGAACTTCTTTATTAAAAGTGAAGCCTGAGGAACTGTATTTATACCATTCTGTAAAACCATACCCTTTTGGGATAATAAAATCGGTTTTACCGTCGCCATTATAATCTCCTAATACAATTGTTTTAGTAGCAGCAACAGAGATATTAGTATCAGTATAATTCCACAATAAAACCAATTGATTTGTATTATTCAGAGTATAACAAGTTACTTTACCATTTTCAAAAACCATAAAGTCTGATTTCCCATCTCCATTAACATCCGCTACTTCAACTTTTGAAGTATCAGTTAACTTAGCTGACAAATCTCCTGAATAGGTTAAAAAGTTGCTAGTATTATCCCTTTTCAAATCGACAAAATAAACTTTTACAAAGTAACATATAGAGGAAGGATTATCAATTGCAATTACATCAGTCAAACCATCACCATTAAAATCTCCTGAAAGTATCTTTTTAGGGACAATTACATTTCTATAACAACCAACCCCATTATTGGTAGGGAAATTAACAGTCCGTTCGTATTGATACATAATAGGCGAATAGGTACCCGCACAATAAACAGTAAAAGTATAATTGGTATCTGTTTTTTTAGCCACAGCCCAGCCTTGTTTTGACCAGAGTTTATTGCTCCAAGTTAGCCAACTAACGGGAAAAATAGTTTCAAAAGGGCCGACATTATGCTCGTAACCCAAATTAGTATAATTTCCTGAACCAATACCTGAAAATAACCAATATTTTGATTTACTACTGGTTCCGGTAGTAGGATAGAGTAGAAATTCCATTTTTTCATCCCCATCAAAATCTCCAGAAACAGTTCCTGCATTTAAGGAGGTGATGTTTCCAACACTTAAGCTAGTAGTAATATCAGCGTATGAAATAGAATCGCTAGTGGTTTCATAAGTAAACACAGTAGGGTTATAACTTTTAGTGCCATCTCCACTTTTTTCAGTAATACTTAAAAGCCTTTCATAACCTAGAGAAGTCTGCACTGGTTCTAAAATATAATTTCTAAAACCCACCCCATTTCCAATAGTTTTAATTTCTTTCAAAATGGTGTTCATCAGGATACTTTGACCGCCTACAAAGGATTGTTCGAGTCTTTGTCTTGCTATATAAACAAATTGAATTTGGTTAATCGCTGTATTTGAACCAGTACTACCATATTTAATGTATTCAATACTCAAATTATTATTGGCCAATATATAATTATAAGAAATTCGTACTCCTTTTGGATTTTCCCAATAGGTAATACCCCACGTGGTGATCGAACGAGAATCAGTACTAGCGCCATAAATAGCAACAGAACCGTCTGGATATTCAACTTTAAAAGAAGGGTTAGGGTCTGAAGAAGACGTGCCCTGTGAAGTAATCTTTATATTGGAGAAACTTTCGGTTTCATAAATTGCACCTGCTTCACCATAAACATTTCCTGATTTGAGAATCAAACGTTGTCCATCGAGAGCAAAACGGTCATTCGCATCGAGATTTACACCTCCAATAATTCCATCGTGAAACTTTGTTCTAGGAATTCGAGTAATAGCAGATACACCTGAAATATTCCAACCATACCCTGCCATACCATTGCCTCCCTGACTGTTATAAACTAAACTTAATTCTGGTACTATGCCATTAATTCCCGTTGGCACCGCTATTGGAATAGCATAACTCGCTCCACCAGAAAGTGAAACCGACAATTGTCCTTCAGTTATTCCTACTTCACTAGATGTTCCTGTAGGAGATGGCGTGGTAGTTGTCGATGCACTGGTTTGCGTCGTGGCTTCGCTTAACCCACTGGTATTGATCATTGTTGCTTTGGGGGCGGTATTAATTCTTGTGATAGGGATTAAACCTTCTACTGGAGTTCCTCCTAAATCTTGACCAGATACAAATACACTAAATCCTAAAAATAGGAGCGAACAGTAAAAATTCTTCATATCGTTTTATTTTTCAATTTTTATTGTTTTTTGTTCTCCGTTATTATATACTAAAGCAATAAGATAGACTCCTGTAGGATAATTAAAGAATGGAATGTTTAAGGCATTAGTTTTTTCTAAGTTATCATAGGTTTTTAATATTTGACCATTTAAAGCGTACAAATAGATAGAAGTGACCTTTTTGTCTACTACGAGTTCCCATTTAATATATAATTCTTCTTTTACAGGATTGGGATAATAGGAAATGACATCTTCAGGTGTGAATTTTTGTAAATCTTCTTCTAGAAGGGCTACAATTTCTTTAGGAGCTGTAGTTTTGTGATTTGGGTTGCTGCACTTCAAGCACAATTCTCTTTTAATTTGATTACCTGCGTTATCATATTCAAAAACAATTTTGTCTTGGGCTTCTACAAATAACGAAAACCCTAAAAACAGTAGCAGTAAATAATTTCTCATCTTCTTATTTTTTTAACTCTTTTTCTAGTGCAGATAATCTTTCAGCAAGGGATTTATAACTCTCGTTTTCTGTTTTCAAACGCTCCAATTCTTTATTTTGCTTGATTGCATAAAGTGTCAGTTCTTCTACTTTTTGAAGCAAAATATTAGACATTTCTCCTAGAGGCAAGCCGCTTTGTTGTATCTCGCGTGCTGATGGTACATTAGGCAAGTGATGGTTTTCTTTGGTAAAACTTTCAATTTCAGCAAGCGTTGGTAAAGAATAATCGGATTTCAATTCGGATTTTCCGGTGTAGTATTTTTGAAAAACATAATCAGCTGGAACGGCTAGATCTACTTTTATTTCTTCAGCGTGTATTTTTCCTTTTACGGTAAGCTTTTCATCTGGATGTGTGGTGCCAATTCCTAAATTTCCCGCTTGGGTCAAATACATTCTAACATTAGCATTATCAACAGCTTTTGTTTGAGTGGCAAATGCAATACCATAATTGCCACTGACATAAGTATCTGGAGTACTACCTATACCAATGTTTTTTGAGCCAAACATTTGTGTTCCTTGAACAACAATATTAAAAGGGTTGGCAGCGTCATATTTAGATTCTAAATACGCGTAAAAATTTAATGGACTACTGCTTGATTCAATTTTTATCCTTGCCCCATCACCTCTAACAACTAATTTTTCGGTTGGCGTTGTTGTTCCGATACCTACGTAACCAGCATTGATGATATAATTTCCAGTTCCATTAAAGTTTATAGGATTTGCTCCCATGGTTATTGTTCGTGGTCCAGATAAAGTGCCATTGGCAGTATAAATATTGTTTGCTATCGTTGAGGTCGTTGTAGTTCCATCGGCCATTAAAAACTGGCCTGCAAGAGCTCCCTGTTTTTTAAATGACGTGGCGAGTACTGTGCCATTTACCTGTAATTTTTCGATTGGAGTTGTAATGCCAATACCCACGTTTCCTTCGATAATCGCTCCGTTTGTCGGGGCTGCATTAATACCTGCATAACTACGTCCAACAGTTAGATTTCCTTTTACGTCTAGTTTGGACTTAGCATATCCTGTTCCTATTCCCACACCTGAAGAATTACTAGGCCAAATGGAGATAGGGCCATTATCATACGTAAAAGGATCGATGGTTACTTGAATTTGGTTTGCTGGATAAGCCCCCGCTATCCATGCTCCTGTGCTAGCATTCTTCATTTCAATTTTTATTTTGTAATTAAGAGTGCCTGTTAAATTATCAGAGGGCGTAGTTCCAGCAGGTATAATGAAAGAAAAAGTACCCGTAAGATCAGTGCCAGCAGCTACAGTTTCAAAACGACCACCTATATAAGATATCCATGTCCAGTTATCTTGTAGATTTAAGGCACAGTCAATGACAACATTTGTAGTTGCAGTGTATTTATAATTGACCGTTAAAACTGTTCCCACCTTTACAGTAGTTACTAAAGTAGTAAAACTAATAGAAGATTGTGCTTTTCCAGTAAAGGAAGCAAGAATACATAACAGTAAAAAAAGGAATTGTTTTTTCATAATAGATTGTTTTCGTTTTAATTGTGTTTAGTTTGTTTTTAATTTTTTTATTGCAATAAGTAAAGATTTTTACTCGAGGTAATTAGCCAGAATAAGTGCTAGAGTTTTGTTGGTCTCAATTATAGAAAAAAAACTTGGCCCTCTGATAGGGGTATGCGCTTTTGTGAATTTTACTTTAAGGCTCTAAAAATATTCACTGCAAATTGATTCGCCAGTTTACATTTTCAGGCTCAAATAAAAAATTAGGACTCGTACTTTATATATTTAATTTACGGTTTAATTGTCTCTCCGTCTGGCTGTGGATAATCTGATAAATTACTCCTATGTCTTTAAATCCAAACGAATGATTGGGTTATTAATATAATTTTAAAACATATTGCTTGCTAATCAATATTTTGAACCCAGAAAAATAATGGTAAATAAAAAAGCGCTATTTGGTCTGCAAAAATATACTTCTTGTTTTAATTGACAGGGTGTCATATTTGTTTATTAAAGGGTACAAATTCGTTTTTGATAAATAAATTATAAAAATCTTTTTTAGTCAGAATCAAGCAAATAATGTCATTTAAAATATAAAATAATCCAATCTTCACTCCCTCTTCTTTCCTTCGCAAGTTAGCTGTCGCTCAATCTGAGAGGCTGGGGTGAGGATAAACAAAAAATTGTTTTTATAATTCTAATTGGTATAAGAGCGTTATAAATTTAACCCACTAGCCTATTGCCCTTAAATAAAGATATCCTGGACGTGCCGCCTCTAAAATAGAAAATGCGAAACGCAGCTGGCCATAAATAGACTCAATGAAATAAGACCACTAGTTATTTCAAATTAGTCCAATAAAAATTGAAGTAAATAAAATATACAGCGGGATTAGACAAAACCTTTGGACTAAATATATTAAGTATTGGTATGAGCAGAATTTCAGGTATTGACCTATTGAAGTATTAGGAGTTGATGGAACACCCACTATCATCTCCATGTGTGTCAAGAATTAATGTTATGGGTTTTCAATTTATATAGCATATAAAAAACCTCCAGAGTAATTTAGAGGTTTTTTTTATTTAAAAATCTCAAATCATCATCAAAAAAGTTCGAGAGTACTCCTCTCTCCTCCACTTGTCGTACCAAAAACCTCTAAAGAAATTTAGAGGTTTTTTTTATTTAAAAATCTCAAATCATCATTAAAAAAGTTCGAGAGTACTCCTCTCTCCTCCACAAATCTATTATCAAATAGAACTAAATGCCCGTAAATCTTAGGATTTACGGGCATTTTTGTTTTCTAAACTTTCTAAAATCATCATTAAATCATAATAACGAGGGTGCAAATTCGGGTACCTCAAAAATCACAAAAAAAGGTAACCGAATTATCTGGGAACACCTGTAAAATAAGGGGTTCATAAAATGAACATCTTGACAAGAATATATTAAAAGAATAAATTTACAACCATTAAAGTCACCACATTATGAAAAACAGAATATCAATACTTTTTTATTCAAAAAGTGCCAAAACATCTAAAAATGGTTTACTACCAATCTATTTAAGAATTACTGTTGATGGAGTTCGAATTGAAATAAGTACCTCAAGATTTGTTGAAAAATCAAAATGGTCTGTCGAAGGAGGCAAAATGAAAGGTAATTCAGAAGAAGCCAGAACAATTAATAGTTATCTCGATATTCTAAAAAAAAAAGTAAATGAAACTGAAAGAACTATGCTTAGCAATAATCTTGAGATTACTGCAAATACTTTCAAAAACAAGTTTCTTGGAATTGAAGATAAACAAAGAATGCTGATTCCCATTTTCCAGGAACATAATAAACGAATGAAGGTATTAGTAGACAAAGAGTTTGCTTTAAATACATACAAACGATATGAAACTTCGCTCGAACACATCCGTTCCTTTATCAAGCATAACTATAATCTAAATGACATACCAATTAAAGAGGTAAATTTAGCTTTCGTCAATGATTTTGATTTTTACCTCCGTAGTGTAAAAAACTGCAACAATAACTCTACAATCAAATACGTTAGAAATTTAGGAAAAATAATCAAATCCTGTTATGCCAATGAATGGATCCAAAGAGACCCATTCCTCAATTACAAAGGGAAGGTAAAAGAGGTCGAAAGAGAGTTCCTCTCAAAAGAAGAAATTAATACCATTTATTTAAAAGATTTCTCTGCAAGCCGATTAAACCAAGTTAAGGATATCTTCATTTTTTGCTGCTTCACAGGCTTGGCATATATTGATGTGTTTCAATTAAAAAATCGAATGTAGAATTTGGAATCGATGGCAAAAAATGGATATTCACCCACCGCCAAAAAACAGACTCTCCCTCTAGAATACCATTATTGCAAATTCCCGAAGAAATAATTAGCAAATATTCAGACCATCCGCAATGTGTAAATGAAGGCAGACTATTACCCGTTTTGAGTAACCAAAAAATGAATAGCTATCTAAAAGAAATAGCAGACGTTTGCGGCATCAATAAAGAATTAACCTTCCACATTGCCAGACATACTTTTGCCACGACCATAACCCTTACAAATGGCGTTCCAATCGAAAGCGTGAGCAAAATGCTTGGCCATAAAAGCCTTAGAACTACTCAACATTATGCAAAGATATTAGACAAAAAAGTGAGTGATGATATGCAGCTTTTAAGAGAAAAATTTCAAGTAACATCTGGCTCAATGGCTCAAGAATCTGCTAGCTAATCTTTTTAATTTCCCTATGGTAATTTTGATTTATTCCTAATTTTACCTAACTACCTAAAACACAATATAATAAATACTATTTCTTACATTTTTAAAAAATAATTGCTTTTTAGCGTAAAATATTACACATTATCGATATATTTACAAAACCGTATTTATAGTGAGATAATGATTTTTTTAAAGCTAAATCACATTGTCATTGTTCGATAATTAAGAATTTCAACAGTTTTTTTTATGAAGCAAAAATACATTCTGGGAATTTATGACAAATTAATCAGGGATATCAAAGACAACAAAAAAACCACCGATTCCGAAATAATTGCTTACTTAAAAAATTGCGCTAGTGAAAGTCACTATTTATATAAAATTCAATTCTCCAAACCACAAGGTAAGATAAAGTATGCCTACCAAAAAAGGGTTCATAACTTGCATCCTTATGCTCCTGAATTTATAAACTCCGGTTGTGATATAAACCCGGAATACGAAAATCTAATTCCAATAATACTGAAAGAATTAAATATCCCCGACAGCAATTTGGAATACTGCTGGACAGAAGAAAACAAAAAAAAGATTTTAATTATAAAGCAACGCTGCCATATTGAAGAGATCTCCAAAGACAATCGCTTCTTTTTATATTGTTTTCAAATTGTTTTTAATGGAAATTCTCTAATCAAAGAATCCCTTAATGATAGGTTTTATAGTCTCAAAAAAGAAGATGAAATTGAGCTTTTCATCCATCGAAAGCAATACGCCTTGCAGAATCTTTCCAATGCTTTAATCAAAGTAATCAACCCTGATATCCCGCAAGACATTTACACCCTTTCTTCAGACTACACCAAAATTGATTGCCTCAAAATTATTTATCTTTATTTAGAAAAACTGCTGGTTTTTATCGAAAAGGAATATCATACCTATCTAAATGTAAATAACAAAGTTCCATATAGATCTATTTTGGTCAAAGAATTAGAAATTGAAAACAAACTCAATTTAGTCAAAGTTAGTCTTGTAAATTGCAACTTGAACGATGTCTTATTCAAACTGGCCTACCAACCACTGCTGAAAATAGCTACTATAAAACTTCAAGGAAACATAACCTACAACGAATTTTATTATTGTATTGATTACATCAATGAATTGTACAACCATTTTCAAAAAAATAAGGAACCGATAACGGAACCAGTTATTAAAGATTGGTTATTTGAATTGAATTTTAATTCCTTGGATTACTTCGACTACAAAACGGATGAAATTATTAGGGATTTAGAGCGTGTAGATTCTGATATCGAAAAAATAGATCTACTCTATAATTTACTTAAGAAATTCAATCAAAGTCGTACTAATAATTTTAGAAAATTTAATCAAAAAATCCCACCCATTAAAGAACAACTCACCAGTTGGATAGAAGAAGAAATTGATTATTTATCTAAGAAAAAAAGCCTTGGTATGAATAATACGTCTAACACAAGCAGCACGGCGCCAAAAGTCAGAATACAAACTAATTTATCGGTGGCACAGTTAACTTATTTTTTCAAACTTTTAATTAAAGTAAAGATCATTATCCATAAAAATAACGCTGAAGTGTTTAGATTCGTTGCCGAAAATTTTACAACAAAATCTTCAACCCAAATTTCAGCCGGTAGTGTAAAATCAAAATTTCATAATGTTGAAATAACAACAATAAGAGCCATTCGCGCCTATATTATCGAGCTAATGAACCTTACGAAGTGACAAAACTTCCTTCATCATTCTCCATCCAAATCCAGGCATCTGGAGTAAATCTTCATTTTCTATAGTGAGTAAGACCTCAATACTTGAAAATTCGTTTTCTTTCATAAAACGCTCAAGTTCCGGGCTGATACTCTTTTCAACAATTTCTTTCAAAATATAAAAATAAAACCGACTGTAAATACAATAGTAGTAAAAATAAGCAGCGTGGGACAACAATCTACCAGCAACAGCGGTACCGGCAAGCACCCACAGCACACGATAAACCGAGCCCACGCATAGCGAAGGCGAACAGTTTATTCTAGTGAGCTGTATTGAAATCTTTGCCGGTTTTCTGTTGCTCGAAATAACTTTCGCAATATATTGTAATAGAAGAAATCCTCTATTTGGTATTCATTTAGCAAATTTATTCATTATTCGATAAGTATCATAATTCCATTGTCATTTAAAAACTTTTTTTCGCTTAACCCTTGTATTTATTGACCTCAATGGGGGGTACCGGTACCCCCTGGTACTGTTTTGGTATTGTTATATTTTTTTTATTTGCTTCCATAACCAAAACCCTCAAAAATGGCAGTAGAGATAATAACTCGCGAAGACTTAAATCAATTTCGAATGCTCCTCCTAAAGGACATCAACGAAATACTAAATTCCAAACCAGATCATTCCAAAAAATGGCTAAGCGCCAATGAAGTCAAAGAACAATTAAATATTTCATCGGGCACCTTGCAAAATTTCCGAATCAAAGGAATTATAACCCATACCAAAATCGGTTCCTCAATCTTCTATTCTAATCAGGAAATTGAAAAAATTCTAGAATCCAACAAAGTCAAATCCTTCAACTCTCTTTTCAAATAACTCCCCCAAAATCTTAATACTCCCCCTATGAACTATATCAAACACCTCACTGGCTTCTTCGACCGCATTATCCAGGACAGAAGCCTCAACCCTACCCATATCAGTTTGTACGTGGCATTATTTCAATTTTGGAATGTCAACCGCTTTAAAAACCCTATTAGCATTACACGTGACGAAGTAATGCGTATCTGTAAAATCAGCTCTAAGGCTACCTATCACAAATGCATGAGAGATTTAAACGACAAAAACTACATCAAATACGAGCCTTCGTACAATCCTTATAAAGGAAGTATGGTTATCCTTTTTGATTTTTCAGATTTCCTAAAGCCAGTTCAAAAAAGAGCCAGCTCTACTAAAAAAAATGTATCAAATAATGAACAAGTAATGAACAAGCAGCGAACAGGTAGTGAGACAAGTACTGGTATAAGTAGTGAACAAGCACTGGTATCTTCTATAAACAATACAAACAGTACAAACAGTACAAACATTCAAAACGATTTAAACTTGGAGGAGCAAGCAAAAAATTTGGAAGAGGAGAATTTATTTTTCGAAGATGAAAAGAAAAAAGAAAAAAGTTCCGCCAAAAAAGAAAAAGAATTTTTTGTCACTTCGAGCGCAGTCGAGAAGCCTTCTATCGACGAAGTCAAATCCTTTTTTCTCCAACAAAACTTCCCCGAACTCGAAGCCAATAAATTTTTCAATTACTTCTCTAGTGTTGGATGGGTAGTAGGTGGCAAAACTCCAATGGTCGATTGGAAACCCGCAGCGGAAAATTGGATTCTGAATTCCATCAAATTCAAATCCTACGAAAAACCACCCAACCGGGCCAAACACCTCAACATCGAAAATGACAAAGATTATGGCGAACCCCTATAACCCATCGCCGATTGAGCAAACGATTCCAATTTCCCCCTTTAGGTGATAGGGGCTTCTAACCAATTAACCTCTAACCGAAACCCCTATGTCCCTATACGACTACAACGAAGTAATCCTCTGGCTTGAAAAGAAAGATTTGATATTAAGAGGAGGACAGCCAGTGGCTGTCAGGTACAAAAACTAAATTTATTATGAATACATCTGTAAATTATTCAGAAATTATTTCCTGGTTAGAACGGAAAGGAATTGAACTTTACGGCAGCCAGTTCAAAATCCATGAAACGGATCACGCCATCATTCACAAACTCATGTCCTATTTCCTTAACGACGAGATAACTTGTTTTCAATTGAACATCGATCTCAACAAGGGAATAATGCTCTCTGGACCCGTAGGCATCGGAAAAACATCCCTGATGAATCTAATGAAAATACTAACCTCAGCCGAACATAAATTCTACATAAAACCCTGCCGGGACATCAGCTATGAATTTATCCAAGACGGTTACGAAGTAATCCAAAAATACAGCAAAGGCAAACTCTATCCAGACCCCAAAACCATCTGCTTCGACGATTTGGATACCGAAAACAACATCAAATATTACGGAAACGAGTGCAATGTAATGGCCGAAATCCTACTCTCCAGATACGACCTTTTCATCGCCAAGAAAATCCAAACCCACATCACCACAAACCTTTCTGCCACTGAAATTGAATCGGCCTATGGCAACCGAGTCCGTTCCCGTCTCCGCAGCATGGTAAACCTAATCTCCTTTGACAAAACCACAAAAGACAAACGCTAACCCATAAACAACTAACCAATTAACCCCTTACCCATGAAGCTTCTTCCAAAAACGAAACCCCATTTCAACACCCAGAAGAACCCCAAAAATCCACGTAACAAACGCCGCAACCGAAAACCGGGCCGAGCGTTAAAAAACAGTCTAATGGACTGTTTTAGCGAAGGAGCCAGCCGGCGCGCAGGCAAAGTATAGCAATTAACCGATTAACCCATAACCGATTAACCCCATAACACAAAACCCATGAACGCAACAATAGCAAATTTCTGGAACCACTTCAAAGAAAACAATTTTGTTTTTCGTCTAATGCCCGATATCCCAAAAGAGGAACTAGAAAAATACTTCGGGAAATTAAACGAGCTCCTCTACGAATACAACAAAGATCTTGGCGTCATTATAACAAACGGCAAAACCAAATCCGAATTGATCATTACGGCCAAAGGCAATCCCTATCTTTTCAAAGATGTCGAACTATTGGTACATTATGCACCAACTATAAAGCCATGGATAATAACAGCCTTTCTCCAACCAGTTGGAGACATCGATAAATTCGAAAAAGGCACCGACAAACCATTTGAATACTTTGATATCACTTTAAAAATAAGTCAAATGTATTTCATACCCCTCGAAAAATTGAAAAACCCAAATCATTTGGGGATCAGAATTTACCTCAAAAATTACATCGTTCACAAAGACAATCCAAGATTAAAAGACGCTGTATACACAATTATCGAACACCTCGTCGGAGAAAAAGCTTTTGCAAACGATATCAACTTTATTGAGCTCGTCCAATTAACAGCCGATACCATACATCCTCAACCTATAGATCTGTGCTATCTAAACGATTACTTAAGGGAATTCAATGAGCCGATCCTATAAAAAAAGCATTCAAACTTAAAACAAAAACCCAAAAACAATCAACCAATTAATCAATTAACCCGTCATGAAACAAATCACCACCTTTTGGAACTACTTCAAAAAAAACGAACAAGAAATAATAAATGGGTTCTTTCTGGGAATAAATGGGGATGAAATCTACTCCCAATTCAAAAAAAAGTACAACAACATTTCGAAAAGAATAGGTTTTGCAATAACAAAACCTGCCAACAATCAAGACAAATACAGTATAGTTTTTACAGCCTTTGGGTATCGAAAACTATTCACGAAAATTATAGCATTCGAAACTCAGGCACCACCGCTAGAATACTTTACAGTTCAGGCATTTATAAAACCCCTTGAAAATACAGAAGACTACGAAAACGGTTCTGATAAGTATATTATTTTCGAAAACTACGAAATCAAAATCAGCGAAATTCAAATAGCACTGTCAGATTACAACATAGCAACTAAGCAGCTCAAAATCAATTTGTACCTACCCAACTTCAATGAAATAAAACAATACGAGAATCTAAAATTAGACATCGATTGGATGGTAATGAGAGTGATTGGCGAAATAGCCTTCCGCAAACACATCCAACAAATCAATTTGCATCCGATGCACATAGAACCCGTCGGACTTCTTCCCCTCTTAGAACTCCCTGATTTCATTGCCTATCTCTACCAAATCAACTCCAGACAAAAAACAAGAATAATATAGAATAGTTGTTATTTGAAATCATCAATTCCTATTCAAAATCCCATAAAAAATAATATTTCACCCAAATGAGGAAAACCGTAATATAATTCCCTTTAGTCCACTTAACTTTGAAAAAATCAATCCTATTCTCACTTAGAACGTAGTGTGATTTATTAACTGATTTTGTTAATAACAAAAATCTTACACTACTTTCAAATTTTGTATTTTTAGATTCTCAAAAAAGTGTCACCAATGTCGTTATTCCAGCCCTCAGTTCTCAAGAAATACTTAAGCCAACAAGATGCTGCCCTAGTCCAAAAAGCCTTTAAAAAATACGCCAAGTATTTTCACAATGCCGCCATTCAGGAAAACATCCGCAACAGTAAGGAAGAACAATTCCAGGAAGGATTCTTGCGCGAATTATTCGTGGACATTTTGGGCTACACACTAAATCCAGCAGCTAATTTTAACCTGACCACGGAACTCAAAAACATCAAAGGGGCCAAAAAAGTGGATGGTGCCATCCTCAAAGACGGTAACGCTTTGGGTGTAATCGAACTAAAGGGAACCAACACCAAAGACCTCGAAAGCATCCGCCAACAAGCCTTTGATTACAAAGCCAACCAAACCGGTTGCATCTATGTCATTACCTCCAATTTCGAAAAATTGAGGTTCTACATCAACAATGCGGTGGACTTTGAGGAATTTAACCTCTTTACGCTTACCCACGTTGAATTTGAAATCTTCTACCTCTGTCTGGCCAAAGAAAATATATTGGCCAACAAACCACTCAGCATAAAAGAAGCTTCGGTGGTGGAAGAAGAAAACATCACCAAAAAATTCTATGCCGATTATTCGGTGTTCAAACGCGAATTGTACCGGGATTTGGTCAAAAAAAACCGGTCTAACATCATATTGACCGACTTACCCGAAAAGACCTCCAAGCTGATTCTTTTCAAGAAGTCGCAAAAACTAATCGACCGTTTTCTGTTCATTCTTTTTGCCGAAGACCGAGGACTGTTGGCGCCAAACTCAATCAATACCGTTCTAAAAGAATGGAAAGCCTTGGCCGATTTAGATGTCGAAGTGCCGTTATATGACCGCTACAAACAATACTTTGGTTATCTGGATACCGGACGTAAAGGCACCGACAAAAAAGAAGAAATCTTTGCCTACAACGGGGGACTTTTTCAACCAGATGCCATCCTCGATGCAGTTGTCATTGACAACGAAATGTTATACCGCCATACTTTGAAGCTTTCGACCTATGACTTCGAAAGTCAGGTCGATGTGAATATCCTGGGGCACATCTTCGAACATTCTTTGAACGAAATCGAAAGTGTCAATGCCGAAATTGAAGGAACCGACTTCGACAAGCAAAAAACCAAACGCAAGAAAGACGGAGTTTTCTACACCCCGAAATACATTACCAAGTACATTGTCGACAATACCATTGGTAAACTCTGTTCCGAGAAAAAACAGGAATTGGGCATCATTGACGAAGAATATGCCAAAGGCCGCAAGAACCGCCAAACAACGACCATTATAAAACTGGACCAGCAACTTAAGGACTACCGCGAATGGCTCTTGGACCTCACCATTTGTGACCCCGCTTGTGGCTCGGGAGCTTTCCTGAACCAAGCCTTGGATTTCCTGATTCGGGAACACGCCTACTTGGACGAACTCAACAAACAGCTCTTTGGAGGGTTCTTTGTCTTTCCCGATATCGAAAACCAAATCCTGGAACACAACATTTATGGCGTTGACCTCAACGAAGAAAGTATCGAGATTGCAAAACTCTCTTTGTGGCTACGCACTGCCCAACCCAAACGAAAACTCACCAGCCTCAACAACAACATCAAATGTGGCAACTCGCTTATTGATAGCAAAGCCGTTGCAGGTGACAAAGCCTTCAACTGGAAGGAACAATTCCCGGAAGTGTTTGCCAAAGGAGGTTTTGATGTGATTATTGGGAATCCGCCTTATGTTAGAGCGGAACTTTTAGGAGATTATAGAGATTATTTTAGTAAAAACTATAGTGTGTTTCATCCTGCAAGTGATTTGTTTGCTTATTTCTATGAATTGGGTGTTTCCATCATAAATAAAACGGGAAGTATGGGATTCATATCTAATACTTTTGATAAAACGAGTGCAGGAAATGTTTTAAGAAATTATCTCCAACAAAATATTTCGTTTGAAAAATATATCGATTTTACAGAAGTACAAATATTTGAAGGAGCAACAACTTATCCTGTAATTATAACTCTAAATAAAAATACTTTATCGAAGACTAATAAATTTGAATATATAAAAATTCCAAAGTCAAGCCAGTCAAAAATAATTGATATTGAATTTCATAAAAATGTAATTGTAGATCAAAATACGCTTTCAAAGGATACTTGGTCTTTTTCTTCATTAAATGAAGCTGTGTTGTTAAAGAAAATATCAAGTTTCCCATCTGTAAGACAAACATTTGGAAAGTGTTATTATGGTGTTAAAACCGCTCTTAATGAAGCATTCATATTAGCAAAAAATGAAGTTTCAAAACATATAAAACCCATTTACGAAGGGAAAGAAATAAAAAAGTGGGTAGTTCCTGCTGCTGAACAACAATTGATTCTGTTTAAAAGTAAATGGACAAAATCAACTTATGGAAATGATATTTCTGAACAAGAAGCTTTGACGATTTTAAAGAAAGATTTTCCTCTAATTATGAATCATCTTTTACCTTACGAAAATTTGGCAAAAAAACGATTCGACAAAGGAGATTTTTGGTGGGAATTGAGAAATTGCGCCTATTACGATTTATTTGAAATGCCAAAGATTATATTTCCGAACCTTCAAAACTCAAATAAATTTGCTTTAGACTCAGAGGGTGTTTACATAAATGCTCCAGCAGTATTTTTACCTAATTCAAGTAAAACGCTTTTATGTATTTTAAACTCAAAAGTAGTATGGAAATTTCTATTATCTATCTGCGTAGTTCGTAGTGGTGGATATATTGAAGTGAAACCACAGTATTTTGAACAAATCCCAATACCTGAATTTAAAAACGAAATTGAATTTGAAAATCAGGCTGATTTAATGATAGGTTATGTCTCCTCTTTCCAACAATTAGAATCTAAATTTCAAAAATATTTTTCTTCAAAATTTTCCTTGGACAAACTATCAAAAAAACTCCAAAACTGGCACCAATTATCCTTTGCTGATTTCATTGCAGAACTCAACAAAGCTATTAAGACAGCAGGGCAAACACCACTCACCAAAAAAGACGAGTTCGAATGGCTGGATCTGTTTGAAGAAAACAAAACCAAAGCCCAAACGCTTAGATCACAAATAGAAACCACTGAAAACGAAATTGATAAAATGGTTTATGAATTGTATGGGTTGAGTGAGGAAGAGATTGGTATTGTTGAAAACAGTTAAAAATTAAAACATTAAATATAAAATGGAACATAATTTAAATAAAATGTCATTGCCTAAAAGATCTAAAAATCAAAATATGGAAGTGATCTCAAAGAGAATTTTTGAACCATTATTTGATGTAGAAAAATTTATTTTAAAACCTGAAAGTATTGACAATGGTGTTGATTATCGATGTGAAATAATTTATGATGACCTAGTTACTGGATTTGGATTTAACTTTCAACTAAAAAGTAAAGAAAAGGCAAAGACAAATAAAAATGGCACATATAGTAAGAATATAGAAACCTCTAACATTCAATATCTTTTAAATAATGCTCAACCAGGATATTATGGTTTTTATATACTCGAAGAAGATTGTTTCTATTATGAATGTCTTGATGATTTCATAGTAAAACTTAACAATGAAAATCCTGATTGGGAAAAACAATCAAATCATACATTGCAATTTTCAAAAAAAATTGATGCTAATGCTATCAAATTAATATATGACAAAGCCTTACAGAAAGGAATTACTCTAAGAAAAATAAATTCAAATCTCGCAGTCATAAGTGCTAAATTGAATTTTGCTGATAAAATACTTGTTGATTATAATGGTAATGTAACCAGTGACTCTGAAATCAGGGATATTATCGAAAAGTTTGGGTTTGAATTAATTAATCAGTCCAATTGGAATAAAGTAATAGAATTACATAAGAGAACTTCAAACAGTTTATTACGTTCTACAAGATATAATATGATTGTTGGTTTAGCTTATTATTATTGTGGAGATTACTTAAGTTCATTAAAAAAATTAAAGGAAGCCTTAAAAGAAAAACTGGATTTAGATTTAGATTTACAAAATCATTTGATTTTTATCACTGCTTCTATTAAATTGTTATTCCAAATGATAACCGAAGAGGAGTATAAAAATATCATTTCAGCTTTACCTGCTGATAAGCATATTTCATTTCACATTCAAATAGATAATGCAATTGAAATTTTAAAAGAAAAATTTTATCGTACAGAAGAATTAAGAATTGAAGAATTTGAATCAAGTTTACAATCTATTATTTCAAATCCAGATGCGTCACTTCACGTAAAACTGCGAGCAAAATCTGAATTATTAATTTATGAAGGGAAAATTGCCTTAGAAAATTACAAAAATTATGTTTGCAAAATAAATGCTTTTGAAGAAAGCATTGGAGTTAATATGGAATTTAGAATAGAAGTAAGTAAAAAAATAGAATCACAATTTAAAACAATAGAAAATCAATATACCATTCTATATAAAGAAGCTCAAGAAGCGAACAATTATTTTGCCTTCTTTTATCTATTCTCTTACAAACAAAAATATGATTTCGAAAAATACTCGACTTTTGAAATTCTTAAAGTTGTAAAAGAGCCGACTTTTAATCAAGATTTATCAAATAATTTCGAAACAATTCAAAATAATATTGAGAGGTGTATAAACTATTTTGATAGTATTGGTCACATCGAAAATCAACTTTTTTGTCAATCAATAAAATATGAAATACTGCACTACCAAAACCAGAATGAAGGAGCAAAAATACTTCTAAAAACAATGGAAGAAAAAGTAGAATTATTAGATATTAAAAGTTTAAGAAACCAAGTTAGCTTCATAAAGAATGGCGGAACAAACCACCAAATGTTACAAAATCTTTTAAACGAGAAAATATATCACCCTAAAGAAGAGATCGAGAGAATGACTGTAGAACTTAAAGAATTTGATAATATAGACAAAGATATAAAGCTCAATCATACAGATTACCATCAAATTCAATTATTTCCAATGGGAAATTTTTACATTCATAAAAATAAATTGAAGGAGTTTTATCAAGTTTTTAATATTAGTAATTCAAAATTAAAAGACCAATTCAAATTTATGTTTGAACTTGGTTTTGTTCCTGTAGTTAATGCTTATGTATATCCAGTGACAAGCGAAGGATATCTTCGAGGAAATATTGAATATAAAGGTTTTGAGAGCTTCAAAAATATGTACAATGCAAGAAATATTTTTTTTGAAAATAAATTTTACAAAATGAAGCAAAAATAGATTTTCGATCATCTATTTTAAACGTCTAGACCCTGTTTCAATAAAAAGTAGTAAATATTAAAGCTGTGCTCAATAAAAAAATGGAAGATTTAACAAAACATATTGATCCAATGATGAAACCTTTTCGGGATATCGAAAAGATTACTAAACCAATGACAGAATTTCAAAAATCTTTAGAAAAACCACTGAAAGACTTTCAAAAATCGATTGAAAATATAAATAAAATAATTGTTTCAATCCCTAATTTTGAAAATCCACTTTTAAAACAGAGAGATGTATTCAACCAGATTGGTTTGCGATTAAAGGAATACGCTGAAAAAACACCAGCTAACCTTTTACTTATAGCACAAAATGGCTGGTTTATCGAATTAGATAGTGAATTAAGTTTACCTTCCCAAATAGCTTCTGAAATTAAAAATGACTCAATAGAAAATGCAAACAAATTATTGATTGAATATTACTCTTCAAATCTCGAAAGAATAATTAAAAATCTAATTATGAGACATCCCAATAGAAAAGAGATATTAACTCAAATATTGGTGTCTTATAAAAATGGAAATCACAGCGTTTTAATTCCCTGCGTTTTAACACAAGTAGATGGAATCTGTTTTGACTTTACAAAAAAGAAGTTTTTTATTAAAGAGAAAAGCAATAAATATTTGTCTCAAATAGCTTCCGAATTAGAATATTCACTAAATAGTTTTTTGAAATTATATCTTTCACCTTTACAAAACCAAACTCCAATTATGGTATGGGAAGAGGATATTTCGAAATTTCCTTGTCATTTAAATCGACATCAGATTATGCACGGAACTAGCACAGATTATGGAACCGAAATTAATAGTTTAAAAGTTATCTCCCTCTTAAAGTATATCTCTGATTTACTAACAGATCTTGATAGAAAAATATTAAGCACTACACCTGAATGTTAAAAAAAACCTCCAGTGCTCTTTTATCCACGGTCTCTGGTGATCGATTGCATCGAGTACCTATTTAAATTAGAAAAAAAATCTTAGCGTTTTCAACGCGGTTTAATTCACGGGGATTGCAAGTGCGCTAAACGGCGCTGGATTAGCAGAAATACTAAATAAACAATTACAAAAATTTAATTTATAAAGTAATGGAACCAAATTTCTATATGCTTAATTTTCAAAAAATCCTTTATGTTGCAGGGAATTTGCACAAAAAAGGATATCAAAATTTGCGAATTGTTCCTTCTTTGTCTCCATCCGGACTTTCCTGGAGATGCAGTTTTGTAACATACAAAGAGGGCAGAATTGTAAATGTATATGCTTCCAATTGGATTCAAGGGTTTGACAAAATTAATGATAAAGAAATTGAGTTAAACATTGAAGAATTAACAAATTTATTTATAGAAAAAGAGAATGATTTTTTGCAAAATTGTAAAGGCAAAAATGAAGAATATGTAAAATGGTTTGAACGCGTACTTCAAAATTTAAAAGAGGAAGAGTTGCCTTATGCTTATGCAGAATATTTTTCGCCAACAAGTTTTTGGGAAACATCTTTAGGAAATGAAATACCAACCCTACCTGGTGATGAAAAATATTATTTTGAATATTGACTATATTAATCTCGCTAGCGAGAATTTCTAATCCGTGCCCATTCCAATAATCAATAAAAAATAAGTCCACGACCTAGCGCGTAAAAATCATTAATTAACGATCCTGCAAATCCCCCAAAACCTTAACCATCCGCAAATCCCAGTCCGCTTTTTATTCCCTATCTTTACCTATCTCAATCAATAAACCCCAAAAGTGAGCCTATTCAACACAATTACCCTAACCCTCTTTTTTCTTCTAACTTCCACCATACTACTAGCACAAACAACAGTAAAAGAAAAAGACTAATTGTAAATCACGACAACACACTATGAAAATCCAATATTGCTCCGACCTACATCTTGAATTCCCACACAACAAAGAGTACATTCTTGATAACCCAATAGAACCAATTGCCGATGTTCTAATTTTGGCTGGAGATATTGTGCCTTTCAAAATAATGGACGAGCATCAAGATTTCTTTAATTACATTTCAAGACATTTCAAATCTACTTTTTGGATTCCCGGTAACCACGAATATTACTATTACAGAGTTGATAACAGCGGAGTTTTAGACACAAAAATCAGAGAAAATATTTTTTTGGTAAATAATTGTGTTAAAGAAGTTTCAGGAGTTAATTTTATTTTTTCTACACTATGGTCAAATATTTCACAAGCCAAACATTGGACAATTCAACAAGCAATATCCGATTTTAAAGTAGTCAAGTTCAAAGATCGATTATTTAATGTTGACGATTATAATTTGCTTCACCAAGAAAGCATAGAGTTTCTACAAAAAGCATTAGCGACAAAATCAGACAATAAAACAATTGTGGTAACACACTACGCTCCTACTTTTGTAAATTATCCTGAAAAATATGTTAATAGTAAAATCAATGAAGCTTTTGCAACCAACTTAACAGACTTAATCAAGGACAGCAATATTGATTATTGGATTTACGGACACCATCATTCTAACGTTGGAGATTTTGAAATTGGAAATACTAAATTAATTACCAACCAGTTAGGATATGTTAAGTACAATGAAAACATAGGCTATAACAACAAAGCTATTATTTCAATATAACTAAATCAAAAATATACATTAATAAATTGATATTTAGTATAATAAACCTATATTTGCACAATAAACCTATAAGGTTTATTATAAACAATTATTAGTTTATTATGGAAAAATTAAAAGAATACATCCATCAAATACTAGGGAAAGACCTTGAAATAAAAGAGTTATCAAAAGAGCTCACCAATAAATTGCCCTACATTTTTAAGAATAATTTTAATTTTTATGTAACCCATTTACACAATCACGAATTAATTTTAGTACGGGTGAATAAAGATGAAGCTTTAAATGCTGCACAATTAAGACAACAAGTTTTAGCGATCCAAAAAGTATTAGGGAAAAAAATTATTATTGTTACCGAAGACATTACAGCTATAAATCGAAAAAGACTTATTGATCAAAGAATTAGCTTTATTGTTCCAGGAAAACAAATGTTTCTCGCAGAATTACTTATTGATATCCAAGATTTTAATAAGGACAAAGAATTTCAAAAAGAATTTCTGTTACTACCATCAGCACAATTAATCTTGCTATATCAAATACTGCACAAAGAAGATAATTTAAGCCAATATACTTTCAAAGAACTGGCAGAAAAATTCCAATACACACAAATGGGAATAACAAAGGCGATAGAAAATTTAAAACGATTAGCTATTGTTGAGGTTATTGGAACCAAAGAAAAAAATATTGTATTTGGAGGAGATATATCAAAACTTTGGAAAAGTATTGAAAAACATCTTATAAATCCAGTCCTAAAAACTGTTTATGTAGATGAAAAACCAACAATAAAAATGTATCGCTCTAATGCTACAGCATTAGAAGAATATAGCAATATGAACCCGAGCAAATTGGAGTATTTAGCCATAGAGAAAAACAAATTCTATGAGTTAGAAAAGACAAATAAATTAGTAAATCTAAATAATGAAAGCGGAAACTATGCTTTAGAAGTTTGGAAATACAATCCGGAAATAATTACAAATGGAATAACAAAAAAAAACAATGTAGATCCGTTGTCTTTATACATTAGTTTAAAAGAAGGATTTATGGACGAAAGAACAGATATGGCATTAGACCAAATAATAGAAAAATACGTATGGTAAGAGGTTTAGAAATTTTCAGAAAACATTTCAATGAATTTACAGATAATTATGTGATCATCGGTGGTACTGCTTGTGACATCATTATTGATAATATTGGTCTAACGCCAAGAGCAACCAAAGACATTGACATAATTTTAGTAATTGAAGCATTGAGTCCCAAATTTGTTACTCATTTTTGGGAGTTTATAAAACAAGGAAACTATGACGTCAAAGAAAAAAGCGAAGAAGATAGAAAATACTATCGTTTCCAAAAACCACAAGTTGAAGAATTTCCTTTTCAAATTGAATTGTTTTCAAGAATTCCCGATTTATTAGACTTGGATGAAGGAACACACCTAACGCCTATTCCTGTAGATACAGAAATTTCGAGTTTATCGGCAATACTAATGGATGATGATTATTACAATTTCACAATTCAACACAGCCAATTAGATAATGGAATTCATTTGGCAAATACAGAAGCTTTAATTGGCTTAAAAGCCAAAGCATTCCTAGATTATAAAACCCGAAAAGAAAACGGAGAAAAAATCGACGAAAAACAATTGCGTAAACACAAAATGGATATTTTTAGATTGTTACTACTCCTAGCTCCAGAAGATAACTTTACCATTGCTGAAAGTATTAAATCTGACATTGCCAGTTTTGTAGAAGTTGTAAAAGATGATTTACCAGACAAACAAATTTTTAAAGAAATGGGCGCAGGAAATGTTGATGTAAAAGAGCTGTTTGGTTTGTTGATTGGAGCTTTTAATCTATAATATTAAAATGAAAAAATATCCTAACACAAGTATTTTTAATTTAATAACACAAAAAGAAGGAAACACTGAAAAGCTTATATTTATTTATATTAAACCCGTGTCAGATTTCTATACAAGTGAAAATATTCATTGGTATCCCCCCGCTGCCGCCCGAATCCTTTCGGGTGGTTTAATCTAGCGAGGAATTAAGAAAAGAAATTTTTGGTATAGA
>CAMAQD010000033.1 GCA_945860385.1 Flavobacterium psychrophilum
AAATTATTGTGAACGCATTAAGCTACAAAACAGTATCGACAAGCAAAGCAACCGTATCCAAAGAATGGATTGTGGTAGACGCTGACGGTCATAACTTAGGTCGTCTTGCATCAAAGGTCGCTATGATCCTTAGAGGTAAGTACAAGCCAAGTTATACCCCACACGTGGACTGTGGAGATAACGTAATTGTTATCAACTCAGAAAAAATCAACCTTACAGGTAACAAAATGGACGAAAAAACGTACGTTCGTCACACTGGTTATCCTGGAGGACAAAGAACTTTAACTGCTAAAGTATTACAGGCAAAAAACCCTGCATTATTAGTGGAAAAAGCAGTAAAAGGAATGTTGCCTAAAAATAAATTAGGAGCAGAACTTTTCAGAAATTTAAATGTTGTTGTAGGATCAGAGCACAAACAAGGCGCTCAAAAACCTAGAACTGTTAACCTAAACGATCTTAAGTAATGGGAGTAATTCACAAAATCGGTAGAAGAAAATGTGCTGTTGCACGTGTATATGTTTCGGAAGGAACAGGAGTTATCACTGTAAACAAAAAACCATTCGCAACTTATTTCCCAACTGCAACTTTACAATACAAAGTTTTACAACCAATGTCTATGACAGAAAACGTAAGCAACTTTGATGTAAAAGTAAACGTTTACGGAGGTGGTTCAACTGGTCAGGCAGAAGCTGTAAGAATGGCTTTGGCAAGAGTAATGTGTGAAGTTGGCGAAGGAAACAGAGCTATCTTGAAACCAGAAGGTTTATTAACTAGAGACCCAAGAATGGTTGAACGTAAAAAATTCGGTCAGAAAAAAGCTCGTAAGAGATTCCAATTCTCTAAACGTTAATATTGCCTGTCTTGTGCAATTCGTGCAAGACTTATTGATGATTAAATTTAAAAACAATGTTGTTGTTGCTCGCTGAGGCGAGAATTAGTTTAGCATCTAAATGTATTCAGCCGAGAAATCGCCATTTATACATTGCTAATCAACAGAACGTAAACTAAACAAAAAATGTCAAACAAAGTAGAAGTAAAAGAATTACTAGAAGCAGGTGTTCACTTCGGACACATGACTAGAAAATGGGATCCAAATATGGCTCCATACATTTATATGGAACGTAATGGAATTCACATTATCAATCTATATAAAACCGCAGCAAAAATTGAAGAAGCGAATGAAGCTTTGAAAAAAATTGCAGCATCAGGTAGAAAAATATTATTCGTAGCTACCAAAAAACAAGCAAAAGACATCGTTGCTGAAAAAGCAGCAGCTTGTAACATGCCTTACATCACTGAAAGATGGCCTGGTGGAATGTTGACTAACTTCGTAACTATCCGTAAAGCTGTTAAAAAAATGGCTACTATTGATAAAATGAAGAAAGACGGAACATTCATGACCCTTTCTAAAAAAGAGCGTTTGCAAGTAGATCGTCTTCGTGCTAAATTAGAGAAAAACTTAGGTTCAATCGCAGATATGTCTAGACTTCCTGCAGCATTGTTCGTAGTAGATATCAAAGCTGAACACATCGCAATAAAAGAAGCTCAAAAATTAAACATTCCAGTTTTTGCAATGGTAGATACCAATTCTGACCCAAGAGAGGTAGAATATGTAATTCCTGCAAATGATGATGCTTCTAAATCAATTGATAAAATTTTATCTATTGTTACTGCAGCAATTGTTGATGGTCTTTCAAATAGAGGAACTGAAGCAGATATACAACCTGAAGCAAACACCGAAGAAGTAGTTGCCGAAGAAGTTGTGGTTGCACCAGTGGCCGAGGTAACTGAGCCAACTGCAGAAGTTGAAGTAGTTGAGCCAGCTGCAGAAGCAGAAGCTCCAGCAACTGAAGAATAAATCAAATTTTAAATTCCAAGTTTTAAATTCCAAATTCCAAAAAAATTAGTAACGTTAAGTTAGTAATTTGTTAAAATTGGAATTAAGAATTTAAAAATTGGAATTTTTACTTTTATAACATTAAACACATTATATTATGGCAACAATTACTGCTGCAGACGTTAATAAATTAAGAACAATCACAGGTGCAGGAATGATGGACTGCAAGAAAGCACTTGTAGAATCTGATGGAGATTTTGATTTAGCAATCGAAAACCTTCGTAAAAAAGGACAAAAAGTAGCTGCAAACCGTGCTGACAGAGAATCTTCTGAAGGAGCTGTTATCGCTATTGTAAGTGCAGACAAAACTACTGGAGCTATCGTTTCTCTTAACTGTGAAACTGACTTCGTAGGTAAAAATGAATCATTCATAAAATTAGCTCAAGATTTTGCTGAAATGGCTTTGAATTTCGATACTAAAGAAGCTTTTTTAGCTGCTGACTATAACGGAATCACTATTGCTGAAAAATTAATCGAGCAAACTGGAGTTATCGGAGAAAAAATTGAAATCCGTTCTTTCGAAAGATTAGATGGAGCTTTTATTGGTTCTTACATTCACGCCGGAAACAAAATAGCCACTTTGGTAGCCTTATCTGCAAATGTAGAAGGTGCAGACGAAGTAGCAAAAAATGTATCAATGCAAGCAGCAGCTATGGCTCCAATTGCTTTGAACGAAGCTGGTGTTGATGCAGATACTATCGCAAAAGAAATTGAAATCGCAAAAGATATTTTGCGTCAAGAGGGAAAACCAGAGGCAATGTTAGACAATATTGCTAAAGGAAAATTAGCTCGTTTCTTTAAAGACAATACTTTGGTAAATCAAGATTATATCAAAGACAACAAATTGAGCGTTGCTGCTTATGTAAAATCTTTAGATAAAGATCTTATCGTAACAGGTTTCAAAAGAGCTGCATTAGGATAATTATAATTCATATTTCAACTCAAAAAGGGAGGCTTGTTCATTCAAACCTCCCTTTTTAATTTATAAAATCCTGTTTTTTTTAATTTTTAATTCAATTAACAATTGCGAAAGGTAGAAATTGCGCAGAAAGATTAAATATTTTTTCAAAAAAACTAATGAAATCCTTTATTATAAATCTAAAATAAATTATACCAATTTAAAAATAGTTAAATGTAATACAAGTTACACTTCGTAACTCAAATGTTTCTTTATCTTTGTATTGCAAAAATAAATAATTTTAAAAAACAAAAAATATGGCATTAGCAATAACAGACGCTACTTTTGAAGAAGTAGTTTTAAAATCAACTAAACCAGTGATGGTAGATTTTTGGGCAGCTTGGTGTGGACCTTGTAGAATGGTTGGACCAATCATTGATCAACTTGGAGAAGAATATGAAGGAAAAGTAATCGTAGGTAAGGTAGATGTTGATGCTAATCAAGAATTTGCTGCAAAATACGGTGTTAGAAATATTCCAACAGTATTAGTATTCCACAACGGAGAAGTGGTAGGAAAACAAGTAGGAGTTGCTCCAAAACAAACTTACGCTGATAGTTTAGACGCTTTGTTGTAAACTTTAAATGGGCTTTGCGAGTTCCGATTGGAACGAACTACTCAATATTTTAAAGAAAGGTTTGGCGAAAGTCAAGCCTTTTCTATGTATAATCTATTAATTTTTAATTCGTTCAATCTTTTAATACATTTGAAGAATGAAGATCGAATCTCAAATAGAAAAAATTTCCAGTTTCCAACATCTGGAATTGTTGGCCAACCAAATTGTGGAAGGTTTTATTTCTGGAATGCACAAAAGCCCATTTCATGGTTTTTCAGCAGAATTTGCCGAGCACAAAGTCTATAATGTGGGCGAAAGTACCAAACATATCGATTGGAAATTGTTTGCCAAAACCGATAGATTGTACACCAAAAAATTCGAAGAAGATACCAATTTGCGTTGCCACATTATCATCGATAATTCTTCATCAATGCATTATCCAAAGTTGGAAGACAAAGAGAAATTTTACCAAAACAAAATTGGATTTTCGGTTTTAGCTTCGGCAGTGTTGATGAATATTCTAAAGAAACAACGAGATGCAGTGGGTTTAAGCGTGTTTTCGGACACCTATGAGTATTATTCGCCCGAAAAAGGAAGTGATCGTCATCACCGAATGATTTTGAACGCTCTTGAGAATCTTTTAAAGAAGCCTAAAGTTCAAAAAACTACCGACACCATAAAATTTTTACATCAAATAGCAGAGAAAATTCATCGACGTTCGATGATTATTCTTTTTACAGATATGTTTCAATCGGGCAATGAAGAAGCGCTCTTTACTGCTTTGCAGCATTTAAAACACAACAAACACAAAGTGGTGTTGTTTCACGTAATCGACACTAAAACGGAATTGAATTTTGACTTTGATAATGCTCCCAGAAAATTTATTGATCTAGAAACCGGCGATGAGGTAACTATTTTTGCCGATAATGTGAAGGATGAATATGAAAAAGGGGTTAATAGTTACTTCAAAAAACTAGCCCTAACCTGCGCTCAAAACAAAATTAAGTACATTCCTGTTGGTGTTGCCGATAGTTTCGATAAAATATTGACTACATATTTAGTTGAAAAACAAAACTTTGGATAATAAGTAAAAATTTTATCAAATGTTTTTCGAATAAACACTTGTAGAAACAAAAATCTATAGTATATTTGCAACCGCAATAAAGCAGAGGTTTGGTAGTTCAGTTGGTTAGAATACATGCCTGTCACGCATGGGGTCGCGGGTTCGAGTCCCGTCCAGACCGCTAAAATTGGGAAGAAGGTTTTCAGAAATGAAAACCTTTTTTGCCCCAATAAAGTATCTAAAATAGTTGTGTTGTTTCGCTACGACTTTGTAACTCGTAGCACGGTTTAGTAGTTAGACCAATGAAAAGCTTTCCACTTAATTGTGGATAGCTTTTTTGATTTAATGGTGTTTACTGTTTTTTAAAGTAGACCAGATTTATTCTCCCAAACAATCCAGAGAAACAACCCAAAATACATCATACAAATCACAAACTTCATAAAACTACCAGCTAGGAATCCCAAAAAGGAACCCGTTGCAGCCTTAAAAGCGCGGCCGTGATCTTTGTAATCATAAATAAGTTCACCGATAAATGCGCCAACAAAAGGACCAATAATAAAACCGAAAGGAATGGGTGCAAAAATCCCCACAATTAAGCCGATATTGGTTCCCCAAATGCCATAAGAACTTCCTCCAAATTTTTGGGCGCCCTTGGCTGGAATGACGTAATCAAAGACCGAAATCACTATTGTAATCAAGAGTGTAATTCCAAGAATCCAATAATTTACAGCAACAGCATTTGTAAAATAAAGCAATACCAACCCCAGCCAACTGATACTCGGTCCTGGTAAAACCGGCAAAAAACTTCCAAAAACACCGATAATCATAAACACGAAACCAATAGTCAGAAGCAGTAAATCCATAAATTATTTTTTAGTATTTTTGAAAATTAAAGCAGTACTTTTAAACAAAATTAAAACAGCGTTTGTTTCTTTAACGAATATGAGGAAAATAATTTTAATATTACTTTTTTTGCCACTACTTTTTAATTCCTGTCAGTACTTCGATAAGCAAGTGCCTTCAGAGCAGGAATTGCTACAAAAAGAACTCAAAGCCATCAATTGGAAAGAAGTCGATGAGTTTCCGTCGGTTGTAGATTGCGATAAAATAGAAAATAAAACACTGCGCCAACAATGCTTTTTTGAAGTGATGACCCAACTAATTCAAGAAAAATTAAGCGTCGACACCTTGTCTATTCTTTATCCTGAATTGGACACCATCGAAGTGAAAGTCACCATTTTTCCAAATGCCACGATGCAATTCGAACCCCAATTTCCCAAGGACTCTGTCGCTTATGACAAAATAAAAATCGATAGTATTCTTAAAGCTCGTTTGGTCGATTTTCCAAAAGTTAATCCAGCCATTAAACGCGGAATTCCCGTAAAAACCCAATTTATACTTCCAGTTATTCTCAAAGTAGAATAGTTTTTTTAGAAGCTATTTCCAGCTGTTCACTATATCTTTTTCTTTTTAAAGGAAAAAGAAAAAGGATGCTGTTTCCATCTGGGCTAGGGCTTTAGGAAATCTAAAATCGTCTTCCTTTCCATTCGTATTTCCCAAACAAGGAATACAAAGCCACGCTTACGCTAAAAAAAGGATACAACAAACAGCTTACTAAATAGAAATGTGTTTTGTTTTTTAAGAAAACACTCGTTTTATGAATTAAAACAAAGTCAACTGAAAATTTCACCAATACCAAAAAACACATCACAAAAAAGTTTCTATCCCCAAACAAGAAACTACAAACTACAAATAGGAAACTAACATTCCCCCCAAAAACAATTAACCCTAAACTCATCCCAAATTTACTTTGATACGAACCCGTTTTCGACGCCCAACGCACTCTTTGATAAAATAAAGATTTCCAGTCGTCCAAAGGTTTTGTGATAACAATGTTATTTTCAGATTTCAAATAATGAACTTTTTCAGGGAATTGAGCCGTAGCTTTTTGTAATAAAAAAACATCGTCGCCGCTGGCAATTCCATTATTTCCTTCAAAACCATCTAGTTCTCGAAAAAAAGATTTGGTGTAAGCAAAGTTTGCTCCATTGCACATAAACCCTTTTCCCAATCCAAAACTCCCGATAGTTGCGCCTTGCAAACTAGCTAAATCCAATTGCTGGAAATGATGCAAAAATGAATTCTTGCAATCGTAAGAAACAGCGCCGGCAATCATTGAAACCTTATGCAATTGAATGTAATTGTCCAATGCCAAAAGCCAGTTTTCTTTAACTATGCAATCCGCATCAGTTGTGATAATCCAATCGTTTTTTACGATTTGAATTGCTGTTGCAATTGCATCTTTTTTTGGGGAATTCGAAACTCGAATGTTATTTATGACCGAAACTTGAAACCTGAAACTTGAAACCTGACACTCTTCACTAGAAAAATCATCAACCAGAATAACTTCAAACAATTCCATCGGATAATTCAATTTTAAAAAACTATCTAAAAGTTTGGGCAGATTTTCCGCTTCATTTCGAAAAGGAACTATAATCGAGAATTTGGTTTTTGGCTTCAAGCCAAGATATTCAATAGAATTGACTTTGGTAAAACCATAAATCAAGGCCATTATCGTTGCGCAATAAATTAATATAATTATATATAAAACAAATATCATTGCGCTATTTTAGTTTTGAAATTCATCACATAATAACTCCCAATAATTACAGGCAAAACTACATTCAAAAACCACATCAAGGTGCTTATGAAAACCACAATCCATTCGTTTACTCCCAAAATTCCAAAGAAATAAACTGCAACACTTCCCTTTACTGCAAAGTCCAAAAATTGGAAAGTAGGCAAAGAGGAAGCTAAAAAGTAAACACTCGCAATGGTTGCCATTAAAGTGAAATATGGCAAATCCACATCAAATGCTAAGAACAAAAAGTAGTATTGATGCGAAAAAACCAAATAGCGACAAATGGCTAAGAAAATATTTTTCTGATGAATGGCTTTCGGGATTTCGTTTATTTTGTGAATCAACCTTTCGATGGAATAGCCTTTGATGCTTATTTTCTTCGAAAAAAATAAAATTCCAAACAGCAAAAAACAAATTCCAAATAGGATAAGTACTGTTTCTGAAGTGATGATATTGTAAGTGGAATTGAAATACAACAAACCAAATAGTCCAAAAACTACCGACAGAATCATTTGGATTCCGTTGCAAATTAAATTCAGAAAGATGACTTTTTTGGCTTTCGATTTTTCAAAAAACAATGCTTTTCCAGCATATTCGCCCACGCCGTTTGGAGTAAATAATCCTGCGGTCAGCGCGCCAAGTACTTGCTTGGTTGCTTCTGGTAAAGAAATCTTATGGAGATACAAAACCAAATTCTGCCATTTCAAAATTTCGAAAAATCGATTCAAAACGCTCAAAAGCAAGAGGAAGGCAATCCCGCTTAGAGAATAATTTTTCCGGAATAATGCGAGGAACTTTTGCCAATCTAGCTTATCATTATTAGCAAGTTGATTGTAGATAAAATAAAACGCACCGCCTACAATCAAAAGTTTGATAAGAAATATAAGAAACCGTTTCGTTTTGGGAGAAATTGAAATCATAGTGGCAAAGTAACAAATTTAATTTTGCAAAAAGTATCGAATGATAATCCATTACCATTTATAAACCTAGGTAGTGTATACAATATAGGAATGTTTTAAAATAAAATTTTGAAGTAGAAGCTACAAATGAATTAGATTTGTATAAAATAAGTTGTAGCCGAGCTAAAAGTAGGCAAATGATAGTTTAAATAGTGTTTATATGAATAAAGTAAGTTGTGTAAAATTAGTTCTGATTCTTCTGTTTTTGTGTAATGCTTTTTCGGGTTTTTCTCAAAATCTAGAAATCCCTTTGTGGGAAAACATTCCTGGAGCTATTAAATCTGTTGATTATAAAGAAGAAATCACCAAGGATGATGATGGGGTAATAAAAGGGTTTAGCAAAGTTTCGCAACCCACATTGACTGTTTTTTTAGCGGATCAAAGTTCAAGCAACGGAACAGCTGTGATTATTTGCCCTGGAGGAGGATATTTGCATTTGGCAATCAATAAGGAGGGATATAAAATTGCAAAATGGTTCAATAGTTTTGGAATTTCAGCCTTTGTTTTGAAATACCGAATGCCGAACGATTTGACTATGAAAGACAAAACTATTGGCCCCTTGCAAGACGCACAAGAGGCTTTAAGAATGGTTCGTCGCAACGCTTCAAAGTGGCATTTAGATCCCACTAAAATTGGAATTATGGGGTTTTCTGCAGGAGGGCATTTGGCGGCAACAGCATCTACCCATTATGAAGATAAAGTATATGATTCAAAAGATGAAGTGAGTGCTCGTCCCGATTTTTCTATCCTGATTTATCCAGTGATTTCGATGCAAGATGGAATTACACATAATGGTTCAAAAAAATATCTTTTAGGAGAAAATGTCAATAGTGAAATGGCTGAGAGGTTTTCAAATGAAAAAAGGATTGACGACAAAACACCAAAAGCATTTATAGTTCACGCAACAGACGATAAGGTTGTTCCAGTTGAAAACAGCATCAATTATTATTTGGCATTAAAGCAACATAAAATTCCAGTTGAGATTCATATTTATGAAAATGGTGGGCATGGTTTTGGGTTAGGCATTCAAGAAACCAATATAAATTGGCCTAAAGCTTGTGAAAAATGGATGGCAGCCAATGGATATTTTCCCCAATTATAATGAATTAAAAAGTTATAATTTAAAAGATTATAAACAATTCTTTAAGTAAAACATTTTGCAGTAAATATTTATGTCAAACGAACGTATCATATTAGGAATTGACCCAGGGACCACCATTATGGGTTTTGGTTTGATAAGAGTAGTGGGGAAAAATATGCAATTTATTCAACTTAACGAATTGCAATTGTCCAAATACGACAATCACTACCAAAAACTGAAAATCATTTTCGAACGCACTATCGAGTTAATTGACACTCACAATCCTGACGAAATTGCGATTGAAGCCCCTTTCTTTGGCAAAAATGTACAATCGATGTTAAAACTCGGAAGAGCACAAGGTGTGGCAATGGCAGCAGGACTTTCGAGAGATATTCCCATCACCGAATACGAACCCAAAAAAATAAAAATGGCCATTACCGGAAACGGAAATGCCAGCAAAGAACAAGTTGCTAAAATGCTCCAACAATTATTAGGCTTAAAAGAATTACCCAAAAACCTAGACTCTACCGATGGATTAGCGGCCGCGGTTTGTCATTTTTTCAATTCTGGAAAAGTGGTTGGCGCCAAAAGTTATACGGGTTGGGACGCTTTTGTGAAGCAGAACGAAGAACGAGTAAAAAAATGAGCGGAATCTATATCCATATCCCTTTTTGCAAACAAGCTTGCCATTATTGTGATTTTCATTTTTCGACTTCAATTAAGAAGAAAGACGAGATGGTTTTGGCTTTAGCCAAAGAAATTCAAATGCGAAAAACTGAGTTTAAAGATGAGGTTGTGGAAACCATTTATTTTGGAGGAGGAACGCCAAGCAGATTGACCATTGCAGATTTGAAATTACAATTGGATTTGATTTATAAAAACTATAAAGTGGTTGAGAATCCCGAAATTACGCTCGAAGCCAACCCGGATGATTTATCCGAAGATTATTTAATCGAACTTTCAAACATAGGAATTAATAGATTAAGCATCGGAATTCAATCTTTTTTTGAAGATGATTTAACGATGATGAATCGTGCTCACAATTCGGCGGAAGCTATAGAATGTCTCAAAGAAGCAACAAAATATTTCGATAATATTTCCCTTGATTTGATTTATGGAATTCCAGGAATGAGTAATGAAAAGTGGAAACAAAATATCGATACAGCTTTGTCATTTGGCATTCCACACATTTCGAGTTATGCCTTGACGGTCGAACCTAAAACGGCTTTGAATAAACTCATTCAAACCGGAACAATTGCTAAACCCGATGACGAAGTTGCCGAGGAACATTTTCAGATTTTGGTCAAAACCCTTGAAAAAAATGATTTTATTCATTATGAATTGTCGAATTTTGGAAAAGAAAACTATTTTTCGAAAAATAATTCGGCCTATTGGTTGGGGAAAAAATATATTGGAATTGGACCTTCGGCGCACAGTTATGATGGGATTTCCAGGAGTTGGAATGTTTCGAATAATGCGATTTATTTAAAATCATTAGCCGAAAATAAATTGCCTAACGAAATTGAAATTTTAACCAAAACCGATCGTTATAACGAATATATTATGACCGGTTTACGAACGATTTGGGGCGTTTCTTTGGATAGAATTGTGGATGAATTTGGAACAGATTATTCAGGCTATTTGCAAAAGCAATCCCAGAAATTTATTGATGATGGATTCCTTTTTATTGAAAACAACATTTTGAAATCAAGCTCTAAAGGAAAATTTTTGACGGATGGAATTGCCAGTGATTTGTTTTACTTAAATTTGAAATAAAAATATATGATAACCGTTTCAACCGATAAAACTAAACTCGATGTTCCTTTTATTCAAGATTTTTTGAAGGACATTTATTGGGCAGCTGGAAGAACCATTGACGAGGTGCAAACCACTATTGACAGTTCGTTTTGTTTCGGAATTTATATGAATGAGGTACAAATTGGGTTTGCCAGAGTGGTTACAGATTATGTGGTTTTCGCCTATTTGATGGATGTTTTTATTGCCAAAGAACATCGTGGAAATGGCTATTCTTCCATTTTAATTTCGGCGATGATAAATGAACCTGTTTTGAAAAACATTAAAATATGGCGATTGGCCACTTCGGATGCTCATTTTTTATATGAAAAATTTGGTTTTAAGGTATTGGAACATCCCGAAAAAATGATGGAAAAAGTACTATTATGAATCTAGAAACGTATTACGAATATTGCCTTTCTAAAAAAGGTGTAACCGAACATTTTCCTTTCGATCAAGATACTTTGGTTTTTAAAGTGGGCGGAAAAATGTTTGCGCTTTCGTCTTTATTGCAATGGGAAAAAGGCGAGCCATCGGTCAATTTGAAATGCGATCCCGATTATGCACTTGAGTTAAGAGCTCAATATGGTGATGTCCAGCCAGCCTTTCATATGAGCAAAGTGCATTGGAACACTGTCATCATAAACAGTGAAGTGCCGGATAAATTTGTTAAAGAATTGATTGATGATTCCTATGAATTGGTTTTCAAAAGTTTAACAAAAAAATCACAAAATGAAATTATTGATTTAGAAAATTAGGCATTACTTTTGCTAAAAATTTCAGAGAACAATTCAAATATTATACTTACTATGATTGATAATCTTAAAAAATTCCTAAACGAAGAACAAGACCCAAAAGCCATTGAAAAAATCACTTCAAAACTGAATGATTTATTAATGAAAAATGAGGAAATAGGATATATCGCCGTTCAAAAAAAACCTGCTATTACCGTTTTTCCTGACAGCATCGTTGTGACCAATAAAAGGATTATCATTTGTCAGCCCAAAAACATGGGGCTTTCGATGAATTTTACCGATTTTACTTGGGATGAAGTGGAAGGAACTTTTATGAAAGAAAATATTTTGGGTTCTGAATTTTCGTTTTCGACCAAAACACAAATTCAGGTTTCAATTGATTATATTCCAAAAATTCAGGCTAGAAAGATTTCTACTTATGCCAAAGAACAATTGGATCTATTAAAAAATCCTGTAGTTGCCGAAGAAGCAAATGTTCAAGTTCCAGAATTTATTCAAGAGGAAATAGAAGAAGTAGAAACGGAAGAAGTAGTAAATTATGCTGAAATAATGCCGGCAGTTTCTAATTATGCAGAACCTATTGCTGAAAATCCAGCAACTTCAACTGAAAAGTTATCGAACGAATTAACACAAGACGAGCTTTTTGCGAAGCTTCAAAACTACAAGAAACTCCTCGATAATGGACTGATTTTACAAGGCGAATATGACGCTTTCAAAAAGGAGATTTTGAGTTATATGTAAATATCTTAATTTATCGTTAGTAGCCCCGACAGATTTCTATTTGTCGGGGCTGTTTTTTATAAACATTTTAATTATATGACAATTATCATAGTATAGAAAGTGAAGGAATGTTAAATTTAACCTATTAAATCTGATGTTTTTCTCTCAACATGGGATAGACTTGATTTTTTAAAGGAACTAAATTTATAATT
The DNA here is from genome assembly GCA_945860385.1 of Flavobacterium psychrophilum. Lineage (GTDB taxonomy): Bacteria > Bacteroidota > Bacteroidia > Flavobacteriales > Flavobacteriaceae > Flavobacterium > Flavobacterium psychrophilum_K. The sequence continues at coordinate 12,635 of CAMAQD010000033.1, forward strand.
AATACTTTTTAAACATGAAAAAAATTATTTTACAATTTGGATTAGTACTTTTTTCGACTTTTGCTTTTTCGCAAGCAGGTCACATTATGCAGGGCGTTGGAGCTTTTAATATGTCTATGGGAGGTGCATCTACAGCTCAACCGCTTGACATTTCTGGAGCATTGCAATGGAATCCTGCTTCAATTTCAGCATTCAATGACAAAATCATAAAATTAGATGCGGGCTTGTTCTTTTCTTCCCCAGAATTGAGTTCTAGTTTGTCAGCAGGAATGATGGGTGCGGGTTCTCCTGCGGTTTCGGGTGTTACAAAAGATGCAAGGGATCCTTCAATAATGCCGGCTTTAGCGATGGTTTGGGGGAAAGAAGGTTGCAAACATACATTTGGAGTTTCTGCTTTCGGAATCAGTGGATTTGGAGTTACTTTTCCAGAAGAATTAAATCAACCCATGAGTGCTAGTTTTAATCCATCATTGAATTCAAATCCTATTAATTATCCTCAGCAAGCTGGCGGTTTTGGCAGAATTAAATCTGATTATATGTTGTTGCAAATAGGCCTAACTTGGGCTTATGAAATAACTGATAAACTTTCTGTGGGTGTTGAACCAACTTTCAATTATGGAACTTTGCAATTAATGCCAAATCCAACTGCAAATCCATCGGCAGCGGGTTATCCTCATACCGATAAAGCATCAACTTCTGGTTTTGGAGCACAATTTGGTTTGTATTTTGATTCAAAAGTTGGATTCAAAGCCGGAGTTTCTTACAAAACAACTCAAAATTTGAGTGAAATGAAATTTGAAAATATATATTTGGACAATTCTAAAGGAACTAATAAATTTGATATGGATTATCCTGCAATACTTTCTTTTGGTTTAGGATATTCAAAAAGCGATTTCGATCTTGCCCTTGATTATAGAATGGTAGATTATAAAAATACTAATGGTTTCTCTGAAACTGGTTGGACAGAAACCGCTTCTGTAAAAGGTTTTGGTTGGGATAATGTTTCCATTTTATCAGCAGGTCTTCAATACAAAGGAATTAAAAATCTTCCATTGCGTGTAGGATATACTTATAGCTCAAATCCTATTGGTAGTGATGTTGCCTTCTTTAATATTCCTGCAACAGCTATTATCAAAAATGCTTTTCAGTTTGGATTTAGTTATGCAGCAACAAATAATATTTCTTTAGATGCAGTGTATCACCATGGAGCTAGCGACGGAAAAACTTCTGGACAAATGCTCAATCCAATGATGGTTTCAGAGGCAAATCCTTATGGAGCAGTACCTGGAACAACTGTGGGTTATGAAATGACAACCGATTTAGTGATGATTGGAATTTCATATAAATTTGACAAAAAAGAAGTAAAATAATTTGATTTTTAAAGTTTAAAAAAAGCGGTTTCTAATTCAGGAACCGCTTTTTATTTTGGATAAAATTACATGGTCTGCCTCTGTTTTTCTAGAAAATTATGGGCTTGAAGTTCCAGTAATTCTGTGGCTTTTTGACGTTGTAAATCATACAGTTTCTTGTCTTGAGCAATATCTTCATAGACTTTGTCGTGCATCGATGCGCTTGTTTTTACCAATAAATCGCGCTGGTATTTGTCTTGTGCTAAAGTAGCTTTTAAGGCCGTTTCTAAATCTTCTAATTTATAATCGTATTCGCCTTTAGCGGATAATAATTTGGCGATAATTGGCGAAGTTTCAATAGCCAAAAACAACAACATTATAAACAGCGAAGGAATCAACGGGAGTTTATTCAAGGCATTAATTCTAGCCATCAAACCATCAAAACCATCAATTATAGGTTGTGTTTCTGAAACTTTTTTGTCCAAATCCGCTTGAAGCGTGATTGCTTTTTTATCGTTTAAGGTAATTTTTGCTAAGTTGGTTTTTCTAATGGAGTCTAGTTCAGCGGAAGCCAAATTGTGCTTGGCAATTTTCTCTTTAAAAACTGGTCCTTTTCCCAATTTCATTGTGCCTTTTGTACCCTCAGCTTCGGTAATATAAGTTTCGTAAAGTGTATTTACTTCTTTCTCTTTTTTTACAATTTCCGCTTTCAGATTGTTAGTTTCTGCTTTGTTTTTGTCTAAGTCTGATTTGAAATAATTAGCAACTTCCTTTTTGTTGTTCAATGCCATTGCGTTTTTTTCTTTCAATAAAACAGTATTGATTTCCTTTTCAAAAATTTTAATTTCCAAGGGTTTCGAAATTACTATCGCAATAATTATCGCCAAAATAATTCGCGGACTGGCTTGCAAAAATTCGCTTTTGAAATTGTCTCTTTTTCGAATGGTAGAAACGATGAATCGATCTAAATTGAATATGAGCAATCCCCAGACAATTCCAAATCCCATTGCAATAAATGGATTATCGAAGACCGTGAAAAGCGCATAAGAACTGGCAATAAAAGCCATAACAGCTGTAAAGAAAACGGTGGCGCCAATTCCTACATATTTGGTTTGTTCGCCTTCGGAGCAGCTTTCGAGAAGATTTTTGTCGGCTCCGGAACAGAGGATAAAAAATTGTTTTAACATTGTGATTTTGATTTGTTGTGCCACTTTACTAACGCAGGAGTGATTGATTTTGATTGATTATAATTAGTAGAGGTTTAACGTAGAAAGTTACATTTTGTTGTAGGTAGTACTATTGTATAAAATAGAAAAGAGCCACGTTTTGGCGTGACTCTTTGTTTTGAAATGCTATGTGTCACTAGCTGAAAATAATTATATTTTTTTCTTTAAAATATTAACCAATAATACTCCCCAAGCCGATATCAATAATAATCCACCAATGGGAGTTATGAATCCTATTACTTTGAAGTCAAATGAAGTTAGATTATTTGTAGCCAATAAATAGATGGAACCTGAGAAGAAAATAACGCCAATAACCACTAAATAATAAATTGTCTTCTTAACTTTTTCCGCAAGGCCTGTTAGTCCAATGAACAAGAGAAACAAGGCGTGATACATTTGGTACTTCACTCCCGTTTCAAAAGTAGAAAGCTCTTCGAGAGATAAAACTTTTTTTAAAGCGTGTGCTCCAAAAGCTCCTAATATTATGGCCAGCATTCCAAAAACTGCTCCTGTAGAAATTATTTTCTTGTCCATTTTGTGATTTTTTATTATACAAAAGTATCTCTTTCCCATCAAAGGCAACTATGTTTATCGATACTTTTTGTGTAGTACAACTAAGTATTTTTTTGCTTTGCGAGCATTATCATTTGTTATAAATATAACAATAGTATATATTTGTGTTAAATATATGTAAATATGAGAACAGTATTAATCATTGGAGCCGGAAGATCCGCTTCGTCCTTAATTCAATATCTTTTAGACAAGTCAGTCGAAGAGGATTTACATCTTATTATTGGTGATTTATCATTAAAATCTGCTCGAAGCAAAACGAATAATCATCCTAATGCAACGGCTATTTCATTAGATATTTTTGACCAAAATCAAAGAAAAGAAGCTATTAAAAAAGCTGATATTGTGATTTCGATGTTGCCAGCACATCTTCATATTGAAGTTGCCCGAGATTGTATTGTTTATAAAAAAAATATGGTGACGGCTTCGTATATCAGCGATGCGATGCAAGGATTGGATGTTTTGGCCAAGGAAAATAATTTAATTTTCATGAACGAAATTGGTTTAGACCCCGGAATTGACCATATGAGTGCGATGAAAGTAATCCACGAAATCAAGGCAAAAGGAGGAAAAATGCTTTTATTTGAATCATTTTGTGGAGGTCTTGTGGCTCCAGAATCGGATACGAATTTGTGGAATTATAAATTTACTTGGGCGCCTCGAAATGTGGTGCTTGCCGGACAAGGTGGTGCGGCAAAATTTCTTCAGGAAGGAACGTATAAATACATTCCGTATTGTAATGTATTTCGCCGAACCGAATTTCTGGAAGTCGAAGGATATGGAAAATTTGAAGCGTATTCGAATCGTGATTCCCTAAAATATCTCGATGTTTATGGTTTGAACGATGTATTGACTTTGTATCGAGGAACCATTCGCAGAGTAGGTTTTTCCAAAGCTTGGAATATGTTCGTTCAACTAGGAATGACCGATGACAGCTATATTATGGAAGATTCCGAAAACATGAGTTACCGTCAATTCGTGAATTCTTTTTTGCCGTATCATCCAACTGATTCTGTCGAAATCAAGATGCGTTTGATATTAAAAATCGACCAAGATGATAGTATGTGGGATAAATTATTGGAATTAGATTTATTCAATCCCAATAAAAAAGTAGGTTTAAAAAACGCCTCACCAGCACAAATTCTCGAAAAAATACTAACAGATAGTTGGACTCTTCAGCCTAATGACAAAGATATGATTGTGATGTATCATAAATTTGGCTACGAATTAAACGGCAAAAAAGAGCAAATAGATTCCAAAATGGTTTGCATTGGCGAAGACCAAACTTATACCGCAATGGCAAAAACCGTAGGGTTGCCCGTGGCAATGGCAACCTTATTAATCTTAAACGGAAAGATAAAAACTCCCGGAGTGCAACTCCCCATTCGTGAAGAAGTGTATTTGCCTATTTTGAAAGAATTGGAAGAATATGGTGTTGTTTTTAAGGAAGAAGAAGTGCCTTATTTGGGGTATAATATTTGAGAAATAGTTTGGTCTTAGCAAAAAAATCCGTTCATTCAATATAGAACGAACGGATAAAATTTTCTTTGTGACTTTGCGTCTGTGTGGCAAAATCTATTTACTCATCTCCACAAAATATTTATAAAACAAAGGAATCGTTTCAATCCCTTTCAAATAATTAAAAATTCCAAAATGTTCGTTTGGAGAGTGAATGGCGTCGCTGTCTAATCCAAATCCCATTAGGATGGTTTTGCTTTTTAGTTCTTTTTCGAACAAGGCAACAATAGGGATACTTCCGCCAGAACGCACAGGAATTGCTGGTACTCCAAAGGTTTCTGTATATGCTTTGTTGGCGGCTTTATAACCAATGCTGTCCGTTGGCGTTACATAACCTTGTCCACCGTGATGTGGTTTTACTTTCACTTTCACTCCAGCAGGCGCAATGCTTGTGAAATGTTTGGTAAACAATTCGGTGATTTCTTCCCAATCTTGATTTGGAACCAATCGCATCGAGATTTTGGCGAAAGCCTGACTTGCAATAACTGTTTTAGCTCCCTCGCCAGTATATCCTCCCCAAATTCCGTTCACGTCTAATGTTGGACGAATCGAGTTTCTTTCATTGGTAACATAGCCTTTTTCGCCATAAATATCATTTAAGTCTAATGCTTTTTTGTAGTTTTCTAAATTGAATGGTGCTTTGGCCATTTCGGCTCTTTCTTCTAATGATAATTCTTCCACTTTATCATAAAAACCAGGAATAGTAACGTGATTATTTTCGTCGTGAAGCGAAGCAATCATCTTTGCCAAAACGTTGATAGGATTGGCAACAGCGCCACCATACAATCCAGAATGTAAATCACGATTCGGACCTGTAACTTCTACTTCGACATAACTCAAACCACGTAATCCAGTCGTAATAGAAGGTTGTTGGTTTGAAATCATTCCTGTGTCGGAAATTAAAATTACATCGTTTTTGAGTTTTTCTTGATTGCGTTCCACAAACCAACTTAAACTTTTGGAACCAATTTCTTCTTCTCCTTCAATCATAAATTTGACGTTGCAAGGCAAAGTATTAGATTGAATCATATATTCCAGAGCTTTTACGTGCATATACATTTGACCTTTGTCGTCGCAAGAGCCACGTGCAAAAATAGCACCATCGGGATGGATTTCGGTTTTTTTGATAACAGGTTCGAATGCAGGACAAGCCCATAATTCGATAGGATCGGCTGGTTGAACATCGTAATGCCCGTAAACTAAAACCGTTGGTAAAGAAGGGTTAATAGTTTTTTCGCCATACACAATTGGGTTTCCGGGTGTGTCGCAAATTTCTACAAAATCGCAGCCTGCTTTTTCCAAACTTGCTTTTACGGCATTGGCGGTAGTGATAATATCTTGATGGTAAGCTGGATCAGCACTTACGGAAGGAATTTTTAAGAGTTCGATTAATTCGTTAATGAATCGGTCTTTGTGCTGCTGAACATATGATTTTATAGTTTCCATAATTTGGATTTATTTATAGTTTCAAAAGTACGAAAAAGAGACTGAATATTTTTGAATAATTTCCTTTGAAAGTTAGAAGATATGCTTATATTTGCACTCACAATTTTGCGGGTATGGTGAAATTGGTAGACATGCCAGACTTAGGATCTGGTGCCGCAAGGCGTGTAGGTTCGAGTCCTATTACCCGCACAAACATTAAGACTTAAATTGCTGTTAATCAGTTTTTTAAGTCTTTTTTATTTCGTGTATTCCCCCAATAACTACCCCCTTTCTTAGTGGTGAATGTAAATGAACCTATTTTAGTATAATGAATTTTCCAAAAATAGCCATCTGAAATAAATCTCAACCCTACCCAATTACTATATAAAAATACCAATATACTATGTATTAGTTGCTATTTCGTTTTTGAAATTTACCATATTATAAAAAGTACTGAATCTTATTATTTTCTAAGCTTCTAGTGTGGTATGGTTTCTTACCCGTAAATTGTCATTATTCACTTTATATATTAAAAATATCCTTATTATTTATTTTGAAAAGCTATTTTCCTCCCGATTTAAAACTGAAATGAATAAAAATTGGTGGGGGGTAGGGACATAAACCACATCAGAGGGGGGGGTATAATAGGGGTTCAACCTGAAAAGGGTGTATAATGTATTCTTTGGTGGAGGAAAATTAATTATCAAGGCATTCGAGCAAAATTAATATATTTGGTATGTGGATTTGCAAATAAAAAGCCTGACATAAGTTTAGCGATTCCAATTCAATTAATGAGAAGAAAACGAACGAATCATGGGTGACACGGAAAATACAGATTTAAAAATAATAAAGACTGACGACAAGACCTATAATTTAGAAAATACCGAAGAGGCAATAGATTTTTTAATCTATGCATTAAACGGTAAGCGCAATTATTGTTTTATTGAAGAATTCGTTTTTGGTCATTTAGGTATAGATTTCTATAAATATCTCGACTCTTTGGAAGAGACAGACAAAAACTTTTTCGTAGTTTTAGATGAAATTACTCCCTTTTTCGACATCTTTATTCAGGATTGGGAAACTGATAATGTATTTTACAAATACATTTATTCTTCTCAAATAAGTGACCTAGTTAAGAAACAAAAAATTAATAAAATAATTGATGGACTAAAGAAAACGTTAGATTCTTATTTTAACTTCAACGATTTATCTAGATTTAGAAAGATGTTCTATAGTGAAGAGCCTATGGATAATTTCAAAAAATTGGCAAATCAAAAAGAATTATCAGATGCATACTTATATTTTTGCGTTACTTTTAGAATGATATATATATATAATTATCTGTATAGTGACTTTTACTCATTCATTGATGAGAAAAATAAAATTGACCCTTCCTATTCCAATGAGAACAAAAAAGTGTCCTTAGAGGAACTTGAATTGTATTATCAAAAGTTTCCTGAGAAAGCAATAATAAATCATACTTTGGAAGCAAAAATAAATCCTACTGATTATTTTCCTGATATTTTCAAATCAATTGAAGTCTATAATTCTTTTAAAGATTACACTAGTAAATTTATTATAGACCCATACAATGATTTTTCATACCTAATCCAAAGGATGTTGCATGAGAAATTGATTCATAAGAAAACACATTTCGAATATTTTGAATGGCTCAAAGACAACAAATTCATAAGCAATAAAGATTATGATAAGTTCTATTTAAAGGCGTGTTTTGTTTCATTAAACAAATCAACTTCTGCAAGTAGAGAAAACAATTTCAATATCATATTTAAACTATAGTTGTTCCGAAAATCGGAAAAAAACGCCATAAATCGGAATAAAAACCATTGGATATTTGTACCAGACAAGCGGCAAACATTCCCGCTTTCAACAAATGATATGAATACACAAGCGTTTCAAATGATTAATTTATCTGTAATGGATTTAACAGATTTAATCTCAAATTGCGTAAAAGCCGAACTTCAAAAAAATAATGAAGTAATTCAATTACAACCACAAAAAGACTCTCCTGAACTCCTAACTCGGGAAGAGGTGGCTAAGATTTTAAAGGTGAGTTTTACGACTTTATTTCACTGGAATAACAGTGGTGACCTCCCAGCTCAAAAAATTGGAAAAAGAGTCTACTATCAGAGGAGCATTATTATGGACAAGCTTAATAATGTCGCATAATTTAGGAACTATCCTTTAAAGTCTATTAAATTGTCTGTTTTCTAGAGACAGACAAGAATAGCACTACTTCACTCGGCAAATTTTCCAAAACTTAATCTTTTTTAATAACAGCATGGCGGTGTTTTCACATCGTATGACATTGCTATGCCTAAAAATTTCAAATAAAATGAAAAATTTAAATACAAATATTCCACAATACAACTACACAATAACAAAATATAACGCAATTAATCAACCAACAGTAGTGGATAAAATTTCAGTAGAACAAGTACTGGAAACTATAAAAAATGGAGACTCTAACCTTCCACTAATCGAAAGAGCAAGAGGATTTGGAAAAGGGAGCACCCAGTATAACAAGATAAAAGAATATGAACTCCCCACATTTCGTTTTAATTTTGACTATAAAAATAATTATGCTGTAGATAAGAATATTACAGGTTCAACTGGCTTAATCTATATTGATGTGGACGGGGCAGATACAGTTCCCGAGAGTGAATACGTGTATGCCAAATGGAAATCCTTATCAAATACAGGATTTGGAATACTAGTAAAAGTCGATAACTTAACACCTACTAATTATAAATACGTATATAATGAATTATCAGAGGTTATAGGTATTAAAAGCGACCGAGGAGCACGCAAAGTCTCTCAGCAAACAGTATTAAGCTATGATAGTAACCTTTACCATAATTCTGATTCTATTACCTATACTTATATTGAAAAGGAAAATGAAATAAAAATAGAAGAAAAATTAAAAAAGGTATCATTTGATAATACAATAAAAGGGAAAAGAGGTTTACTAACAAATGATACTTTTTATAAGAATGAAGGTAATGTTACCTATAGATGTGACAACATAAATGATTATTTCAAAGATGAATATACTGATATTCCTTTTCTTGTATTCCCTGATGAGAAAGAAAAGATATGTCAACCTTATATTCCAAATAGTATACCTGAAGGATTGAGGCATAATACAATGTTGTCTGTTCTATCAAATCGAGCAGCATTAAACCCACATTGCGATGAAGAATACCTAATTTCAATAAGTGAAGATGTGCTTTATAAAATGGAGAAAAAAATACCCAAACATGGGGTTAATAGAATTATTAAATATGTTATAAAGATGAAAGATGAGGGTGAGCTTAGAATGTACCTTAATAAAGAAAAAAGATTTTTGTTTAATAAAAAGATGAAAATATCCCGCCAAGAGATATATAAAATAGTGGGGAGTGAAATGGGGAAAATTAGAAGAAATAAAACAGAGACAAAGATTTATCAAATTATAGAAAGCTGGGACTTTGAAGCAAATGGCAAAATTACTGGAGAGAAAGTTGCTAAAATATCTAAAAATAGTTTGACGACAATAAAAAGATATTGGAGTGATTTCAAAGATTACGTCAAAGATTTAAACACTTCAAATAAACATGATTTTAAGCTCCAAGACAAGCCTTCTTAGTAACAATGAATCTTGTGTTTGTTGTTAAATTTTAAACCCTCGTAGCTTACTAAATAAGCCCGCCTATTTCTGATGGGCGGGACTTATTTTTGGTGGGTCACACTGCTATTAAAAATATTGTATATCATCTTATGACAAATAAATGTTTTATTGAAAAGCAATACAGATTCTGGCTACATAGAAGAATATTTGAGTCATATTGGTAGTTAAAAAACAACCGAAATTTTTACTTACTTAAGTACGAAAAGTTTCAACAAATAAAAAGTCCGTTTGATGATTTATGAATTAAAAATCCTATATTTGGGATTAAATAAAGTCAGACGTTTGTCATACAAATCTACCCAATTAAGGGGTGATAAGTCTGACTTTGTCAGAACTATATACGAGTTGGCAGTAATTCCCAATATTTGCGCCCAAATTGACTCCTTCAGCTAACGGTTGAAAGTGAAAATTTACAAAAATATCAAAAAATTGATTTTCAAAACATTAAAAAACTATAGTTAGAATTTTACAAGAAAATGGCGGAAATAAGAAAAAGAGAAGAAATAACTAATTCAATTTATGACTTAATAAGTGAAACGAAAGAAATTTTAGTTATTATTTCTCCATATATAAAACTGAACGACGATTTTAAAAAAGCAATTTTATCATTAAAAAACCTTAACGTAATTATATTTGTTTTCAGGAGAAAAGACATTGATGAAAACACATATAAATTTCTCGAAAACCTGCCAAATTCGATACTTTATACAAATGATTTTTTACATACTAAATGCTATATAAATGAAGAAAAAGCTATAATAACTTCTTTAAATTTATATAAATATTCAATGGAAAATAATTTTGAATTAGCCGTTGAATTTAAAAATAAAATTGACACTAAAAACTATGAGGAAATTAAGTCGGAAACTCACTTCATAATTGAAAGAAGTGTATGTCTAAATGAACAAAAATTGAAATATTTAATGAATGACGGAAATGTTGTTCATTGTACAAGTTGCACAAAAAATATTATTCCAAAACTCTATGAAGAAAAAATTGAATATGGAATATGGAGAAAAGAACATTTATGCAAAAATTGTATTTCAGATTTCGAAGATTTTGAAAAACAGAATAATGAAATTGAAATTATTAAAAGATATGGAAACTATTGTGCGGTTTGTGGAAACAAAAATGATAATTTAATGTCCATAAATATGGGATTAGCTCCAATTTGTAGCAAATGTATTGGCAAAATAACTTCACCTATAAACAAGAATAAAATTGGAAGATAAAGTAAATAAATTTAATATAGAAGTAGATGAGTTATACAAAAACTATAAACTTCAAGCAGAACAAAATATAAATTTAGGAGCAACAAAAAAACAAATAACAGAAAAAGATGCCACAATGTTCTTTCAGTTATTTTCAGTTTTTTCAAATAAAATTATGCGTTTAGCAGACAAATATGAACTTGAAATTATTGACGTTGAAAAAAAACAAAAAATAAATACGATAACAAAAATTTACATGTTGAAATTCAAAGAGTTGTTCAAATTTAACGAATAAAAACTACTTACACACGCTACAAGCAAGCTGAGCATTTGGCTTAAATTGAAGTCGTTTTTGTATTTGGATGATTTAGCAAAGCCGAAAATAGGGCTTAATTTTGTACCAAATGCGCTTTAGTACCAGAGCACAATAAGCTAATTAAAAAAATCAAACTATATCTATGGAAATTGTAAGCGAAATTGCGAAAGATTTTTTTGAAGAACGTTATTATTATAGCAAAAATCCTAAAAGTTTTATCTCCGAAGTAGAAAGCGAATTATTCAATCTTGGAAATAAATCAGATAAATTAAATTTTTTATCAATTATTAAAACTTCAGTTGAAGATGAAAATGAATTGCATAAAAAAGAATGTAAAACAGTTGGTGTTTGTAATGTCGAAAAGGGACATTTAAAAACAATATACTATTTAAAAAACCTTATAAAAGAGAATGGAATAATTGAAAAATTAAACGATACATTTTCTGAAAGTGAAAAAACAGATTATTCTGAGAAGCTTGACAAAATAATAAAAGATTTAGATGAACTTAAAAAAGGTAATGAAATAATCTATGACGGATTATCTGAGGAAATTGAAGAATTGAAAACCTTGTTTTTCCTTGGCAAAAAGAATTGGAAGCAACTTTTGGCAGGAAAAACAGTAGAGATGGTTGCTGGAGGAATAGTAAGCGAAGCAGTCTCAAAAAAACTAATAGATTTAACTGGAATAGTCACGCAAAACTTACTAAAATAACCAGCTAGTAACAGCTATTACAACGTTATGTGGAAGTTTAAACCAAATTCGTCTTATGAAATATATGCTAAAAACACTAGAAAAACCAATCGTAAGAAGATTTAATGAAACGGATTGGGAGTTTATCAATCCAGAATCATATGATAATGAAATTGTTGCTGACGAATTTTGGGAGGCGGTAGAAATATTGGACTATGATGACAAGAGAGCTGAAGGCGTTTTCAAAAAATTAATCGAAAAGCATCCATTTTATATTGATGCCTACGTTCATTTAAGTACTGCTTTTAGAAATCAGAAAAAGACATTTGAAAGTTTATTGACTGCGGAAAAAGCATATAATATTTCAAGAGAATGTCTTCCTAAAGAGTTCAACTCAAAAAAACATAAAATAATATGGTCTCGGCTAGAAAACAGACCATTTTTAAGAGCATATCAAAACTACGCTTTAGAGTGTATTGAATACAAAAATTATGAAATTGCAATTTCGGTATTAAAAGATATTTTGAACTTTAATAAAAATGATAATCAAGGTATTAGGTACACGCTACTTGAAACATATTTTAAACTAAAGAATTTCGATGAAGCAAAAAAAAAATTAAAGAAATATGAAGACGACTTTTCTATAGAGTTTAAATTTGGAGGAGTTGCATTAGCTGCGTTGGATGGAAATACAAAAAAAGCAGATATTCTTTTGAAGGAAGCGATACAAACGAATAAATTTTTTATAGA
>CAMAQD010000034.1 GCA_945860385.1 Flavobacterium psychrophilum
AGCACTGGAGCAACCTTTGGAACTGGAATACCTTCAACCCGAAAGCATTCAACTGGAGCAACCTTTGGAACTGGAATACCTTCAACCCGAAAGCATTCAACTGGAGCAACCTTTGGAACTGGAACACCTGAAACCCGAAAGCATCCAACTGGAGCAACTTTTGGTCACAATCACAATCCTAAACACTGATTTTGAAAACTCATTTATGCGCTATTGGATTAGCACTGGAGCAACCTTTGGAACTGGAATACCTTCAACCCGAAAGCATCCAACTGGAGCAACCTTTGGTCACAATCCTAAACACTGATTTTGAAAACTCATTTATGCGTTATTGGATTAGCACTGGAGCAACCTTTGGAACTGGAACACCTGAAACCTGAAAGCATCCAACTGGAGCAACCTTTGGTCACAATCCTAAACCTCTTTTTTGAATAATCATTTTGAAATAATTGATAAAAAATAAGGATTTATTCAATTGTCGGGACTATGTCGGGAATTGTAAACATAAAAAAACCGTAAAGCCTTTATTTATGGTGCTTTACGGTTTTTTATGGCAGAGAGGAAGGGATTCGAACCCTCGATACGTTGCCATATACACGCTTTCCAAGCGTGCGCCTTCAGCCACTCGGCCACCTCTCTAAATTGGTCTGCAAAGAACACTAAAAAATTCGACTTTAGAAAATTAAAAATTACTTTTTATAGCATTTCTCCTCTTAATGAAGTTTCGAATTGTATTTTGAAATTATCTTGCGAAACATTCTGCCCCAACAAGTACATTAATTTTGTTATAGCCGCTTCGGTAGTGATGTCTTTACCAGAGATTACTCCAATTTCCTTCAATGCCGTACTGGTTTCATATTTCCCCATTGTTACACTTCCGATGGAACATTGGGTTACATTAACAATCTGCAAACCACTTGTTATTGCTTTTTTAAGCAAGGACAAAAACCATTCTTCTAAAGGAGCATTTCCTGCACCGTACGTTTCCAATACAATTCCCTTAAGTTGGGGAATATTAAAAATAGCCGACAGCACAATTTCACTGATTCCGGGAAACATTTTTATAATAACTACATTGTTATCTAAATTGTTATAAGTCTTAAGTTTCCTCTTCCTAGTTCTTGGCAAAAACAATTCTGGAAAAGTCTTCAAATTCACCCCCGATTCTATCAAAGTTGGATAATTTGGGGAAATAAATGCATTGAAATTTTCCGCATTTATCTTGGTAGTTCTATTGCCGCGGTACAATTTGTATTCAAAATAGAGACAAACTTCACTTATAACAGATTTGTTTTCTTCTTTTAAAGAGGCAATCTGAATAGCGGTTATTAAGTTTTCCTTGGCATCCGTTCGCAAGTCGCCTATTGGCAGTTGTGAACCTGTAAAAATTACTGGTTTTGATAAATTTTCGAGCATAAAACTCAAAGCTGAAGCCGAATAAGACATGGTGTCGGAACCGTGAAGCACGACAAATCCATCAAAAACATCATAATTATTTTCGATAATTACAACAATTTCTTTCCATTTTTCGGGATTCATTGTAGAAGAATCTATTGGTTTTTCGAAAGAAACCGTTTCGATGTCACAATCCAATTGTTTTAACTCAGGGATTTTTTGAAGTAATTTACTGAAATTAAAAGTCTTGAGTGCTCCAGTTTCAAAATCTTTCATCATACCAATCGTTCCACCGGTATAAATCAAAAGAATTTTGGCTTTAGCTAACATTTTCGTATTTTAATTTATTGACTACTGGATTAGCATACATATCTAAAAAACCTTGTTTTGCAACGGGATGCTCGTGATCTATTCGCAATTCGAGTCTTCTTTCAAAAAGTGATTTTTCATTTTCAGTATACAAATGCGAATAAGTATTGGTTTTATTTAAAATATCATAGGCTATATAATTGGTTGGCCATAATTTATAATTACTTAATATCGAATCATCTATTACTTGAGCTAAAGCCAAAATTTGTTTATTAGAAGTATCAAAATTGGCCTTAATGTCGTCGATTTCGGTTTCAAGAATATCGCCTATATGTATGTGAATTCTTTTCTTTTGGCCAATTATACCACTCAGCAATGTCATTATATCTTCGTTTTTCTCTTTGATGTAAATTTCGTTATTGGATTCAGCTAATAATTGTGGCATTTTCAAAGCATCAGTTGGGTCATATTCATAAGAAATAGAAACAGGAACTACTTTTATTTTTCTGAAATAATCCATTAAATTAGACTCGTCAGATCCCATTCCAATCATTTTTAAGACTCCGGGATTCGTCCTGTCATTTCCATCTTTGGTTCTTCCTTCTCGCTGAGCAATCCAGACAGAACGATTTTCATGTAACAACAACTGAGCAATGTATTCAGAAAGTAATTTCGAACTAACCAGCAACTCTCTTGGGCTCAGCCCACGTTGTACCAAAAAATTTCTGTTCAATTTAGCCAAAGTTCTTAAAAAGGGTTTTTTGACTAAATTATCTCCGATGGCTGAAGATGTCATTAATTTTCCATGTTCAAATAAACTAGCATTCAAAAAAGTGGTATCTAAAACAATATCACGATGATTGGAAATATAAAGATAAGGCGTGTTATTATCTAATTTTTCAAAACCAGAAGTAGTTAAACCATCCGAGCTTTTTTCCAGCACTTGTTTTACACCGTAATAAATAAAATTACACTGAAAATCGCGAATAGAATGGGTTTTTCTGAGTTGCTCCTTCCAAATTTCATCATCAACTTTTGGAAAACAAAAGTTCATTAATGCTTTCATCATTGGATGATCAATTACTTTTAAAATCCCTTCATTTATTTCAGTATCATAAAACGGCCGTATGGCATCAAATCTCTTCATTTTGGTAATCCATTTAATTTGACAAATGAACAAAAAAAAACCTAAAGTTATATAATATCTTGGTTAAATCCCAAATATAGCTTTAGAATTTTCAGTTGTAATAAGTGCAATTTCCTCTTGCGTAAGATTATAAATTTCTGATAATTTGTGCACTACATTTACAAGATAACTACTTTCGTTGCGTTTTCCTCGAAAAGGAACGGGTGCCAAATAGGGAGAATCGGTTTCTAAGACAATATGTTTCAAATCGATTTGACTCAAAAACTGGTCTATTTTTCCGTTTTTGAAAGTCACGACTCCACCGATTCCCAATTTCATATTATACGAAATAGCTTGTAGTGCCTGTTCATACGTTCCAGAAAAACAATGAAAAACACCAAACAATTCAGCCGATTTTTCTTCTTCCAAGATTTCGAAAATTTCGTCAAATGCTTCGCGACAGTGAATAACAATGGGCAATTTGTAGCGTTTCGCTAACTGAATTTGTTTCCTGAAAACATCTTGTTGCTCTGGCAAATGCGATTTATCCCAATACAAATCAATGCCAATTTCACCGATAGCAACAAATTTCCTTCTATTCAATTCTTCTTCAACGTGTTGCAATTCATCAAGATAATTGTCTTTGACGTGCGTGGGATGCAAACCCATCATTAAAAAAACGTTTGAAGGATAGGTTTTTTCCAAATCGTACATCGATTGTGTAAAACTAGAATCTATGGCGGGAATAAAAAACCGTGAAACCCCAGCATCAATGGCACGCTGAATCATTTCGTCGCGATCTGCGTCAAATTCGTTGGAATATAAATGGGTATGCGTGTCGGTAATAATCATCTGTTAAATTTAAAACTGCAAAGTTAGTTTTTTGAAGTATTGCATTACTATATTATTCAATTTTAGATTACTTTTGAACGACAATCTCAACTTATGAACTATCTCCCTTACCTTCTTAAAAAAGAAAAATACAAAAAAATAAAATTCAAGGTTTCCAAGACGCAACATTTGCTCATTAAGGCAAAAATTAATGGAATAAAAGGCAATTTCATTCTCGACACTGGCGCTTCTAACAGTTGTATTGGCTTTGAAAGCATCGAATTGTTCCTATTGGAAGCCAAAAAATCCAAAACACAGGCTTCGGGAGCCGGCGCAACAGGAATGCTGACACAGATTGCCATTGGTAATAAATTACAATTGGGCAGCTGGAAACACGCTGAGTTTGATCTCGTGATTTTTGATTTATCTCACGTAAATGATGCGTTGATTGCCTACAAAGCCAAACCAGTTCATGGTATCATCGGCGCTGATATTTTAATGAAAGGTAAAGGAATTATTGATTATTACAATCATTTTTTGTATTTGTTTTAGCCTTTTTGTGAAATGAAAAATAAGCGATAATCGTACTCAATAACATTAAAAACCCTCCTAAAACAAAGGGCGCTCCGGCAAATTGAAAAGGGGCATTTTTATGTGTAAAAAAATAAAATACGGTTGACATCATCGGTGGCCCAATAATAGTTGAAGCGCTCATTAAACTAGTCATTGCTCCTTGAATTTCGCCTTGTTCAGTGGGTGCAACTTTACTCGCAACTATGGCTTGTAAAGCCGGACCAGCGATTCCTCCCAAACAATAGGGTATGAGAAAAACTAACATCATCCAACTCTGATTGGCTGTTGCGAACAAGAACAGTCCAATAGTATATAATGCCAATCCAATATAAATACTTTTTTCGTTACCCAAACGCGGATTGACCCAACGTACCAATCCTCCTTGCACAATTCCAACTAACAATCCGACCAGTCCCAATGAGAGACCTACCATTTTTTCGTTCCAATTGAAACGATACATTGTAAAATAGCTCCAATTGCTTTGCACTGCATGAGAAGCAACGTATAATAAAAAAATAGCCAACATTAATCCAATTAAAGAGGGATGTCTTTTAATACTTTTTAATGCCCCAATGGGGTTGGCTCGTCTGATATCAAATTCGCGTCGATTGTTTTTTGATAATGACTCTGGCAAAATAAAATAACCGTACAAAAAGTTAACCATACACAATACAGCTGCTGCATAAAAAGGAACTCTAGAACCATAATGTCCCAAAAAACCACCTATTACAGGTCCAATAATAAATCCTAATCCAAAAGCCGCTCCAATCATTCCAAAATTTTTCGCACGATTCTGTGGCGTACTAATATCTGCAATGTAGGCAGATGCAGTTGTAATACTTGCCCCCGTAACACCCGCTAAAATACGTCCAATGAACAACCAAAATATGGTAGGCGCAAAAGCTAACAGTAGATAATCTAGTGAAAATCCGAATAATGAAATTAAAATAATTGGTCTTCGGCCAAATTTATCACTTAAATTTCCGATTATTGGCGCAAAAATGAATTGAGTAATTGCGTAAGCAAAAGTCAACCACCCCCCATATTTAGCTGCCTCGCTAATGTCTCCATTAATAAGTTCTTTAACTAATTTAGGTATTACTGGAATAATAATCCCCCACCCTGTAATATCAATTAACATGGTGATAAAAATAAAACCTATCGCGGCCTGTTTTTTTGTTTTTGACATAAAAATGTTTGTGCGTAAAACTACAAAAAAACCAGTTTGATTTCTCAAACTGATTTAAAGTTAAGTTTTGTTATTAAAAACTACATTTCAAACGGTTTTTTAGGATTTCCACCACAAAGCAATTTTACTGAGTTTTCGAATGCTTCTTTCAATATATTATGAGTCCGATATTTTGGAAAGGTAAAGGAATCATTGATTATTAAAATCACTATTTGTATTTGAGCCAATTATTTTAGAATTTCATACATTTGATAAGTCAAATGACTTAACACAAAATTACTCATGAAAAAGTTTTATTATTTGTTGGTTTTATGCAGCTTATCAGTCAGCGCAAAACAGCTTGAAATTTCTTATTTCAATTTTAAAACTAATTTCAAAAACGTTAACCCTATTTTGCCTAAAAAAATTCAAAAAACTTGCGAGTTAAACGTTGTTATAGGAGGCACTTTAGATACACCAACGAGCACCTTTTGGGTTAATGAAGGGTCTTTAAACGGCACAGCACCCTATACTTATTTATTGGATGGAAAGTCTAGTCAAGATGGTTATATATTTTATGCAGAAAAAATAAATCCTGGACTGCATTTAGTTGAAGTTACTGATGCAAATGGTTGTAAAGGCTCAGCAACATTTTATTCATTAAGTTTATCCATATCAGATTTTACCTTACCTAATTTTAAATGTTATCCAAATCCTGTAAAAAACTTAGTAACGATTTCAAATACAGCCGAAATTGATGAAATAAATCTTATTTCTATCGCAGGAAATACGCTAGTAACCAAAAAAATAAACAGTTTTAATTCTGAAATTGATTTGTCAAATTTCAGTAAGGGCATCTATTATTTAAAGATAAAATCAGAAGGAACAGAAAAAACAATAAAGCTTATAAAAGAATAATTCCATATTCCAAAACTGAAAAAATCCCAAACTCCTAAAAAATTGGAATTTGGGATTTTTTGAGTTGAAATTTATTGAAATCTACAACTCAAAAGCTTCCTTAGGATCTCCACCACAAAGCAATTTTACTGGGTTTTCCAAGGCTTCTTTCACAGTAACCAAGAATCCAACAGACTCACGACCATCGATAATTGTTTATGTGCTTGAAATAGTTGCAAAAAATTGTTTATTAACTTAAATATGATTTTATTTGTTAAAAAAATGAAAAAATTATTTTTATTTGTTGCAATTTCTTTACTAACGATTTCTTTAAACTCTTGTTCAAAAGACAGTGCTGATAGCAGTACACCAACAACAAATGGCACTTTCAAGTGTAAAGTTGATGGAGTTCAAAAAACTTTTGGTACAAATACTTTTTTAGCTGCTAATCTAGCTGCTAATATGGTTAACGTAGTTGCTTATATAGGAAGTAAAGAAACCTCAACTGAAAACATTTGGCTTACTGCTAATGAAAATTCCACTACTATCTGGGATTTTATATATGTAGATGTGGTAAAACAATTTACTCCTACTTCAAATTTTGTATTAACGATTACAAATAACAACACAACGACAAAAACTATAAAAGGTACTTTTTCAGGCACCGTTAAGAATTTAACCACAGGAGCAACCAAAACCCTTAGTGAAGGAGTTTTTGATATTAATTATTAAATTATACTCTACTCAACACCATAAATAATATTGACGTAATAATAGATGGAAAGGCTATAGTATGTTTTTTAGTTGATGAAAAATAAAAGTCCGTTTAGCTTTTTTTGCTAAACGGACTTTTTTTATTGAAATAGAAATTGCTTCACTTTCCATCTCTTAATATATCGGTATAACTACATTTCAAATGCTTTCTTAGGATTTCCACCACAAAGCAATTCTACTGGGTTTTCCAATGCTTCTTTCACGGCAACCAAGAAACCAACAGACTCACGACCATCGATGATTCTGTGGTCATAAGAAAGTGCTACATACATCATTGGGTGAATTTCTACTTTGCCATTTACAGCTATTGGACGCTCGATAATGTTGTGCATTCCCAAAATACCAGATTGTGGCGGGTTGATAATTGGTGTAGACAACATACTTCCAAAAACACCACCGTTTGTAATGGTAAATGTTCCTCCTGTCATATCATCAACAGTGATTTGTCCGTCACGCGCTTTTATAGCCAATCTTTTTATATCAGCTTCAATTCCTCGGAAAGTTAAGTTTTCAGCATTTCGAACTACAGGGACCATCAATCCTTTTGGACCAGAAACCGCAATCGAAATATCGCAAAAATCATAAGCAATCTTGTAATCGCCATCCATCATCGAGTTCACGTCTGGATACAATTGCAACGCTCTGGTAACTGCTTTGGTAAAAAATGACATATATCCTAAACCAAGCCCTCCATGTTTCGCTTTGAAGGCATCTTTGAATTCGTTACGCAACGTGTTGATAGGCGTCATATTTACTTCGTTGAAAGTAGTCAACATAGCGGTGTCGTTTTTTGCAGCCACCAACCTTTCGGCCACTTTACGACGCAACATCGATAATTTGCTACGTTCAGAACCACGATTTCCACCTGTTGGAGTTCCCATAGATGGAACGGCATTTACAGCATCATCTTTGGTAATTCTTCCGTCTTTTCCAGTTCCAACAATGTCAGAAGGCTGAATATTTTTTTCATCTAATATTTTTCTGGCAGCTGGCGATGGAGTTCCTGAAGCGTAGGAAGTCGGAGCAACTGGAGCAACTACTTTTACTTCTTCTTTCTTCACTTCAACCACTTTTGCTTCTTCTTTTTTAACTTCGGCAACTGGAGCTGATGCTGATGGTTTTGCAGCATCGGTATCAATATGACACACAATTGCACCAACAGCTACAGTGTCTCCTTCCTCTGCTTTTAAAGAAATGATTCCGCTAGCTTCCGCTGGCAATTCGAGTGTTGCTTTGTCAGAATCAACCTCAGCAATGGCTTGATCTTTTTCTACATAATCCCCATCTTTTACTAACCAAGTAGCAATTTCAACTTCTTTGATTGATTCCCCTGGTGATGGGACTTTCATTTCTAAAATCATTATCTATTTATTTTAAATTATGAATTGTATTATATGTTATCTTTTGTTTATTGAAAAAACATTTCTTTAGGCATTTGCGTGATTACTTCGTTTTCAATTTTTTTCTTATTGTATTTTTCCATTATCTTTTTAGTTAATTCTTGCAAATCTATTTCCTGTTCTTTCATATCTTCTGCAGAAATAGAATAGGATTCCCCAGAAGTTATCGATTCTAACATTCTTGTTTTAATACGATTGTATTTTTTTTCATTTTTATAAAATGTTGGATCATTGTTAAACGGAATCAGTTTTACCCCAGCTTTGAAAGCACCCATTTGAGGTTGAGAATCTAAAATATAAATTTTATTTGGCTCCAATTCTGCTTCTACAAAATCACTATTTTCCGATTTAGCCCAAAACAAATGCTTTCCCGGATCACATTCGTAAGCTAAATATTTACCGTAATTAAATTTTCCCAAATATTTTTCTCCATCAAAATATTTAAAATTAATTAAAAAACCCATTGCTTCTGATCTAGTGAAATAAACCATGGCCATTCCTTCGCTAGGTTTTTTCAATTCTTGTGCGTGACCGTTTATCGAAAATATCAATAATAAAAACGGGATAATTTTTTTCATTTATTTAAAATTTGTATATTAATTATCTAACAAAATCCTTTTCGAAAACCATTTTTATCGCTTTGGCGTGACGGTTTTTAGACCTTGTATAACTTCCTGATGCTGATGCCGAGGAAACTCTTAATGAAGCGACTCTCCATTTTATTAAATTGAAATTCATCAACATATAACCGTAAGCCCCCATATTTTTAGGCTCTTCTTGTGCCCAAACATAATCATCGGCATTTGGATATTTGGCAATAATTGCTTTTAATTGATCCACCGGTAATGGGAATAATTGTTCAATTCGCACTACAGCCACATCTTTTCTTCCTCTTATTTCTCTTTCGGCAGTAATGTCGTAATAGAATTTTCCTGTACAAAAAACCAGAGTTTTTACCTCAGCTTTATTTACTAATTCATCATCGATAGTTTCTTGAAACGAACCATTTTCTAATTCTTCGATGCTAGAAACGACCCTTGGATCACGAAGCAAACTTTTTGGTGTAAAAACAATAAGTGGTTTGCGGAATTTCGATTTCATTTGTCTTCTCAATAAGTGAAAGAAGTTAGCTGGCGTTGTACAATCGGCAACATACATATTTTGTCTGGCACAAAGTTGCAAAAAGCGTTCCATTCGTCCGGATGAATGTTCTGCTCCCTGACCTTCGTATCCGTGAGGTAATAATAAAACAATTCCGTTTTGATTATTCCATTTGTCTTCACCACAAGAAATATATTGGTCAATCATAATTTGGGCTCCGTTAGAGAAATCTCCAAATTGTGCTTCCCAAATTGTTAGTGCATTTGGATTTGTAAGTGCATATCCGTAATCAAAACCTAAAACTCCATATTCAGATAAAAGCGAGTTGAAGGCGTTGAATTTTCCTTTTTTTCCTTCTAAACTGTTTATTAAAACAACTTCTTCTTCTGAATCTTCAACTTTTACAACAGCGTGTCGATGAGAAAAAGTTCCACGCTCCACATCTTGACCCGATATACGAACGTCAAAACCTTCTCTTAATAACGAACCGTAGGCTAAATGTTCGGCCATTGCCCAATCTAGTTTGTTGGTTTCGAAAAACATTGTTTTTCTGTCGTTGATTAATTTTTGAACTTTATTAATGAATTTTTTATCGGTTGGCAAGTTACAAATGGCATTGGCTACAGCCGTAAGTCCTTCTTTAGAATAAGAAGTGTCAACTTTAGTAAGCATTTGTGAAATTCCTGCTCGTTCAAAACCTTTCCATTCATTTTGCAAAAATGGCGTAATTATGGTCAACTCTTTTTTGCGAGATTCTTCCAAACTGAATTCTAAATCCCCTTTATATTCGGTCTCTAGTGCTTTTACATAAGTGTCATCAATAACTCCTTCTGCCAATAATTTGTCCGCATAAATATCTCTGGGATTTTTATGTTTGGCTATAATTTTATAGAGAATAGGCTGTGTAAATCGAGGTTCGTCACCTTCGTTATGACCATATTTTCTGTAGCCTAACAAATCGATAAAAACGTCACGCCCAAAATGCATTCTAAAATCTAAGGCAAATGACATTGCGTGTACAACGGCTTCGGCATCATCGGCATTGACGTGCAATACTGGAGAAAGTGTTACTTTGGCAACATCGGTACAGTAAGTCGAAGAACGACCGTCAAGGTAATTGGTTGTAAAACCTACTTGATTGTTGATAACAACGTGAATGGTTCCGCCTGTTTTGTATCCATCCAATTGTGACATTTGAATGATTTCATATAAAATTCCTTGCCCAGCTATCGCAGCATCTCCGTGAACAGCAATTGGCAATACTTTTGAGAAATCATTTGGGAAATATTTGTCTTGTTGGGCTCGGGTAATTCCTTCGATTACAGCTCCAACTGTTTCTAGATGCGAAGGGTTTGGTGCCAAATTAATCGTAATGGTTTTTCCTGAACTGGTTCTTTTTTCAGCACTTAACCCTAAATGATATTTTACATCACCATCAAAATATTCTTGATCATTATAATCTTTTCCGTCAAATTCGCTAAAAATATCTTGGGTAGATTTTCCGAAAATATTAGCCAAAACATTCAAACGACCCCGGTGAGCCATTCCCATTACGAAATGCTCAACTCCTTTTTCAGCAGCTTGTTCAATCAAAGCATCGATAGCTGGAATAATAGATTCGCCTCCTTCGAGAGAAAATCTTTTTTGTCCAACATATTTGGTGTGCAAGAAATTTTCAAAAGCAACCGCTTGGTTTAGTTTGTGCATTATCGCTTTTTTCTTCTCAATCGAAAAACCAGGTTGGTTGTCATTGTGCCCAATTTTGCTCTGAATCCATTTAATATCATTAGGATTTCGAAGATACATATATTCAACACCAATAGATTGGCAGTAAATTTTATCTAAATGGCCTAAAATTTCAGCCAAACTGCAAGGCTCAATTTTGATGATTCTGGCGGCGTCAAAAACCAGTGGCAAATCGGCTTTGGAAAGTCCAAAATTTTCCAAATCTAATGTTGGCGAATAGGTTCTTCTTTTGTGAACTGGATTGGTTCTGGTAAACAAATGTCCACGACTTCGATAAGCATCAATTAATTTGATAACGTTAAATTCCTTCAGAAGTTTCTCAGTTCCGGAGTTGTTTTCTGCTGGAGCCAATGGTTTGATTTCTGGTTGAGAAGCTGAATTTTCGGCATTGTAAGTTGCCATTCCAAAGTCGAAACCCTGAAAAAACCCTCTCCAACTTGGCTCTACGCTATCTGGATTTTCTAAATATTGATCGTATAATTGGGCAAAAAATTCGGTGTGAGCCGCATTTAAGAAAGAAAACTTGTCCATAATTATATAAAATATGCTTTTTTGTTAAAAATAGTTTGGCAAAAGTACAATAATACAATAAGTTTCTTCTTTTTTTTAGATACATTTATGCCAAGTTTTTGTTAAAACCAAAATATTCATGAAATCGTTATAGGAAAATCACATTGCAGTTATCAGTATACCAAGCGATTTCAAATTTCCTAAATAAAAAAGAGTATCTACTTATGAAAAAAAGTAATTTAAAAATTTTTCTAAAGTCAATTTTGATTATCACCAGCTTTTTTTGTACAAATGAATTATTGGCTCAAGGCCCAACGAGTAACCCAAATCCACCAAGTAATTTCTGGAAAAATGTACAATTTGGTGGCGGTATAGGATTGGGTTTTTCTTCTGGTTATACTGATGTTTTTCTAGCGCCAAGCGCTATTTACAATTTAAATCCAATTGTTGCTTTAGGAGCAGGATTAAATTTGAATTATGTTTCTTCAAAAAATTATTATTCTTCCACAGTTTATGGAATAAGCACCATTGTTTTGATAAATCCAATTCCGGAAATCCAATTATCAGTAGGATTAAATGAATCTCGTGTCAATTATCAAGAAGAAGGTTTTAGTAATTATTCAGAAGATTATTGGGATACAAGTTTAATTCTTGGTGCTGGTTACCGCACAGGAAATGTGACTATTGGTATTGGTTACAACGTATTGCAAAATGACCGTTACGACACTGAACCTTTTGTGCCTTTTGTTAGGGCCTATTTTTAATTTTAAACATAACAAATTAATAACCTCAAATAGCTATTTACTTCCTCTATTTGTCTTCTTTTTGAAAAAAATATATCCTGATGAAAAATCTTTATTTTACTGTTATTTTATTGTTTTCCATTTCAATTTTAGCTCAGAATAATTTAAAATCAGGACCAATGTTGGGTTACAGCGAAATGAAAGAAGCTGTAATTTGGTTGCAGACTAAAAAAGAAGCCTCAGTTTATATTGAATATTATAGTACAGACAAAAAGACAACTATTTTAAAAAGCGAATCCTATCCAACAAAGAAAGAAAATGCTTTTACCTGTCACGTTTTGTTAGATCAGCTACAACCTGGGAAAAAATATTTTTACTCTGTTTTTATAGACAAGAAAAAAATTAATTTTTCTTATGAAACTTCTTTCACATCAAAAAAATTATGGTTGTGGCGAGAAAATGCACCCGATTTTTCTTTTGCCTTAGGAAGTTGTACTTATATTAATGAAGAAGAATTAGACAGACCTGGCAAAGGATACGGTTCTAACTATTCGATTTTTGAGGCTATTAATTCCAAAAATCCTGACATTATGCTTTGGATGGGTGACAATATTTATTTGAGAGAAGCAGATTGGGACACTAAAACAGGAATTTACCATCGGTATTCGCATTCTCGCTCGATAAAAGAGTTACAGCCATTATTAGCCAAAACACAAAATTATGCCATTTGGGACGATCACGATTTTGGTCCAAATGACGGTGACCGAAGTTTTTATAATAAATATATTACCCAACAAGCATTCAAAGATTTTTGGGCCAATAAAAGTTATGGTTTAGATAAAAATCAAAATGAAGGAACTTGTTCTACCTTTAGTTGGTCTGATGCCGAATTTTTCCTTTTGGACAATCGTTTTTTTAAGTCGCCCAATGATAGGAAAACTGGAGAAAAAACTATTTTAGGAAAACAACAATTGGAATGGTTGATAGATGCTTTAGCTTCTTCAAAAGCAGCTTTCAAAATAATTGCGATTGGTGGCCAAGTCTTAAATTCTTCTGCAAGATTTGAAAATTATGAATGTTATAAAGAAGAAAAAAATTACTTACTAGAACAAATTAAAAGCAATGGAATCAAAGGAGTTGTATTTTTAAGTGGAGACAGACATTTTACTGAACTATCCAAAATATCTATTTCTGAAACGCAGCAAATATACGACTGGACCGTTTCGCCTCTGACTTCAAATATAGCGACTTCATACAAAGAAGATACTAATATTTATAGAGTTGAAGGCAGTTTGTTTGTCGAAAATTGTTTTGGAACTATATCATTTTCTGGAATAAAAGAGACTAGACAAATGAAATTGACCTTGTTTAACAAAGATGGAAGAGAACTTTGGAATAAAGTAATTTTGAAGAAAGAATTAGAATAAATTTTTAATATTTATTCCGAAACCACACTTTTTGCCATTCTCTTTTCAAAATCAAAAAGGCAACATTCTCGGCTAGAATAACTAAATCTGAACCGTCTAGTTTTTTTATTTGGTCTTCGGATACATCTATAATATAAAGTAGATTCAAATATTCGGCAAATTTGTATTGAATCAGTCGGTAGATTTTTTCGTGTAACTGAATTTTCAATTCATCAGGAGAAATGCTTTTAGGAAAATCAATTGCTTCATTGGCCAAATTAAAATCTTTGTTGATTTGCTCAATTAATTTAAGGTACAAAGATTCCTTTGCAGCTTCTTCAAGTAATAAATCCGTATTTATTGGTGTGATGAAATTCATAATTTATTTAAGAATTAAACTTTTCTATTCATCAAATTTTCTCCAAAATCTTTTAGGATTGCTTTTTTATCTTTGGAAATTTCGATTTTTTCAAGTGTTTCAAAAGCTTTCAGAGTAAAGTCCTGAATTGCTTTCTGGGTAGCAAGAGAAGCTCCTGTCGAATTGAAAATTTCTTTCACAGCAGTGATTTTATTTTCGTTATCCTCTAATTCAACCGAAAATAATTGTGTTAATAATTCCTTTTCATCGGGTTTCGAAAATTCGATTGCTTTCAGGTATAAATAGGTTTTTTTGTTTTCGATAATGTCTCCTCCTACTTGTTTACCAAAGGTTTTTGGATCACCAAAAGCATCTAAATAATCATCCTGCAACTGAAATGCCAATCCTAAATTAAGACCAAAATCATAAATTAATTTAGAATTTTCCTTAGATGTTTGGGCAATAATCGCACCCATTTTCATTGCCGCAGCAACAAGAACAGCCGTTTTATATTCAATCATTTTCAAATATTCCGGAATCGTGACATCATTTCGGGTTTCAAAATCCACATCATATTGTTGTCCTTCGCAAACTTCGAGAGCGGTTTTGCTGAATAATTTGGCGAGTTTCCGAAATGTTTTAGGCTGGTAATTTTCGAAATATTGATAGGCCAAAATCAACATCGCATCGCCAGAAAGAATTCCTGTGTTGATATTCCATTTTTCATGAACCGTAACTTTACCTCTTCGCAAAGGAGCGTCGTCCATAATATCATCGTGAACCAAGGAGAAATTATGAAAAACCTCAACCGCCATTGCTGCTGGCAAAGCCAATTTATAATCCACATCAAAAATATCGGCAGTCATTAATGTCAATATAGGACGCAGCCGTTTACCGCCCAATTGCAAAATGTAATCTACGGGCTGATAAAGATTTCTGGGTTCTTTATTGAAGTTGTTACTTTCTAAATAAAGTAAAAATTGTTCTTGGTATTCGTTGATGAGAAGCATTTAGATTGAATTTTAAAATCCAAATTTAAAGCAAGTTAATTAAAGTAAAAAACCTCAGGCTTTAAATTAATAATAAATTTATTAAAAATACTATGGAAACTATTTTGGTATTCAAAGTTTCCAGTGTATATTTGCACTCAAATTTAACATCACAAAAGATTTTATCCCTATAAACTAATTAATTATGGCAACGAAATGGACTATTGATTCTGACCAATCTGATGTGCTAATCAAAATGAAAGATTCTACAATTACTTATTTGGGTGGTGAAACCAATCATTTTGATGGTTATGTGTCCCTTGAAGAAGATCAACTTGAAGATGCATCGCTAGAATTTTTTTTAGATAGCAATACTTTTACCTCTCAAAGAAGTACAGCATCACCGCAAATAAAAAACAATACGGCATCAAAAAAGAAGCCTTTAATCCGGTTCAAATCCACTTCGTTTCAAAAATTTAAGAATAATATTAATTTCTTGAAAGGCTATCTGACCATAAAAGATGTCACCAAAATGGTTGAACTTGATGCTGAATTTATTGGAATCAACAATTACAATGGTTCTAAAACTGCGGCTTTTGAAATAAAAGGAGATATTAACAGAAACGATTTTGGATTGGATAAAGATTTCAATAATTCGAAAGAGAAATTTGGTTTTGGAAAAAATCTGAAATTAGTCGCGAATTTAGAGTTTTCGATTTAATAGATTAAATTATTATTTGACAAACGTTACCTTAAAGCAATCATTTTGGAAAGTCTATTTGAATTGAAAGTTTCCAATTTATATTTGAATAAATAAAAAGCCTGATGTATTTCAGCAATTATAATGAAAGAAAAAATTATAGCAAAAGCCACCGATTTATTTATGAAACTAGGTTTCAAAAGTGTCACAATGGACGATATTGCTGGAGAAATGTGCATTTCTAAAAAAACAATTTACAAATATTTTTGCAACAAAGAACTCCTTATAGCAGAAACTACTGAAATAGTTCACAAAACAATTCATCAAAGCATTGATAACATTGTTGCCAAAAACCACAATGCCATCGAGGAAAATTTTGAAATCAGAAAGATGTTTAAAGAAATGTTCAACTCGGCAGAGGCGTCTCCGGCTTATCAGTTAAAGAAACATTATCCTGAAATTTATGACACGGTAATGTCGCGGGAAATAAACGAATGTAATGCCGTTTTTAAACAAAATATAGTACAGGGAATAGAACAAGGTTTGTATCGAAAAAACATCCAAATTGATACTTATGTTGGATTTTATTACACTCTGATTTTTAGCATTCACGGAAACGCCAGTTCCGAAAGAGAGGCAAATGAAAAAGAATTACAAGCATTAGAATACCACACAAGAGCCATGGCAACAGCCGAAGGAATTATCGAACTAGAAAAACAATTACATAACTATCATCAATAATGAAAAAACTATTTTTAATACCTTTAATCGTTTTTGCCTTGACGGCAAAAGCACAAGAAACTAAGAAAAGCTTTAATTTTAGCCTTGAACAAGCTATTAGTCACGCATTAACCAATAATTATTCGGTTATCAATGCAGGAAGAGATATTGAAGCCTCCAAAGAAAAAAAATGGGAAACTACCGCAGCGGGTTTGCCACAAATTAATGCCGGATTAGATTATACCAATAACTTTGTGCTGCAAAAATCAGTCGTTCCAGCTGAATTTTTTGGCGGAGAACCGGGTACTTATGCCACGGTCGCCTTTGGAACGAAGCACAGTATGATCGCGCGCTCTACTTTGAGCCAATTAATTTTTGATGGTTCTTATATAGTGGCTTTACAGGCTTCAAAAACCTATTTAAAATATTATGAGAATGCAAAAGTAAAAACGGATGTTGAAATCAAAGAGGCCGTAATCAATGCTTACGGAAATGTTTTATTAGCCGAAGAAAGCATTTTAATTCTCGAAAAAAACAAAGCAACCTTAGAAAAAACCTTGTCTGACACCAAAGCAACTTTCCAAAACGGTTTGATTGAAGAAGAAAGCGTAGAACAATTACAAATCACGCTTACCTCTATAAACAGCACTTTAAACTACAACAAAAGATTGGTTGAAGTAGCCTACAAAATGCTAAAAATCAGTTTAGGAATTGACATTAATGACGATTTAAAACTCACCGACACCTTAGACAATCTCACGGTTTCAAATTTAGATTTGGCTTTTGCTAAAAGTGAATTTGCAGTTGTGGATAATGTCAATTATCAAATGGCGTTGAATTTTCAAGAGCAAAGAGAATTAGAATTAAAATTACAAAAAAGCAAAGCTTTACCATCGTTATC
Source organism: Flavobacterium psychrophilum (assembly GCA_945860385.1). Taxonomy (GTDB): domain Bacteria; phylum Bacteroidota; class Bacteroidia; order Flavobacteriales; family Flavobacteriaceae; genus Flavobacterium; species Flavobacterium psychrophilum_K. Next base: position 17,648 of record CAMAQD010000034.1, read on the forward strand.
GGCGAATGTAAATTTTGGTTACACCGCTTTCAAAGATCAATTTCAGTTTTTTACTAAAAATCAAAATTGGTTCAATTATTCTAATGTTGGCGTAAGCTTAAACGTGCCCATTTTCAGTAGTTTGGCTAGAAGTTCAAGAACTCAACAAGCCAAAATAGCATTGGATCAAGCCACAACACAATTATCGGAAGCAGAACAAAAATTGAAATTGCAATTTGCTGCGGCCAAAAGCGATTATGAATTCAGTATCGAAGAATATGCTACAGCAAAATCCAATTTGGGTCTCGCAGAAAGAATTGAAAGAAAGCAACAAATAAAATTTACTGAAGGGTTGTCCTCAAGTTTTGATTACAATGATGCCCAACGACAATTGTACACTGGACAACAAAACTATTTAAAATCAATGGTAGAAGTTATTAACAAAAAAGCAGCTTTAGAAAAAATAATTAATAAAAAATAAACCACTTTAAAAAACTATAATAATGAAAAAAATAATTATCCTCTCAACCCTTTCGATACTGCTATTTTCTTGTGGAAAGAAAGAAGACAATACCAATATTGACACTTTAATTTCTTCTAAAAATGTCAAAGAACTTCAAGCTAAAAAAACTTTAATCCAAGCTGATTTAGCCAAAATTGACGAAGCCTTAGCGACATTAGATGTCAAAAAAGAAGAAGCTTTGGTTTCTGTTCAAACCGTAAAAGATACTGTTTTTAGTCACTATCTTGAAGTTCAGGGAAGTGTTAACACCAAAGAAAACATTTTGGTTCAACCAGAATATCAAGGAACATTGGTTTCATTGAACGTAAAAGCAGGACAAAGAGTTTCGAAAGGACAAATTCTAGGCCGAATAGACGATGCTGGTTTAAGCCAACAGGTGGCAAGTTTAGAAAACCAGTATACTTTGGCAAAAACGACTTTCGAACGTCAAAAAAATCTTTGGGATCAAAAAATTGGTTCTGAAATTCAGTATTTGCAGGCACAAACCCAAATGATTTCAGCTCAAAGAGGGGTTGCTCAAATCAAAGCTCAATTATCAAAAACCTTGATAAAAGCCCCATTTACTGGAACAATTGATGAAGTTTTTGTAGAAAAAGGGCAAGTTGTTGCTCCGAGCCAACAAGGACTAATGCGCATTGTGAATTTATCCAATATGTATGTTTCGACATCAGTTCCTGAAACTTACATTGGCAAACTAAAAGTAGGCACTGAAGTAGATGTCTTATTGTCTTCTTTAGGAAAAACATACAAAGGAAAAGTTCGTCAAATAGGTAATTTTGTGAATCCTAGCAACCGTAGTTTTGGCATTGAAGTGGGAGTTCCAAATCCAGAAAATTTGTTACGTCCCAACCAAGTAGCCAATCTTAAAATTAGTGATTACATAAGTAAAAACACTATTGTAGTGCCTACAAATGTAATTCAGGAAGACGGTTCAAAAAACAAATTTGTTTTCGTTGTGACCAATTCAAACGGAAAAACAGGAATTGCTAAAAAAGTAATTGTAAAACCAGGACAATCATCTGACAATGTCACCGAAATTTTAAGCGGATTATCAGCCGATGACATAATTGTTACCGAAGGAGCAAATGCTGTTTCTGAAGGAATGAAACTTAATTTCTAATCTAAAAAAGATGCACAGTATTAACCATAAAAAATTCGCCATTTCAAATTGGGCGGTAGACAATCGAGTTACCGTTTATATCATAACGGCTTTAATCGTAATTACAGGAGTTTACGCCTATATCACAATGCCACGTGAGGATTTCCCGGAAATCATCGAAAACAAAGTATATATTTCATCGGTTTTCCCAGGAAATTCAGCCGAGGATGTAGAGAAATTAGTCATTAAACCATTAGAAAAAGAAATCAAAAACATCAGCGGAGTAAACAAAGTAACTTCGAGCTCATTCCAAGATTACGGAATGATTATCGCCGAGTTTGACGACAATGTTTCGATTGATGCTGCCAAAGTAAAAATCAAAGACAAAGTGGACAATGCCAAAGCACAAACCGATTGGCCTAATCTTGACAATGGAAGCAAAGTAGAACCAAATGTTTTTGAATTGAACATTTCAGAAGAAGTGCCTATTTTGAACATCAACTTGCAAGGAAATTATACCACCCAACAACTTAAAAAATACGGAGAATTAATTCAAGACGATCTTGAAGAAATTTCTGAAGTGAAGAAAGTAGATATTCTTGGTGTAGATGACAAAGAAGTAGAAATTGCAGTAGATATTTTCAAAATGACTGCTGCCCAAGTCACTTTCGACGAAATTCAGAATGCGGTTAAATATGAAAATATGACGCTTTCCGGAGGAAATTTAGTTTCTCAAGGTTCCAGAAATAACATTAGAATTGTAGGTGAAATCAAAGACCCGAAAGAACTAGAAAACATAATTGTAAAATCTTACGGCGGAACAGTTTATCTAAAAGATGTTGCGGTAGTCAATTTTAAAGAGAAAGAAAAAACGACTTACGCTCGCGAAAAAGGTCATGAAGTGGTGATGCTTAGTGTGAAAAAACGTTCGGGTCAAAATATGATTTCAGCCATCGAACAGGTGAAAGAACGAATTGAACAAGCACAAGCTTCCTATTTGCCAAAAAATCTGAAAATAGAAATGACAAACGACCAATCTTCTCGTGTAGAACATCAGGTAGATGAATTGTCGAATCACATTATTTTCGGGATTATTCTGGTAATGATTGTGTTGATGTTTACAATGGGATTGCGAAATTCCTTGTTCGTAGGAGCAGCAATTCCATTATCTATGATGATTGCTTTTGCGATACTTTCAGCTTTAGGGTTAACGTTGAACACAATGGTATTGTTCGGATTAGTTATGGGATTAGGAATGCTGGTGGATGACGGAATTGTGGTAGTCGACAACGTTTTTGCCAATATGAAAAAAGGAATGGATCGGGTAACGGCTTCAAAAGTAGGTATTGGCGAAATAGCTTGGCCGGTAATTTCATCTACAGCTACCACCTTGATGGCATTCTTACCTTTTGCTTTATGGCCAGGAACTATGGGTAAATTTATGAAATATTTCCCAATGACTTTGACTGTGACACTTACTGCTTCGTTATTTGTGGCGATGGTGGTCAATGCAGCAATGACCGGAGGTTCGATGGATACTGAAGATAGAAATATCTCAAAAAAGAGTTTAAAATTCTATACTATTTTATTTTTGGCATTCGGTATATTCTTGGCTTTTATTGGCTCTAAATATGCTTATGATAGTAAATTTTTGAGAGGAATTGGCCATTTATTGTTGATTGCTACTGGTTTAATGTGGTTGTATTTCCTTAAATTATACCAATGGACACAAGATTTTCAACACAGTTTTTTCCCGAAGATGGAAGAAAAATACAAAATTTTTCTAGCCAAAATCTTAACCCAAAGAAATTCTTGGATTGCCTTAGTATCAATCATTGGAATGTTATTTTTCTCCTTTGTTTTGCTAGGTGTTTTCCCGAGAAAAGTATTGTTTTTCCCGGATAATATTCCGAATCAGGTTATTGCGTATATTGAATATCCGCAAGGAACTACGATAGAGAAAACCAATAAAGCAACTTTGTTTGTCGAAAATCAAATCATTGGAATTTTACAAAAATATGTGGATCCAAAAACCGATAAAAACTTTTTGGCAGAAAGTATTGTTTCTCAAGTGGGAATTGGTGCCGGAAATCCAAATGTAGATGCAGGTTCCGCTTCAGAAACGCCTTTTAAAGGAAAAGTAACGGTAAGTTTCTCTGAGTATAAATTCCGTCAAGGTATTAATACTTCGGATATTTTAGACGAAATTCGTTCTAAAGTGAAAGCCATTGCGGGAGCCACAATTATAGTCGAAAAAGACGCCAATGGTCCACCAGCAGGTTATGCTATTAGTGTCGAATTAAAAGGAAGCGATTATGATTTGATGTTGAAAGAAGCTGATAAAATGATTGCTTTTATCAATGCGAAAAACATTCCCGGTATCGAAAAATTGAGCGTGGACATCAACAGAGACAGTCCTGAACTTGAAGTAAAAGTAGATAGAGTAAATGCCGGAAGTATGGGTGTTTCTACTGGACAATTGGGTTTTGCCTTGCGTCGTTCGGTTTATGGTCAAGAAATTTCGACTTACAAAGAAGGCGATGACGATTACAATATCGTAATGCGTATGCAAGACGATCAACGCAAAAACGAAAATATTCTTTTCAATCAATCGTTGACATTCAGAAACCAGAATAACGGTCAAATTCAGCAAATTCCGATTTCGGCTATTTCACAAACTGAAAAAACATTGACCTATAATCAAATTAAAAGAAAGAATCACAAACGAATAATGACCATTTATTCGAATGTTTTGACCGGTTTTAATGGGGATGAAATTACCAAACAAATCCAAGCAGATTTAAAAAATTATGAGTTGCCAAGCGATGTGAGCTATTCCTTTTCTGGAGTACAGGAAGAACAAGGCAAAAACCAAAGTTTCTTGATGTATGCGCTTTTCTTGGCATTAGCAGGAATCACGCTAATTATTGTATTGCAATTTAATTCGGTATCGAAAACTGTAGTGATTTTGTTCACTGTAATCTTGAGTTTCAGTGGTGTTTTCTATGGTTATGTGATTGCAGGAATGGATTTCGTAATCCTGATGACGATGATGGGAATCATTTCGCTAGCCGGTATTGTAGTGAAAAACGGAATCGTATTGATGGATTTCTTTGTCTTGTTATTAGACAAAAAAGTTACCGAAAATAAACTAAAAAGTCACGACGATTTATCGCTGGAAGAAATAAAAGAAGTTATTATCGATTCAGGAAAATCGCGTTTGCGTCCGGTGTTATTGACGGCTTTAACGGCAGTTTTAGGATTGATTCCGTTAGCGATTGGCTTGAACTTTGACTTCTTTACCTTAATTACCGATTTCAATCCACACTTTTTTATAGGTGGTGATAATGTTATTTTCTGGGGACCATTAGCTTGGACAATCATTTTCGGATTGACTTATGCCACAGTGTTGACCTTGGTGATGGTTCCGGTAATGTTCTATTTAGTAAAAAGAACTAAATACTGGTTGCGTGACAGAAGAGAAGCAAGAGCTGCTAGAGCTATCGAAAGCTAAATTTTTCAAACTGACTAGTCCAAAATAATCTATTCAGATTATTCAATTTTAAATAAATTAAACAGCATCAAAAACGTTTTTGATGCTGTTTTTAGTTTTATAGGTTTTCATTACTATTTTACTGGGCTCGTATATTTATTTGGCCTCAGCATGTATTTTGACAAATGGGATCTTTTTTCATTATTAACATTGACAATTTCTTTGACTATTTTTTTATAATCGGTAAGTCTTTCTGTGTTTGTCAATAAAAAATTATTGTTTGAAATGCCATTTACTCTCCTGTAATAAGTCCGTGAATATCAATCCCGAACAAAATACAGGCAAATATTATTGTTTGTTATTGCTGTTCTTTACAATAGTTGATTTTCCGAATAATGCGTTTTTCGTATGTCAATTTGATATTCTTTTTCTGCAATGTCAATCATCATATTAAATATGATGGCTTTCTTATCCGCAACAAAAGGATTTTGTTATATAAAGGATTTTTTGTTTTTCTAATAACTTAACTTTTAACTCAAGTTCCATTTTTTTGTTATGATAATTTTTCTATAAATAAATAGTGTTTGGTTTTCTTAATCAAAACTACCAAATTTTCCAAACTATTGTACAATTGTCGAACGTGATTGGATTGGGTATTCTTTTTAAACTAGTTAAATAGTGGTTAGATCTTGCTTTACTTTTTTAACAATTTATAATTTAAAAGATATTTTAGTCTTTTTGGATTCGCTTTGCATAGCGTCTTTCATCTTGTTTTTCTTTAAGGATACTTTTTGAGTATCCTTATTTCACGACAAGGCCTAAAAAAACCCGTTTCTCACGAAACGGGTTTTTTAATAAATTGAGGAAATCAATTATGCTTCAACTTCGAATGGAAGTATAGAAACGTATGATTTATTATCTCTTTTCTTTTGGAACTGAACAACTCCATCTACTCTTGCGTGTAGGGTGTGATCTTTACTAATGTAAACGTTTTCACCTGGATTATGTTTTGAACCTCTTTGTCTTACGATGATGTTCCCTGCAATAGCAGCTTGTCCACCAAAAATCTTAACACCTAAACGTTTTGATTCTGATTCTCTACCATTCTTGGAACTACCGACACCTTTCTTGTGAGCCATGACGTATTAGTTTTATTTTGTTATTATTCTTGTGTCTCTTCTTTTTTAGCTTTTGGAGCTTTTTTTACTTTTGGAGCTTCTACTTCTTCAGCAGCTACTTCAACAGTTTCTTTTTTAGCAGCGGCTTTTTTAGGAGCTGAAGCTGTAATACCTTCGATTACAATTTGGGTAAGATACTGACGGTGACCGTTTCTCTTTTTGTAACCTTTTCTTCTTTTCTTTTTGAAAACGATTACTTTATCTCCTTTTAAGTGTTGTAACACTTTGGCTTCTACTGAAGCACCTTCTATAGCTGGGGCGCCTATTGTGATTGTACCGTTGTCGTCTAACAAATAAACTTTGTCGAAAGAAAC
>CAMAQD010000035.1 GCA_945860385.1 Flavobacterium psychrophilum
AAAACGTTACCAGCAAGCCAACAAAACGAAAGAAGAAATGACAAAAATAATATTGACAATAGCTGTTTTGCTTTTTAACTGTTTGACTTTTTCTCAGACGGCAAAAAAAGAAAATTACGCATTGACAATCATAAAAGGAAAAGTTATAAAAGAAAACAAGAAAAGCTTTTTGATAATTCCTACTACTCTTACCAACAATACTAAAGAAACATTGAAATATTACAGTATGTCTTGTTCTTGGCAAGACTTTTATTCTGTTGATAGTAAAGAATTACTTGTTGATGGACAAGATTGTGACAAAAATATCCCGATAATTTTGACACTTGCACCAGAAGAATCAAAAACAGTAGAAATTAGACTATTAATGAATCGGAAAATTGATGCTTCTGAAATAAAATTCAAAATCGGATTCAACTTAATGAAAGTATCTAGCACTCAAAAAGAATTTGACTTTGACTTCAATGAACAGCAGAAAAAGAGAAACATAATTTGGTCAAACATAATTTCAAGATAAATAAACAAATGGCCAGCTGGTATCAGCTACTATAACGGATTTGGGCAATAGGCATAGTGGAGAGTTGGTTTTGTGCTTTAAAGTTCAGTCCTAAACCGAAAAATTAAGGCATACTTTATCCCAAACCCGCTATAGTACCAGAACGTTGGCAGCAAGCTATTAAAAAACTAAATCTAAGAAAGTTAAAATGATTGAAAAGCAAATTGAACTTATCCGAAAACAAATTGATAAAATTCAACAACCAAATTTTAATCTTGATGCTTGGAAAAGTTCTTCAGTATTAATTCTAGACAGAATTTTTGGAAGTGAATTTCAAGGAATAAAATCTATCGAAAAAATAAAATATAGTAGCGGTGGAATATCGACAGGTAATAGCTCTAGTTTTTGGAGTAATATAGAATCTTGTAAAGTTCAAGGAAAAGAAATTTTAGAAACTTGTATAACTGAACTAGAAACATTTGGTGCTAGAGAAAAAGTTGAAATATCAAATTCTGGGATTAACATAAACCTAACTCAAAATCAAACTGTAAATATAAATTTTCTAGTTTCTGCACTTGAGGATGAGCTTACAGTTTCGCAAATGAAAGAAGTAAATCTAATTATGAAAAGTGATGAGAATAGTACTTTAAAGAAAACTAAAATTATAGATAAATTGAAAAGTTTTGGAAGTGATATTGCATCAAACATATTAGCAAATATATTAACAAATCCGAGTATTTGGAGTTAATAAAAGCCAGCTGCCAACAGCAGTTTGCAAAAATGGCGGGTTTTGGGCTTAATTTAAAGTTGATTTTATACCCTCCACTGGCGCTCGTTTGTCCACGTTCTCTTGCGTTCGATTGCATCGAGTGCCTACTTAAATTCAAAGACAAATCGTAGCGTTTGCAACGCGGTTACTAAAAAAAGAATTGATTTTGTTGTCCACAGTAAAGTGCGATTCCATTCTGGCGCACTATCACAATCTTAACCCAAAAAAAAGTATAGGCTTCTCAAATGGGTTACCTTTATAGAAATATAAAAAATATGTCAACAAAAAACAAAAAACTGTTCGGTGTTTGGATGGATTCACACAGCGCAACAATCGTAGGGAATGAAGAAGGTGAAAATGATGAATTTATTATTCTGGGACATGTAAAAAATGACGGGCCAGACAAAAATTCTAATGAGAAAACTTTAAACAATCAAGAGATTAGTTTAACACTTAAATTCTTTAAAGAAATTGCCAGCAAAATGCCCAATATTGATGAAATTCATATCACGGGAACAGGACAAGTTCAAGAACAATTTATGAAGTTTCTGGCTGATACGGCGCAATATAAAAATGCAATTTCCACGGAAAGTACTTCTAATAAAATGAGTGATGAAAATCTGATTCTTTTTATAGAGAAATATTTCAAATAAAAAGCTAGATTTACTATTCAAGAAGACCGCAGATGTAAAATTTGCGGTCTTTTTTATACACTAAAACCACATTTAAAAACTATTTAAATGAGGTTTTTATTGTTTGAATATGTAGTTTTCTAACTATTCACCGGTTTCCAAAGTCCATATCCACCATTCAAATTCACGGAATAAATGTTGTGGTTTCTCAAGATGCGTTGTGCCAAATAGCCTCTTAAACCAATCTGACAGTAAATCACATACTTCTTGTTTTTGTCAAAGAAATCCAGGTTGTCCCTCAAAGTATCCACATCCATATTAATGGCATTGGGAATCGCACCGTTTTCAAATTCGGTCTTGGTTCTAACGTCAATCAGAGTCGCTTTTTCAGTCAAAAGATAGTCGTCCAATTGGTCGTAATTGATGAAACGTACATCGTCGTTCAGCATATTTTCGGCTACATAACCCAAAATGTTCACAGGATCTTTGGCAGAATTATAGGGTGGAGCATAGGCTATTTCTATTTCTTGTAAATCATAAATAGTCAAATTTCCTTTGATTGCCGTAGCAATCACATCAATTCGTTTATCAACACCTTCTTGTCCTAAAGCTTGTGCACCATAAATGGTTCCGTCTTCGCCAAAATTCATTTTCAAAACAATATTTGTGGCTCCAGGATAATAACTGGCGTGATTGGCTCGAGTTACGGTCACAGTGCGGTAGGGAATAGCGTAACGTTTCAATAATTTTTCGTTGAGTCCGGTAGCGGCAACTGTCAAATCGAAGAACTTGATAATCGAAGTTCCCAAAGTTCCTTTATACGAAATTTTATTTCCTCTGGTAATATTATCGGCCACAATTCGACCTTGACGATTAGCAGGCCAAGCCAATGGAATCAGTACCTTAGCTTGATTGATGTAATGCGAAACTTCGACAGCATCGCCCACAGCATAAATATACGGGTCTGAGGTTTGCATAAATTCGTTGACAGCAATTCCGCCCGTAACACCTAATTCCAATCCTGCGGCTTTCGCCAATGCGTTTTCAGGCTTCACGCCAATGGCAAAAATGACAGCATCAGCCAGAATGGTTTTGCCATTATTTAATTTTAATTCGATTTCGCTGCCTTTGTCTTCGAAAGCTTCGACACCAGTATTGATTAGAATATTCAGGTTTTTGGCAACAGCGTGATGCTGTACCATTTTGGCAAACTCATAATCCACAGGAGCCATAACTTGGTTTCCCAATTCGATAACAGTTACATTTAATTCTTTTTCAACCAAATTTTCAGCGACTTCCAATCCAATGAAACCACCACCAACAACAGCAATGTTTTTCAAACCTTTGGTTTTAGCAATGATTCTGTCCATATCGGCTACATTGCGAAGGGTCATTATTTTATCGGAATCGATTCCCGGAATACCAGGTCGGAAAGGTTCTGCGCCAGGAGATAATAATAATGTATCGTAAGATTCGTTATAAATATCTTTGGTAATTGTATTTCGAATTTCAACTGTTTTTGCTTCTTTGTTGATTTTCACCACTTCGTTAAAAATACGAACATCCAAATTGAATCTTGTTTTTAATGAAGTGGGAGTATGCAACAATAACTTAGAACGTTCGGCAATTACTCCGCCAATATGATAGGGAAGGCCACAATTGGCAAAACTGACATGTTCGCCTTTTTCAAAAATAATGATTTCATTTTCTTCGCTCAGTCTTCTTAATCTTGCTGCTGCAGTTGCACCGCCGGCAACTCCTCCTATTATTAGTATTTTCATCTTTAGAAAAGTATTTGTATTTTTAATGAAGCAAATTTCCGAAAAATGTTCCTTGCTATTTGTAGCTTTTGTTACATAAACCAAAATGATTTCAAATAAAATGCTAAAATCAACAAAAGGGCTTAAATACTAAACGATTAGTTAAAGTGTTTGCTGTTTCTGTTTTTTAAATGGAAATTTTTAGCGAAATTTACGTCCAAATAAAATTCTAAACCACTAATGAAAGAATTACTCAAAAACACTTACGGATATCTTTTTGAAGATAAATTGATAGAGGAAATTGTTGAATCATCTTTACTCAGAGATTTTAAAGAAGGGGATATTCTAATTGATTTTGGTGATTCGATAAGAAAAATGCCATTACTGATTTCCGGAGCGATTAAGATATTGCGTGAGGATTTTGATGAAGGAGAATTGTTATTGTATTTTATCGAAAAAGGCGATACTTGCGCCATGACAATGGCCTGTTGTTTGGGCGAAACCAAAAGCGAAATAAGAGCGGTTGCCGAAACCAAAGGACAGTTAATTATGATTCCGGTTAGCAAAATGGAGGAGTGGTTAGGGAAATACAAAAGCTGGAGAAACTATGTTTTTAATAGTTATAATAATCGTTTAAAAGAAATGCTTTCAGCTATTGATAATCTGGCATTTATGAATATGGACGAACGGTTATTAAATTACCTGAATGACAAATCTAAAGTGGTCAAATCCAATGAAATTCATTCGACCCATCAAGAAATTGCCTATGACTTACACACTTCCAGAGTTGTAGTTTCACGCTTGCTGAAAGCCTTGGAAAACAAAGGGAATATAAGCTTAAAAAGATCTTCGATTGTATTACTGAAATGAAGTAACATTTGTTACATAATTAAGATATTTTATATACTATTTTTGTCTTGATAAAATTTAGTAAATGGAAATATCTCAATTATTAGGATACATTTTAGCGGTTTTTGTAGGGATGACTCTTGGAATGTTGGGAAGTGGCGGCTCCATTCTTTCGGTTCCTATTTTGGTTTATGTGATGGGTATAGAACCTACATTGGCCACAGCCTATTCTTTATTTGTAATTGGCACAACCTCATTAGTTGGCGGAATTCATAAGGCCAAACAAAAATTAGTCGATATCAATAAGGTTATTTTATTTGGTATTCCTGCTATTATTTCAGTCTTTATTACTCGTAAAATGCTCGTTCCCAAAATTCCTGATGTGATTTTTTCGACTGCTACTTTCACTTTGACAAAATCGATCTTGATAATGGTATTTTTTGCCTTCGTAATGATTTTTGCCTCGGTTCGAATGATAAAACCTTTGAAAGAAAAAATAGTGGTCGAGGACGTACAACTCAATTATTTCAAAATAGCCCTAATGGGAATTCTTATTGGGCTTGTTTCAGGATTTGTAGGAGCAGGAGGAGGCTTTTTGATTGTTCCAACATTACTATTTTTTGCCAAAACACCAATGAAAATGGCTGTTGGAACCTCACTTTTTATTGTTTCAGCGCAATCCTTAATTGGTTTTACAGGCGATATTATGAGTGACCAAGTTATCGATTGGAAGTTGCTGGAATACTTTACTTTAGCCTCAATAATTGGAATCTTTATTGGGAATTTTATTTCTAAAAAGGTAGAAGACGATAAACTCAAAACTAGTTTTGGTTGGTTTGTTCTTGCTATGGGAATTTACATCATCATTCGAGAGCTTTTCTTATCATAATAATTTCCTAAAATGTGGCAAAATGAAAAGAAATCGATTAAAAAATAAATAAATTTACAATATAAAAACACTTTGAAAAATGAAAATTAAACAAATTTATACCGGTTGTTTGGCTCAAGGTGCATACTATATAGAAAGTAAAGGAGAAGTAGCTATTATTGATCCATTACGAGAAGTGCAACCCTATATTGATAAAGCCAATAAAAATAACGCAAAAATAAAGTACATTTTTGAAACTCATTTTCACGCTGATTTTGTAAGTGGCCACGTTACTTTAGCCGAAAAAACTGGCGCTCCGATCATTTTTGGACCAACCGCCAATCCTAGTTTTGAAGCTCATATTGCCAAAGATGGCGAAGTTTTTCGCTTGGGAGAAATCACCATAACCGTTTTGCATACACCCGGTCATACCTTAGAAAGTGTGTGCTATCTTCTGAAAGACAAAAACGGAAAAGATTATGCACTTTTTAGTGGTGATACCTTGTTTTTGGGAGATGTGGGTCGTCCGGATCTAGCTCAAAAAGCAGCGGATATGACTCAGGAACAATTGGCTGGAATTTTATATGATAGTTTGAGAAACAAGGTAATGACTTTGGCAGATGATGTCATTGTTTATCCTGCTCACGGTGCCGGAAGCGCTTGTGGTAAAAATTTAAGCAAAGAAACTATTGGTTCAATTGGTGACCAAAAGAAAACCAATTATGCGCTTCGTGCCAATATGACCAAGGAAGAATTTATCAAGGAAGTTACGGATGGTTTATTGCCGCCGCCTTCTTATTTTCCGATGAATGTGAAACTCAACAAAGAAGGATATGAAAATGTGGAAGACATTATTAGCGAAGCCATTGCTTATGATGCAGAAACTTTTGAATTAGTTGCCAATAAAATCGATACCGTTATTCTTGATGTCAGACACCAAGATGATTATTCCAAAGGACATATTCCACAGTCTATTTTTATTGGAATTGACGGCGATTTCGCGCCTTGGGTTGGTGCTTTAATTCCCGATATCAAACAACCAATTCTCTTGGTAACTCCCTTAGGAAGAGAGGAAGAAAGCATTACACGTTTGGCTAGAGTAGGCTATGACAATACTTTGGGCTACTTGAAAGGCGGATTTGAAACCTGGAAAAATGCAGGATTAGAATACGATACCGTAAATTGGGTTACTGCCAATAGTTTAGAAGAATTAATGGAAGAAAATGTTCCTGTTTTTGATGTCAGAAAAGAGGGAGAATTTACCGCTGAGCATGTCGAAGGAGCTCATTCCACTCCTTTGGATTTTATCAATGATCATATTGCCGAATTTCCAAAAGAAGAAGAATTTTACGTTCATTGTGCTGGAGGATATCGTTCCGTGATTGCTGCTTCCATACTAAAAGCAAGAGGATATCATAACATCGTAAATGTTTTAGGTGGATTTGCCTCTATCAAAAAAACAACAATAAAAACCACTAATTATGTATGTCCATCAACATTAAAATAAAATGAAAAATTTACTTTTTACAAATTGGCATACAATGCGATGGGTGAGATTGGCTTTTTCACTGTTTTTATTTGTGCAGGCTTACACTACTCGCGAATGGTTTTTTATCGCTTTTGGTTTATTCTTTTTATTTCAAGCTGTTTTTAATTTAGGCTGTGGGCCAAATGGTTGCGCAGTCCCAAACAATAAATATTCAAAAAAATGAGCACAAATTTTGATTCTATTATAAATTCAGAAAAACCAGTTCTAATTGATTTTTTCGCTACTTGGTGTGGTCCCTGCAAAACGCTGGCACCCATTTTAAAACAGGTAAAAGACAATCTTGGAGAAAGAATTACCATTTTAAAAATTGATGTAGACAAAAACCAAGAATTGGCCTCGAAATATCAGGTTCGTGGGGTTCCTACAATGGTTTTGTTTCAAAACGGAAAACTATTGTGGCGCGAATCAGGTGTTTTGTCTCAGGACGAGATAATAAAAACAATTCTGGAAAAAAGTAATTAATGAATAAAAAGGCAATAATAATCACAGGAATTGGAGTCGTTATTGGAGCGATTGCTGGCTATGTTTACTACTTTTATATTGGATGTGCTTCTGGTACATGTGCCATAACATCAAAACCCTTGAATAGCACTTTATATGGTGCAGTAATGGGCGGATTGCTATTCAATATTTTTATAAAATCACCAAAAAAATAATACTATTTTAACCAATTTAAATCTAATTATCATGAAAAAAAACATGGGTTCAACAGACAAAGTGATTCGAATTCTAATTGCCCTTATTATTGGCGTTTTGTATTACACAGGAATCATTAGTGGTACAATTGCATTAGTTTTAGGCATATTTGCCGTTATTTTTGTATTAACAAGTCTCATAAGTTTTTGCCCTCTTTATCTTCCATTGGGAATTTCTACTTGTAAAAAGAAATAATAAATGCCTGAAAAACAAATTAATAAAGATTTAATTCTAAGAGAACGATTGGCTTTGCAAAGAACAATCTTAGCCAATCAATCGACATTCTTAGCTTTTTTGAGAACTTCGATGTATTTTTTTATTGCAGGATTAAGTTTGGAAAGTTTATTGAAAATTGACAACAGTTTTATGATTGAATGGTTTTTATTCATTAGTTCTTTTGTGATTTTTTTAATTGGCATTTTCAATTATTTTAGTCATAAAAAAATGATTTCCGATAACGAAAAACATATCGGAGATTATAAAATGGAATACTATGAGTAATAAAAAAGTGCTAGACCAACATTATTGGGAAGCTCAATATAAAACCAATGCAACAGGTTGGGATTTAGGCAAAGTTTCCCCGCCAATAAAAGAATATATTGATACTTTAGAAGATAAGAATATCAGCATTTTAATTCCGGGTTGTGGTAATTCTCACGAAGCAGAATATCTTTTAAGTAAAGGTTTTACCAATATTACCCTTATAGATATCGCACCAACATTGGTTTCAAACCTTCAGGAAAAATTCAAGAATTATCCCAATATCAAAATTATCTTGGGTAATTTTTTTGAGCATAAAGGCGCGTATGATTTGGTTATTGAGCAGACTTTCTTCTGTGCATTGCCACCCACAATGCGAGAAAAATATGTCTTGGAAATGCACAAAATTTTAAAACAAAAAGGACTTTTGGTGGGCTTGTTATTCAATAAAACATTTGAATCCGGACCCCCTTTTGGCGGAAGCCAAGCCGAATACGAGCATCTTTTTAAAGATTATTTTGACTTTAAAATTATGGAGCCTTGCCATAATTCAATTGCTCCAAGAGCCAATACTGAACTTTTTATTAAATTTCAAAAGAAAGAATAATTGAAACACTCATGACAATAGTCCTTGACGCACAGGGATATGATTATGGGTGTTTCATCTGACCTTTAAAAAATAATTAAAATAAACAGATGAAAAAGAATTACAAAGATTACTGGTTTGTTGCCATTCAATTTGTCTTATTTTTTTGTTTTATTTTCGAGTTGGATTGGTCAATGAAATTGGGTTTAACAATTCAAAAAATTGGATTTGTCGTGGCTGTTTTCGGTGGAATAATTATCACTTTGGCTTTGCTGCAACTCAATAAAAATCTTTCCCCTTTTCCGACACCAAAAAATAATGCCACATTGTTGGAAAGTGGTTTGTATAAATACTCCCGACACCCCATTTATACTGGAATTATACTTTTAGTAATTGGTTTTAGCGTTTACCATAACTCGGGGTATAAATTGCTGATTTCTCTACTATTGGTCATTTTATTTTATTTAAAATCCGTTTATGAAGAGGAGCGTTTAGAACAAACATTTCCCGATTATAAAAATTATAAAACCAGGACCGGAAGGTTCTTTCCTTTGTTTTTATTTTAAATTTTCAAGTTTCTTTAAAACTAAAAATTTATCACAACCTAAATTGGCTTTGTGTAACTTATGTTACTAAATGCTATAAATCAATGACTTATATTTGGTAAAACAAATAATTCATTATGTCAAAAGTAGTTGTATTAGGAGCTGGAATTGCTGGTCACACTGCAGCGGCTCATTTAAGACGAAAGCTTTCCAAAGAGCATCAAGTCGTAGTGGTTTCCCCCAATAGAAATTACCAGTGGGTTCCTTCGAACATTTGGGTTGGAATTGGTAGAATGAAAGCAGAAGAAATATATTTTCCGCTGGAACCCTTGTATAAAAAGAAAGGAATTGGATACATTCAGGCCAAAGTTGTTTCTTTTCATCCAGAAGGCGACGCATTGGAGGAAAAACCTTTTGTGTCAGTTGAATATCTCTACGGAGAAAAAGCTGGAACACAAGAAAAAGTGACTTATGATTATCTTATCAATGCCACAGGACCAAAACTCGCTTTTGATTTGACCGAAGGATTAATTCCCGGCACCAACAAAGCTTTTTCGGTTTGTACCTATGATCACGCAGAACACGCTTGGCAAGGCTTGAAAGAACTGATTGAAAAATTAAAAACTTCAAATGAAAAAGCAAAAATTCTCATTGGTACAGGACATCCAAAAGCGACTTGTCAAGGAGCCGCTTTTGAATACATTTTAAATGTCGAACAAGAATTGAACCGAAATAAAGTACGAGACAAAGTCGAAATTACTTGGATTTCAAATGAATACAAATTAGGCGATTTTGGAATGGACGGGATGTTGATGAGCGTTGGAGGAAAACCAATGCACTCTTATGAATTAGTAGAAATGGTTTTTGCCGACAGAGGTATCAAATGGATTCTGGGAGCCGGAGTTTCAAAAGTAGAAAATGGAAAAGCACACTACGAAAATCTGGAAGGAGAATATAAAACCGAAGAATTTGATTTCGCAATGCTAATTCCTTCCTTTTCAGGTCACGGTTTCAAAGCATTTGACAAAAATGAAATGGATATTACCGATAAATTATTCAAAGGTTTTATGATTGTCGATGCGGATTATACGCCAAGACCTTATGAAGAATGGACGGTTCAGGATTGGCCGGAAACCTATCAAAATCCAAGTTATCCCAATATTTTTGCTCCAGGAATTGCTTTTGCTCCGCCGCACACCATCTCGAAACCAAGAAAAAGTAAAAACGGCACAGATATTTTTCCATCACCGCCAAGAACTGGAATGCCTTCAGGAATTACAGCAATAGTAGTTGCCGACAATATTATCGACAGCATAAAATCCGGAAAACTATCCTTACATCACAAAGGCTCAATGGGAAATATGGGAGCTGCTTGTATCGCCTCCTCAGGATTTGGAATCCTAAAAGGAAGGGGCATCAGCATAACTACCTATCCTATTGTTCCCGATTATAAAAAATATGCAAAGTCGGGTGGGAGAGACTTGAATAAAACCTTCGGAGCACTCGGTTTGGCGGGACATTGGGTGAAATTAGCCTTGCATTATGCTTTTCTTTACAAAGCTAAAATGAAACCCTTTTGGTGGTTAATTCCTGAATAATGTTGACAATATATTACCTCGGGGCATAGCCCCTGAGGTATAAGCAAAATTTCAGCCACAGATTCACAGATTTTCAAGAATCTTTTTTAATCTGTGAATCTGTGGCAAAGTAACCGAAGCAGAGTTTCGAGGAATTAAACCTCTAGAGATTAAATCGTAAATAATTACATCAAAAAAATCATACTATGCCTAAAAAAATCACACGTTTTCAAAAATTCGTAATGCACAATCCATTCATCCAGTTTTTTATGTTTTTGTATTTGAACGTAAAAATATTGAGTATTGTAGCCTTCAAACACGGCGGAACAAGAGAAGTAAATTATTAGAAATTTTTTATTAAAAGTATTTCTTGCTGGAATACTTTTTTTATTTATCTTTGTTAACCAAATGGTTAAACCGTATAGTTAATATAAAATGACAACCGAAGAAAAAATATTCAATGCTGCCCGAATTGTTTTCCAAAAGAAAGGATTTGCAGGAGCCAGAATGCAGGAAATAGCAGATGAAGCAGGCATAAACAAAGCGATGTTGCATTATTGTTTCAAGAACAAAGAGTTGCTATTTCAAGCCGTTTTTATGAATGCGTTTAGTCTATTGGCACCGCAAATCAACGAGATTTTTAAATCCAATGACAGCGTTTTTGATAAAATAAGGAAGTTTACGTACAGCTACATTTCATTTGTAATTCAAAATCCCTATTTGCCCCAATTTGTAATCCAGGAAATGAACAACAATCCGGAGTTCGTAATGTCGTTTTTAAAGAATGAAAACAGGCCCAATCCAACATTATTAATTGCTCAGATTGAAAAAGAAATCAACGAAGGAATCATTATACCCACAGATCCGAAACATCTTTTAATGAATATGATTTCGATGACTGTTTTCCCTTTTGCCGCACAAATGATGATCAAAGGAATGTTGCAAATTTCAGATGCAGAGTTTAATGCAATGATGGAAGAACGAAAAACCAGCATTGCTGAACAAATTATTAATTCTATAAAAAGATGAGACGAATACTAATTACATCCTTTTTATTGGCAACATTTTATTCCAATGCGCAGCAATCATTGACCTTGGAAGATTGTTATGCTTTGGCCAATAAAAATTATCCGATAGCCAAACAAATTGGATTATTGCAACAAAAATCCGATCACGAAGTGGATGCTTTGCAAACGGGTAAACTTCCCAAAATAGATTTGGTTGCCCAAGGAAGCTACCAAAATCAAGTGACCACGATTCCAAATCCAGTTCTCGAGCCGTTAAACAAAGATCAATATCGAGCCAATTTTGATGTCAACCAACTCGTTTATAACGGAGGATTGATTAATGCCAACACCAAGCTGAAAGAGGCGCAGACTAAAACCCAACAGCAACAAGTCGAAGTCAATTTACACCAAATCAAAATACGAATTAACCAGTTGTATTTCTCTATTTTACTCTTGCAAGAGCGAAAAGAAATTCTGATTTCCAAACAAGATCAACTGGTTTCCAAAATAAAAGAAGTAAACACCGGAATCAAATTTGGTGCCATTCTTCCTGCTTCTGAAAAAGTATTGGAAGCAGAGAATTTGAAAATTAAACAGCAACTTTCGGAAATTCAATTCGATAAAAAACGCTTGTTCGAAAATCTTTCGTCCTTGACTTTTACAACAGTTTCTGAAACTGTCATTTTGCAAAAACCAATTATAATTGCTGAAGAAACAGCTGTAAATAATCGTCCGGAATTAAAATATTTTGAATTGCAAAACCAACAAATTGAAGCCTCGAAGAACGTTGTTTCCAAAAATAATTTGCCAAAAGTAAACGCCTTTGGAATTGCTGGTTACGGAAATCCGGGATTGAATATGGTCGATAATTCGTTTCAACCCATTTTGATGGTGGGATTAAGAGCCAATTGGAATGTTTTTGACTGGAACAAATCTAAAGCCGAAAAAGACGCATTGACGGTTTCTTCGCAAATTGTCGCCACCGAAAAAGAAACCTTTTTGCTCAACAATTCCTTACAGTTACAGGAAATGGACAACGAAATAAACAAATCCGAGGAAATCATTAAAACCGATACAGAAATTATTGGTTTAAGGGAATATGTCGAAAAATCGGCCAATTCGCAATTGAAAAATGGTGTGATAACCACTTCCGAATATTTGGTGGAATTCACGAATTTGTATGAAGCCAAAACCAATCAAAAGTTGCACGAAATTCAATTGGCTTTGGCGAAAGCGAATTATCAAGTCAGTAAAGGTTACTAACTTGAAAATTCCTTCATTTGAAGCGAATTATCAAGTAGTAACAGGAAATTAATAATAAACAATCTTTGACAAAGGTTTAAAAATGAAAATATGAAAAAAATAATCCCAATCTTAATGCTTGCAAGCCTAATTTCCTGCAACAAAAACAACGAAAAAGCCGATGGATATGGAAATTTTGAAGCAACTGAAGTTACTATTTCGGCAGAAGCTAACGGAAAAATCGAATATTTAAATCTCGAAGAAGGTGATATGTTGGAACCAAAAATTCAAATGGGTTTGATAGATACGACTCAATTGTATTTCAACAAACAGCAATTGATTGCTTCAAAAAGTACCGTTTATTCCAAATCGACTAATGTTTTGTCGCAAATAAAAGTCTTGCAAGAACAACTCAAAACGGCACAAATCGAGAAAAAAAGAATCCAAAATATGTTTGCCGAAAATGCCGCCACCAAACGTCAAGTAGATGAAATTGACGGAAAAGTGAGCGTGATTCAGGAGCAAATAAAAAGTGTTCAAACGCAAAATGCTCCCATCGTAAACGAAGTCAAATCAATTGATGTACAGATCGAAAAAATCAACGACCAAATCCAGAAAAGCAAAATCATCAACCCCATAAAAGGAACGGTTTTATCCAAATATGCTGAACCAAATGAAGTAACTGCTTTTGGAAAACCCATTTATAAAATCGCCGATATTTCTGAAATGACCTTGCGGGTTTATGTCAGCGAAACCCAATTGTCAAGCATCAAAGTGGGGCAAAAAGTAAGCGTAAAAATTGATTCTGAAAAGGAAATGAAATCCTATCCGGGAACAATTACTTGGATTTCTTCATCGGCTGAATTTACTCCGAAAGTTGTTCAAACCAAGGAAGAAAGAGTGAATTTGGTTTATGCTGTAAAGGTAAAAGTAAAAAACGACGGAACTTTAAAAATAGGAATGCCTGCCGAAATGTGGATTAAATAATTATTTGATGAGCATAATTGTCCAAAATATCTCAAAATCCTACAACAAAACCAAAGCTGTTGAAGCCATTTCTTTTGAAGTAAAAGAAGGAGAATTATTTGGATTGATTGGACCTGACGGAGCAGGAAAGACTACTATTTTCAGGATATTGACTACGCTTTTACTCGCCAATGAAGGCTCGGCAACGGTGGCCGGTTATGATGTTGTAAAAGGATATAAAGACATTCGGAATTCTGTGGGGTATATGCCGGGGAAATTCTCTTTGTATCAAGATTTATCCGTAGAGGAAAACCTAACTTTTTTCGCCACTATTTTTGGAACAACGATTGAAGAAAACTATGATTTAATCAAAGATATCTACATTCAGATTGAACCTTTTAAAACGAGAAGGGCAGGAGCACTTTCGGGTGGAATGAAACAAAAATTGGCATTGTGTTGTGCCTTGATTCACAAACCTAAAGTTTTGTTTCTTGACGAACCCACCACTGGAGTTGACCCCGTTTCCCGGAAAGAGTTTTGGGAAATGCTCAAGCGATTGCAACAAAAGGGTATTACAATTCTAGTTTCTACCCCTTATATGGATGAGGCTGCGCTCTGTGACCGGATTGCTTTAATCCAAAATGGAAGTATTTTGAAAATCGATACGCCCGAAAATATCATCAAGAAATACGATAAAACTATTTACGATGTACAGGCAAAAAATATGCATCAATTGATTCTGGATTTGAAGAGTTTTCCAAGTCAGTACAGTGTTTATGCCTTTGGCGATTACATTCATTATATTGATAAGAATGGACATTTTAATCCAATAAATTTACAAGAATATCTAGAAAAGAATACCCATTCTGAAATTGAAATTCGTGTTTCAAAGCCAACAATTGAGGACGTTTTTATGGACTTATAATTAATTACGAATTACAAATTGAAAAAAGTGAGTTTGAAAACGAGATTGCTTCAGGCCCCACAATGACAATATGAACGAAGAAAAAATCATAGAAGTACAAAATCTGACCAAATCATTTGGCAACTTCACTGCGGTCAAAAGTATTTCTTTTGATGTTTATAAAGGAGAAGTCTTCGGCTTTCTGGGTGCTAACGGTGCCGGAAAAACCACGGCTATGAAAATGCTTATCGGGATTTCAAAACCTACTTCCGGTGAAGCTTTGGTTGCAGGATTTGATGTAAAAACCAGTACTGAAATGGTCAAGAGAAGCATTGGTTATATGAGCCAGAAATTCTCGATGTATGACGATTTAACGATCAAGGAAAACATCACTTTTTTTGGAGGAATTTATGGATTGAGCAGAATTCAAATCAAAGAAAAAACAGCCAAATTAGTCCAAGAATTGGGGCTTGAAGAATTAATCGATAAACTAGTGGGTTCTTTGCCATTGGGTTGGAAACAGAAATTATCCTTCTCAGTTGCCTTATTACACGAACCAAAAATAGTATTTCTGGATGAACCAACAGGCGGAGTCGATCCCATTACCCGAAGACAATTTTGGGAAATGATTTATGCCGAAGCCAATAAAGGAACTACTATTTTCGTGACCACGCATTATATGGACGAAGCGGAATATTGTGACCGGGTTTCGATTATGGTCGATGGAAGTATCGAAGCACTTGACACACCAAAAAACTTGAAAAAGAAATATAATGTAGCTTCTATGAATGATGTTTTCTTGAAATTAGCGAGGAATGTGGAATGAAATTTTAACCATTAAGATATAAAGGTTCATTAAGTTATAATTGTGCTTAGTTTTCTTAATCTCTTAATGGTTCAAAAAAAAATCAGTTTTAATATGAAAAGATTCATCGGTTTTGTAACAAAAGAATTCTATCACATTTTCCGTGATAAACGAACTATGTTTATTCTTTTCGGGATGCCAATTGCTCAAATTATGTTGTTTGGCTTCGCTATTACGAACGAAATCAACAATGTCAATATTGCCTTTTTTGATAAATCAAAAGACACCGAAACGCAAAAGATAATCAACAAAATCAGTGCTTCCAGTTATTTCAAAATCAATGAAGAAATCACCAATGAAAACCAGATTGAAAGCGTTTTCAAAAAAGGAAAAGTAAAAGCTGTTTTAGTATTTGAAAAAGATTTTATCAAAAATCTGCAAACATTAAAACAAGCCAAGGTGCAAGTGATTACAGATGCTACAGATCCCAATGTTGCCAACACGATAACCAATTATGTTAACGCCATTTTACTAAATTACACTCAGGAAATCAATAAAAACAACAAGGCCAGTCATCAAATACAAACGCAAACACAACTCTATTACAATCCCGAATTAAAGAGTGTTTTTACCTTTGTTCCTGGGGTTATGACCATCATTTTGATGCTCGTTTCGGCTATGATGACTTCTATTTCTATTACACGAGAAAAGGAATTGGGTACAATGGAAGTTTTGTTGGTTTCGCCTTTAAAACCTTTTCAAGTTATTATAGGGAAGGTGTTTCCGTATATATTTTTGTCAATTATCAACGCGACCATTATCCTGCTTTTGGGATTTTTTGTATTCAAAATGCCTATTGAAGGCAATCTGTTTTTATTGGCATTCGAAAGTATTTTGTTCATTACCACAGCACTTTCATTAGGTATTTTGATATCGACGGTTTCCAATTCACAACAGACGGCAATGATGCTTTCCTTGATGGGATTGATGCTGCCGGTAATTATCCTTTCAGGTTTTATTTTCCCTGTTTCGAGTATGCCGTTGCCTTTGCAAATCATAAGCAATATCATTCCTGCCAAGTGGTTTATTATCATTATAAAAGCGATATTACTCAAAGGAGCAACATTAGGCGTAATTTGGAAAGAAACCTTAATTCTTATTGGAATGACGGTGTTTTTCATTGCAGTAAGTATCAAGAAATATAAAATAAGGTTAGAGTAGGAAAGACAATAAAGAGGAAAGACTAAAAAAATTTGCATCATCCGCATCCCATTTATGAAAACAATACTATTCATCATTCAAAAGGAGTTCCGACAAATCTTTAGAAATAAAGCAATGCTCCCCATTATATTTGTTTTGCCAATGGTGCAACTGCTTATTCTGTCAAATGCAGCCAGTTTTGAAATCAAAAACATCAAGTTTTCTTATGTAGACAATGATCATTCCGCGGCTTCCAGAGAATTAATTTCAAAGTTTGAAGCGTCGAAATATTTTAATATCATCGAAAACTTTTCATCCAAGAAAGAAGCCGATTTCCAGATGCAAACCGGAAAAGTCGATGTCATTCTCGAAATTCCCAATCATTTTGAACGGGATTTAATTACTGAAAATAATACTAATCTTTCGGTAAGCATCAACGCCATTGATGGTGCGGCGGCAGGAGTGGAGAATGTTTATATTTCGCAAATCATAACGGGTTTTAACCAAAAAATCCAAACCCAATTGTATCAATACAATGAGGCTTCTTATGTACAACCCGTGAATATTGTAACGATTCCTTCGTTTTGGTACAACAATACCCTGAACTACAAAACCTTTATGGTTCCGGGAATTTTGGTGTTGCTGGTTACGATGTTAACACTTTTTCTTTCTTCGATGAATATTGTTCGGGAAAAAGAAATAGGTACTTTGGAACAAATTAATGTGACGCCTATTCGAAAATATCAGTTTATTGTGGGGAAATTGTTTCCTTTTTGGATTTTGGGGTTGGTGATTTTGACCGTTGGATTAACCATTGCTAAAGTCGTTTTCAGTGTACCCATTTTAGGAAGTATTGGCTTGATTTATTTCTTTACTTCGATTTATTTATTGGTTATTCTCGGCATTGGACTAATTATCTCCAACAACTCAGACACCCAGCAACAAGCGATGTTCATTGCCTGGTTTTTTTCGGTTATCTTTATCTTGATGAGCGGATTGTTCACACCAATTGAAAGTATGCCTCAATGGGCACAAAATGTTACTTTACTCAATCCCATTCGTTATTTTGTGGAGATTATCCGGATGGTGATGCTTAAAGGTGCTACGTTTTCGGATATTTCCAGACCGTTTTTTATTATTGTTGGCTACGCATTTGTATTGAACGGAATAGCGGTTTGGAGTTATAAGAAAGTGAATTAATATTTATTATTGACACTTTTTAGGGGTACCAGAAACCAGGCTTTGATCGTGCTTTGACCAGACTTTGATTGGGCTTTGTTTGCTCTTTTTATATTATCGGTATAGCGGTTTTGACTTATGAGAAAGTGAATTACATTTTTTTTGGGTCAGATTGGGGGTACCACAGCCATACAGTATCCATACAGTATCCATACAGTATCCATACTTCAGCCATACTTGATTATTAGTGATGACCCGTCCTAAATAACTATACAGGTTATTAAATAAATCCTGTTGAGTTGTAAAAAGAGGGGTGTTTTTAATTATTAATAATGGACTAAAGTTCAAACCTGCAAAATGTTTTGAACCTTTGGTAGGGTTTTTATGGGAATTATTTTTTTGGAATGCCTGGACTATTTCTTGTTTACTTTGTTTTGCCTACTCTTACTTATGGGCAAGGATTAACAATCCGATATCGGACAAACTGTGAGTCAGGTTTTCAAATTAGTATCCTAATTATTTTTTAGTAAAAGTCACTTTACCAGTTTCGATATCATACAAAGCACCAATGACAGCTACTTTTTTAGTATCGTAGAACTCTTTCAAAATAGGTTCAGCAGTTCTTAAAAAAGTAACTCCGTGAGCAATATTAGCGTCAATAGCTTTATCAACATTCAACTCGTGATGACTCGCCAGATTTTTTTCTTCTTGTTCATTTTCGATGTATTCTATTATTTTTTTGATATGATCGGAATGATTGTAATGCCCCTCGGATGTGATAAATGCCTTTATAGCACCACAGTCTTTGTGTCCCATAACGATAATTAATTTACAATCTAGATGTTCTACAGCATATTCTATACTGCCCAATTCATAATCTCCCATTATATTCCCAGCGGTACGAATCGAAAAAATATCGCCAAGTCCTTGGTCAAAAACTAATTCGGCTGGAACTCTTGAATCGGAACAACTCACAACAATAGCAAAAGGATGTTGTCCCTTCTTCAGTTCACGTAATCTTTCTAATGTTTCATCTGGATGAACAGGTTTTCCGGCAGCAAATCGTTTGTTTCCCTCTTCTAGTTTTTGGAGAGGAGAAAATTTTGCCTCATTGATTTTGTCCGTTTGAGTACAAGCAAAAAAAATGTTTATCAATAACAAGCAAAGAAGTCTTTTTTTCATGATTACTATTTTTAAATCACAACAATTGTAAGCCTTTGAATTAGGCCAACTTACTTGTGTCAATTTGGAAGCAAATTTAGGAACATGAAACCGCTTAAACATTGATATTTGTCATACTTTTAGTTTAATTGAATCCATTTTGATGTAAAACCTGGTATTCTGTTATAATTATCATTTTGTTTGAATTATTGTGAATCTATTTAGCACAATAGGCCTAGCTTTGTCCAAAGAAAATAATTTCATACTACTATTTTTTAAATACTATGAAAAACAATGTTACTAAAAATGAAAAGAAAAAAAGAAGTAGCCTTGTTGAGTTGGAAATTACTGAAGAAAACCTTTCAAGAATTTGATGACGACAATGCCTTAAAACTGAGTGCATCGTTGTCTTATTATACCATATTTTCATTGCCACCGTTGATGATTATCATCATATCTATTTTTAGTATTTTCTTTGGACGAGAAGCAGTGACTGGTCAATTTTTTGGTCAAATCAACGGAATGGTTGGTAATGAAGCTGCCCTCCAAATTCAGGAAACCATCAAGAATATAGAATTGACTGAAAATAGTGCATTTGCAGCCATATTTGGAGGAATTATGTTGCTCATTGGTGCATCAGGAGTTTTTGCAGAAATTCAAAGTTCCATCAATTACATTTGGGGTTTGAAAGCTAAACCCGATAAGGGAATTGTGAAATTCCTCAAAAACCGATTGATGTCCTTTTCGATGATTGCATCGGTAGGTTTTTTGTTATTGGTTAGTTTAATGGTCAATACCGTAATGGATTTGATTAACGCTCGTTTGCTTATTTATTTTCCGGATTCGACCATTTATGTGTTTTATGTGCTCAATATTTTAATCTTGTTTGCCACCACGACCGTCTTATTTTCGATTATTTTCAAAACGCTTCCGGACGGAAATATTGCATGGAAAGACGCTTTAATTGGTTCCAGTTTTACCTCTTTTTTCTTTATGTTTGGCAAATTTGCAATAGGGTTTTACTTGGGCAGTTCGACCGTTGCCACCGTTTATGGTGCTGCCGGATCCGTGATTATTATTTTAATTTGGGTATATTATTCGGCCATAATCTTGTATTTTGGAGCCGAATTTACTAAAGTGTATGCCAATGCTCACGGGAGTAAAATTATACCAAATGATTATGCTGTCGCCATTCAGGTAGAGGTTACAGAACTTCCAAAAGTACCCGAAAAATAAGATTGTTTCTATTTTGGTTTCTAAGGAAGTTGTAGGTAAGGAAGAAAGATTTGAATTATAAAAATCGCGAATTATATAAAAAAATTATGCGGTCAAAACACTTAGATTTTGACCGCATATTTATTTAATGAAGATAGAATTATTTATTTAATTCTATCAATTCACTTACCTTTTTCAAATTATCTTGATCCATTTTTATTAATAATAACTGTTCTGCAATCATCATGTGTTGACCAGATGTTAAATCTTCATCATTACTTAACGCTTCATTGTAAGTTTCAATTGCTGCATCCTCTCCAAACACGCAAGAATCCAAAATCACTTTTCGGTCTTTTCCTGTAGCCAAGGCTTTTACATCCATCCAAATACGGTATATTTTACCTGTTGTGGTCGTTGATTCAGTTGGTTTTCCACCTAGATTTTTGACTTCGGCAACAAGTTGTGCTTTGCATTTAATGCTAGTTTCTGTTGAATGCGAAAACATCATTTTCAGATCTGTTTCTTCCACTTCTTTCGATGCTGTTTCGTAGCCGTAAATTCTGTCGTTGTTGATTTCAATTAGTGAGTTCAAAACGTCAATTGTTTTTTCTGTTTTCATTATTTTCTATTTTTAGATTGTTATATAATTTATCCTTTTACAAAGGTGAGTCTAATAATTCAGTGCTATTTTACACAATTATTAAAATAAATTATATTATTCTTATATCTAAAAAAGGTTGATTAGAAAGCAGTAGTACTATTTCGTAATTTTTACAGCAAAAAAAATGATTTAAAATATTTGTAATTAGAAAGTATTATAGAATGAATGTTAATCTAAAACTCAGTACTATTTTATAGGAACAAATTCAAAATTTCAACCTGTCCCATAAATCGAGTCGGTCAATTACTAGTCAACATCTAAAAATGTTTTATCATCGCATTTCTAAAAAAAATATCTTTTGGAATAAATCTATTGATATACTTGGATTTTAATAATTTGATTTCTGCATTGTTTAAGACAAGTACTTTTATACAGAATACTAAACCGCTACCAGAGTAAATTTTTATAGTGTCATTTGATTTGTGTAATATGGATCTTAAAATACTATAGCTCGTGGCGATGAAATATTCTATTACAGTTTGTACTTTTCAATAATGTCTTTTATTACTTTCGAAGTTAATTCAAAACCAGTTAATGTTGGATAGCCTTCCCAGCGCACAAAACCATTGGGATCTATCAAAATGCAATGCGGAATTCCTTTTATTTCCAGCGAATCATACATTGTTCGTTGGGTGTCGATGGCGCTGTAATATTCCATTTTAGGATTTGTCATACTTTCAACTTTTTCTTGTGTTTCGTCGCTGATGCCTATCACAATTAAGTCTTTCTCAAATTCTATTTTAAATTTGTTCAAATCAGGAATGGCTCGTCTGCAAGGCCCACACCAAGTGGCCCAAAAATCGATGAGTACAAATTTTCCTTTGGTATCTGGCTTTTCTGTAAGCCATTTTTCGACAACCAGTTTGGGCGCTTTTTGATTGATAACCGATTTTGCCCACAGTTGTTTGTTTTGCGAAAAGGCGTTGATTACAAACAGACAAGCCAAGAGGAGTAAGGTGTTTTTCATTTTTTTTAATTAATTTATAGTTTTTTATTCAATGCATACCCTGCAATATTCAGAGCAAAACCTATAAAAGTCATTGCACCAGCTATTAAACTTATTCGACCGGAATTAGGATATTCTATTAGTAGGAAAATTGAAATTCCAATTAAAATTAGACTTGAAATGTAGATGATGTTTTTCATGATTTTCTGGTTAGATCTATTGTTTTTCGTTCCATTCTACCAAATATTTGAGAATGGTTTCCATTTTATTTTTTTCTAAATCTTGATTGTATTTTTCTAAAATAACTGGGTCATTGGCGAAAACCTCATTGATGCTTTTTGAAGAAACCAAAGTCAATTTATGGGTTGCTTTATCTAAAATGTACGGAAAACGTAACATTGCTAATTTCATGCCGCTCAAAGCTCCGCCAACAGCTCCAAACATATTTGACAATTCTGATAATTCAATTCCATACTCTTTGTAATTTTCAGGTAAGGCACCACTAAAAACAAAATATTTATTGTCACTTACTACTTTTGAATACCAAGAGTAAAGCCTTAACTTTTTACAGTTTAAATATAAATTTTCTCCATCAGAATAGGCTTCTACATCTTTCTTTAACTGACCTCTGTTAGTTGAGTTATCCAGTGCATTTAATTGATAATCATTTCCGCCATTCATTTTTATTTCTCCTTCGGTTCGTTTTTCTAGTGCTACATTATAATTTGCACTTGGTTTATTTTGCAGTATTTCATCGAAAGTTAAATAAATTCCTTTTTGGTATTTATTTTGGCCGTAACTATTTATGCTTAAAATTAGAATGATTGCAATTACTGTTTTTTTCATTTATGTTCTTTACTTTAAGTTGATTTTTTATGCTTTTGCTTGTGGGCACGGATTGCAAATCCGCGCTATCGGGTGCACAAATTTCCCTTTGATATCTGGTTTGTCTGTAAGCCATTTTTCGACCACTAGTTTAGGTGCTTTTTGATTGATAACCGATTTTGCCCATAATTGTTTGTTTTGCGAAAAGGCGTTGATTACAAACAAAAAAGTCAAGAGGAGTAAGGTGTTTTTCATTTTTTTTATATAATTTATAGTTTTTTATTCAATGCATACCCTGCAATATTCAGAGCAAAACCTATAAAAGTCATTGCACCAGCTATTAAACTCATTCGACCGGAATTAGGATATTCTACTAATAGGAAAATTGAAATTCCAATTAAAATTAGACTTGAAATGTAGATAAAGTTTTTCATTATATATTTAATAGTTATTGATGGAGTGAACTTTGTGGGCACGAGCCAGAGGCATCGCGCTAGCTGTTGTGCTTATTTTTGTCTCGTCCTAAAATAAGTTTACATATTTATACTTAATTCTAAAATAGATTTACAACTCAATTTTAGTCCTGTTATTGGTTTACAATAATAGGACTTTTTACATAATAATTCTTCCATAATTTTTCTGTTTTTATATTATTTTGATGTACTTGATTTGGTGTAAGATTACCTATACTCATATGAGGTC
>CAMAQD010000036.1 GCA_945860385.1 Flavobacterium psychrophilum
TGCGGCGGGGCTCACCTCTTCCCTTCCCGAACAGAGTAGTTAAGCCCGCCTGCGCAGATGGTACTGCAGTTATGTGGGAGAGTATGTCGTCGCCTTTCTTTTGAAAAACCCTGTTCTAACGAACGGGGTTTTTTGTTTTATAGGAACGACGTGTTCGCTCTGCGGGCTTGGTTCGTCGCCTTTGCTTCGCCAGTTCGGCCAAAAATCCTAGGGCCTTTTGGATTATAGAAGTTTTTAAGGGTGGAAGGATTAATTGAAATAAATATGATTAATCTAATAATTGTAGGAGCTATAAAAAGTAAGCATAAATATTGAATTTCTGAAAAAGAACTACAACTTTATATGTCGTGGTTTTTTTATTTTAAAAAACATTCTCCTAAATGAGGAAAACGGTAAGGATGTAATTTTCATTACAGTTAATTTTGCTTCAGTTTAACAAATTGCGTAAATGAAGGAGTTGATTTTATCCATTAATTTAGTATTGAAAGTAAAATTAGCTGTGATTATTTGGGTATCATTTGTATTGCTTTGTTAAAAATTTTTTGAAAATGTAATTATTTTAATACAATTATAATACTAAAAACAATCGAAAATGAATCTTTAAAGAAAATAACCAGTTTAGATTTGAGTTACGTGATTCTATTTTTTCTCGTTTTGTCCCAAGGTTTTGATTTGTTTTTAGTGTGGATTTATGGGTTTAATTTAATTGCAATTTCGCCTTCTTTTTTGATTTTAGCAGTTGTTCTTAAATTGAATAGTCACAAAATATACGTGCTGAAAATAAAATTTAAAAATGGTTGTATTCTCGTTCAGCCAATTCCTTTAAAAGCAAAATACAAAACCATTGACGACATTAACAAAGTTCGAAAAGTACTGTTAGGAATAGGTTAAGTGAGCTAAATTTTATCTCAGTATTTTTTTGTTTGGATTGATTTTCTTGTGTATAAAAATTAGCCCGTAATACATTATGGATAGAGCATCATTCTAAATTCAATATACGAGTTATTTTTTTTCGATTTTAAAATGATATTTCTCCTTTTTTATGAATTGTTTTTTGTCTATTCCCTTTTGATAAACTACTTTTGCAAAAGTTTTAAAATAAAGCCAGCAAACTTTGAGTAGTACATCTATTTCTATTTCCATTAAATCTATATATGTTGATTTCAAAGCGATCACTAAAGCGGGTTTGGCTATTAGTGTTGTCTTTTCGTCAATAGCGGGGTTTTTGTTGGGAGTTCCTGATATTCTCTCTTTAGATTGGATTATTTTATTAAAACTTGCTATTGGCGGTTATTGTATGGTAGGGGCTTCGAATGCGTACAATCAGGTTATCGAAAAAGACCTTGATGCTTTGATGGACAGAACGAAAAATCGTCCTGTCGCATCAGGAAGAATGGAGCCGAATGCAGCTTTGATTGTCGCTAGTATTCTTGCGGCTATCGGAATAGCTTTGCTTTACACTATCAATCCTAAAACGGCCATGTTTGGTGCGATTTCTATATTTTTATATACTAGCATATACACGCCTCTGAAAACAGTGACTTCACTGTCGGTTTTTGTTGGAGCGATTCCTGGAGCGATTCCTTTTATGTTGGGTTGGGTTGCGGCAACGGGTAATTTTGGCATCGAAGCTGGAACCTTATTCCTGATACAGTTTTTTTGGCAGTTTCCTCATTTTTGGGCAATTGGCTGGTTTTTATTTGAAGATTACGAAAGAGCAGGTTTCTTTATGTTGCCCACAGGAAAAAAAGATAATGGAACTGCTTTGCAAATCATATTATATACTGTTTGGTTAATTATTGCCTCACTTTTGCCATCTTTGGGTTATACAGGACAATTGTTTATTTCACCTGTTGCAGCAGTATTGGTATTTTTGCTTGGACTTTGGATGCTTTTTTATGCTGTTAAATTGTATAAGTCAAGAACTGCCAAAGCCGCAAGAACTTTAATGTTAGTAAGTGTTTCTTATATTACTTTATTGCAATTAATTTATATATTTGACAAAATTTTAAGATAGATATGACAACTACAATGACCGCCGAAGAGCATAAATCGAGAACAGCAAGATCCTACAAATTGCTGTTATTGTTTGCCATGATCAGTATGATTATGATGTTTGCTGGCCTGACTAGTGCTTTTGTGGTAAGTAAATCCAGAGCCGATTGGTTAAAAGATTTTCAATTGCCAACTGCATTTTATTACAGTACCATAGTAATTATTGGCTGTAGCATTACTTTTCATTTGGCCAAAAAAGCCATTCAAAAGGACAAGCAAGAAGCAACAACTTCATTTCTTTTAGCCACTTTAGCTTTAGGAATTTTATTTGTGGTGTTGCAATTTGTAGGTTTTGGACAAATTGTAGAAAGTGGTTATTATTTTACTGGAGCCGAAAGTTCTATTACAACTACTTTTCTATACATAGTTACTGTGGTTCACTTGTTGCACCTTGCAGGCGGATTAATCGCGCTTTTTATTATTATATTTAAACAATTGAAACATAAATATAATTCAACACAAACTCTAGGTATTGAACTAGGTGCTATGTATTGGCACTTTCTGGATTTATTGTGGATTTATTTATTTTTATTTTTATTTTTCTTTGATTAAGAAAAAATTGTAGATTTGGAAACTTTTAATTAAAATATTTTTATGAGTACAGTTACAACTGCTAATAGCGGAGAAAAAGTTTGGGGAGGCGGCGACAACCAACCCTTGGGAGCCAGTTATGGTAAATTAATGATGTGGTTTTTTATTCTGTCAGATGCGTTAACATTTTCAGGATTTCTGGCTGCTTATGGATTTTCAAGATTCAAATTTATTGAAACTTGGCCTTTAGCTGACGAGGTGTTTACACACTTTCCTTTCATGCATGGAAATCCTCAACCAATGCTTTATGTAGCATTTATGACTTTTGTTTTGATTTTTTCATCGGTTACAATGGTTCTTGCAGTTGATGCTGGACACGAAATGAAAAAGGATAAAGTAGTCGTTTATCTTTTTTTGACCATTATTGGTGGTTTAATATTTGTGGGTTCACAAGCCTGGGAATGGAAAAACTTTATCAAAGGTGAATATGGTGCAGTTGAAACCAAAGGAGGAAGTTTGCTTCAGTTTGTTGATACAGAAGGTCACCGAGTTGCACTTGCTGATTTTGCTGTAACCTTGCCAGAAGACAGAGAACAATTGACGAGAGATAAAGGAAAATGGTTTATGGAAGAAGCTTCTTTACCATCTTATTCTGTTGCCGAAGTTCAAGCGGGTTTCAAAGCGCATCCAAATATTTTGGTTAGAACTGAAAAAATAGACGCTAACAAGAAAAAAACAGTACTTACTAGAAGCGAATCTGAGTTGCGTCTGAAAGATGCTAGTTTGGTTGTAGAAGGCGCAAATCTTACTAGAAATGAATATGGAAGCAAGTTATTTGCTGATTTCTTTTTCTTTATCACAGGTTTTCACGGTTTCCACGTATTTTCTGGAGTTGTTATCAATATTATCATTTTCTTTAATGTGTTACTTGGAACATACGAGAAAAGAAAAAGTTATGAAATGGTAGAAAAAGTAGGGCTTTATTGGCACTTTGTTGATTTAGTTTGGGTATTTGTATTCACTGTTTTCTATCTAGTTTAATTTACAAAAAGGTATAATTATGTCACACGCACACGTTTCTAACACAAAAAGAATTTGGACAGTATTTGGATATTTATCTCTAATTACAATAGTGGAGGTTATTTTAGGAATTATTAAGCCCGGAATTTTGCACAACAACAGCCTATTAGGGTTGAATTTGTTAAACTATATATTTATTATTTTAACTGTAGTAAAAGCCTATTATATTGTATATGCTTTCATGCACATGGAAGGTGAAAAATCGGCTTTACGATATGCTGTTATTTTACCATTTATATTTTTGATTATTTATCTGCTTTTCATTCTTTTGGTAGAAGGAAATTATGTTTTTGAGGTTTTTAAGAATTCAACCATCAAGTGGAATTTTTAACAAAATATTAATTCAATAAAAAGGGTGCGCTTTGCGTGCCTTTTTTTATTTTTGCATATTATACTTTGGCACAACTATGAAAAAAAATATTGTTCTCTTCGTTCTTTTTGTTTTACCAATTGTTGCTTATCTTTTCTTTGCATCAGGAGTAAATAGTTTTACAAAATTACCAATTATCACTCCTAAAGTTGCTGATTTCGGACATTGGAAATCACTGAAAAATGAGAAAGTTAGCTTAGATAATAAAATTACAATTCTTGGTTTTTCAGGAACTAATATTTTAAAAAATAGAGGTAATTTTTTTAATCTTAATGCCAAAATCTACGATCGCTATCATACTTTTAAAGATCTTCAATTTGTGGTTCTTTGTCCTTTAGGAACCGAAGCGGATGCGCAAAAAATTGTCGATGTTTTAAGTTCAACTACTGATGTTAGCCAATGGCACTTTGTTTTTACTTCGCCGGATGAAATTAACAGGTATTACAATCAGCTAAAATTGGTTGGAAAATTAGATCCAGATCTTGGAACTCCAAACGTCTATATAGTTGATAAAGAAAGAAATCTTCGAGGAAGAAAAGAAAAAAAAGGATATAAAGAAGGATACAATACTTTTCATCTTGCTGAATTGAGCAACGAAATGCTTGATGATTTTAAAGTTATTCTTTATGAATATCGCGCAGCTTTAAAGAAAAACCATAATGCTTCTAAAAAACTATAAACAAAAGAAATAATGCTTAAAAATAAATCATACATAGGGATTTCCTTTATCATTTTGGTATTCGGAATCTATGCTATTCCCAAAATTATTGACCGTTTTCAAAACAATGAAATTGTAAAAGGAGATCGGTTGGACAACGTTTCTAATTCCAATAAAAATACTGAAAGTTTAGAGAAAATTGGCCCAGCTCCTAAATTTGAATTGGTTAATCAAGACAATATCAAAGTTAGTAATGAAACCTATAAAGGCAAGGTGTATGTTTTAGAATTTTTCTTCTCAACTTGTCCTACGATTTGTCCGAAGATGAATCAAAGTATGTTGCAAATTGAAAAAACCTTCTTTGGTAATCCTAATTTTGGAATTGTGTCTATTTCCATCGATCCTGAACACGATACTGCTAAAGTTTTGAAAGAACATCGGGAATTATTAGGCGTAAAATCCTCGAATTGGAATTTCTTGACTGGAGATAAAACTTATATTTTTGATCTTTCAAACAAAGGATTCAATCTTTATGCAGGAGAGAATAACAAAGCAAAAGGAGGGTTTGAACATTCGGGATTATTTGCATTGATTGATAAAAACGGTGACATTCGTTGCCGAAAAGACAAATACGGAAACCCGATTTTATATTATGACGGTTTAGAAAAAACAGGAGTTAGAGATATTCAACAAGACATCGCAATTTTATTAAAAGAATAATATGGAAAATAATTCATTAGAAAAAAAATTCAATAAATTTATAATACTAGTTTCCATTCTGATTCCGGTTGTTGTCGCTGTACTTTTTAGCGTCAAATTAAAAGACCTTGGCTTCAATGTAGAACCTTTGCCGTTTCTACCGCCAATCTATGCTACAATTAATGGAATTACGGCTATCGTTTTAATTGCTGGAGTATTGGCTATTAAAAACGGTAACAGAATACTTCACAAACGTTTGATGACAACGGCAATTGCACTTTCAGTAGCTTTTTTGGTGATGTATGTCGCTTATCATATGACTGCAGATTCGACTAAATTTGGAGGAGAAGGTGAGATTAAAATAGTATATTTCTTTATTTTAATATCCCACATTATTTTGTCTATTGCGGTTATTCCTTTGGTTTTGATAACCTATGTTCGAGCCTTGGCAGAACGCTTTGACAGTCATAAAAAAATTGCTAAAATCACATTCCCTATTTGGCTGTATGTTGCAGTTACAGGAGTTATTGTTTATTTAATGATTTCGCCTTATTATGTTAATTAAAGTTAGAGGTCAGAGGTTAGATATTAGAAGTGAAAGAAGGAATGTTAAAAGTCTCTGTACTTTGTTCGTTATTCTCTGTCCTTTTTTCTTTTCTCTATCTGCAAACGCTCAGTGTGCTATGTGTCGTGCGGCTTTGACTAGTGAGGGCAATGCAGTGAAAGCAGAGGCCGTAAATGACGGAATTGTTTATTTGATGGTAATTCCATACTTGCTCGTTGCAGGAATTGGATATTATATTTATCGAATGAGAAAAAAGAAATCAGAATGAAATTTTAATCCTTTAAGATTTACTTTCAATCTAATTTCAAAAATTACTTCAAGCCATCCACAGATACATTCACAGTGCCGTTTACTTTAATGAAAGCAATGATTGCTTTGTTTGTCAATTGAATTTTCTGGAATTGAATATCTTCCATTTTTCCATTAATAAAAACACCTGGCATTGGCGAATAATTTTTCAGGTAAGCAGCCATACTTTGTTTTCCTTCTTCTAAATTTGGAACGATAGAATATCGACAACTCTCCTGAATTTTTCTTAAAACCAGTCCTTGTGCAAGCCAGTTGGCAGTTCGCATTAATTTATTTTTGGTATCTAAAGCATAATCCAATTTGTCAAAGAAGACTTCTTTGGTTTGTTCGTTGTACTGCGGAAAACCAGTTAAATAAATGGTTCCGTTTATGCTTCCTAATACATCCAAAGCGATAACCATTTTGTCATTTTTATGCCAAATATCTACTTTTTGGACTTTTACTTTTTTACTTCCAGAACCAAATTCCTGTCCTGCAAAATTCTTAGTCATTATTTTAGAGGCTTCTGCAAAAGTGGAAACCGCTGCAATATTAGCCGTGATTTGGTTCGGGATTTTTGCTACAGGTTTTAGGATAATTTTGGATGCATCAAATTTTGATTCTGGTTGTTTTCCAATCAAAGTGGTCATCGTGCACTTCATTCCCATATCCATCAAAAAAGTATCATTTTTAAGTACGGCATTGGTCGAATAAATTTCGATAGGGGTAATTCGCAGCCAACTTTCATAGGCTTCGCTCATTTGAAATGGAGTACAAATTTTTTCTAAAGCTGCTAAAACATTAGGCTTGAAATCCATTGATTTTTCTATCGCAGTATCAATACTCTTCTCTATTTTTGATCTAAAAATTTTGATAGCAGGAGTCATAAGATAGGTAACCGGAACATTTTTCCCAAAAACAACCATCGTGGGACTTTCGTTCCAATCCAAAGATTTTAGCTCAGTTTTAGTTGTCAATTTCCAATTGGACAAAGCCACATCGCTTGATAAAGTAACAATTCCGTTGAGATTGAATTCCTTTGTATTGTATAATTCAACTCCTAAAGTTTTTGTTCCTATTCTGTATTTGAATAAGACCTTCAACGGTAAAATAGTTTTTATTTTTCCTCCTGAAACTTCAGGATCATTGTTGATAGAAATGGGAGCTAATTTCCAAATTTTCATTTCGATATTATCATCTTCGATGTTGTTGTCTTCGTAAATTAAGCCATTCAAGAGTGCATTAGTTTGGTTTTCGACATCTTTTAATCTAACACTAATTGGCAAATTAATAAACGAAGCTAAATTTTCATAAACCAATGGGTCTGCATTGTCTGGTTCTGGTTTTAGTGTTGCTATTTTACTGGATTTAGAACAGCTAGAAATCGATAAAAAAATCGCGATAACAAGGAGAATTGGAAGGTATTTCAGCATTTTATTTTAATTTGAAACAACAAAATTAGTAAAACAAATATATTTTTTGGCTTGGGTTGTAACATATTTATTAAAATTAGGTCTTATATCAAAATAGTATGGAACGTTTAACATATTCTTGTTAAAATTACGTTTGCAGCATGCCTAAATTGTTTAAAATTAGCTAAAATGATTGAAATTAAAGACTTACATAAATCTTATTCCGTAGGAGGTTCTGAATTGCATGTGCTTAAAGGAATCAATTTCAACATCAAAGAAGGCGAGTTGGTCGCCATTATGGGATCCTCAGGTTCCGGAAAATCTACCTTGTTGAATATCCTCGGGATTTTAGATGAAGCCGATTCCGGGTTTTACACTTTGGATAGTGTGCCTATCAAAAAATTAAACGAAACTATTGCTTCTCGATATCGAAATCAGTTTCTTGGTTTTGTTTTTCAATCTTTCAACCTAATTAATTACAAAAGTGCCTTAGATAATGTGGCTTTGCCTTTATATTATCAGGGGTTGAAGCGAAAAGAACGCAACGAAATAGCCATGCAATATTTAGAAAAAGTGGGTTTGGCATCCCACTCGCACCATTTGCCCAACGAACTTTCTGGAGGACAAAAACAACGCGTGGCAATTGCAAGAGCTTTGGCTTCAAATCCTAAAGTGTTGTTGGCTGATGAACCTACAGGAGCTTTGGATACTGTGACTTCTTATGAAGTTATGGAATTGATACAAGGAATAAATGACGAAGGAAAAACCATTCTGATTGTGACACACGAACCCGATATTGCTGCAATGTGCAAGCGTAACGTAGTTTTGAAAGACGGAATAATCATTGACGATAAATTGGTAGAACAAGTAAGAGCCTCTTCGTATGTTTAATATTGAGCGCTGGCAAGAAATATTTGAGGCAATCGCCAAAAACAAATTGAGAACTTTTCTCACGGGACTTTCTGTGGCTTCGGGTATCTTTATTTTAGTTATTCTTCTTGGAGTTGGCAAAGGCTTACAAAACGGAATTGAAAAACAATTTGAGCGTGATGCTGCAGGAATTATAGAAGTTTGGTCAGGAACAACCACCAAAGCATACAAGGGTTTGAATCCTGGTAGAGACATACAATTTCGAAACAGTGATTATGATATTTCAGTTCAAAAATATGGTGATTTATTTGATAAAAATGGGGCAACTTATAATGCTTGGGGAGCTAATGTTGTATATGGAAAAGAGTCCGGAAATTACCAATATCGCGGCGTAAATCCAGATTATTTAGCCATTGAAAATGCTACTATTATTAAGGGACGTTTCGTAAATGCTAATGACTTGATTAATTCAGAAAAAGTGGCAGTGATTGGTCAAAAAATTAATTTAGATTTATTTAAGGGAAAAGATCCTATTGGAGAAAAAATAGCAATAAATAATATCAATTTTAAGGTGGTTGGGGTTTTTACTGATCCTGCTGGCGAGAGGGAAGAAGGTCGTGTGTACTTGCCATTGTCAACGACTCAAAAAGTGTATGGAGTAGGAGATAAAGTCAGTGTTTTGTTTTATACCTTAAAAAAGAAAGACAGTTACGAGGAAGCTGTCGCCGAAGCTACTCAATTCTCTACAAATTTAGGCCTTTTGCTAAGAGGTAAAAATTCAGTCGCTCCTGATGACGAAAGCGCTATTGGAATCAATAATTCAGTTATTGAAGCCAAAAAGTTTTATGATTTGAATTTGTATATCCGCTTGTTCTTTTGGTGGGTTGGGATTTGTACTATTATCGCTGGTGTTGTTGGAGTTAGTAACATTATGATGATTATAGTAAAAGAACGAACTAAGGAAATTGGTATTCGAAAAGCGCTTGGTGCTTCACCACTTTCCATTATAATCATGATTTTGCACGAATCTATATTTATAACCACTATTTCTGGTTTTATGGGTCTTTTGACAGGTTTAGCTTTACTTGAATTAGTAGGCCCTCAGGCAGAAAGTGAATATTTTAGGAATCCACAAGTAGATTTTACTGTAGCCATATCGACCTTAATTGTTTTAGTAATTGCAGGTGCCTTGGCGGGATTTATTCCAGCGTATCGTGCTGCAAAAATTAAACCTATTATAGCACTTAGAGACGAATAATTATGTTTGATAGAGAAAAATGGAATGAAATTTTAGAGGCATTAACTGCCAATACTTTTCGAACGCTAATGACAGCTTTTGGAGTATTTTGGGGTATATTTATTTTAGTCATTTTATTGGCCGCTTCTAACGGATTGGAAAATGGAGTCAAAAAAGGATTTGACGGAATCGCAACCAATACTATGTTTATGTGGACTCAAGGCACCTCAAAAGCATACAAAGGGTTGCCTAAAACTAGACCATTCGATTTCAAGAACAATGATGTTGAAGCATTAAAACAAAAATTCCCAGACCTTTTGTATGTTTCTCCTAGAAATCAATTGGGGGATTTTAATGGGGTAAGTAACGTAATTCGCGGCACTAAAACTGGAGCTTATACCATTTACGGAGATTATCCAGAGTTGATCAAACAAGAGCAAATGGAAATCATCAATGGGCGTTTTGTGAATCAGCAGGATATTGTCTCCAGACGTAAGGTGGCAATAATTGGTAAAGGAGTAATCACTGAATTGTATATGAATGCTGAGGAAGTTATAGGAACTTATATTAAAATTAATGGCATCAATTTTATGGTGGTTGGGGTCTATAAATCTAAAGGGAATAATGGAGGAAATGGAGAAGGCGCACAAAAAAATATATTCATTCCGTTTACGACTTTTCAACAAGCATTTAATTTTGGAGATACAGTAGGTTGGATGGCGCTAACGGCAAAAGACGATGCTTCAATTACAGCTTTGAAACCGGGCATTTTGGCATTTATGAGGGAGAGACATACTATTCATCCCGATGATGAAAGAGCAGTTGGTAATTTTGACTTGTTTCAGGAATTTCAAAAAGTGCAAGATTTATTTATGGTACTTAAATTCATCGCTTATTTTGTTGGAACATTAGTATTGCTATCTGGAATTATTGGGATTTCAAATATTATGTTAATTGTTGTAAAAGAACGAACAAAAGAAATCGGAATCCGAAGAGCCTTAGGAGCAACACCCGGCGCCATTCGATCTCAGATATTGTTAGAAGCTATTTTCCTTACCATAATTGCTGGGATGTTCGGAATCGCTGTTGCTACTGGATTACTGGCGATACTGAATATGATATTGGCGACAATGCCTGCCGACGGAATGATGTTTATCAATCCAAGTGTTGATTTAACAGTAGTATTTATAGCCTTATTAATATTAGTAGGTTCAGGATTATTAGCAGGATTAATTCCAGCACAAACCGCCATAAATGTTAAACCAATAGATGCTTTACGAACAGAATAATAAATCAATCAAAATCAATAATAATCGACTAAAAATAGTAAAATGAAAAAAGGAGTAACCATAACCGTATTGATTCTAATAGCCGTAGTTTTTTTCGGAGCTTTGTATTATTTATATGCCAAAAACCAGGAATCACCTATTGTTTTTGAAACGGATAAAGTAGAAGTTAAAACTATTATTAAAAGTACCCTGGCGACGGGAAATATTGTTCCCGATGAAGAAGTTTTAATTAAGCCAAATATCTCGGGAATAATTGAAGCGGTATATATTAAAGCGGGCGAATCTGTAAAAGCAGGAGATATGATAGCCAAAATAAAAGTGGTTGCCAATGTATCTAATTTGAGCAACACTCAAAATCAAGTTCAAACAGCCAAAATAAACCTGGAAAATCAAGAGAAATTATACCAAAGACAAAAAACTTTATTCGATAAAGGAGTTATTTCAGCCAATGATTTTGATGCGGCGCAAGTGGCTTACAAACAGGCCAAGCAAAATTATTCCGCTTCAAAGCAAGACTATGACAT
The DNA here is from genome assembly GCA_945860385.1 of Flavobacterium psychrophilum. Classification (GTDB taxonomy): domain Bacteria; phylum Bacteroidota; class Bacteroidia; order Flavobacteriales; family Flavobacteriaceae; genus Flavobacterium; species Flavobacterium psychrophilum_K. The sequence goes on from CAMAQD010000036.1 coordinate 11,579, forward strand.
TGCGAAAACTGGCACTACTTCTGGGCTTGGAAGTTATGCCAATACTACAATTCGTTCAACCGTAAACGGAATGGTGCTTGATGTTCCTGTAAAAGTAGGGAACCAAGTAATCGAAAGTAATAATTTCAACGAAGGAACTACCATCGCAAGTGTCGCCGATATCGGAAAAATGATATTCGTAGGTAAAGTCGATGAGTCTGAAGTGGGGAAAATAAAATTGAATATGCCCATAGAAATTACTGTTGGAGCCATCGAAAACAAAAAATTTGAAGCCGTTTTGACCTATATCGCACCGAAAGGAAAAACCGAAAATGGCGCTATTCAATTTGAAATAAAAGCGACTTTAACCAACAGAGACAATATATTTATTAGAGCTGGATTGAGCGCTAATGCTTCGATTATTTTAGAAAAAGCAGATAAAGTGCAAGCACTAAAAGAGTCTTTAGTTCAATTTGATAAGAAAACCTTAAAGCCTTTTGTTGAAGTGGAAACTGCCAAACAAAAATTCTCTAGAAAAAACCTTGTTTTAGGAGTTAGCGACGGAATTTATGTTGAGATTAAAAGCGGATTGAAATCCTCTGACAAAGTAAAAGTTTGGAATCAAGGATTGAAAACAGAAGAACCAAAACCATAATTAAATAGCATAAAATAATCTAGTTTTAAAATAAATGTAAATTTTGTGTAGTATCTTTGCTACGCTTTCATTCAAACAATATGAAAAAAATTAATTGTATCCCCCTCGTTATTATCCTGCTGTTTAGCTTGTCGATTCAGGCTCAAACAAAACAATGGACATTAGAAGAATGTATAAAATACGCGATAGATAACAATATCTCCATCAAACAAACCGAATTAGATACTAAAACGGCAGACATTGACAAAAAAGGTGCTATAGGAAATTTTATTCCTTCTTTAAATTCTAATGCAAATCACTCTTGGAATATTGGTTTAAATCAAGACCCAACAACTGGACTTTTAAGAAATCAAACTACACAGTATTCCTCATTTGGAGTCGGTGTTGGTTTTGATATTTATAAAGGTTTGCAAAATCAAAATACGCTTCGTAAAGCAAACCTTTCGATAGTCGCGGCCAAATATCAATTAACAAAAATACAAGAAGATATAGCGCTTAATGTTGCCAATGCTTTCTTGCAAGTACTTTTTAACAAAGAAAATTTGAAAGTCCAGCAAGAGCAAAAAGCAAATAATGAAAAACAACTAGCCCGTTCCGAAGAATTGGTAAAAGCTGGTTCTGTTCCGCGTGGGGATTTACTAGACATAAAAGCAACTGTCGCTTCGGATAATCAAAAAGTGATTAATGCAGAAAACGCTTTGTTGATTTCAAAGTTGAGTTTAGCTCAATTGTTACAATTAAAAGAGTTTTATGATTTCGATATAACCGATGATACTTCGGCCAAAGACGAAAATAACATATTGTCTCAAACTCCTTTGGTAATTTATGACAAAGCAAAAGAGCAAAGAACTGAATTGAAAATTGCGAAAACTAATTTAGAAATTGCCGAAAAAAATGTAGCCATCGCTAAAGGAGGTTTTCAACCTACTTTACAAGGTTTTTACAATATAAATACTAGAATTTCGTATGCTGATGTGATTACTGGATTTGTGCCAAATCTATCCAATCCAACATCTGTTATTGGATTTGTCGAAGGGACAAGTCAAAATGTGTTATCTCCAAACTCAATTCCTGTATTAGGAAGTTCACCTACTTTTAAGGACCAATTTATAGATAATAAAGGACAGTCATTTGGGGTTCAATTATCTATTCCAATATTTAACGGTTGGTCAGTAAAAAATAATGTGGAGCGTTCCAAAGTAAATTTGGAAAAATCAAAAATTGCGGTCGAGCAAGAAGAATTAACTTTGCAAAGAAATGTTTATACAGCATTTACAGATGCCAAAGGAGGTTTGAATGCCTATGAATCGGCCCTTTCTGCTTTAGAAGCGAGACAAGAAGCTTACAATTATTCTAAAGAAAGGTATGCTGTGGGAATGATGAATTCTTTCGACTTTAATCAATCGCAGACTTTATTTACTGTTGCACAATCAGAAGTTTTGAGAACCAAATACGATTATATTTTTAAAATTAAAATACTAGAATTCTATTTTGGAATTCCAATCATCAAAAACTAATTTATTATGTCAAAAAAAACCATTTATATATTATTGGGTGTAGCAGTTGCTATCATTGCTTTATTAATAGTTCTTTCTAAAACGGGTGTCATTGGTAACAAAGACAAAGGAAAATCAGTAGAAATTGCCAATGTTAACGCTACAACTATTGTCGAAACTGTTTCGGCAACAGGGAAAATTCAACCCGAAATTGAAGTTAAAATTTCTTCTGAAGTTTCAGGTGAAATTATCGCTTTGAATGTAGTAGAAGGGCAGGTGGTTAAGAAAGGCGATTTATTGGTAAAGATAAATCCCGATTTATACACTTCAGGATACAATCGCACGCTATCTAATTTATCTGGAACTAAGGCGAATTTAAGCCAAGCCGAAGCTTCATTTAAAGAAGCAAAAGCGAATTATGACAGAAACAAAACTTTGTTCGACAAAGGAATTATTTCTAAGTCGGATTGGGACAAAGTAGTTGCTTCTTTTGAAGTAGCCAAAGCAAGCAAACAATCGGCTTATTTCAATGTGCAAAGTGCTTCAGCGACCGTAAATGAGGCCAAAGACAATCTGGGCAGAACTACCATTTATGCGCCAGCCGACGGAACAATTTCAGTGCTAAATGTAGAATTGGGAGAAAGAGTTTTGGGAACCCAACAAATGGCTGGAACCGAAATTCTTCGTGTTGCCAACCTGAATAATATGGAAGTAGAAGTCGATGTAAATGAAAATGACATCGTAAAAATAAAAGTGGGTAACGAAGCCAATGTTGAGGTGGACGCTTATCTGAAAAAACAATTCAAAGGAATTGTAACAAGCATTTCCAATTCGGCGAGTTCTACTTTGACGGCTGATCAAGTGACTAATTTTAAAGTGAAAATTAGAATTCTTAAAGAATCGTATCAAGATTTATTAGAAGGTAAACCAGTAACTTATTCGCCTTTTAGACCGGGAATGACAGCAACTGTTGATATAATTACCAAAACAAGAGCCAACGTTTTAGCTGTGCCAATAAGTTCTGTAGTCGTAAAATCGGATACCACAGCCGTTAAAGGATTTAAAGTAGAAGAGAAAGATGACGAGAAAAAAACAGCTCCTAAAAGCGATAAAAAACTGGAGTGTGTTTTTGTAAAAGTGGGAGATAAAGCCAAAATCCGAATCATTAAAACAGGAATTCAGGACGATACCAATATTGAAGTACTTACAGGACTTAAAAAAGGAGATGTTGTCATAACAGGACCTTATTCTACTGTTTCAAAAGATTTGAATTCGGGAGATAAAGTAACTACGGATAAAGTAGAAGAGAAAAAGAAATAGTAATTTGTAATTTATAACTTTGCAAAAAATAGACTCTAGTTGTCATTCTGACAAAGGAGGAATCCCACAGCGAGAGCAACTAGTGAGATTCCTCCTTTGTGGGAATAGCGATGTGGGTTAGAAATAATTTAGAATTTAAATCCTAAATCCAATATCATAAATTGTCCTATATTTTAAACATCGAAACCGCCACCAAGAATTGTTCTGTTGCTTTGGCAAAAGACGGAAAAACAATCTTGTGCAAAGAAATTGCCGAAGAAGGCTACTCACACGCTGAACGTTTGCACGTTTTTATAGATGAAATTATCAAAGAGGTTAGTATAACTTTCCAAGAACTATCTGCCATTGCTGTGAGTCAAGGTCCAGGTTCTTATACCGGATTGCGTATTGGTGTTTCTGCTGCCAAAGGATTATGTTTTGCCTTGGATATTCCTTTAATTGCAGTAGATACTTTGCAAGTTTTGGCTTCGCAAGCCAAGGTTTTCGATGGATTAATAATTCCAATGCTCGATGCCCGAAGAATGGAAGTATACAGCGCTATTTTTACTCCAAATTTCGAAAATAAAAGAGCCGTTCAAGCCGAAATTATCACCGAAAACTCTTTTGAGGACTTACAGGAAACGCTGTATTTTGTTGGCGATTGTGCCGAGAAATGCAAACCGGTTTTAAACAAAGAAAATCATATTTTTTTGGAAGAAATCAAATATCCTTCGGCAAAAGAAATGAGTTTTCTCAGTTTCGAAAAATACAAGAAAAGCGACACTGTGGATGTCGCTTATTTTGAACCTTATTATTTGAAAGATTTTATGATAACCGTTTCGAAGAAATAATATTTAATTATTTTTTGCAGAAGCCTCTTTAACAAAAGGCTGAATCATAATTCCAGCAGCATCAAAAGCCAATTTGCAACCTTCCAAGGTATCAGCATAAACGCCCCAAAAGTCTTCATTATTTGCCCAAGGTCTTACAGCTAATTGTATAGAACTATCCGTTAAATTCTTAACGGAAACTTCTGCAGCTGGAGTTTTTAGCACTTTTGGATTATTTTTCAGCACTTCAGTAATGATATCCTTTGCTTTTTTGATGTCAGTGTCATAAGAAATCGAAATGGTTAAATCGGCCTTTCTAAAACCTTGCATCGAATAGTTGGTAATAATACCGTTGGACAAGGAACCATTTGGAATAAAAATAGTCTGATTGTTGGCATTAATTAACTTGGTTACAAATATTTGAATTTCGTTAACTGTCCCAATACTGCCTTGAGCTTCAATCACATCGCCCACTTTGAATGGTTTGAAAACAATAATCAACATTCCGCCAGCAAAGTTAGACAACGAGCCTTGAAGCGACAAGCCAACGGCAAGTCCCATTGCGCCTAAAATAGCTACAAATGATGAGGTTTCGATTCCTAACTTCGATATGAAAGTTACGAATAACAAAACCCTCAAAACCCAAAGGAGAATATCAGCAAGAAACTTGGTCAAGGTGGGGTCCAATTCCCTTTTTACCATAATTTTTCTAATGAGTCTGTTGATTACTCGAATTACATAAAGCCCAATAAATAGAATTAGGAAAGCCGAAATTAATTTTGGAGAATAATCGATTAAGACTTTAATAAAAGTTTCGGCATAATTGGTAATATTTTCTGTATTGACTGTCATTTTTTGGAATAAAAAATAAGTGGTTTTTAAATTAATTCAGAAAGAATTTTTTGAAAATCAGTTGTTGGACTTGAACAGGTCTTGTCTTGGCAAAGATAAAAAAGGGTTTGGTCAGCAACAAAACGATTTTTCAAAAAAGGAAGATTCGAAACTTTTTTGGTTCCAGCCAAAACTACATTTGGAAAGTATAAAGTATTTATTTTGCTGCAATATTCCAATGCTGAATTTCCGCAAATCGCCAATTCCTTGTTTTGTTCTGAATGATTCAAAGCCAAATCCATCCAATTCGAATACGCCGAAGGATATTCAATATTAGGAATTATATTTTGCAACATTCGTTGGCTTACTTTTTCGTAATACGAATTTTCAAAATAAATACTCAACTGAAACAAGTTTTTACCCATCACTGAATTCGAAGCAGGAATGACATTGTCTTCGGTTTCAAAATGCAATGTGATCAGTGCTTCGTCCAGATTGGAAGTAAAAGTAAAAAATCCTGATTTCTCATCATAAAAATGTTCCAAACTATAATCAGTAAGTTGCTTTGCATCTAGCAACCATTTTTCGTCAAAAGTCACTTCATATAAATTGATAAACGCATTGATAACCAAACTGTAATCTTCTAAATAGCCGTTAATGGTGCTTTTTTCGTTTTTGTAATTATGGAATAAATTACCATCGCTCGACCACAGATTTTTGATAATAAAATTTGCGTTTTTTAGTGCTAAATCTAAATATTTTTGATCTTCTAAAGCTTTGTAGGCATCAACAAAACCCTTGAGCATTATGGCGTTCCAAGAAGTTAGGCACTTGTCGTCTAATCTTGGTTTTGAACGTTTATCTCTTTTGATATAAAGGATTTGCTCCCAGAATAGTTTCTTTTTTTGGAGATTAGAAGCTGTAATAGTATTGCTTTTTGCAATTTCTTCTAGGCTTTTATTTTGAATCAAGACATAATTTTCGTCTTCCCATAATCCAAACGGATTGATGTTGAAAACCTGACTAAACAAGTCGAAATCGTCACCAATAATGGTCTTCAATTCAGGGATTTTCCAAACATAAAAAGCACCTTCTTCCAAATGATTTTCGGTATTCAGACTATCGGCATCGAGAGCGCAATAAAAACCGCCTTCGGAATTCATTAATTCCCTTTCGACAAAAGAGAGTGTTTTTTCGATGACTTCTTTGTACAATTTATTTTTGGTCAATTTGTAGGCATCGCTATATAGGGAAACCAATTGTCCATTATCGTAAAGCATTTTTTCAAAATGAGGAACGTGCCATTTATTGTCAACTGAATAGCGTGAAAATCCGCCATCGACTGTATCAAAAATGCCGCCATAAGCCATTCTTGTCAAGGTTAGATTTACAAAATCGAACAGTTTTATATCATTTTTTTGGAACGCAAACCGCAACAAAAAATGATAATTATTGGGCATCATAAACTTTGGAGCTCTTGACATTCCGCCAAAATCCCAATCAAAATCTTCTTTCCATTTTTCGACTAAAGAAATTAAATCTTCTTGATTTAGCTCATTTTCTGGCTTTTTATTTTCAATAAAACTCAAAGATTGAATTCCTTGATGCAATTTTTCGGCATAATCAATTACCTTCTCAGGATTTGATTGATATACTTCTTGCAATTGACCCAGAGTTTCCATCCATTCTTCCTTTCTGAAATAAGTTCCGCCCCAAATGGGTCTTCCGTCAGGAAGTGTAACCACATTTAAGGGCCATCCGCCACGACGAGTCATCAGTTGGACGGCTTTCATATAAACGGCATCCACATCAGGTCGTTCTTCTCGATCAACTTTGATGTTGATAAAACTTTTATTCATCACATTTGCCACATCTTGGTCTTCGAAACTTTCGTGTTCCATAACGTGACACCAATGGCAAGCTGAATAGCCAATACTGATAATAATTAGACTGTTTTTTTCTTTGGCTTCGGCCAATGAATTGGCATTCCAAGCGTTCCAATGCACAGGATTATTGGCGTGTTGTAATAAATACGGACTGGTTTCTTGAGAAAGTAAATTCATCTTGTAGTTCAGACACAGTTTCCAGTCGCAGTTAACTGAATGCTGCGACAGAATACTGAATACTTATTAGGCGTTAATGGCTTCAACTTTTATATCTTCATCGTTAAGCATACTTTTCAGCATATTTTCGATGCCACTTTTCAAGGTAAAAGTAGAGGATGGACAACCGCTACAAGCTCCTTGAAGGATAACTTTTACGGTTTTATCTGCTTCATCGTACGATTCAAAAGCAATATTTCCACCATCGGCTTGAACGGCTGGTTTTACATATTCTTCTAATATATTGATGATTTGTTGTGAAGTAACGTCGAGATTATCAAACTCTTGGGTTTTGGTTTTTTCTTGCTCAGCCTTAGCAACGATAATGCTTTCGTCAAGAACAGTTCCCCCGTTTTCAATAAATTGTTTGATAAAAGTTCTCACTTCTAATGTGATTTCGTCCCAGTTGTTAACTTCATATTTGGTTACGGAAATATAATTTTCGTCGATAAAAATTTCCTTTACATACGGAAATTTAAATAATTCTTTTGCCAATGGAGAAGCTGCCGTTTCATCAATGTTTTTGAATTCAACCGGAATTTTGGTCAACATTCTGCTTACTACAAATTTCAGAGCTGCTGGATTTGGAGTAGATTCGCCGTAAACGGATATGGGTTGTTTTTGGGTTTTATTTTCAGATGGAGTAATGATTATTCCACCATTGGAAATAAATGTTTCAATTTGGTCTGCGACTGCATCTTTTACATCTTCCCATTCAACGATGCTGAATTTCTCGATTGCGATGAAATTTCCTGAAATGTAAACAGTTTTCACAAAAGGCAAGTAAAATAATTGCTGCGCTAATGGAGAATTCTTTGTTTCATCGATATTCTTATACTCGAAACTCTCGTTCTGAGTTATAAAATCTTCAAATTCAAATTTTAATATACTTGGGTTTTGCGTTTCTTTGACAGCTATTTTTGACATAATTTTTTAATTTTTTACAAATTTAACAAAGATATTTTCTACTATTAACTATATTTGATTTTTTAAAGAATAAATTAACTAATAATGCGTTTTAAGTTGATTCATATTTTTTTTATTTAATTCTGGCCTCTAATTTTAAATGTAATTTTTTTTGAATGTATCGTAAATTTAAGATTTTCATAGTTCTATTTTTCTTAACATATAATTCCTATTCACAAATTGGAATTCCTGTGTATTCAGACTATTTATCGGATAATTATTATTTACTTCATCCTTCGATGGCTGGAGCTGCAAATTGCGATAAAATAAGACTTACAGCCAGAAAACAATGGTTTGATCAAACGGACGCTCCAGCACTGCAAACCATAAGTTTTAATGGAAGAGTTGGCGAAAAATCTGGTCTTGGGATTATTCTTTTTAATGACAAAAATGGGTATAATTCTCAAAAAGGGGTCAAACTAACTTATGCTCATCATCTTATGTTTTCCAGAGATGATATTGATTTGAATCAGTTATCTTTTGGTATGAGTGCTGATTTTTCCCAAAGTCAGTTGGACGAAACCGAATGGCTGCAATCTGGTGATTTTGATCCAATTGTGAATGGAATTATTGTTCAGGATGCTTCTTATTTTAATGTAGACATTGGTGCCTCGTATAATTATCTCGATTTTTATGTTCACGGAACCATACAAAATGTGATTGAAACCAAAAGAAAAATTTACACAGAATCTGAGAGTGCTAATTTAAGAAGATATTTATTTAGTGCGGGTTATGTTTTTGGTGATAGAGACAAAATTTTGTGGGAGCCATCTCTGATGTTTCAACTGGTTGATTTCACCAAAGAAAAATCGATAGATATCAATATTAAAGCTTACAAAAGCTTCGATTTTGGAAGACTTTGGGCTGCATTATCATACCGCACCAGTTTTGATGGTGCTGAATATCTCAGCGGAAGTGGTGTCTCATCTCAAAAATTGCAATACTTAACACCAATTTTAGGAATCAATTATAATAAATTTATGTTTGCCTACACGTATTCTTATCTTTCTGGCGATGTAAATTTTGACACTGGTGGTTTCCATCAAATTACTTTGGGAATCGATTTGTTTTGCAAACGTGAAAAATACGAATGTAATTGTCCTGCCATTAATTAGATGTGAAATTCACCCAATTTTAATTTTCTTTAAATGCTAATTAAATCTGTAAACGGAAAAAGTCCTTCTATTCCAGAAGATTGTTATGTGGCTGAAAACGCTACTATTGTTGGCGATGTCAGCTTTGGACATTCTTGTAGTGTATGGTTTAATGCAGTGGTTAGAGGTGATGTTCATTTTATTACAATTGGGAATAAAGTAAATATTCAAGACGGAGCTATAATTCATTGCACGTACCTTAAACATCCTACAATCATTGGAAACAACGTCTCTATTGGGCATAATGCAATGGTTCACGGATGCATTATTCACGATAATGTTTTAATAGGAATGGGAGCAATTATAATGGATAATTGCATTGTAAATAGTAATTCTATTATTGCGGCTGGCGCTGTTGTTACTCAAAACACGGTAGTCGAGTCGGGAAGTATTTACGCCGGAGTTCCTGCTAAAAAAGTCAAGGACATCAATCAATCTGATTTTTCAGGCGAGATTGAACGCATTGCCAATAATTATGTGATGTATTCTGGTTGGTACAAAACGGAAGAATAAGGTAATTTCTTAAAAATCTTTTTCAATTACTTCATATTGGTTTCCTAAAATTTCCGAAAGAACTTTTGGGTCAGAATTGGTATAAAATATTTGTTTCCTATTTTTTAGTTCTGACAATCCGACTTTTTCTTTTAAAACCTTTTGTGTTTGTCGAGCCACTGCTTCTCCCGAATCTATGATTTGAATGTTAGCTGGAAGAATTTTTTTGATTTGAGGAATTAAATAGGGGTAATGACTGCATCCTAAAACAAGGTAATCGATATCTGCTTCAATCATAGGTTTTAGATAAGTCTGAAGAAGAGTTGTCATTTCGGGCGAATTTATTTCACCGTTTTCAATAAGCGGCACTAATCCGTGACCTACTTGCTCAATAATTTTTGTATTGTGAAACTTTTCGACATTTTTATTAAAAAGTTCACTGTTTAAAGTCCCTTGAGTCGCTAAGATCCCTATGGTTTGTGTTTTCGAATGTGTCGCTGCAGGTTTTATCGCAGGTTCTATTCCAATAAAGGGAACATTGTACATTGCTCTTAATTCTTGTATGGCATTCGTAGTAGCGGTATTGCAAGCCACAACTATTAATTTGCAGTCTAAATTAAGCAAGATTTCGGTGTTCTTGATGCTGAGTGCAATTATTTCAGCTTTTGATTTTTGACCGTAAGGAGCGTTTTTGCTATCGGCTAAATAAATCGTTTTTTCGTCGGGAAGTAATTGATGAATTTCGGCCCAAATAGAAGTGCCTCCAATTCCTGAGTCAAAAATTCCAATAGGTTTATTGTTAATCATAATAACAAAGTTAGGTGCAACTTTTGTAAAAACCTAAAAATTGATATTATAAAAAAAAACGCTCAACTAAATTTTTTAGTGGAGCGTTTTTAAGAAGATTGATTTTTTATTAGAATCCTAGTTCTTTTTTTACGTCTAAAGTCAAGTTCGGACCATCAGCAAGTAAAAGAGTTGATCCATCAAGAACATATTGAAAACCTTTTGCTTTTCCAACTTTTTGGATAGCTGTTCTTACTTTTTCGTAAATTGGTTTGGTTATTTCTTCTTGTTTAGTTTGCAATTCTTTTTGTGCATTTTGACCATAATCCTGAATTCTTTTTTGCATATCCCCAACTTCTTTTTGGCGTTCAGCATTTACAGCATCAGTAACAGTGGCACCTTCTGCATCATATTTTTTTAGTTTGGTCTGAAATTCTTCTGCCATTTTTTTATATTCTGCATCATAAGTGGCGCTTAATTTTTCTAGTTGTTTTTGAGCGTCAAGCATTGCAGGCATTTTTGTCATAATGTCACTTACATCAACATGAGCTGTTTTTGCTTGAGCATTAATAGTTTGGCTGGCTCCTAAAATAAGTATTGCAGCAATTAGTAAAGTTTTGATTTGTTTCATCTTTTTAAAATATTAATTAATTATTGTTTGTATTCTCTTTTGTTGTTTTTAATTTTTCTTCGTTTGCTTTTTTAGTAGCTTCTCTGTCTTCTATAATTTTTTTCTTTTTTTCTTCTAAAGCTTTTTTGCGTTCTTCGATTACTTTGTTTCGATCGTCAATTGCTTTTGCTCTAGCTTCAGCTTGTTTTTGTTTTGCTTCTTCTGCAGGTGTTTTAGCTGCTGTATCTTTTGTAACAGCTGTTTCTGTTTCAGTTTTAGCTGTTTCAGCGGCAGTTGTTGGAGTCTTTGCACTTTCTTTTTCCGTATTCTCAGAAACCGTGCCAGTTTTTTTTGCGTCTAAGGCTTTTTTTCTTTTTTCTTCTTGTGCTTTTTTATTTTGTTCTGCGACTTTTTTACGGTCTTCTAATGTTTTTGCTCTAGCGTCTGCTTGTTTTTGTTTGGTTTCTGCTGCTACTGCAGCGGCGGTTTTTGCAGCTTCATTTTTTGTATCGGGGTTTGCTGCTGTTTCCGTTGTTTTGTTTGCTGCCGGAATTGTACCTGCTTTTTTTGCTTCTCTCTCGTCCAGAATTTGTTGTCTTCTTTCTTCTAAAGCTTTTTTCTTATCCTCAACTGCTTGTTGTCGAGTTCGAAGAGTTGCAGCTCTTTGGTCCGCTTGTGCTTGTTTAGCTTGCGCT
>CAMAQD010000037.1 GCA_945860385.1 Flavobacterium psychrophilum
AACTCAAAATTATAGTTGGAATAAAAAGCATTTGCCTTCAAAAAGGTTGATTCACTTATTGGTTTAACCAATGAAATATTCAAATTCGACCTTGATGTTTTTCCGCCTTCGGTGTTGTCAACAGCACCAAATCTTGAAATTAAACCCGCGTCAATTAATCGTTGCGGAATTTGCCCGGAAGCGTCCCATTTACTCGTAAAATGGGAAACGTTTACCGAAAATTTGGTGTTATCCGCTAAAACACTCGTGTATTTCCCAAATAAATTGATGCGTTTAAAATTTTGTGGCGAGTCAAACGGCCCGTCAGTCATTATATATTCGGTGGCGAAATAGGCATTTTGGTTTTTCTGTTTATCCAATAAATTGAAAAGCCCCACGGTTTTGAACGTATTGAATTGTCCGGCTTCAACACTGATATAATTGTTGTCAATTTTTTCTTTGGTGATAAAAGAAACGTAACCAGCTGTGGCAAAATCGCCTTTGTTGGCATAATACGTTCCTTTGCCAAAATCAATTTTTTGAATCGTTTCGGGAATCACAAAATGCAAATCGGCGTAGCCTTGACCGTGAGCGTGAGAAACCATATTTACTGGCATTCCATCTACAGAAACCGCTAAATCTGTTCCGTGATCAATGTCGAAACCTCGCAAAAAAAGTTGCTCTGCCTTGCCTCCACCAGCGTGTTGCCCAATGAATAATCCAGGCACTTTTCGCAAAACTTCTTGCGAAGAATTTACGGGTGCAGTTTGCAAATCTATTTTTGAAATAACATTCATCGCATCCAATTTTGGCTGAATAATGACTTGATCTAAACTATACACATCCTCTTGTAAAACAATGGTAAAATCATTGGATTCAATGATGAAATTCGCTTTTTTAAATCCCAAAGCCGAAATTTTGAGCACATCACCTTTGTTTGTTTTGTCGATACTAAAAGCTCCAAATTCATTCGTATGCGCGTGTGTTTGAGAATTGGTATTTATGATGTACCCGTTTTCTATTGGATTCCCAATGGAGTCTTTGATGATTCCTTTTTGAATTTGGCTTTGAGCCAAAAAACAGAAAAGGAATAGTATCAAGGTATAAAAGTTTTTCATTAAAGATTTATGATTTTTTTCTCCAAATTTGGACCTAATTCAAAGGTGCTTTTCAGCAATTCTTCTTTGATTGGAGCAATTTTAGCTGTCATCTTATTGGCTTTATAAATGGTAGCCAAATGGTAATTCAATTTAGGTTCAAATGATTTTCCAACCACATATTCTTCTTCAATAGCCAATGCTTTTTTGGAGTCGCCCAAATTATAATACGACCAGGCTAATAAATCATAAGAATCTGGGGTTGGTCTATGGTCGATTTCTATTTTAGCAATTTCTAATGCTTTTGCAGCCGTGTTTTTATCATCGGCATAAATTAAGGTGTTGTATTTATTGTACATCGCGCCATAATTTATGGTTTTCAACATCGTGAAATAGTCGTTCAAGTTTATTTTTTTAGACAAAAAATCATTTTCATATTCGGCAATTTGCGCCTTTAGCAAATAAAAATCAGGAGTATGATGCCTTTTCGAAATGTTGTCAATAATTCGGTTGGCTTCTTTAGTGTCTTTTTCGTGTGAAAACGCAATCCAAGCAATTCCTTTAAGCGCATAACTATTATTGGGTTCTACCGCAAGGGTTTTTAAATAGTAATCATACGAAGTTTGAATGTTTCCAGCGTGACCGTTTAAATCTCCAAGGTTGGAATATGCCCATATTTTCAGGGATTTATTATCGTTAATTTCGGCAATATCGCGTGCTTTTTCCATTAATGAAATCGCTGTTTTTAAATCGCCTAAATGATCGTTCCATTTTGAAACCCTGATGAGATAGTCAAAATCTTTACTATCGTTTATATATTTTAAATTTTTCTCGGCATCGGTATAATTTCCTAATTCCATATTGACATCAAAAAGCAATTTCTGGGTTTCTTTCATTCCTTCGCCAATAGCCAAGGCTTTGTTTGCCAATACTAAAGCTTCTTTAAAACGATGTTGCGAAATATAATTTCTTCCCAAAGAACGTATAGTTCCCACTCCAGTATAGTTGTAGGTTTCATTGGATTTCAATAATAATTCTTCCCCTTTGTACAAGTATTTTACATTTCCAGTATTTTCAAAAAGTTTTGAATAATTAGAAGCTAGAATACTCAAATAACTAATTTGATTGGGAGCTGCATTGAATTTCTTTTGCCAGAAATCAATTTCGCTTTGAGTAAAATCTCTTGATTTATTGTCTTTTATATCTAAATATTTATTGTAATCTTTTTGAGAAGTAATGGTATTCGATTTTTGATTGCAACTTAGCGCCAATAAAGCTGCCAGTAGTACAGTTGATAGTTTTAGTTTAGTTCTCATTTTTTTTGTTTTTTTGTCGGTTAAAAATCAGGGCGTAAAAATATACGCCCTGAATTCTAAATTATTTTACCAAGCAGTTGCCAAGTAAGGAAAAGAAGTTGAAAAAGCTTTGTCGTTAGCACTTACGTTATCCTTTGTCAATGTTGGGTTAGATGCTCCAGTTGGACCACCAAAAATTAGCAATAATTCTACATCAATCACGTCATCGGCAAGAGCACGACCTGTCAAAACATTTGTTCCGTCAAAAAATGTAGTTTTACCTGTTTTCTTTACATTCAAAACATCTGTTGCTAACAATCCTGTGAATTGCGCTGCCGTTTGTCCCAATGCATTTGTTGTATATCCACTGTTTAACGCTAGTAATCTGGACTGAAAAACCGACTGATAATTAGCTCCCATCGCAGATGGAATAGCTGTATTAAAAGCATCTTTTGGCGCACCAGCTGCAATAAACACCGTGTTTATTGCTGGTCTAGCCATTTGATCTTGCAACACATAGGTTCCAGCAAAATCCAGACTCACTGCAGGAGTATCGTTTTTATCATCACAACTTACAAAAGTAGCCGCTGCAAAAAAGAGAGACATCGTAATTAGGGTAATTTTATTTGTTTTCATTTTGTACATTTTTTAAAATTTAAATTATTGTTTTTTCTTTGTTTCAGCCCAAACCGTGATTGCATCAGACGAACCCAACAATGCTTTAGGCACTTCGACAACGGTCGATAAAACGTTTGTACCTGCAAAAGTATCAGTACCCGGATTGTTGAAACCCGTGGCTATACCACCCAAAATAGCTTTGAATTGACCTAAATCAAAGAAAAATGGATCGTCTCTAGGCCCTGCGAAAAATTTCATTCCATTTGCAGTTCCAATAATTGGGGCGCTACCGTATTGCGAAATGTCAACATTTCCAGCCATTGCGGTTGTTTTTACCATACTAGTTGTGCCGGTAGTTCCCGGAGCAACTGGACCAAAGAAATACATTTTATTATTTCTTTTGATGGCCTGAATAACCAGGTCTTCTACATTATCGCCATTGTTATCAATATTGATTTCCACCATAACATTTTCATTGAATGTCGCAGCGGCAGTAGCGGTTGGCGATAGCAACCCTTGAGTATTTACTACAAATACCATGTTGTTTGTGTCTTGGCCTTGAAAAGCATACACATCTGTAATGTCCGAAGCATTACCTGTTACAGCTGGAGCATCTGCGTGATCCGCTGCCATAAAAACTAGACCTGTAATCGCCACCAGCGACAGACCTAATACAATTTTTGTTTTTTTCATTATTATTTAATTTAAATGGTTAAAAATAGATTTACGAGAATGGATTCGATTTGGATTTAAAAAAAGTAAAAAAAACAATATTTTTTTTCAATACACTGTTTTACAATACATTAAAAAATAAATGTTTTACAGTTTTTTTTATTAAAAAGTAAAAATGAAACCTTCAGAAAAAAAAATTACATTTATAAATCCAAAAGTGAAATGGTATCGTATATGTTCATAACAAAAACAAAAAAACAATGACACAAGAAGAATTAATTCCGTTAATCCTCAAAAAGGAGGAACGGGCGTTTACGATTATGTACGATATGTATTCAAAAAGTTTATTTTCGGTTATATCCAATCTTGTTAAAGAGACCGAAGATGCTGAAGATATTCTGCAAGAAGTGTTTGTGAAAATCTGGAAAAGTATCGACAGCTATTCCGAGAGCAAAGGACGATTTTACACTTGGATTTTAAACATTGCCCGCAACACGGCAATAGATAAATTAAGATCTAAAGGATTTAACAACAGTCAAAAAAACCTTTCGGCTGATAATTTCGTACATCTGTTAGACGACAGTAATAAAATGACCAATCGAATTGATACCATCGGGATATTCGAATTTGTAAAAAAATTAAAACCCAAGTGTATCGAAATTATCGAATTGTTATTTTTTCAAGGCTATACACAACAGGAAGCGTCGGATGAACTTGCCATTCCACTTGGAACTGTTAAAACACAAAACAGGAATTGCATCAATGATTTAAGAACTTATTTAAAAGTATAATGGATACGAAACAATATATAGAAAGTGGGGTTTTAGAACTTTATGTTTATGGGTTACTCTCAGAAACCGACAACAGTGAAGTGAGCCAAATGGCCAAAGAGCATCCAGAAATTCGAGACGAAATTATTTCAATTGAAAAGGCAATTGTCAATTTATCGACTGGTTTTTCTCCGTTTTTATCTACCGATAATTATGAAAAAATCAAAGCTAAATTAGACTTGAAATATCCAAAAGTGATCGAAATGAAACCACAAAATAATTGGTCGCAATATGTAGGTTGGGCAGCAGCTGTAGTGCTATTGCTTGGTATTGGTTATCAATACACACAATTATCTGAAACTCAAAATCAGGTCGCTTCAATTGAAAAAGAAAAAATGAGTCTAAAAGATACTTTGGTCAATTTGAAAGGGAGAAACAAACAAACTTTAACCGCTTTGGCCGTAGTTAGAGATGCAAAAAACACAGTAATCAACCTTGGTGGTCAAGCAGTTTCTCCTAAATCCTCTGCTAAGATATATTGGAACAAAGAAACCGAAGTGGTTTATGTAGATGCAGCCGGTTTGCCCGAACCACCAAAAGGAATGGTGTACCAAATTTGGTCTTTAAAATTGGCACCACAATTGACACCAACAAGCATTGGATTATTATCTGATTTTAGTGCCAACAAAGAAAAAATATTTACTGTTGAGAAAACAGGCGATGCCGAAGCTTTTGGAATTACACTTGAACCTGCTGGTGGAAGCAAAACGCCTACAATGGAACAATTGTATACTTTGGGAAAAGTGTAGATTATTTTTGAAATAGAAAACTTCCAGTCTTTTGAAGACTGGAAGCTTTCACTACGGATTTTTTTCCCATATTTTTTTTACAGCTTCCCACACTTTCAATCGCAATTCGTCTCGAAGCCGAATAGTATCGTTAGTCATATATTTATCAAGTGTTTGTTGCAATAGATGCAGTTCATCTGCCACAGCTGGATGGTCTTGACACATCGTTTCTACTTTTCTTTCTTCGTCAACAGTAAGCAGTCCAAGGCAATAATCTTGTAATATCCCACTAGTGATATAGTCACCTATATTCATTTTTTATTATGTTTTTTTTTACTTGTTGTGCAACTTTACAAGTAGTGGTTAAAAGAATAGTTTAACTATTGTTGATAAAGTATTTTTAACAGACTAAGTCCTTTTCTTGCACGGGTTTTGATTGTTCCTAACGGCAACTTTAGAATTTCGGCAGTTTGCTCCTGTGTCCAACCATAAAAGTAAATCAAATCGATCACCTCAGTGTATTTTGGGTCCAGTTGCAATGCCTTGTTCTTGAAATCTGTAAATTCTACAGGGCAAGCATTTATGGTTATATTTTCAATATTATCCGTACAATGAGAAAACAAATCAATTTCTACTTGCAGCAATTGTTTTCTGTAAGCAGATGAACGAAGATAATCGAGTGCCTGGTTTCTGGCAATATTTAACATCCAAGTGTACAATGCCCCTTTTGAGTTGTCATAACTACCAATGCACTTCCATATTTTTACAAAAGTATCCTGCAATAAGTCATCGGCTACATCAGTTCGTTTTACTAGTTTTATAATTGCGCCGTAAAGAGCTCCACAATATTTGTTGTACAAGGTTTGAAAGCCTCTTTCGCTTCTAGATTGAACCAGCTTTACAAGTAAAGCACTCTCTTTTTTTGGGTCAACTAATTTGGCATTGTCAATAAAAAAAGCCGGTATGACTTGCCGTTTTGAATAGGTGGTTGTTGCTATCATTGTGCTAGAGTTTACTAGTTTTTGGTTAATTTATTTTATGGTGTAAAACTAGGTTTAGCCAGTAGCTCCGGAAATAGTGATAATCATCATTTTTTTAATTTTTTATTAGAAAACAAAAACTAAAATCCACTATATTAGCATTTTATAAAAAATAGTATATCCTCTACAAACTCTAATGTTCATTGCAAAGTTCATTCGGTTTTCATAAAGCATAAACTGTATTTGCGCTGTTGCAGTCTAATTATTAGATTATATTTGCGAAGGA
This sequence comes from Flavobacterium psychrophilum, assembly GCA_945860385.1. Taxonomy (GTDB): domain Bacteria; phylum Bacteroidota; class Bacteroidia; order Flavobacteriales; family Flavobacteriaceae; genus Flavobacterium; species Flavobacterium psychrophilum_K. The sequence continues at coordinate 6,486 of CAMAQD010000037.1, forward strand.
AAAACAAGGAAAAACACATATACGAATTAGATATGCAAGAAAATAGTTTGAGAAAGATGCAGGATGCAGATTTTTTGTATAAAAAGATTGTTGCTATGTCCTCTTCGTTTTTTATTGACGATACTATTGGTGAAATAGAGCGATTTAGAGAAGAAGCTAATCTATTGCTCAACGGAATAAGAGGCACCGATGCCGTTATTGGGATCTTTGACCACCTCAACTACAATCCAGTTCTAGAAGTAGGAGAAAAAGAATTTTGGGGTGATCTTCCCGAGGTGCCTCAAGCAGAACGAATGGTTCAGATTATGAGCTTGCTTGAAAAAGAGTATTTGCTTTTTTTTACAGAATCCGTAAAGTGGTTTACCGGAGTATTGGAGGAAATTCCTTTTGCTCACAGAATGAATATACAAATATTTCACTGTGGCATCAGATACAAACTTTTGGACGGCAAACCCATTTGCCTTTTTTCTAAAGGTTCTCCTATTCATTACAATGAAAACAGGAAATTCAACTATACTTTCAATTATGTACAAAACATAAATCATCTTCTTAAAAAGAATTTTGGGTATTATTGGATACGGATTTCTCACGGAGAAAACAACGAATTTGTTCATACTTTTCATTCACAGGATAAACTGTATTCCAATAAAGATTTATTGTCTGTACGGGAAAAAGAGATTTTAAAACTAATAGCGGATGATTTGGACACCAAAGAGATAGCCGAAAAATTATTTATCAGTGTAAATACTGTTGGCAATCACCGGAGCAAAATGATAGATAAATTGGGAGTTAGAGACACAACGGCATTAGTACAAATGGCAAAAATGGCAGGGATGATTTAAAAATAATTACTTTGTTTATAAACTAGGATTTCTACTTACAAAAGTTTTTGGCTATTCAATTTCAAAAGATTTAATTATTGAATTATTTTACTAAACTTCTCTAGAATAGCTGTCAAAAGATATTCCTTAAATGAAGGAATAAAAAAAAGTTCAACTTTGCAGTTGAACTTTTTTATGGAATACTATTTAATCTACTTCTTATAATATTTTCTAGCTTTTGGATAGGTAATAGCACCAAATACTGTTATTGTTGCCAGTGAATACCAAATCCAATTCAATGAATGCGCTTCGCCACTTGCGTAGGAATGTAAACCTACTAAGTGAAAATTGACTCCAAAATAGGTAAACAAAATAGAAACAAAAGCAAAAATACTCATCAGGTTGAATACCCATTTTCCTCTTAAAGCAGGAACAAAGCGGGAGTGAATCACAAAAGCATATACCATAATACTAATTAATGCCCAAGTTTCTTTAGGATCCCAGCCCCAGTAACGACCCCAACTTTCGTTGGCCCATTGTCCTCCAAGGAAATTACCGATGGTGAGCATTATCAATCCAATAGTCAATGCCATCTCGTTGATGTATGTTATTTCCTTGATATTCAACTCCATTTTGGTTTTATTTTTTTCATTGGTAAATAAAATAAGAATAAGAGAAACAATTCCTAAAATCATTCCCAAAGCAAATGGCCCGTAGCTCGCCACAATAATCGCTACGTGAATCATTAACCAATAGGAATTCAATACCGGTTGCAAATTGCCTATTTCAGGATCGATCCAGTTCATATAAGCCGCAGTCAAAATCATTGCAGCCACAAAAGCAGAAGAAGCTACAGTAAGCTTGGATTTGCGGTCGAAAGCCAAACCAAAAAACATGGTAGCCCAAGCTACATAAATTATTGATTCATAGGCATTACTCCAAGGTGCGTGACCTGAAATGTACCAGCGGGCAATTAATGCAAAAGTATGCAGGGCAAAAAGTAACCCAATTACAACATGCATTGTGTTGACTGCATATTCGAGAAATTTTCTTTCTTTGAATATTTTTAGAATGGTAAAAAGAAGCATCAAAATAGCCGCATACATATACCAATACGGCAACTTTTGGAATACATCGTATTTGTTATACAAAATTTCGGATGTAATTTTCTGGTCGCTTGGCAACACTTTACTACCATATTTCTTTTGAAAACCGCTAATACTCTCTAACAAGCCATCAGCTTGACTGTAATCTTTAGAAGCGGAAGCTTTTTCCAATTCTGAAAAATACATTTGCAAAATATTTTGAGTATAAGTTGCCGCCATTCCTTTCATCCCTGAATTAGCTAGTTCTGGGAAAGAAACCCATTTGCTATTGGGATCTTCCGGAATCGGAAAAATTTTCATAATCGTGCCGCTTAGCGCCGATTCCATTAAATTTACTTTCTTGTCGGTTTCAATAAAATCCTTTTCAAATTGGTTTGGATTCGCTGCTTTGTAGGCTGCATCAAGATAGGGTAACAATTTATAATTTCCTTTGTTGTCAAAAAAGTCTAAAAATGAAGCGAATTTTTTTTCTGCATCAATACCTATAATCTTACGAATGCTATCATTTCCTGATTTTATATAAATCAGTGGTGCTTGAATCCAAATATTGCCTCCCTGAGTCATCGACAGAAACACTTGGTCAGAATTCATTCCTTTGTATGAATTCTCGTGGCTTACTTTACGCAATAATTCAGAGGCAAATGTATTTATAGGTTTCATTCTGCCCCCAGCATCCTGCACAATTAATCTACCGAATTTGGCTGCGTGTTCCTCAGAAACTTTGCGTTTTTCGATTACAGAATCTATTTGCTTGTCAGACAAAAACTGTGCATTATTATGATTCTGTGCAAAAGCTCCAAAACTCAAAAACAGCAACACTAGCGTCACTAAATTAGCTTTTTTAGTTTTCACCACTTCTAGTTTTCGTTTTAAATCGGCAAAGCGAGAATGTTTGGTAAACATAATGGCCATTAAGGCAAAAAACAACATAAAATATCCAAAATAAGTTACCATTGTTCCCCAATAATCATGGCTTACTGATAAAACAGTTCCCATTTCATCCGGGTCGAATGAGGATTGAAAAAAGCGATAGCCTTCATAATCCAGAATATTATTCATAAAGATTCGAGCATCAAAAACTTCGCTTTTATTTCTAACCGTTACCTGGCTTTCGAAAGAAGAAAAACTACGTTCCGTTCCAGGATATTTCTGGGCTATAAAATCATTCAATTTGATGTTAAAAGGTAAATTATATACTTTATTTCCGTAGAAAAAAGTGTAGTCAATTTTCCCGATTTTTACGGTTTGAGATTGACCTACTAGGCCTTTAGTTCCAATTAATGTTATTATTTTTTCCTGACCATCGGCGGTTAATTTTACTGTTAACGCATCGTTGTGTTCTTTGGCTTTGTAATCATTAGTTGCATCATATCCGATATTTCCTTTAATGGCTGGTTCAGGAAATACAATTCTCATATCACCAATGGAATACAGGGAACGCATCATTAAAGGTTGCACTATATCTTTGGCAACTTTGCCCTTCAATTTGTCGGCCATTCGCATAAACTCCCCTTCAAATGGGGTTTGAATGGTGGAAATACTATCGTTTATGGTAATGTTTATGGCGCCTTGAGTAAATTTATTTAAGGCAAAAAGGGTATTGTGCACGTTTTGAACTTCGCCTTCTTTCAAAAAATGTTCTTCCCGTCCGCCTTGTCCAGCTTCGACCATTTTAAAAAGTAAACTGCCTTTAGCATCGGGTTTAATTACTTCTTTGGCACCCAATAAGAAGTTTACATATTTTACCTCAAATTTGGAGTCTGCAAATTGGTCTGAAATAGAAAAATTATTATTGGTCACCGGCGACAGCAATAATGGTTTTTCAAAAACTCTGCGTTTCATTCCTCCTTGATACTCGCCATCTACATTTACAGTAAGGTACATTTTATCGGAATAAAATACATTTTCGGTATTGCCCTCACGAATCGGCATCATTCCTTCATAACTGATATAACGGGTAATAAAAGCACCAGCGATTATAAAAACAAAAGACAAATGCAGCATCAGCGTTGCCCATTTTTCTTTTCGTAATAAATTATAGCGCTTGATGTTTCCGATGAAATTGATCATAAAAACTAACATGATTCCTTCGAACCACCAGGCATTATACACCCAAATTCGGGCCGTATCTGTATTGTATTTGCTTTCGATAAAGGTTCCCGCTCCCATTGCAATTGCAAAAGTCAGGAAAAGCATCGCCATCAACCGTGTGGAAAATAAAAAGGAAGTTAATTTATTAATCATCTGTAGGAATTTACATTTTTAAAAAGTCTTGCCAAAAATAACTAAAATAGTTGAATAGTCCCGTTTAGCATTTGTTAATTTAATCCAAAATTAAGGCATTTACAACAGTATAAAAATGATATTTGACAGGTTTTAATTAATAAATCAAATGCTATTTATTGTATCTACTTTTATTTTATTTTTTATTAATTTTGCGGTATGATAAAAGTTGTTATTATCGGTTCCGGAAATGTGGCCCATCATTTGATTGAGGCTTTTGCCAAAAGCGCAACAATCGAAGTGATTCAAGTGTTTGCCAGGCAAAAAGAAAGTGTAACTCCCTTATTCGATTCCAATAAAATTATTTCTACTTATACCGATTTGGCCTCAGCCGATTTATACATCATTGCCGTTTCCGATGATGCTATTGCTTCAGTTTCCTCTCAATTGCCTTTTGAAAATCGCCTTGTTGTTCATACTTCAGGAGCCGTATCTATGAATTCTTTGGATTCCAATAACAGGAAAGGAATTTTTTATCCTTTACAAACATTTTCAAAAAACAAAGCCGTTGATTTCAGAACCATTCCCATTTGTTTAGAAAGCGAAAATGAAACCGATTTGGAATTATTAAAGAATGTGGCTGAATCTATTTCTAATTCAGTCTTCGAAATCAATTCGCAGCAACGAAAAGCATTACACGTTTCGGCTGTTTTTGTCAATAATTTTGTGAATCATTTGTACCAAATTGGCCATGAAATTTGCATTGGAAATAATGTTCCTTTCGAAATCTTAAAACCCTTACTTTTGGAAACGGCAAATAAGGTGATGACACTTGCACCAAAAGAGGCGCAAACAGGTCCTGCAAAACGCAATGACAGCAAGACTATTGCAACTCATTTGGATTTTTTATCCAATAAAAATCACGCAACAATTTATAAAATACTAACCCAATCTATACAAAATAATGGCAAAGAGTTATAAAGAATTAATGAACGACATCACCACATTTATTTTCGATGTTGATGGCGTTCTTACGGATAGTTCCGTTTTCGTTACCAATGAAGGCGAAATCCTTCGAACCATGAATATCCGAGACGGGTATGCCTTGAAAGCGGCCGTAGAAAGCGGTTACAATGTATGTGTCATCTCCGGAGGTAGCAACGAAGGGGTTCGGGTCCGCTTGAGAAATCTTGGCATAACCGACATTCATCTTGGTTGCCCGGACAAAGTCGCAACTTATCAAGAATATATTGAACTTTACGATATCCAACCTGAACAAGTGATGTATATGGGAGATGATATTCCGGATTTTCATGTGATGAAATTAGTAGGTTTGCCTATTTGCCCGCAAGATGCGAGTCCTGAAATCAAAGCTATTTCTAAATATATTTCACATAAAAGCGGAGGAAAAGGCGCTGTTCGCGAAGTTATCGAACAAGTGATGAAAGTGCACGGAAAGTGGAATCTTCATTTTGATGGGAAACTGGATTAGTATTAAGACTGAAGAACTAAGTATTAAGTATTAAGACAATAACTAGCTAAAAAAATCCAAACCAAAAACCTACTTCCTAATTACACAAAACCTACTACACAAAAAATGATAAAAACCGTAATTTTCGATATGGATGGCGTAATTGTTGATACCGAACCCGTTCATAGTTATGCCTATTTTCAACATTTTGCCGAATTAAACATTGCTGTTTCTAAGGATATGTTTACTTCTTTTATGGGAAATTCGACCCGAAATACTTTTCAGAAACTAAAAGAATTATTCCCAATTGATGGCGAAGTCGAAGATTTAATTCAAAGAAAACGAACCCTGTTTAACGATGCTTTCGACAGTAAAGAAGATTTGTATTTAATAGCAGGTGTTGAACAATTAATTCAAGATTTACACCGAAACGGAATGCAGCTGATATTGGCTTCCTCAGCGGCAAAAGTAACTATTGAACGTGTTTTCAAGCGATTTAATTTACATCAATATTTTACTCATATTGTGAGTGGTGAAGATTTTCCAGACTCAAAACCGCATCCGGCGATTTTTGAATTCGCAGCAGGTTTATCAATTGCACCTAAGGAAAATTGTATCGTTATAGAAGATAGTACTAATGGTATCCGAGCAGCAAAAGCAGCTGGTCTTTTTTGTGTGGGTTACAATAGTGAAAATTCGAAACTTCAGGATTTGTCTATGGCCGATGTAGTTGTAGAAAATTTAGACGAATTAAGTTTTAAAATAATCTCTAAATACTAATTTTCAAATTAAGTAATATTTAACATTTTTAATGCGTTGAATTTGTAATTTTGAACAAATCTAAATTAAACACTATGAAAAAGATTATTTTTGTTTTAGCAATGATTATTGCAAATTATGTTACCGAGGCTCAGGTGAAAACTCCTCAACCTAGCCCAAAATCAACAATAATGCAAGTAGTTGGTTTAACCAATGTTGAAATTGTTTATTCAAGACCGAGTGCAAAAGGTAGAGATGTATTCAATAACTTGGTTCCTTATGGTAAATTATGGAGAACCGGAGCCAATGAAAACACTACTATTTCCTTTAGCGACGATGTAGTGATTGATGGAAAAACATTACCTAAAGGAAAATATGCCCTTTATACCACTCCAAGAGCGGACAATTGGGAAATTATCTTCTACACAGCAACTGACAATTGGGGAAATCCAGAAAATTGGGACGAGACAAAAGTAGCCTTGAAAACCACTGTGAAATCAGAGCATATCGATAGAATGGTCGAAAGTTTTACTATTGGAATTAATAATTTAGATAATAATTTTGCTCATTTAGAATTGTCTTGGGAGAAAACTATAGTTGCTATTAAATTTGAAGTCCCTACCGCAAAAATGGCTATGGCTAGTATTGACAAAACATTAGCTGGACCAGGTGCTGGAGATTATTTCTCCTCAGCACAGTATTTATTTCAGTCTAACGGTGATTTGACCAAAGCTTTGACTTATGTCAATAAAGCTTTAGAAATGAGCAAAGATAAACCGTTCTGGTACAACCGTCAAAAATCGTTGATTCAAGCCAAACTAGGGGATAAAAACGGAGCTATTGAAACGGCTAAAGTTTCTCTTGCGGCTGCAGAAGCGGCTAAGAATCAAGATTATGTGAAAATGAATAAAGAAAGTATTGCTGAGTGGAGTAAAAAATAATTGCTGCATACTACTTTAATACGAAATCCTGTTTGAGCCTTTTCAAACAGGATTTTTTTTGCCTTACAATTGCTTACACAAAATAAAAGGAAACTAAAATAATGGATTAGCTTCTATTCCTATTTGGTATTATTTTACAAGTAAAAATGATCTTCTCTAAAAACTCATGTTCTCTAAGTTATTTGCACAAAAAAAGGGCTTGATTACTCAGGCCCTTTTCTATAGTATTCTATATAAACTATTATTTCATAGTTCTCATATAAGCAACTAATTGCCAAATTTCTCCGTCACTTAATTTTTCTTTGTAAGAAGGCATTGGTTTTCTACCTATTTTGGTATAATAAAACAAAGAACCATCAGATTTTGATTGAAATTCTTTAGACGAAAAATCGCCACAAGAAATGTCAATTTTTTCTGCTTTAGGTCCGTCGCCTAAACCTTTTACACCGTGACAAGATTTGCAATTGGTTCCCCAGAGAGCCTTACCAGCAGCAGCGTCAACACCAGCTGGACTTTTTTTGCCAGCATCTGCAGCAGGAACTTTCCATTCTTTTCCTTTTGGTTTTGCCTGAGCGTTAGAAGTTTGGGTGAACATAAAGGCTGCCATAATTGCTACCCCAAAAAAGATTTTTTTCATGATTTCGAATTTTAATATTAATACTTGTTTTAAATGTTACTCTTTAATTTCTTGAATTTTTCCTAATTTTTTTATTTTGAAAACCTGTAAGACAGCGAACAATAAAGTCCCCCATATCAAGCCTAAAATTACTAGCGAAATTGCTATAAAATATATTGGAGCTCTATCACGTCCTGCAGAAAAAGAACGCTCATCTATATTTGAGTTATCAGTTACAACAACCGTGCCCCAATTCACTTCTCCGCTCGTTTCTGTGTCCATATAGTTTTCATCTTCAACTATACTAGCAAATATAGTTAATTTTCCGTTTTTAGACGGAATATCATTAGGAAATTCAAATGTGGCAACTCCTGTTGAATCTGTAGCTATAGGATCACCAATGGGCAACTTAGCAAACAATCTTTTGACCGATAATTTTACGGGCAGTTCGATTACAGGTTGTCCTTCTGAGGTCACAAAAGCTTTACAAACGTTGAGCGAATCTATTTTTTCAAAAGTTAGGGTGATTTTTGCTTCTTTATCCTGAGCGAATGAAGTTGATGTGGTAAACAAAATCATTAAGCAAGCGACTAAGAAAAAGTTATATTTTTTCATCTTTAAATTATTTATAATTAAATATTTCTTCTTTTCCTTCTAATTCCCCTTCAGCAACTTCCCAGACAGAAATGATAGGGAAATATCTTGAAAATAAAGTCACTACCAAAAGTAAACCTGCAAATGTTGCAGCAACCACAGTCATTTCCACTGCGCTTGGGAAATATTGTGTCCACGATGCCGGTACATCTTGTATTGGAAGATAAGGATGAAGTAGTCCCGGGATTACTATCAAATAAAGTCTAAACCAGCCTGCAATTAATACCACAAGTGAAATAATCGTTAAAGGAAGTGGTTTTCGCATTTTAGGAAACAGGGGCAATAAAATGGGTACAATTATACCAAAAATCACTACTGACCAATAAAAAGCGGCTTCTTTCCCGACGAATAAATTTAAAAGAGTATTTTCGTGCAAGCCCGACATTTTATAAGCTGGAATCAAATATTCATTGACGTTAAAATAACCGTGTATTAAAGCCATTAAAACCAAAGTTTGTCCCAATTTATCGAAGTGCATTTCGGTTAAATATTTTTCGAAATTATAGGCTTTTCTAAAAATAAAAGTGGCTAAGGTCATGACAGCTACACTCAATAAAAAGGCATTTGAAACAAAATAGGCTCCAAAATTTGTACTATCCCATTCTGGTCTTAGCGTGGTTGCAAACAACCAAGCGGTAATCGTGCAAATCACAACTCCCAAAGGAATTACCAAAGCTGTCAATACTTTCATAGTTTTTTTCAATATTTCCCATTGTTCTGGAGTTCCTTGCCATCCAAAAGAAAGCATATTGTACATTTTTAATTGCCATTTGGGTAAATTTTTCAAATGGTTTTTACAGGTTAGTAATGAAGGAATTAATGGAATAAAAAGTAAAATAATACAAGCGACAAGATCCGTTGAAATTCCTATAACGTCCCAAATAATTGGCGACTGAATACGACCGTGAATGAATAAATTTAATAATCTATCGGGTCTTCCCATTGCCACAACGATGCTTATTCCTCCAAACATTATGGCGCCAATGGCAATAACTTCGGCTATTCTGGAAAGGGGTCTGTACCATTCAAAATTGGTAAGTTTAAGAATAGCCGACATTAAGACACCGACTAAACCTATGGCCACCATAAACAAAAAGTTGGAAATGTATATTCCCCACATAGTATAATCTCTTAAACTTGTAGTAACATATTTGCTTTTGGTTTCTTGTATGATATAGGCAACAACTCCTGCCAATAATACGGCTACAAGAAATGCAATCCATATTTTACCCGCTTTGCCAATTTTCTCGATTGGACGAAGCAGGTCATCTTTCATCACCATATACTCTGCTTGAGTAAAGGTTTCGTGTTGGGTAGATTCTGGTTTAATTATATTTTCAGACATTTTTTATTTTTTTAAAAAGATTACTCCTTGGTATTTTGAGGTTCAGTTGCATCTTCAAACGGGAAATTACGTTTTACAGGTGGTAAATAATACACCCTTGGTTTGGTTCCTAATTCTTCAAATTGGCGGTATCCAGCTCTGTCTTGTAATAATTTTTTTAATCTCACCGTATCTTCTCCGTTAGAGACAACATCTTCTAATTCATCACCATGGTAAATCGCACCATTCGGACATTCAATTACGCAGGCTGGTAATAATCCTTGGGCTGAACGATCAGTACAGAAATCACATTTGGCAACAGTTCCTTCTTGAGCATAAGGTGTCGTACAATGATTGGGGTCAGAAGTATCGTTTTTATGTTCTTCGCTAAATTTTACTTGTTCAGGTCTTCCGAAATTGAATGTACGAGCAGAATATGGACAAGCAGCAATACAGAATTTGCAACCAATACAACGTTCGTAATCCATAGCCACAATTCCGTCAGAACGTTTGAATGTTGCGTCGACTGGACATACTTTTGTACAAGGAGGATTATCGCAATGGTAACACATTGTAGGAAACCAATAGGGAGATTCTAAAGGTGAATTTTGCATTTTCTTCACCTTAATATATTCAACTGGCGCTAAAACATTATGGGCTTTTTGGCAGCCTGTGATGCATTTTCTCTCATTGGCACATTTGCCTAAATCGATTACCCGAATAAATTTCTTTCCTTCGACTCCCTGACGAAGTTCTGCTTTCGAAAAATCATCATTAGAAGCATGATGATCAACAAGAGAGCTATCAATTTCTACTAATTTTCCATCAGCAGTAAGTACTTTTACTTTTTTGCCTGTAGTTTTTGTGCCTTCATCGGTAACAGCGCTTGCAATTGCAGTACCTGCCAAAGCAATTCCTCCTAAAGCACCGAGCTTTAGAAAATTCCTTCGGGATGAATTATTATTTTCTTTTTCCATATTGTTTAATATTACTTTTAGAAATTCATTAAAAAATAAACTACTCTTTTAGTATAAGTTTTATTTGTGTAATCAATTATCTTGTAAATTTCTGTCTATTTTATCTTAATTTAAATGATAATTATCATACTTTTAAATTTTTATAATTAAGCATAAAACCGTATAAATCAGAGGCTTTGATAGTTGAACCTAAAATAAGACCCGAAACTCTTTTTTATATATGTAAAAAAAGAGGATAAACTTATCCTTTTATGGAATCAGAATCCTCTTTTTTTTAGTTGAATTATATCTTTTGCAGTGTTTTATACAACTGGTTAATCAATACATTACCAAGTTCTCGAAATATTAAATCCAATAGCCATTTCGAATTTAGAACCAGAGCTGGCGTCTTTATTATAGAATTCATTCTGATTGAACATATTGCTTTGTTGATTCACAATTCCTCTGTAATTACTTACGAAAATTTGAAAGGTGTGTCCAACAGTTGAAAACTCGGTTCCAAAAGAAAATCCTGATTCTGGTGCATTTTTTTGAGAAGTAAAAGGCTGATTAAAATCTAATAAAATACTCATACTCGACGTAACTTTGGCTCGGCCTCCAAACTGAATGGCAAATAAATCATTGCTCATAGGAGCCTCAACTACATTGTAATGAGAATAGCTTGGTGCAATTTGAAAGGAAAACATTTTATTAAAACGTTGGGCAATAATGATTTGGTTAAAAAAGGACCAACGATCAGATAAGTGATAGAAATTGCTCTTTGGCAAAGCACTAACGGCAGCATTACCATAATAAGTAACACTCACAGGCATTTTACCATTTACTGTTTGTTTTAAAATTGCCCCTTTCAAAATAAAATCCTGCAATCTCTGGTCTTTAGTGGTTCCAACACCAACAGTGATGCGATCAGTAATGGAATAATTTACTGCTATACGAATATTGGCTGGTGCCCAAATACCAATCATGTCATTGGTACCAGTTACTAGACCAAAACGGTGATTCATTATCATTTCGATAGTTCCTTTAGAATACACTCGATCGGTTTGGTTTTCAATTAATGAAGTACTTTCAAAAGCGGCACGCTCATATTCTACTTCAACAACTGGTGCAACGCTGTCAACAACAACGGCGGTAGTGTCTTTTTGCTCTTGCGCCAACAACATCGTTGGTAGAACAAACACAACTATAAATAGTGTTTTTAATAATTTCATGATTTTTAATTTATAGTTAATTATTAAGAGCTCCATCGTTGATCCACTTGTCTACCAAAGCAATTTTGGAATCACTCCATTTTCCAGCAGTTGGCATAATTGCTGCTCCATCACCTACAAGGGATTTATGAAGACTACTACCTGCGGCATTTCCTGGAATAACATATTTGTTATTTTTCGTTAACGCTAGATACGAATTGGCTGATATTAAATCTGGTGCTGTGGCTCCAGTCTTGTGACAACTAACACAATCTTGAGCCCATAATGGCTGAATATCTTTTGAGTAAGAAACTACTTCCGGAATAGGAATATCAGCCTCTGGTGGCATTTCGTCATAATAACAGGATGTAGCCATCAAACTCACTGTTAGCATCATTAAGTATTGAAATATTTTTTTCATCTTTTAT
>CAMAQD010000038.1 GCA_945860385.1 Flavobacterium psychrophilum
AAGCTTAACAAAAATATTATGTTGTTTAAAGAAAATGATGTAAAACAAAACTCCGTATTGGAAGCCCTTCCAACTTTAGAAAAAGGGTTTTCTTTAAAGTTTTATAATAATTACAGGTCTTTTCAGTGGTTTCCTGACTTTATATACACCGACGCCACTATACAACAATTAAAAAACTCAGGCGGTTTCAGATTAATTAAAAACTACAAAGTTATAGCTGGAATTATGAATTATGATGCAGAAGTAAAAAAAGCATTAATAAATGAATCAAATTTAGGTCGGGTAATGGAAAAATCAGAGGACTTTTCTAATGATATTCTAAACACTTACCATCTATATAATCAATTAAAACAAGGTATTACCCCTAAAAAATTAGAAATAGAAGGGTTCGATTATCTTCTTTCAAATGATAGAATTCCTTTGTCCCGCTTTGCGAATCAGCTTTTATATCATAGAAAGATTTGTAATATTGTAACCGAGAACATGAAAAGTGTGAAATTTGCAGGTGCACAATTATTAATTCTTTTAAAGACTGAATATCATCTCGAATAAAATTAATGCAGATCTATAGTTGTTTGGTGCTAGAGACAATTTGAAACTGACATTTTATTTATATCGGAATAAGGCAGAACTTACCAATAAATAAGCACAAGAGACTAAACGTAGATTTGTGTTTTCGCCTCTTACCTGTTTGCAAAAAGTAGAAAGCTATTCAACGGTAAACTATTTTAATTCAATAAAAGTAACTGTAAGCTTTTTATCAACTGAATTTCCGGAAAAAATAAGTAGTTGATTTCCTTTTACCACCATCTCGTTTCGGCCGTCAAGTCGCACGCTGGTTCCTAAATCTATTGTTGAATTTATGGGTTTACCATTCTGATCAGTCTTTATAGCAAGGGTGTTTTTGTATGCATCGTTATTCCAAAATTCCCACAACAACAAAAAACTTTTGTCATTCAATTTTACTGATTTTAAATATTTAGCTGTTCCTTCCTTTGGATTTTGATAGGATGTTAACCATACAACACCTGTATTTATCTGTTCTCTCCAAGATCCTCCGAAATCGTAAAATCCACCAGATTCAGAAATACCAGTGGAAAGAAATATGTTTGAAGAGGTCTCATAAAATTTTGTCTTAACCTTAACAAATCCAACGTTTCTGGAACAATCTTTCCCTGCTAAAGCGGAGTTCAATGATTTACCGTATTTATCAGGCTCCCCTAAAAATGAAACCAAATATCCATCAACGGCTTCTAGAATTCCACCCAACTCTGTGTACGTCATGTTGTCATTAGACCATTTGTAAAACTTATTTGATGAAGTGCTTATTTCAGGGTAATATGGATAATTTTTAATGCCATAACAATTTGCAGTTGTTCCATGTTGAGTTTTAAAGGTGTAAACCAGTGCCGATTGCTTGTAATCTCCAAACATATGCATGTGAATACCTCGTGGATAATTGTCTCCCAAATCCATTCCAATGAACTCACTTTTTGAATTGGCTGTTATGACATTGCCAAAGCTATGACCCGAAGTTTGTCCATAGTTTTTCAAAAGCGACAAATTGATGGCATCGAAGAGCAAAGCAATACCACCTTGATGGTTTAATCCGTCTGAAGATTTGTGCATAGTTCGGGCGATCATCAGTAGGAGTCTATCTCTAGAAAATTGTAGGCTAGCCACTTCTTGTTGGTGTGAAAAAAAATTAGCTCCTGTTTTTGAAACATCGACGCTAGTTTTCAAAAATGATTTAGTAATAGTTGAATACTTACTTACCATCATATCTACAGGTTTTCCATTGGTCTCGAAAATCGTGACGTAAAATGCCTCGCACTTTTCATTTCCTGAAGCTGCTGCTAAATAACCACGATTGGGGTTTGGCAACTCAAATGTTTGAAATTTCATAACATCCGATTCTATGATTGACTGGTGAATTGACAAATCAACCATATCTTGCCAGATGATACCTGTTTTACCTCCTGCGATAGGAAAACCAAAAAAATGACGATTATCATTGTCAGCGTTTGTTCGGGTGTCAAATGGATTACCTGGAACCATATAATTTATCTGATAAACATCTCCAAGAATAGTTTCGTTTAATTTTAATCCTTCCAAACCACTCACCCCTTGAGACGTCCCATTAATATTGGTTTTGGATGGCAAAAAAACATAGGTGATATCACCTTTCAAATTACTAATCGTTTGACCGTTGATTTTTGTAAATCCATCCGCATTTACGTCTGCCGCCATTACGTCTGCTACTTTTTTCAAAACACTATTTTCAAATACATATAAAGCGTAATCAACTTTAGCAGCAAACTTAAAATAAATATTGTGTTGCGAAGCCAAAAACTGAGTCGCCTTGTGCGTTGGTCCGAAAACCTTGTATGCTTCCCATTGTATTTCAGCGCTTTCATCACTAATGATGCCTTTCTCTATTGAATAATTATTGTTGTTGTATCTACCATCTGTATAACATGCATTTTGATAATAAAGTGATACCACTGCAAGATTACCAATTACATCTTCTGTCAATACTGATCCATTATGCGCAGTCTCCTTAGAATTTCCGGGAAGAATTTTCTTCTCTAAAGACTTAAAAATGAACTTCCTTGCTGTAGGTAGTTCGTGCAACCCGATGTGCTGTGAAAAAGAATGATCCGTTCCATGATGCAACATGAAAACAACTAAAAGTAGGTGAAATAAATATGAATTCTTCATAATAAAGAGTTAATTACATATCAAAAATAAGTAAATTTATGACTAAAATCATTCATTTTTTTTCATCTTATTTTTAAAATCACTTACTATTTAAATTTTTCTTAGTATAATTTGCACCCAAACAAAAGGGGAGTTTAGCTCAGTTAGTTCATAGCATCTGCTTTACAAGCAGAGGGTAGGGGGTTCGAACCCCTTTTTGGAGAAAAGGGAGGTGTTGGTTAATATTTATTTTGGATAAATCTACTTTTTAAGGGGAATCACCTTATTCAGAAATGATAATCTAAAACTTTCTTTGTATGCTAATTTGCGTATATTAGCCTTGTGAAAACACCATCACCTCTTTACCGCTCATTCTTGGTACCCAAGTAAGCGCCCAAACTCAACCGAGGTTGGTATTGTCGATAGGGCATACAATTTGGGTAAGTTCTGTAGTATTAAGGGGTTTTACTTGAACAAACTTTAATATAAATATAATGTATAAATTCTTAATAATAATAATCACTTTGTTTTTTATTGTCTCTTGTGAATCAAAAATAGATGTAGGAAAACTTAACTTTGACGATTTGCCAAACGAAATTCAACATCAAATTGACGGCGCTGGGT